>CAMVCZ010000010.1 GCA_947166105.1 uncultured Bacteroidales bacterium
ACCTTCCCATGCAATATCAGTCCAAATATCCGTTAATGGCATTGTTGCACAACGTTCACCATTTATGTTCCTAATATTTTTGTTATAGAATGCCAATTGTTGCCCATTAATTACATAAACGTCATCCAATCCTTCTCTTTTTAAATAAAAGATAGTATTAGGATTCCTCAATGACATGTTTTTAAGCTCTAGAATTTTTGCGCCTGCCCCTGTGTCACTGATAGCGGTATATCTACAAATCCTTTCAGCATTTTCAATAATAAACTCATTATACTTTTTTATCACTGTTTCAGGGCTACTTGATTTCATAGTAACTCTTTCATTAAAAACTTGAGCTACAGGAAGAAATCTCCATTCGGTATAAGGTCTTTCAAAATTAACGATATACTTATTATACGCATAATCAGGATTGCGTTTTGCTCGTAATTGTTTTTCATTTAACAATTTCCTCTTTTTTGCGTAATACAGCACATACTCTGAAGCGACAAACATTCCTGGATTGACCGTGCTAAATGCAGAAGGTGAACGAGCATCAATTGTTATTCGGTTCATAAAATTGTCTCTACCGAAAATCTCATCAAGAATTATCTTGCAATAGTCAGCTTCGTTGTCATCAAGGTGAACAAATAACGCTCCATCATCTTTCAACAGTTTATAAATGATTTCAAAGCGTTCATACATCATGCTTAACCAAATCGAATGCTCTACTCCATCATCATAACCAATTTCTTTTCCATCAGCATCAATTCTTGCACCTGTATTAAAAGGCGGGTCAATATAAATGCACTTGATGGAGTTGGAGTATTGCTGCTCCAAGGCCTTCAATGCCAGCAGATTGTCACCGTGGATGAGCATATTGCCGCTTTCGGTGTCGCCGTAGCTGTATTTCGGGTCTTCAATGAGGATGCGCGGCTCGATGGCTTCGCGCTCATCGTCCTTGCCTATCCAGGTGAGTTCAAGTTTTTGTGGTTTGTTTTGGGGCATGGTTATTTCTTTATCTGTGAAGTTATAGTATTCAGTGTTTTTTTTACTTCATCTATCTTTTTCTTCTTTTCCAATTGTACAAGTCTTTCGTCAAGAATTAGTTCAATGCTTTGGCGCATACAATCAAAATAGGCCAAACAATCTTCTTCTGTCAACTCATGAATACCTTTGCTTAAAATACCATAAATGCTATTATTTTCAACAATGAATGATGGCAGATAACCTTTCAACACTTTTATCTTTTCTTCCATCCGCATGCTTTCAAAATGGTCAATAGCAGCACCGTCTTTCTTCGCCTCATCAAAAGCCTGAAAAACAAGATTTTCAAATATTCTCCTTAGATATACAAACGACCCGATTCCCACACCATTTGCAGCAAGACCGATGGCCTTTGTAAACTCTCTCAATATTGGTTTCTCCAACACTTTATCATATTGCTTCACTTGTCCGATATGAATGTCAGCAACAGAAGGATATTGGCCAACTTTCATTAATATCTTTTCTTCATAGTTGTAATACAAATCAATCGCAATAGTATCACCATATCTCCTGCATTTTAAAATAATTGATTTTACTCCTATTTCATTCATTAGTTGTGGCGCATTAATAAAATTATCTTTTACCACATAAAACTCTTCTTCCTCAGCACTATTTTTAGAAAAATCGTAGTATTCTCTAAGGCTACATATTCCTTTTAATATATAGTATGTTGTATTCTTTTTCTTGAAAGAATTATATCCTTCAACAGAAACACTTTCGTCTGCTTTTTCTAATAATGCAATAATATCATCGTACCCATTTTTTGCATCAATTTTCTGATACAAAGGTAAATCAAATACAAATTCTTCCAGTGTCATTATATTATCCTCCATCTTATATTAAACAATGTTTGTTCCGTAGTCCTCTTTTGCCGAAGGGTTTGCTCCACTTCATCGAAGAGTTTGTCCTTTTGCGCGTCCACTTCGTCTTGCGCGTCGAAGAGGCTGCGGCGTTTCTCGCTGCGGCGTTTCTCGAGGTCTTTCACCTCGCGCTGCGCCGCAATCTTGTCCTCCAATTGGGTCATTTTCCGCGCCTCCGACTTGCGCAACTTGATTTCCGCGTCAAGGTCGCTGATTTCGCGCTCCAAGCCAATTTTCACATCGTCGGCCCAAAGGTTAAGTTTCTCGATTTCAGTGTCAAAAAACACTTGGTTGCGCTTGTAGTTCTCGTTTTTGGCCGTTTCCGCTTGCTCTTGTATGGCTTTTTCGAGCCACGAAGCCATTTCGCTCGGCATTTGTTCGGCTTTCCCTTCCAAGGCATTGAGCGAGAACATCCTTTCGGCCACATCGGCAGCAACGGGCTTGCCATCATCGGTGAAGCAAGCCAACAGCAGATTGTCCTCGGGGTCGGAGGCCTCAATAGTGTATTTCTCCACCCGCATCCATCCCGATTGCCCGCAAAGGCTTTCAAGCAAGGCCACTTTCACGGGAGTGTGGCTGTAGTCGAAGGTCACTTCGTGGGAGGGCAAGTCCAATTTCTGATAGTGCGCGATGATGCTTTGGGCCAAAGGATGACCCACGCGGTAAATCTGCGCGTGGTCGGGCACCTCAACATCGCTTTTCCGCTCGCCGTCCTTGGGCACGACCATACAATAGGAGCCACCGTTACGGATGGAAAAAGTGTGATGTTCGTCGTCAAAGACAGCTTGCCCTTTCAAGGCGTATTTGGTCAGTTGCCACAGGCGTTTCTCAAACAAGTTGAGGTTGGTCAGGCTCGAAGCCAACTCCGTGCGGAGTTTTTCGCTCACCGACTCGTCGAAATTCTCCAACAAGGTTGAGCGCGCCTTCAGCATCTTGTCTGAAATCTCGGCGCGGAGTTCCTCTTGCAGTTGGTCGAAGGCTTGTTCTATCTCTTCAGTGGTGCGGCATTCGTTGTAAATCTGCGTGATGCGCTTCTCGAAATCCACGCCGTTGCCGATGCTGCCTAATACTTCGTCGCTGGCGCCAAACACGCCGCTGAAAAGTTGGAACTTCTCGTTCAGCAACTCATAGACGCGCACATCGGCGGCATTGCGCTTGTTGAGGAAATTGAGCACCACCACGTCGTGTTTCTGTCCATAACGATGGCAACGCCCAATGCGTTGCTCGATGCGCTGGGGGTTCCAAGGCATGTCGTAGTTGACCACCAAAGAGCAAAACTGAAGGTTGATGCCTTCCGCCGCCGCCTCGGTTGCAATCATTATCGTGGCGTTGTCGCGGAAGAAATCCACGATGGCGGCGCGTTTGTCGGCGGTAGCCGAACCCGTGATTTTGCTGCTGCCTTTGTGCTTTTCGAGCCAATCCTTGTAGATGGCCGTTGAGCGTTTGTCGCTGTTCGAGCCGTTGAACAGCACGACCTTTCCTTTGTAGCCGTTTTTCTCGCACAACTCAAACAGGAAATCCTGCGTCCGCCTCGATTCTGTAAAAAGCAAAGCCTTCTTGTTGGCGCCCAAGCGTTCCAATTCCTCAAAGCCCTTGTTCAAGGCGATGAACAAATGTTCTGCCTTGCTGTTTTTCCTGATTTTTGCCGCCAACGCCTGAAATTCCTTCAAGTCCTCCAATTCGTTCTTGATTCCCTCTATCTCATTGGGATGCAAGCCGTATGCAGGAGCGGATTCGTTGGCCATAAATGCATACGTTTCCTCCTCATCGTCGTCAAGCCAATAGTCGATGTTGTCGTCCAAGCCATCGTAATCCAGTGTTGTGGCATCCCATTCCACCTTGGTTTCCTGATGGGCGAGAATAGCCTCCAGACGCTCGATGAGGCGTGAAAGCGTTCCGTAAATTGCGTATGTGGAAGAAGCCAGCAATTTGCGCAAAATCATCGTCATCAATTGCCGCTGGCTGTTGGGCAAGGCGTGCAACACAGGTCGCTGCAAATACTCCGAAACCAATTCATACAGTTTCTGTTCGTTGTCGGTCGGATAATATTCCTCGCAAATGGCCACACGCTTCGTGAACTTGATGTATTCCAACACCTGACGGCGCAAGGTGCGTTTGCAAACAGGCTGCAATCGGCTCCGAAGGCTGCGGTAGTCGCTTTCCGTCAAGGCCTTGCTGTATTGGCTCTTGAAACTTTTCAAGTCGCCAAAAACGAAATCATCAATGATGGACACCAAGCCATACAATTCGAGGATGGAATTTTGCAGCGGTGTGGCCGTCAGCAGTATTTTTTTCCGCTTGAGCAAGGCCTCTTTCAGTGTGTTGGCGATGCGATTGGTCGGTTTATACACATTGCGAAGCCTATGCGCCTCGTCAATCACCACCAAATCCCACGCGGTTTGTTTCAGATAAGCGGCTTTTGCCCGCGCAAACTGATAAGAACAAACCACGACTTCCTCACGGCTGAACGGATTAAAGTTTCCCTTCTCGATTTCCTGATTGAACGTTTTCGTCTCGAGAATCGCCGAAGGCAAGAAGAACTTCTCCATCAACTCCGCCGACCATTGCTTGCGCAAATTGGCAGGGCAGATGATGAGCAACCGGCGTTTGTGTTCGGCCCATTGCTGCGAAAGGATGATTCCCGCCTCGATGGTTTTGCCCAAACCAACCTCGTCAGCCAAAATCGCCCCATTCGACAGCGGCGACTTGAAGGCAAACAAGGCGGCATCAATTTGGTGCGGGGTCAAATCCACCTGCGCATCGTGCAAGGATGCCGTCAGTTTGTCCCGATTATTGGCAGGCAAACGCCTTGTCAGATAATGGGCAAAAAACTTGGCGTGATATGGGGTGATTGGGTTCATTACATGGATAAATGACATTTAACTTGCAAAGATATATCATTTCACCCATAAAAACAAGAAAAAAAAACACTTTGCAATTATGGGGAAAATCTATCCACATTGACAAAATGGTCAAGGTCAGTCCTTCGGCAAGCTCTTGAATCATAACTCTTTATTTCGTCACGAACTTACTCTGATACTTAAACAGTATATACTGGTCCGCGTTCATGTCGTAATCGATGGTGTGGACGCAGAAGCGGCAGTATTCGTAGGTGCCGTCATCCAAGAGCAGGCGACCCACATAGCCGTCTTGTAGGTTGATGTGCTCGATGGTGTCCGTCCAACCGTCTCTCGGGATTTTGTTGACCATGCTCAGGCGATACACCAAATCCTTCACAAAGGCAAACTCCACCTGACTGGTACCCGTGTTCGTAATGTTGAAGTCGCCATCGGCGACGAGATTCACGTCGCCCTGAGAGAAGAAGTTAACACCCTCGGTATGGCCAAGATACATCACGCCCACCTGATAATCCGTCTCACCTGGAACGCAGGCGGATAAACCTAAGAGCGCAAAAAATAATACTATTATCTTTCTGTTTTTCATTCTTTATCCTCCAATTTCATCCAACTCTAACCACCGCAATTCCTTCTCGTCCAGCAAATCCTTGATCTCCTGCAAGCGGTTGCCCATTTCGTGGAGTTTCTGGTAGTCGGTTTCGCTGTTTAAGGCTTCAGTGAGGGTTTGTTTTTCGGCCTCAAGTTCGGCCATTTCTTTGGTAAGGTTCTCATACTCACGCTGTTCCTTGAAAGAGCGTTTCACCTTCTCGCGCTGCTTGACGGGACGAGGCTCATCTTTCTTTTCCGCCGCTTTTTCCTTGCGTTCCTCTTTTTGCTTCGCGTCGAGATAGTCCTTGTATTGGCTGTAATTGCCCATGAAACCTTTTACGTTGCCATCGCCTTGAAACACAAAGAGTTGGTCAACGACTTCATCCATGAAGAAACGGTCGTGCGAAACCACCAAAAGGCATCCTTTGTAGCCTTGCAGAAATTCCTCCAACTTCTGTAAAGTCAAGAGGTCCAAGTCATTGGTTGGCTCGTCAAGGATGAGGAAGTTGGGATTGCTGACGAGCACGGTGAGCAAGTAAAGCCGCCGTTTCTCGCCTCCGCTGAGCAAGGCCACGGGCTGGCGGTGCATCTTGTAGGGGAACATGAAATGCGCCAAAAGTTGGTCGGCGGTATAGACCTTGTCCTTGCCGTAATTGACCACCTCGGCGATGTCGCGCACGGTGTCAATCACGCTCTTGCCCTCATCGAATTTGATGCCTTCTTGTCGGTAATAGCCGTAACTCACTGTTTCACCAGTCTTTATACGGCCACGGTCAGGCAAGACAGAGCCTGTTATGAGGTTGAGGAAAGTCGATTTTCCCACGCCGTTTTTCCCAATCAGTCCGATGCGCTCGCCACGCTTGAAAACATAATCGAAGTCCTTCAAAACGGCAAGCTCGCCGTAGGATTTCGACACATTGCTCATTTCCAGTATCTTGCCGCCCAGCCTTTGCATCTGCAAGCCAAACTCCAAACGCTCGTCCTGTTCCTGGTATTTCGAGCGTTCCTTCAAGTCGTAAAAGGCATCGATGCGGCTTTTCGACTTGCCCGTGCGGGCTTGCGGCGTGCTGCGCATCCATTCCAATTCATACTTCAGCAGTTGGCTGTTGCGCTCCGCCGTGGCGCGTTTCACCTCCTCTCGCTCGCGGCTTTTCTGCACATAATAGTCGAAGTTGCCGTTGTGGGTGTACATCACGCCTTGGTAGAGTTCAAAAATCTTATTGCACACTCTGTCAAGGAAATAGCGGTCGTGCGTGACCATTAGCAGGGTCATGCTGGATTGGGTGAGAAACTTCTCCAACCATTCCACCATCTCCACATCCAAGTGGTTGGTTGGCTCGTCAAGTATCAGGAAATCAGGCTCATGCAAGAGCACCAATGCCAAAGCCAAGCGTTTCACCTGTCCACCCGAAAGTTCGTCAACGGATTGCTCCAAATCATTGAGCGCAAAGCGGGTCAAATATTGTCGCGCTTTCAGGTGTTGCTCCTCGTTCAGGTCGTCGAGCAAATCGGAAATCCGTGTTCCGGCGGGATACACGGGCAGTTGTTCCAAGTAGCCGATTTTCAAGTCGTTGGCGTAGGTAATCGTCCCTGTGTCGGGCGACTCCTTCCCTACCAAAATCTTTAGCATGGTCGATTTGCCCGATCCATTCGTGGCAATCAAGGCGGTTTTGTCACCCTTCTCAATGCCAAAGGTGACATCGGCAAACAAAGTCTTGATTCCGAATGACTTGGAGATGGAATTGACAGAAAGGTAATTCATCACGCGAACCGCTTGACGTATTCGATGGGATATTGGCTCTTTTCGGAAACCTGCTCCACCGTCAAGCCCGATTTCAACAGTTTCTTGATGACTGCATCCATCGCCTCACCCACTTCAATGATATGGAAATCAGGGTCATAGAAGCGAACCACTCGCTGACCCCAAGGCATTTCCTCCACGCCGTGCACATACTTGAGTTTGGGGAATTCCTTCAGGTATTCGAGGAAACGGTCAAAGTTTTCCTCCTCGAAATAAAGTTCAACGGCGTTGTTCTTGCGGCGCACGTTCTCTGTGTGGATCATGGCCTTCCAAGTCTTCATCTCCTGAAGCGCGAAACCGCCCTCAAACACAACATTCTCGCCAAAGTTCATCGCGACCCTGTCGCCAATCAGTTCTTCATAAAACTCAATGGATTTCTCCATGTCGGTAACCGCAAGCAGCGGACATTTGAATTTCAGCATAACAGTCAATTTTGATTGTGCAAAAATAAAAAAAGCCTCGCATCCAACGACACGAGGCACAACATTTTTCGCATTGCTTATTTCTTTTCCTTGGGCTTCACCGAGAACTTGTAGATGCAAAGTTGATGGTATTCCTCGCCGGGGTTGAGAATCGGCGTGGGTGCCAAGGCCTCATGGTTGATGGCATCAGGGAAAAACTGCGTTTCGAGGGCCAAACCTTCACGGTATTTCAAAGGCTTGCCACATTTGCCTATGGCCTTGCCGTTGAAGAAGTTACCGCTATAGAACTGCATACCAACTTGGTCGCTCCACACCTGCATTTCGCGTCCGCTGACGGGTTCGGTGAGGGTGGCGTTCCAAGCGTAGGCCTTCGGGTCGCTCTTGTCGATAATCCAGTTGTGGTCGTAGCCTTTCGCGTTTCTCAATTGCTCGTCGTCGGCGCCAATGTTGTCGCCAATGCGGTGCTTTTCGCGGAAGTCGAAAGGCGTATTCTTCACGCCCGAGAACTTGCCCGTGGTCAAGATGTGCTCATCGATAGTGGTCATGTAGCGCGAATTGATTTGCAGTTCGTGATCGAGGATGGTGCCGTTGCCCTCGCCCTTCAGGTTGAAGAAGGAATGGTGCGAAAGGTTGCACAACGTAGGGGCATCGGTAGTGGCCGCATAGCGGATAACAAACTGATTGTCATGCGTCAAGGTGTAACTCATATTCACATCAAGGTTGCCTGGGAAACCGTCCTCGCCATCGGCAAAAACGGTGTGCATCTTTATCACGCTGTCATTGACCGAAACCACATCCCAAACACGTTTGTCTGCACCAGTGAGGCCGCCATGCAACGTGTTCTCGCCGTCATTCTTAGTCAACTGATACTCAACATCATTCAGAGTGAATTTGGCATTGGAAATGCGGTTGGCGCAACGCCCGACGACGGCACCCAAATAACGCTCGCCTTCGTTGTTCAAATACTTCTCGATACGGTCGTAACCAAGAACGATGTCCTCGAAACTACCGCGATTGTCGGGCATCCAAAGGGCGACTACGCGACCGCCGTAGTTGGTGACCTGCATCGTCAGAAAACCATTGTGCAAGGTATAAAGCGAAACCTTCTTGCCGTCCACCTCAGTATTGAAGTTTTCGGTGGGAATCAACTGGACTTCTTTCTTTTTTGGTCCGCAACTGACTAATAATAAAGCCATTGCAAAAATCGATAATGCTTTTTTCATCTTCTTCGATTTCAATCTTCAAAATTTGAGCCTGCAAAAGTACAAAAACTTTCTTTTCGTACAAACAGAATTTTAATGCGTTCTGACTACACCCTGATAATCAACTACTTTTTGCCTGCGCAAAAAATCAATCATCATCTCCTCGGAAGTCCTGAACAGGCTCCGCCCGTCGTCGACGCTCTCGATGTTGACCGTGGAGGCCATGTAACTGTTGAAGGCCACCTTATACACCTTCTTGGTCGAGAAACTTGTGCCTTCCATGTTGATCCACACTGACTTACCGTCGTCGCTCACCCGATAGGTCATGCCCGAAACGTAGGACGGATGGCCGCCGTTTTTGCGGTAGGAATTGAGAATGAACCGCTTCACCTGCTCGCCGGTCATGCGGAACACGACCACATCGTTGTTGAACGGATCGATGCTGTAGACATCCTTCACGGTGATGGGGCCTTTCTTCAGGTAGTTGACGCGCACCCCGCCCGTGTTTTGGAAGGCGAAGTCGGCACCACTCATCTCGCGGATGGCATCGGTTATCATGCAGCCCAACTCCTCTGGGTTCTCAAACTTGGTCTTCGCCGTCGCGATAGGCTCGTTCAAGGCGGGCGCGTCGTTGAACCCGTTCACCATTTGCCTGATTTCGGGTTTTTCTTTCCTTACCTTGCTGACATTCAGCACAATGGCCTCTTTATTGACAACCTTGTGGCCTTCCACCTCTAATTTAATCAAGGTGGCGAATTTCAGGTGCGAGCCAGATTGTGTAACTAACACGCCGTTGGTTTCGCGAGGATGCTCAATCAAGGTGTGGCTGTGGCCGCCGATGATGGCATCGAGCCACGGATAGGCTTGGGCTATTTCCATGTCGTCCTCAATGCCGCAATGCGAAAGCAAAATCACCACATCATTCTGGTTTCTAAGGTATTGGTACTTAGGAAGCACATCGAAAGCGCGTTTGAAACTCACTTTTTTCAGGTTGTCGGGATGCGCACCCGGAATACCATCGTGGCGGACTTCAATCATGCCGACTACTGCCATCTTAACGCCTTGGTTTTCAAAGGTCAAGAAAGGCTTGATGCTGAGATTGACCGTGTCGGGGATGACGACATTGGCGCAAAGGAAGGGGAAGTTGGCCCGAAGGATGTCGTTTTGCAAATTCACGATGTTGCCGTCCCATTCGTGGTTGCCCACGGCGCAAAGGTCGAAGCCGGTTTGGTTCATCAGTTCGATCATGGGGTAATTGACGGGGTCGTACTGGTCGTTCACGGGGTTGCCCGTGCGGTTGTCGCCTGCCGAAAACAGCAGCAAATCAGGGTAGATGGCCCTCAAACTGTCGACCATCGCGGCAAATTTGGGAAACAGGTCGATGTTGGCGTGCATGTCGTTGACCGACAAGATGACGATTTCGGTATTGCACGCAGCGTCCTGATTGCCAGCGTGTTCAGTTGGGTTTTCAGGTTGGTAGCGAAGGACGAGATACAACACCACGGCCACCAAAGCGAGCAGTAATAACAACTTTTTCTTGTTCATCATTTCAATAGATTATTCTCTCAATTATCGAAATCAATTCTTTCGCTTTGGGAATCATGGGCAAAACCTCTTCCTCTGTCGTCTCGAAAAGACAAGTGTAATCGCTTTTCTCGCGCATAGTTTCCAAACGTGCAAAAAACCTCCCGTATTCGGCATCAATCAAGCCTTCCTTGACAAAATGCTTGCTGAAAAGCACAGAAACGCCCTGATGCGATTCCGCGTGAAGTCCGTTCTTAATCAATAGAGCCGTAACAGCATGAAAAACAGCATAATAAACTCTATTGGCCAAAGTATCCCAAAGTTTGGCGTTTTCAAGTATCGGAAACTGGTCAATCAGACGGTGGGCTTTCTCAATTTCAAACTCCACCATGATTTTTCTTTCTTCGTCGTTGAGGCTCATATCAGTACAATTTTATCGTGTTCAACATTGTGATAAAACGGGGAAAACGACATGGCTTCCCATTGGCTCACAGTGTAAAGATGGGCGGAAACCGGCACGCCATAATCATACCCCAAGGCGATAAACGGGTAGGAATAGTTGTCGAAATCGGAATACTCTTCCTTGTCCTTGTCCAGCAGAATCAGCAAATCCCAATCGGAATCAGGCTTGTAATTGCCACGGGCACGCGACCCATAGAGATACAAGTGGCCATCGGCGGGAATGATTTCCCTACCCAGCCGTTGGATTTGGTTCAGAAGGTCGTTTGCAGCCATAGTTATCCAGTTGGTTTCCGACTGCAAAGATAAACAAATTTTGTTTTCAATTGTTGTTCTGCTATTTCTCAAAACAAAATGGCAGCCGCTATTTCGTTTGCGGCTGCTCCTTTATCCATTTGCCTGATTCGGCTTCCCTGCCATTTGCCATCACCCTCCAAACATACACCCCCGCAGGCCATCCTTCTGCATCTATCGAAGTGACATCCTCCGTTATCTCTTGCCCATAAACCATCCTCCCGCTCATATCATACACCTCCACCCGCGCATCCTTCAACCCCGTCCTGATGTTCAGCGTTTCTTTACCGGGGTTGGGATAGGCTATGGCCACTTTCAGGCCGCTCGCATGGGCTTCGTCTATGCCGACGAGGGCGTTAGCCGGATACTTCCTCACCACATTCATCTTCACATCGTTGAGAAGGTCCAACTCCCACGAAACCAACACCACTCCGCCGTCTTCCGTGGCCGTGATGCCGTAGGCCCAATAACTTTTCCTGTCGTTCTCCTCACCGAAAAACACCGTGGAAATGGTGTTGAACTCCGGCGTCAGGTGTTCTATCACGATCCACGAGTCTCCTCTTTGAAACCAGTCTTGGTGCAATGTATAGGCATAATAAATCGTGCTGTCGCCCAACACTTGGACACCCGACCAATCGACAGGCCAATCCAAACAATGCCCCTCCGACTTCCGATCAGCATACCTGACAATGGGCGTGTAGTTTCCGCTTCCATTGACGTCATCGTTATATTCATACAAAATGGCGTGATACCAATTGTCGTCATTTGAATCCAAGGCACAGGTCAGATAGGTTGTCCCATGCGGGCTGCGTACGACACTCATGGACTGGAAATAGAAATTAGTCGCAGGATGAACAGAGGACGGATGTCGGAAATTTCGGGTACGCACCAGATTGAAATCGTGATCCAAATAGGCGAGGTTGCTTTCATCGCCGACGATGTCGTACTTGTAACCGTAAAACAGGTAAAGGCTGTCTGCCTTGACGATATGGCTTTGAAGATGCCGTTGCATCGCACCCGAACTACGATTTCCACAATAGCTCTTGTGGTTGAGTATGTTTCCCTCAAAATCCATCCTGAAGAACACGGTCGAGTCGTAGCCACGAGGCTTGTAAGGATCATAGCTGACAGTCCTGACATACGCGCCCACGATGTTTCCATCGTCATCAACGAAGGCGCTAATAGGCAGGAGTTGCCCACAATTGTAGTGCATGTAATGGTTAGTATTGCTTCTCCATTCAAAAGTGTCGATGGGAATTTCCAACTCGTGGCTTTCGGCTATCGAGAGGTCGTCGTTGAGCTTGTACAGGCCGAAAATGCAATGGTCGGTCGGGGGGTCGAAGTTCCTGAAGTAGTTTGGGGAGCAAGTGTCATGGTGGGGGCTGTAGGTGATGAAAAGGAACACCTCGCCCGAACTGTTTTCGAGCACGTATGGCACGTAAGTGAAATAGCCGTCCTTGTGGTATTGCCTTTGGAACAGTTCCTCCCCGTCGGAAGAAAGCGACATCAATGTGGGTGTGGGTTTATACCATCTATTGAAACTATAACAATCTTCAAGATAGCCGGTTCTGCCTGTCACCAAAATCCTTCCGTCCGATGTCTCGTAAGGCGTGTTGATTTCATAAAACTCGTCGTTCGTTGTCAGGCCTCTCCATTCCCATTCAGGCTCTTGCGCGAAAGCCTTGGCTCCCATGAGGAGAGCCAAGGCGATGATGAGTGATAATGTCTTTTTCATGGTTCGTGTTATTTTGAAATTAAACATGGGGCAAAAATACAAGTTTTTTGTTTTTCATACAAGAAAATTTTCGTTTTGGCAACAGTCACCAGCAAAACCATACCTATTTATTATATGGTGTCGTTTCATGCTTGCATAAATAGGAAAATCTTTAAAAACAAGGGAAAAACGGTTTCGGAAAAAGTGCTATCTTTGCGCCATCATGCCGAAGAAAAGCCGAAACGATTACCCAAGCGGGAGCCGCACCAGTTGGAAGGTGGTCATCACCTACTTGTTCGTCATGGCCCTTTGCGCAGCCTTGTTCTACTACATCTCCAACCTCCGCAACAGCATCGAAAACCAACGCTCCAACATCAACTCGCAGCACGACGCGCTCAATTGGGTGAACGAATTCACCAAAAACGTACACGCCGCCCAAAACGCCGCCAACCTCTTCGCCTTCACCGAACAACCCAAATACAAGCGCGAGTTCAACGCCTACCGAGACGCCATCACCGCGCAAACCGACTCGCTGATGTCGTTTGAAATCAGCGATGACAACAAACTGATGGTGAGCAAGATAGAAAGTCTCATCAAAAGCAAGGGCCGCATCAGCAACGAACTGTCGAAGCAGTTCCACGACTTCAACCCTTTGGCCGAATTCGACCGCACCATCGACGACTACAGACCCCCAAAAACCGAGGACGAAATCGTGGTGACCACCGTTTCTAAAGACACCATCATCCATGTGCCGCGCAAGCCTGACAAGCCGGGCTTCTGGCAAAGGGTCGGCAAGGTGTTCAACCCGTCTGAATCCGCCGAAGACAGCCTCGTGTACATCTCCATCGAGCGCACCGACACGCTCCACATCCAACGCCAGCACCCCGACACCATCAACATTTTGGCCGACCTGCGTGTGCTTTCCAACCGCGCCAAGGCCGAATACTGGAATAAAATCAAGGATTACGAAAAAAAGACGCAGGAACTGGTGAAGGCCGACAACCAACTATCAGAGCAGATTTCCACCTTATTGATACGCCTCAACCAAGAAATCCTCGACTCCACCATCGTTGAAATCGAGAAAAGCGAGGAAATCATCGACGAAAACACACGCACCTCCATCCTCATCGGTGCAGCAACATTGCTGCTCATCATCATCTTCATCATACTGATTATCAGTGATGTAAACAAAGGCTATCGCGCCCGCCGCGCCGCCGAGGAAGCCAAGAAAAAGACCGAGGAAATCATGGAAAGCCGCCACAAACTGCTGCTCTCCGTGTCACACGACATCAAGACGCCGCTCAGTTCCATCATGGGCTATGTGGAACTCTTGGACAAGACCGGCAACGAGAAGGAAATCAACTCGATACAGCAATCCGCCGGCCACATCCTCAACCTTTTGACCAACCTTTTGGAGTTTTCGAGCCTCGAACAGGGCAAACTGCAAGTCAACAAAGAGAACTTCAACATCCACCAACTTTGTGACGAAACCGCCGAGATGTTCGAGTCCATCGCCCGACACAAGAACCTGCAATTCCAGTTGGAAAACAGCATCGAACCCAACACTTTTGTCTGCTCCGACCAACTGAAAATCAAACAGATACTGACTAACATCATCTCCAACGGCATCAAATACACCTTGGAGGGCAGCGTCACCTTCAAGGCGCGGATGGGGCGCAACCTGCTCGTTTTCGACATCACCGACACGGGCGTGGGCATCCCCGAAGACAAGTTGGAGGAAGTGTTCAAGCCTTTTGTGCGCATCGAGACCTACAACCAATTCGCCGAGGGCAGTGGCTATGGCATGTCGGTCGTCAAGGGTCTCGTCGACCTGCTCGGCGGCGAAATCCACATCGATTCCGAGGTGGGCAAAGGCACGCATTTCGAGGTCAGGATTCCAGTGGAGTCGGTTGAGCAAAGAGTTGAAGAAACGAATGAGGTAATTGAGGACAACAAAAAGAGCCTCAACATCTTAGTTATCGATGACGACAACACGCTTTTGTCCGTCATAGATACCATGCTGCACCGCCTCGGCCACCAAGCCATTCCCTGCCGCTCAATGAACGATGTGGAAAACGCCCTGCATCAGGTGCAGGAATACGATTACATCCTGACTGACAGGGAGATGGGAGCCGTTACGGGCAACGATGTACTGTATTTCTTCAAGGAAGCCGACCCCAAAAAGCCCGTCATTCTTATGACCGGCCGCATCGAATACACCATCGAAAAAGCCAAAGCCGAGGGCTTCGATGGATTCTTGCAGAAACCCTTCAACCTCAAGCAGTTGGAGAACCTATTCGGAAGTGTCGCTTCAAGTGAAATGGAGGCCGAAACCGCCTTCCCCGATTTTCCCGCCTTCAGTGAAATGATGGGCAACGACAAGGAAGCCATGACCGATATTTTGGCCGTCTTTGTGCAGTCCACTGCCGACGATTTGGTTAAAATGAACACTTTAATTGAGCAGTCGGATTTCGTTGAAATGCAAGGGCTTTGCCACAAGATGCTGCCCATGTTCAAGCAATTGGAGCGCGACACCACCTTCCTCGCCCGCATGAACGCCCTGCGCGGCAAACCCGAAACTGAAGCCGACTACCCCAACTGGAAAGACGACGCAACCCAATTCATGTCGCAAGTTGATGAATTGCTGGATTTGCTGGCGGAGAAGTATGGGATCGAATAAGATTAAAGTTCTATCCCATACAAATGCATCTTGTTATACAAGGTCTTCCTGTCGATTTGCAAAAGTTTGGCGGCCACGGTCTTATTTCCACGCGCCTTCTGAAGCGCGGCCTCGATTTGTTCTTTCTCGTGCTCGGGACGCAAGGCCCAATCGTCTTCATCGGCGGCAATGACGGTCTTTTTGTTGGGCGCACTGAACACCGGCAGGTCGTCCAATTCGATGTTTTCGCCCTCGGCAAACAGCACGCAACGGCGCACTACATTGCGCAACTCGCGCAGGTTGCCGTTCCAGCGTTGCTCCTTCATGCGTTGCAAGGCATCGTCCGAAATGCCTTTCACGTTCTTGCCCAACTCCTCATTGGCCTGACGGATGAAAAACGCCGTCAGTTCGTCGAAGTCTTCCAAACGGTCACGTAAAGGCGGCACCTCAATGGCAAACTCATTGATTCTATGGAACAAATCCTGACGGAAACGGCCTTCTTCTATGGCCTTTTCCAAGTTCTCATTGGTGGCGGCAAGGATGCGCACGTCAACATGGATGTCAGTGGCCGAGCCTACGGGCCTCACCTTTTGCTCCTGCAAGGCGCGGAGCAGTTGCATCTGCACCTCGTAGGGCAAATTGCCCACCTCGTCAAGGAACACCGTGCCGCCTTTGGCCTGCTCAAAAACGCCTTTCTTGTCGGCGATGGCTGAGGTGAATGAGCCTTTCAGATGGCCAAACAACTCACTGGGAGCCAACTCCTTGGAGAGGCTTCCACAATCCACGGGGATGAAAGGCCCGTCTTTATATAAGCTCATCTCGTGAATCATGCGGGCGATATATTCCTTGCCCGTGCCGCTCTCGCCGAGGATGAGTACGGAGAATTTGGTCGGGGCAACCAGTTCCACATGCTTATAAAGCCGAATCATGGAAGGGCTGCTGCCCCTCACCCACTGTCTGTTGCCCGGAATGAAGGTTTCGGCTGCCTCTTCGTCGGTGGAAGCCAACGCCGCCGCGATTTTCTCCTCCAAAACGCTCGGGTTGATGGGTTTCTTGAGGTAGTCGAAGGCACCGAGTTTCATGGCCGAAACAGCAGTTTGAACCTCGGCATAGCCCGTCATCACGATGATGGGTACCTTGCTTTTCAGTTTTTCGCGCACCCAAGTCATCAGGATGATGCCGTCGCCATCGGGCAAGCGCAAATCGGTGAGAATCAAGCCAAAATCACCGCTTGAAATCTCGATTTTAGCCTGTTCATAGCGCGACGCAAGCACCGCCTCATAGCCGTTCTTCTTCAGCCAAGTCTGAATCATCAGGCCGAAGGAGGCATCGTCTTCCACAACAAGAATTCTACATTTCATGGGTGCAAAAGTAACAATTTTTTGTAGATTCCACAAAATTACACACAAAAAAAGCCCCACATTGGGGAAATGTGAGGCGTTTTTAAAAAAATTGAAAACGAGCAGTTCCGGTTTACCGGATTTTATTTGATGGAAACTACCAAATAATTCGACATACTCCAGAAAGCGTCCTTGTCATGGATTTGGATGGTCAGCGAACCTTCCTCTCCCTCAGTGATTTCGTAACTGCTTTCCGGGTGGTTGGTCATGATTTTGGCCTTTTTGGTGTGCAGGGGGATGATGTCCAAGTCGCGCTTGTTGCCTTGCATGAACTGGCTCTTGTCAAAGCCCTGCTTGGAGATTTCGGTGGGTTGGAACAGACCGCCCTTGCTGAGGACGCCTTTTTCCACAAGCACCTGCTGCGTGGCGATGCAAATCCACACCGTGTTCAGCATGGCATCTTGGTTTTCGATGGTGGCCTGTTGCGCCGCGTTCTGAACCGTCATCACATCAAGATTGCTGCTGAGTTCGTTGATGTTCTCGTTCAGGTCCGAAACCTGTTCGTTCAGGTCGGCAATCTGCTGGCGGCTTTGCTGCAACTCGTCCTTCAGGTTGTTGATGTAGGTATCTTTCTCCTCCAGTTGCTTTTTCAGTCGGCTCACGGTCTGGTTCAAAGCCTTCGACTTCGAGCCTTGCTCTGCCAACTGTTTCTCCAATTTCTCAATCTTCTTGCGGTTTTCCTGCAAAGTCTGCTGGATGGCATTGATTTCCGAAACGGCTTTGTTGGTGTTGCCCTCTTGGTTCTCCATCATAATGATGTTTTCTTGGGCGCGGATGGCCTCAAGCGCATTCTCAATCTCGTTGATGGTATTCAGCGCATTGTCGAAACCACCTTTGGCGGCAACGGCCTCGGTGTAAAGCGAATCGCGCTCGGCCAACAGGGTTTGGTACTTTTCGGAACGTTCCACATTGCACGACGCGGCCATCAAGACCACGAGAAGCAATGAAACCAATGTCATTTTGTGTTGCATCATATCCAGTTTTTGAATCACCTTATTTATTTAGCACAATGCGTGCCACAACGAAAAGAAATATTCAACTAATTGTTTATCAATATTTTGAAATCATTTCCACAACTACTACCAACTGTAGAAAACTGTGGAAAACACAAAATGGTTGCCCAAATTGTGGAAATGTGGGGATTCTACAGATACACAAATCCCGTGCATTTGTGGCGCGGCAAGGGGAAAATCGAGGTGTTTGCGTCGAGCCGGACGCGCTTTTTCTGGAATTGCTGATAGAGGCACTGCATGGCGCGCTCAGGCGTGTTGTTGTTCTCACTGAGGTGGCAAAGCATGATGTTTTTCATCCCCGCATGGTAGATTTCGGCCACGAAACGAGCCGATTCCTCATTGCTCAAATGCCCGAATGGACTCGAAATGCGCTGTTTCAGGATGTAAGGATAAGGGCCTTTTTCCAACATTTCCACATCGTAGTTCGCCTCAATGACAAGGTTGTCGGCACGGCGAATCTGTTCCTTCACCACCTTGTCAAGCATTCCAATATCAGTAGCGATGGTCAATGTACGGCCTTCGTAGTCAAAATGATAGCCTACAGCACCTCGGCCATCGTGCATGACGGGGAATGCCTCTATGGTGATGCCGCAAACCTCGAAAGGCTGCAAAGGCTCCACTTCGCGGAACAATTGCGGGTCGACTTTCTTCGTCGACTTGCCCTCCGCAATGCCTTGCAAGCAATCCGAGTGCGCGTAAATCGGGATGGACGACAGTTTTGTCAAGTTTTCAAGCCCCAACACATGGTCGATGTGGTCGTGAGTAATCAGTATGGCCTTGATTTGGCTGAGCGGTATGTCGTTCTCGGCCAACAAATTCAAGATTTGTTTTGCACTGATGCCCACATCCACCAAAACGCCCTCGTCCTGCTTGCCCACATAATAGCAATTGCCGCTGCTGCCAGAGGCAAAACTGCAAAAAACGAAGGGCGAAAGACAGGAAAAGAGATCCATCTGATTCAAATTTGGCCGCAAAAGTAATGATTAATTCGTTTTTTGTTTAATTTTGTCCGCCAAAATTATCAACAATGGAAAACAACTTTGACCCCAACGCCGCAGCCGTCGCCGATTCAGGCATTTACGGGCTGCCTTGTTCCGCCGAGGAAGCGCAAATCATCATCATACCCGTGGAATGGGAACTCACAACCAGCTACAACCGAGGCACCGTAGACGGGCCAGCCACCATCATGGAGGCTTCTTTGCAAGTCGACCTTTGCCACCACGACTATCCCGACCTATGGCAGAAAGGCATTTGGATGGACGAATTTCCGAAGGAACTCCGCGAACTGCACGATGAGATGGCTCCGCTGAGCGAGGACATCATCAACGCATTGTATGAAGGCACAATCGACGAAGAACCAGAGAAATACGATGAACTTTACGCCCGTATCGAAGCTGCCACGGAGAAGAAAAACGACTGGTTGCGCGAGCGCATCGCCTATTGGAAAAAACAAGGCAAGGTTGTGGGGCTTTTGGGCGGCGACCACAGTTGCCCTTTGGCCTATCACCAATACCTTAATAATATAGGTGAGGAATACGGCATCCTCCACGCTGATGCCCACTGCGACCTGCGCGAGGCTTTCGAGGGCTTCAAATACTCACATGCTTCCATCTTTTACAACACATTGAAATTCAGCAATGTGAAGAAACTGGTGCAATTCGGAATCCGCGACTACTGCCATCAGGAAAAAGCCTTGGCCGAGAGCCAACCCGAGCGCATAAAAATCTTCTTTGACCGCGATTGCCGCCGCCGCATGTATGAAGGCGAAACATGGAAAAACATTGTGGATGAGATGATTGCGGCCTTGCCCGAAAAAGTCTATCTCTCCATCGACATTGATGCTTTAGACCCGAAACTTTGTCCCAACACGGGCACACCAGTGCCGGGCGGCTTGGAATACGAGGAACTGATGTACCTGCTCAACCGCATCCGCGAGGCTGGCAAAACCATCATTGGCTTCGACCTCTGCGAGGTCTCCCCCTCTCCTAATGGCGGCGATTGGGATGGCAACGTTGGAGCACGGGTTTTATTCCATTTGTGCGGGGTGGCGGCTAGATAGAGACGGTCTTTACCCAAAATACGCCTCAGCCGCATAAAGCGGAACATTCTCCATCCAACCTTGGTCGATGTAAGGTTTCATGCTGAACCGCAAACCTTTCAGGTTCAACTCCTTGAATTCCTCATTGATGAAAGTGGAAAGCGATTTTGATTTGACGTTTTCTTCCGCTTTCACCTCAACGGGAACAACCCGTTCTGATGTTTGAACAAGAAAATCAACCTCTTGCGTAGAGTTGTCCTTACTGTAATAATAAACGGAATGGCTCATTTTGGCGGTCAATTGCTGCAATACAAAATTCTCGGCAAAAGCCCCCTTGAACTCGACGAAAGCCTTGCTGCCCAACAGAATATCGGCTGGTTCTGTTTCGCAAAGCGTGGCCAAAAGTCCGCAATCCAAAAGATAAATCTTGAAGGCCGACGTGGCAGCATAGAACTTCAAAGGTTGGCGTGGCACATTGCAGCGGTTCACGCGGATAAGCAACCCCGCATCAAGAAGCCATTGCAGAGCCTCCTCAAATTGCATCATGCATAAATCGCTCTTTCCATGATGTTTACATTTCAATTTCGCTGCAAAATTACAATTTTATGAGGGAATATCATAAAAATATTACAATTTTATGAGGGAATATTTTCAAAAAATTACAATTTTATGAGGGAACAACAGTTAAACCAAGTCTTTTGACATCTTCTTAGACTACCATATTCACGATCACTTTCCCTTTTCAGGAAAAAAACACGATTCCTATCCTATTATTCTCTACTTTTGCACCCACGTATTGTGGGGAACATAAAGCAACCTGTTCAACATCGGATAATCCATGACCACCACTTATTTCGGCGAAATCATCGCCCTTATCGTAGCCTTTTCGTGGACGGCCACAGCCCTGTTTGCTGACGTGGCCAGCCATCGGTTGGGCTCATTGCCGCTCAACCTCATTCGCATGGTACTTTCGTGGGCTTTCCTTTCGGTCATGCTTTGGGTGGTCACGGGGGCACCTTATCCCTTGTATGCCAACGGCCAAGCATGGTTTTGGTTGGCACTTTCGGGCTTGGTGGGTTATGTCTTCGGCGACTGGTGTCTGTTCAATTCCTACATCGTTTTCGGCTCGCGCTATGGCCAGTTGTTTATGACCTTGGCACCACCGATGGCTGGTATTGCCGGATGGTTGATGTTGGGCGAGTCAATGTCGTGGCGTTCATGGTTGGCCATGCTCGTTACCCTGACGGGTATTGCCGTTTCCATTTTGGCCCGAGGCGGCGAGCAGCACAAACTCACTTTAAAACTGCCTTTGAAAGGCGTTTTGTTCGGAATAGGGGCTGGAGTTGGTCAAGGTGTTGGCTTGGTTCTCAGCAAGATAGGTCTGGAGCATTACGAGCAAGCCATCCCTTCCGACGCCCCTCAATCCATCGCCAAAATGATGCCTTTTGCAGGCACTTACATCCGTGCCGTGGCAGGATTTGTGGGCTTTTTCCTCATCTTGGCCTTGGCCAAATCGTTGCCGCAGGTCGGCAAGGCCGTCCGCGACAAGAAAGGGATGCTTTTCGCCACGCT
Source organism: uncultured Bacteroidales bacterium (assembly GCA_947166105.1). Classification (GTDB taxonomy): domain Bacteria; phylum Bacteroidota; class Bacteroidia; order Bacteroidales; family F082; genus Limimorpha. The sequence continues at coordinate 21,428 of CAMVCZ010000010.1, forward strand.
GACCACCTTTTTCGGCCCATTCCTCGGCGTGTCGCTCTCGCTGATGGCCGTGCAATACGCCAAGGCGGGCATCGCCTCCACCCTGATGGCTCTCACGCCCGTCCTCATCATTGTGCCATACGCCATCATCCACAAGCAAAAAATATCCGTGAAAGAGGTGATTGGAACATTGATTACGATGGTTGGAGTGGCGTTGTTTTTCTTGGTGTAAGCCGAATAGACACATTAATTCTCTTTTTCTTTCATCCGTTCCATTTTTTCCCTACTTTTGCCCCCAAATTAATTTCGTTAAATTTAACGATTTCAAACCCATCTCGATAATGGCACTGAACAACCTTTTCACCAGAGGAAGCAGCCGCGAGAAGCATTTCTTCCCCACATACGCAAAACAGGCTGAGACTGCGCAAATTGCAGCCAAATACCTCAAGGAACTCGTCAAGAGCGACGACCCCGAGGAGCGCAAACTGCTCACCCGAATGATCAAGAAACAGGAAACCACCGGCGACGAACTGCTGCGCGAGTTCTACATCGAACTGAACGAGGCTTTCGTCACGCCCTTCGACCGCGAGGACATGAACGCCTTGGCCATGGACTTGGATAAGTTCCTCGACTTCATCAACCATTCGGCCAAGACCATCCTGATGTACAACCCCAAGAAAATCGACAAGCAAATCAAGGAGATCATCGACAACATCCATGAGGACGCCAGCCTAATGATGCAAATCTTTGGTCTTTTGGACGATCTTGGAAAGAACCATCAGCAAATCAGCGACTTATGCCAGAAAGTCACCCTCATCGAACATGCCGTCGACGACATCTACGGCGACTACATCTCCTACCTTTTCAGCAACGAACACGATGAGATTGAACTGCTGAAATACAAGGAGATAGCCCAAGCTGTGGAAGACACCACCGACCGCGCCAAAGAGGTGACCAGCACCGTTAAAAGTATTATCATAAAAGAATCGTGATGAACCTCCTGACCATAGCCATCATCTTTTCCATCATCCTTGCCTTCGTCTTCACCTTCCTGAACGGCATGAATGACGCGGCCAACTCCATCTCGACCATCATCGCCACCAAGGTAATGACCCCGATTCAGGCCATCATTTGGGCCTCGTTTTGGGAGTTCGCCGCCTTCTTCCTCATCCGATTAGTGCTGCATCAGCAATTCGCGGTGGGCAACACCATGGCCAACTTCGCCGACCAAAACGTCATCGACCCCTACCTTATATTATCTGCTCTCGTTGGGGCGGCCATTTGGGTGGCCGTTTGCACCAAAAGCGGTATGCCCATCTCCACCTCGCACGCCCTAATCGGGGGCATCATCGGGGCGGCATGGTTCGTCAATGGGAGTGGCGTACTGCACATGCAGCCAATCATTATCACATTGGCTTTCATTGTTTTATCACCACTTATCGGTCTGTTTTTGGGTTTCTTCCTCGAATGTCTTTTGCTGAGGATTTTCAAGAACAGTTCACGCAAAAGGGTCGACAAGATTTTCAAGGTGATGCAGCATTTCTCGACAGCTGCCTTCTGCATCGGCCACGGCTCTAACGATGCGCCCAAAACTATGGGTATCATCGCCGTGTTGATGGCCAGCGTGTTCACCACGCAAGGTGTCAGTCCTGAGATGCAAAGTTTCATCGGCAATTTCTACGACAGCAGTCAAGGCTTCCATATTCCTGACATTCTGGCTGTTGTTTGCTATATCATCATGTCGTTGGGCATCCTGATTGGCGGCAAGAACGTCATCAAAACGATGGGTGGCGGTTTGGCGAAAATCACACCCATACGCGGTTTCTCCGCCGAATTTGCCGGTGCTACCACATTGATTGCCACTTCGTTCATGGGTATTCCTGTCAGTACGACACATACTATCACGGGCGGCGTCATTGGCGTAGGCCTCACCGACGGTGTGAAATCCGTGAAATGGGTCACGGCCAAGCGCATTGTCCTTTCGTGGATTTTGACCATTCCAGTGCCTCTCGTCATCAGCGGCATCCTGAACCTGTTGTTTAACCTCTTAGTCAAGTAACGCCATGAGCCTCAACAGTTTCTTTCAGTTTTTTGTCCCCAAGGAAACCAAGTTCTTCCCGCTCTACCAAAAACAGGCGGAATACATCGACAAAGCTTCAAGACTTTTGCGTAAGATGCTCACGGAGACTGACTTGCAGCAACTTGAGGCCTTGAAAAAGGACATCAAGACCTGCGAGACCGAGGGCGACCAAGTGCTTCGCGACTTCTACAGCCAGCTTTTCGCCACTGTTTTGACACCTTTTGAGCGTGAAGACGTTCACGAACTCGCCGAGATGATGGATACCTTCCTCGACCATATCGACGACACGGCCAACATCATCCTCACGCGCCGCTTCACCGACGTTGACGAAGACCTTACCACGATGGCCGACAACATCATGTTTGCCGCCGAAAACCTCAGCAACATCATCGCCGACCTGCCCGAAATGACTACTGCCAAAGGCAAGGAAATCGTCCGTTTGTGCCACGAAATCAAGTCGTTGGAAAACGAAAACGATGTGCTTTACGGCAGTTACATCAACAAATTGTTCCAACAAAATTACAGCCTTCCCGAAATCATCAAGCGGAAAGACCTCGTGCAAGTGCTTGAAAACACCACCAATTCGGTAAAGTATATATCAGATAAAATTAGGAGTATCATCAGCAAACTATAAGCCATGAGACAAATCATCAACAGCCTGTTAGACAACGACCTATACACCTTCAGTGTGTGCTATGCCTACCTGCAAAAGTTCCCACGCGCCATTGGTCAATACACCTTCGTCGACCGCAACAACACGGTCTATCCCAAGGGCTTTGCCGAGTTGCTTCGGGAGCAGTTCGACAGTTACGCCAACCTCAAAATCACTGACGAGGAAGTGCATTTCATGAAACGGAAATGCTATTATTTCCCGCTGTGGTTCTTCACTTTCTTGAGGGGCTTCCACATGCGCCCCAACGAGGTCGAAGTGAGCCAAGACGCTGAGGGTCACTTGCATATCACCGTCACGGGCTTACTATGGCGCACCGTTTTTTGGGAAATGCCTATCTTGGCCACCGTTTCAGAACTGATGCACGAACTGAAAGGCGAATTTGAGCATTACGATGCCGAAAAGGAATACAAGAAATCCTACGACAAGGGCATCCGCCTCATCGGCAATGGCGTGAAGTTCAGCGACTTCGGTACGCGCCGCCGTTTCTCCTTTGAGCATCAAGACAGGGTGATACAATCGTTTATCGAGGCGCAAAAACAGTTTACCAAAACTTGTTTCGTGGGAACGAGTAATGTGCTGTTGGCCATGAAATACGACCTCACGCCCATTGGAACGATGAGCCATCAGTTCATTGAGACCTGCTCGCTTTACGGCTACAACGAAGCCAACTACCTCGCCATGGACTATTGGCAGGAGGTGTATGCTGGTAGCCTCGGCGTATTCCTCTACGACACCTACACGCGCAAGGCTTTCTTCCAGAATTTCACCACATTACACGCCAAATTGTTTGACGGCCTGCGCGTCGATAGCGGCGACAACATTGAGGCTTTGGAAGAAATCATCGCCAAATACAAGGAACTCGGCATCGACCCAGCGCAAAAGTCCATCATTTTCAGTAACGGCCTGAATGTCAGCGAAGCCATCGCCATCCACGAGGCCGTGAACGGGCGGATGCAAGACTCCTACGGTATCGGCACCCACCTCACCTGCGACATCGACAATGTGAAACCGATGAACATCGTCGTGAAACTGACGGCAGCCAAAATCACCGAGAAACGCAATTGGAAAAAGGTGGTCAAACTCAGCGACGACCACGGCAAATACACCGGCGACCCCGAAGAGATTGAAATTTGTAGGAAGACGCTGGAGATTGAGTGAGCGTTGAGTGCCTAAGCGATGATGTATTCCCCAACGGTCATCGTGTCACGGTCAAACTGAACACCCACTTTCACTACTTTTTTGCCTTCTGACCGATAGGGTAGTGCGTAACCTTTGCTATTGATTTGGTCTATGGCTTCCTGGGCAGTGCCATTCACCTTCAACTCGAAGACGTATGTGGCGTCAGGCATCTGCACCACGAAGTCAATGCGTCCGCCGTGACATTTTACCTGGGTTTGGGCATACACATTCAGCATGTTGAATATCAACCAAAAAGTGTATTCGTAGAAGCCCTCTGAGAACGCGGCATCCTCCAGTTTCTTTTTGAAACCCTCAACGTATGGAACACCTGCAAGGAAAGCCTTCATCTCGTCCAATGCGGCCGCCATGTCGTGTCTACGTAGCGCACGATAAAACTTCAATGCAAAGCCATCCTTGACCGAACTGCCGTCCAAGCCTATATAAGCTGGGATAAGGCCGTCGATAAGTCCAACCCGAACCTCCTTGTTGGGAATCGACAAGATGTAGGATTCGGTTTCGCGGTCATAGTCCTTGATGGTAACATAGCCGCTTTGGTAAAGCAGCGGCAGGGCGTTTTCCATCGCTTCAGTAGGACGGTCAAAGGAAGAGGCAGAAGCCTCAATGCGATCCATCCCCATGATGTCAGTCCTGAAATGCTGCATCTGGTGTATGAGGAAGGTCGGAGTGCCGCTCTCGAACCAGTAATTGCCCAATTTCCTATGCCCGAAGGCCTTCATCAGACTGAACGGGTTGTATATCTCTTGCGGGGCTTCGGAAAACCGATAGCCGTCATACTGTTGTTTCAATTTGGCGTGCATTTCCTCAAAGGTGCATCCATATTCCTCGGCAAGCATGGCGAGGTCAGGGGCCATATCTCTCTCAAACTCCTCCTCCGTAATGCCGCAGATTGCCGTATAACGCGGATCCATCGAAACGTTCATCAGGTTGTTGATGGTAGAGAAAATGCTCAACTGGCTGAACTTGGTGATGCCCGTGATGAAGCAGAACTTCACCATCGCCTCATTGGCCTTCAACTGGACATAAAACTCCTGCATCACATTACGGAACTGGTCAAGTTGTTCCGATTCATGAAGCACATCAAGCAACGGCGCGTCATATTCGTCAATGATGACAGCCACTTGCTTGCCTGTTTGCTCGTAGGCCCTGTGAATCAATCCATTTAGCATTTTGCCAGGCGAGGTTTCCAGCGCATCACGACCATAAACATTACACAATGGATTCATCAGCCACATCAAGGTTGCCCACAATTCATCTGCCGAAGGCTGTCGTTTTGCCGTACTCAAATCCAAGTGAATGACAGGGTAACTTTCCCAATTCTTCTCCAATTCCATGATTTTCAGGCCCTCGAACAGGTCTTTACGACCTTGGAAATATGAATCCAAGGTGGTGGTTAGTAGGCTCTTGCCAAACCTGCGCGGGCGGCTGAGGAAGATGTATTTGGCCTCGTGCGCCAAGTTCCACACGAGATCTGTTTTGTCAATGTAAATGTATCCGTCTTTCCTAATTTCCGAAAAAGTCTGTATGCCAATGGGATATTTTCTTGCTTGCATGACGATGGTAGTTTTATGGCGACAAATTTACGCAAAAAAACCTTAAACTTGCAAACGGATTTGTTTTGCGTACACGAATGGCCATAAATGAACCACGAATTTGGCACTTATCCTATGGCTGCTACAATGCGACAACCCTCCCCAACCTATCAATTCCTAAACTATTTCATTCAAACACCTTCCGCCACCCACATCCATTCCGCCACTCAGAGCAACCGTATGCGGTCTTACCTTTAATAATATGCCCTTTGCCACATAGCGGACAAGGTTGCCCGATGATGGCATCGGGATTCGCTGGAACGGTTTCTGTTTTCTTGGGTTTTGAGGCCTTTTTTGGTGTGGTTTTCTTGGGTTTTTCTTCCGCAGCAACGGCAGCCACACGGCGGTTGCTATTGTCCATCATCACGGTCGTGACAATTTCGGTGACCATTTGTTTCAGTTCGTCCAAAAACTGTCGGGCTTCGTATTTATGTTGTTCTATTTCACGGAGTTTCTTTTCCCAAATGCCTGTCAGTTCGGCACTTTTCAGGAGGTCTTCACGGATAAGGCTGATGAGTTCGATGCCTGTGGGTGTAGGTTCGAGGCTTTTGCGTATCTTCTTGATATAGTTGCGCTTGAACAATGTCTCGATGATGGCTGCTCGCGTGGATGGTCGCCCGATGCCGTTTTCTTTCATCACCTCGCGGAGGGATTCATCGTCAACGAGTTTGCCTGCGGTTTCCATTGCGCGGAGCAAGGTGGCTTCAGTGTATGGCTTTGGTGGTGAAGTCCATTTTTCGGCCAATTGCGGCTGATGCGGTCCGTGCTCGCCTTTAGTGAAGATGGGCAAAGTCTTCTCCTCGTCCTCCTGCCCTTCTTTCTTCTCCTCTTCTTGCTTCGCCGGTTTGATGACCTCGCGCCAGCCAAGAACCAAAATCTGCTTGCCTGAAGTCTTGAACTCCACCTCCTCCACTTTGCCCTGCACGGTTGTCGTAGCGAATTGACAATCAGGATAGAACACGGCGATGAAATGACGACAGACTTCGTCATAGACTTGCTGTTCAGCAAACGACAAGCCTTGTGGCACCACACCCGTCGGGATGATGGCGTGGTGGTCGGTGACTTTGCTGTTGTCGAACACCTTCTTGCTTTTGGGCAGTTTCTTGCCTGCCAAAGGTGAAGTCAAGTCGGCGTAGTTCGTGAGTTTGGACAAAATGTCGGGGCATTTTGGATAAATGTCGTCGCTCAGATAGGTCGTGTCCACACGCGGATAGGTAGTGTATTTCTTCTCGTAAAGGCTCTGTATGGTCTGCAAAGTCTGGTCGGCGGAAAGATTGTATTTCTTGTTACATTCCACCTGAAGTGATGTCAAATCGTAAAGCCTCGGCGGGGCTTCTGTGCCTTTCTTGGTTGAAATGTCGGTCACGGTAAACTCTTTTCCCTCAATGTTTTGCAAATCCTTTTGGCCATCCTCAACGGAACCATATTTGCCTTTGGTGGCGGTAAAAGTCGTGTCGCGATAGATGGTTGAAAGCACCCAATAGGCCTCCGGCTTGAAGTTTACGATTTCGTGATAACGGTTGACAATCAGCGCCAAAGTGGGCGTTTGCACTCGTCCGATGGACAACACTTGTCGGTTTTGGCCGTATTTCAAGGTGTAAAGCCGCGTGGCGTTCATTCCCAAGAGCCAGTCGCCGATGGCACGGCTGAGTCCGGCCTCGTAAAGCGACTGATAATCAGACTGATCTTTCAAATTCTTGAAGCCTTCGCGGATGGATTCTTCGGTCAAGGAGGAAATCCAAAGGCGCTTCACAGGGCACTTCACGGAGGCCTTCTGCATCACCCAACGCTGGATGAGTTCGCCCTCCTGACCGGCATCGCCACAGTTCACGATTTCGTCGGCTTTCTGGAACAAAGATTCGATGGTCTTGAACTGTTTCTCCACACCTTTGTCCGCAATCAACTTAATGCCAAATCGTTGCGGAATCATCGGCAGGCGGCTCAGTGCCCAAGCTTTCCATTGCTCGGTGTAGTCGTGAGGCTCTTTTAGCGTGCAAAGATGGCCGAAAGTCCACGTCACTTGATAGCCGTTACCTTCCATATAGCCCTCGCGTGAAGTGTTGGCTCCCAGCACTTTGGCAATGTCGCGAGCGACGCTTGGCTTTTCGGCGATACAGACTATCATTTTTAGTTGAGAGTTGAGAGTTTAGAGTTTAGAGTTGGGTGTTGGGAATTGTGTCGGGATTGTAGTTCATCAGGAATTCGGCTTTGTCTTTTTGTGCCACAAACCACACCAAATCAGCGGGTTGGAAGGTGATTCGGGCCGATGGGTTCAAGATAAAATGCCCGTCGCGCTCGATGGCAATGACCATAGCATCAAGTTTTTCGGCCAAGCCAGAATCCATCAAGGCCACACCGACGTATGGACTTTGGGGACGCACCTCCACCTTGTACAAATCAACCTCGCTATCTTCGTGTTCCTGAATCAGTTGCTCGTCAAAAACCTCCACCTTCGACAACAGCAGCCGCAAATGGTCCTCGTGTCCCACAAAAGTAATCTTATCATACGGAAACAGTTGAAAATCAGACTTCGGCAACTCGAAAAGTTGTTTGCCACGCTCCACACTCACCACGCTCACGTTGTAGTTGTCCCGAAAATCGGTATCCTTGATCAACTTACCAGAATAATCGCTGTCGGGGCTGAGCGTCATCTTCTGCAAATGGCAGTTTTCCTGAAGAATTTCGGGAATGGTGAACACCTGCATCGACTGGCGCTTGTTAAGGTTGTCGGTGAACCTGTCCTCAATGCGTTTGTAGAATTTCATTGCCGGGCTTAAAACGCGAAGCAACACCGTGAAAACCAGTGCAAAACCGATGTTTATCAATTGATACCACGGCGAACCCACGCCTAAACGCGGCCAGAAAAATCCGTTGAGGAAATGGCGAATGACAAAGTAGGAAATGACACCCACAATCACGAAGCGTAAAATGAAGACAATGAGAATCAAAGTCTTGTTGAACTTGTTGGCATCCATCAACTTATGCGTGGTTTTCACCAAAGTGTGCTTGAAGCCCATCGCCCAAAGGAATGGCGAAAGCAGCACCAACGACAAGGCCGTGCTGATGGCCCCGCTCCACGGTTGCCCCACATATTTCATAATGAACGAACTCGCGAAAAACGCAATGAAAACCACAGCGATAATGATGGCCAGATAGATTACGATGTTCTTGAACTGACGCGCCAAAAAACTGCCCATATTGACCTTCTTTCCGCTCTTCACCTTGATACCTGAATCACTGTTTTCCAAGTGGTTAAGCCAACCTTCAGGAAAATGCTTCGTCACCCATTGGTAACTCGGCACAGCTGATTTGATGGCGTAAGGCGTGATGAAAGTGGTGATGATGGACACCGAAACGATGATGGGGTAAAGGAACTCGTCGATGACGCCGTAATTGAGGCCTAAAGTGGCGATTATGAACGAAAACTCACCGATTTGGCTGAAACAGAAACCACCTTGCATGGCTTGTTTCAAGCCCAAACCCGCTATCAAACGACCGATGACGTTGCTCAACGGCTTGAAAATAAGCAACACCAAGGTCACAATGAGAATCTGCCACCAATAATTGACCAAAATCTGCGGATCGACCATCATACCGACCGACACGAAAAAGATGGCTCCAAACAGGTTCTTGATGGGAGTGGTCAGTTTGTGAATCGCCTCAGCCTCAAGCGTTTCCGCCAAGATGGAACCCATAATGAACGCGCCCAAAGCCGAGGAATAGCCGGCCAAATTGGCCAACACAACCATCAGGAAACACAAGCCGACCGCAAACACCGTCAGCGTTTCCTCCGACATAAACTTGCGCGACCATTTCAGCACCGTCGGAACCAAGAAAATGCCTCCAAAAAACCATACCAAAAGGAAAAACGCCAGTTTCAACATACTGGTAACCAATTCCATACCGTTGAACGACTGGCTCACTGCCAAAGTGGAGAGAATCACCATCAACAAAACGGCTTCAAGGTCTTCGACGACCAACTCGCCGATGACATTGCCGCTGAACTTCTCGCGGTGCAACTTCATATCGTCGAAGGCTTTGGCGATAATCGTGGTGGAGGAAATCGAGAGCATTGCGCCGAGGAAAATGCTGTCCATCTGGCTCCAGCCCAAGGTTTTGCCGAGCAAGAAACCAACCACGCACATCGTCACCAATTCGGTGAGTGCGGTAATGCCTACCGTCCCTCCCACTTTCTTCAACTTCTTGAAACTGAATTCCAAACCGATGCCAAACAGCATGAATACCATGCCGATTTCGCTCCAGGTCTCCACGCTCGTGTGGTCTTGCACGACGGGAAACCACTCAAAATTAGGTCCAATGATGAAGCCGGCAATAATATAGCCCAACACGACGGGCTGTTTCAACCACTTGAAAATCACGGTGGTAAGTCCTGCAGTAACGAGTATCAGGGCAAGGTCGGAGAATAATGCGGGTAGGGATTCCATTGTTATTCAGTTTAGAGTTTAGGGTTTAGGGTTTAGAGTTTAGAGTTTAATATTGTTTTGTTTTCATTTGTGACTGGTTGTTTGGCGCTATTGAGCACTTCTTTGGCGTGGCTTTCGGAGGCCACGAACCATACTTTGTCGCCGTCGAGGAAGGTGATGGAGGATTCCGGGTTAAGGATGAAATCGTCGCCGCGTTCCACCGCTATCACAAAGACATTGAAGCGGTTACGCAGGTCGGAGTCGTGCAAGGTCACACCCTCGTAGCGGTCGCCTTTGGTCACCACCGAGCAATAAATGTCGACATCGCTTTCAGGCCGTTCCTTGACGAGCACGTCGTCCTCCACCTCGATGCGTGAGCGCACCTTAGCCAACTGTTCCTCAGTGCCCAACAGCGTGATTTCGTCCATCGGGAACAGCATAAAGTCGCGCCTCGGCAGGTCAATGACCTCATCGGCACGGTCAACACTCACCACGCTCGCATCGTAAGCGTCGTGGAAGTCGGTCTCGCGGATGTGTTTGCCAGCATATATACTCTTGGCACTCAGCGTCATTTTCTCCAAAACGAAGTTTTCCTGCAAAATCTCAGGCACCACAAACGATTGCAGCGTTTGGCGGTTGTTCATATTGTCCAAAAAACGTTTCTCGATGCGCTCGTACCAGTGCATCACTGGACTTATCCCCCTCAGTATGAGAAGATAAGCCAATGAAGCGACAATGGCTATGACGAGGTCGTCCATCTGAATGTTAAGCGAGCGCCAAAACTCGTCGTTGAGTCCATGTTGGAACACTCGCGCCGTGAAACCCCAAGCGATGACGAAACCCAAGGCAAACAAAATCCTGACCATTCGGTTGTTCGCCTTGTTTTCCTTGACCATTTTTACGGTCTCCTCGTCCAAGTCGCGCTTGAAAGCCAGCGCCCAAATGAACGGCGAAAGGACAAGCAACAAAGCCGCAAGGACAATCACCCCAGAATAGGGCTGCAAAACATTGTTCATTACAGGTTCGAGGAGCGAGAAAGTGATGAGCATCAAGGCCAAAAGGATAGCCGAGTAGAGCACGGCACTTTTCACCCGACCGACCACGAAATCCTTCATAGTCAGTTGGTTGCCGCGTTTGATTTTCAGGTTTTTCTCCTTGCTGCCGAAAAACTGCGTCCAACTTTCGGGCACTTTATTGTTGATCCAATTATAGAGCGGTTCGCCGCCTTTTATCAGATAAGGTGTAAGGAAAGTGGTGATGATGGACACCGAAACGATGATGGGATAAAGGAAGTCGTCGATCACGCCGAAACTCATACCCACCGTGGCGATGATGAACGAAAACTCGCCGATTTGCCCGAAACACATTCCGGCACGCACGGCGTTGTGGAGGTTGTCGCGCGAAAGCAACATACCCACGCCCGAAGTCAACGACTTAAGCACCACCACGGCCACCGTAATCACCAAAATTTGCCACCAATACTGCACCAAAACGGACGGATTGACCATCATACCCACCGACACGAAAAACACCGCTCCGAACAGGTTCTTGATGGGTGTGGTGAGTTTGTGAATCATCTCAGCCTCAAGCGTTTCGGCCAAGATGCTGCCCATAATGAAAGCACCCAGGGCCGACGAGAAACCGGCTTTGTTGGCTAACCAAACCATAAAGAAACAAAGGCCAACGGCAAACACCGTCAGGGTCTCTTCCGACATAAACTTGCGCGACCATTTCAGGACAGTCGGGATGAGAAACACGCCACCGACATACCACACCAAAAGGAAGAAAACGAGGCGCAAAACGCTGAACAGCAATTCGGTGCCGTTCAAGGCCGTGCTAACCGCCAAGGTGGAGAGAATCACCATCATTAAGATGGCGGCCAAATCCTCGACCACCAAAACGCCGATGACGCTGCCGGTGAACTTCTCGCTTTTCAGTTTCAGGTCGTCGAAAGCCTTGGCGATAATCGTTGTCGACGACATTGAAAGCATAGCACCAAGGAAAATGCTGTCCATCTGCGACCAGCCCATCACCTTGCCGAGCAGGAAGCCGATGATGCACATCGAGACCAATTCCGTCAATGCTGTAATGCCCACAGTGCCAGCCTGTTTCTTCAGTTTCTTGAAACTGAATTCCAAGCCGATGGCAAACAAGAGGAACACCATTCCGATTTCGCTCCAAATCTCAACGCTTTCGTGGTCGCTGATGACCGGAAACCACGGAAAATAAGGCCCAATGAGCAGTCCCGCGATGATGTATCCCAACACCAAAGGCTGCTTCAGCCACTTGAAAATCACTGTAGTAACACCTGCCGTGACAAGAATTAAGGCGAGGTCGGAGAATAATGCGGGTAAGGATTCCATAACATATCTTTTTGGGACTGCAAAGGTACAAACTTAACTTGAAAGCTCAAAACAGAAAAACGAGTCTTTCCATACGGATTCATCGGAACAAAAACAACTTTGGAATTGTCATTGGTCAAGGATGCAAACTATTCCAATAGGGTCGAAGAATGTTTCGTATTAGCCCTCCAACTGTAACAAATGGCAGAGACTCGCCGAACTTTATCCTTCTTAGAAATCCTTCCCAATACATATTGCGGTTGTTATCGGTATAGAACTCCTCGGTAAACAGAGGATGATTCTCCACATACTTCGTGTCGCGGTTGGCAAAGGTCGCATTGATGGCATCGCCAAGGATTTCAGCATCGATATCCTGTCTCGTCATGATTTGGTACACGTCAAAGAAGTCTTTCATGCGGCTGTTACCTAACGACAGCGAAACCATCGCCTGAAACTTCTCGGCCACGACGGTTTCCAATGAGTAGGCCAAGATGGTTGTGCCTGGTACCGTATCGATTAAAGCTGGAAACGCCAACTGCTGAGGGTATGGGGTAATCACATCGCCAAATCCCACATCCATCGAAATGCGTTGCTGTGCCGTGTCCAGATGAGCCAAGAGCGAAACGCGCAAACCATGATATTCCTTGGTGATGGCAATCTCGCCTGTCTCTATCGTATTGCTGTCAAACATAACGCCATCCTCTTCACATTCGATCTGGCAAATCTTTTGGAATGCACCCTTGATGTTCTCGGCATCGTTGCTGATGCGCCTTGCCATGAAGTCTATGTCCAAGGTGGGACGCGCCTGAAACCCGTCATGGGCATAGAGCAGCGCGCCACCTTTCAGGATAAAACTGTCCTTGTATTCGCTGACCGAAAGCCTGTACAGCAGACGTTCTTGGAAATAGCGTGAGAGCAGCAGCTGCAAGCTGTACTGCTCATCCCGTGAGATATTAAGCAAGCGTTCCTTGACGGACTTGCCATAATTGCTGAGGTTCTTTTTCTTGGCCATAAAAGTTATACCATGTATTTAACGAGTTCATCCATGAGTTTCCCGATGCGCATAACGATTGCGTATGAGTATAGTTTCGTGATGTCACAATCCTTTCGCGAGAGATAGTTTCGGAATATCTCAGAGCTAACATCAATTCCCACGCGGTTGCGGTACTTGATGGCATCGCAAACCGACTTCTCCAGGTCATAGATTTTCACCGTGAAGCCTTCTATGACAGCCTCAGTCACGCCAAGTTCAAAAACCTTACTGCTGAGGTAGAAGAGTTCTATCGGCGGGTAATCCGGCAGAACCACCTTGCGGCTGCGTTCGATAGCGATGCAATAGGAAAGGGGTATCTGCGTGCTCAGCCCATAATGTGACCAGGCTGAATACATACACAACACGCCGCTTGGCACGAGTCGTTCCACGTCAACCATAGGTTTGGCCAGCCCCTCGCTAAGCGCATAGATTCCTTGGCGCACCCGTATGATAGTCCCTTTCTCGGCTTCATAAAGAAGCTGGTTGTACAGGTTTTTCTCCTTGGCCTCCGCCGAGGAGATATACCCTCCATTCTGGTTTATATACTCTTTGATGTCCACTTTTTCGCAAATATATTGCTGCAAAAATACTGCATTTTTTCAAAAGTGCAGTAGATTTATAGGATTTTTTTTCCGAAAAGTTACTCACAATTGGAGCAAACGCCCATCGTCACAAATGCTTCTTCTGTTAATTTGCGCATAATCTTCAAATTAATCCATCATTATAATGTTTACCTGTTACATAATCTTCAAGAATCAGATTACCCCATTTAGTTGAACCATTCCTTTCACCCAAGAAATCATACCATTTCTTTAAAACCATTTCCGTGTTTGAAATGTAGAAATATCCACCCCCAGCGTCCTTGTATTTCTCGTAAAGTGCTCTTACATACTTTCGCATCGGCCCCAATTTGATCTTGATAAGGGTTTTCTTTTCCGATTTTTTCACCTATAAACTCAAACCAATTTACACACGGCATTTCTACCCAGCCTTCTTTTTTTATTGGTATTATCATTTCAGTGACCAAGTCGGGGATGGTTAGATTGACCGCAACCGGCAGAATAAGATCTGCTTTCTCATAAGCTATTTTATCCAGTACTATGCCATAAAAAAACAGTTTGTTTTGGAGTTCATATACCCTTGCTAAAGGTTCGCCTAACCAAATGTTTCTTTCCTTGTCAATTGTAATAGTACCATAAGAAATTGCTCCATTGACAGCATATCCATGTTTAATGCAATAAGCCTCAATTTGAGCACAAAACAAAACCAATGATTCATATCCATCAACTGAATCATCAATTGTAGCTGCCATTATTGAATCAGAGTAATAATTGATGATAAGATTATTCTTTCTATACACTTTTGTAATATCATCAATCTCAGCATATAACATATAGATTTTTTTGACGCCTTCTGTTTTTATCAGGTTTTTTATGCCCATAATATCCAAGAAGGCAATAAATCTATTTTTTGTAATGCTATCCAACATATTACGTTTATTTTTCAACAAGTTTAAAACTCTTCCAATAATGAGATTTTTGATAATAACTCAATATGCTTTTTGACAAAACAATAATTGGATTTGTAAACAAAAAAGTATTTTGCTCAATTAAAGGTGGTAATCCCAACATGGAAATCTTAGGAGAACCACAAGAATAAAAAGCCTCATCCTTTATCCTTTTCACACTGGCAGGAATTGTTATAGTTTCCAAATAATCACAATACTTCATCATACCCCTTCCAATCTCTTCAATTCCATCTGGAAACACAATTGATTTCAAGGATTTACAGTAAGAAAAACACTCATTACCTATATGATTTATACTATTTGAAAGTACAATGCTTTTTAGACTTCGACAACTCTCAAATGCCTTGTCTCCAATGCTTTGAATGTTAGAGCCAATGTCCAACACTCTCAATGAACCACAATTATAAAAAGAACCGTCACCAATTTCTTCAATAGTCTGGGGAAGATAGATTTCTTTAATATCACCGCAATTCTTAAAAGCATCATCACCTATCTTTGTAATGGTATAGGTATTCCCTTTAAATACAACTCTATCAGGAATATACAACTTGCCTTTTACATAATTACAATTCAAAACGACAGCATTTGTTCCCTCGATATTCAATGCAACAATATTACCATCATCAAACACTATGTAGAAATCATAATCGGTCTTTCGTTCGGATCCGCATTCTACTTTATAATTGATTTTGTTCTTTTTGAATTGACTATTTAACCCACTCGGTGCTGTTGCATAATTATCTAAATCTAGACTTTTGATTTTTTCTATTGCAGCTTTACTTGAAGGATTTAATGCCAAATACTTGTACACTGTCGACTTTGCCGAATCGATTTTCCCCATACCCTCATATGCATCAGCCAACCAAAGATAGGCCTCTTCCTTTTTCGGGTCGTTTTCAATGACTACCTGAAAAAACTCAATTGCTTGAAGAAATTGTCCTTTCTGGCACAACTCTATTCCTTTTTTTATTAATTGGTTATTATCCATAGCATTATCAAATTCTTTGATTAAATTTCCTCCCAAACCAGCCTCACCCTAAACGGATGCTCTTCCATTTTCCAAACCAAAACCCGTTCCTTTTCTGCCATGCCCACCTCATCATAATAAGGCACAAATGCATCACCGTTGTACTCCTTCAGAAGAATGTCCATTTTTCTGACCAATTGCTGTTTTTCAGCATAACCTTTGTCATTGTCGTTTTGGGCATATCGCAGTTCAATCTTGCTTTTATCGGTATGATCGCCTGCCATTTCCAAACGGTTGCGTCTATCCTTGGCTTCCATAATCTTTTTGTTGACCGCAAGGATGCTGGCTTTGGTCAGAGCAATCTGCCACAAAATGAACTTCGGCAAAGCATCGACCAATTTCACTTCATCATACACACAGGCAATCGACATGTCATCCTGACTGCCACGTTTGCTCAGCACTGGCAGGGTCTCTTTGATGTCCGCAAAGGTAGCATCATAACCATCAGTTACCAAGGACTTGGCCACTTTCACATAGAAATTCACCAAATTGGTTTCTTCGCCAAAAGAGTCGTCCATGCCATCGGATCCAAGAAAAATGGCAACAGGGAAGCCACCATCGCCTTGATAGGTGTAGCGGAACTCGTTCAAGGCATCGGAATCGCAAATCGAAGTGGTCTTGTTGAGGAAGCAGCGGTCGTCCCAAAGCACAGGTTCTTTCCATTGTGCCTCATGGTCGAATGAAATCATCTTTCCGTCGCCGAGATGGAAGGCAAACCAATATTTTGGCGTTTGCACATACGCCATCAACGTGCAACCATAAATCTTTTCCAACTTATAGCCTGACAAAAACTCCTTTTTGTACTGATCTTCAACCTGAGCATTCTCCTTTTCGGTCAGAGGATTCTCAGCAGCATGTCGCTCAATCCGTTGCTGCCATTGGCTGATGATGGAGGCGAACAACTGCCTGAAAGCCATATCGACAGGCTTTTCCTTGCGGAAATCCTGACGGTCTATTTCCGTCTGAATGGCCGCTTGTTGGGTGAATGGCTGGCCAACAAGCAGAGTTTCGTCAATATGATTGACAAACTCCCTTACATTGTTGGCGATAATCTCGGTGGCAAAACGTGCTCCCACATCGCTGCGGAAATAGTGCTTTCCACCGTGGCCATCACACACAACGGCAATGGCCAGACCATTCTCGTCAACATGACTGTAAGAATAGTCTTGGCACATTTTATCAGTTGCCTTGTGGCTTTCGCCTTGGCAATGAAAATCGAAACACCTCATGGGATAGGTTTTTAATCCCAATCGTCAGAATATGAGCTGCCGTCAACTTTCGTTGCGACTTCGGCACCGTCGATGTTATCCACGGCATTCTGTACTTCGCTAATCACCTGGTCTTGCTTTGTGGTGTCGCCAGCAGTACTGCTCTTGCTACCTATCTGCGAAGATGTAACGGCCACCACGCGGATGATCTGCTTCAACGCGTCAATGTTGTGAACCGTAAACACGGCCTCGTTGGTACCCGTAAACTTGGCTAACACTTCCTTGTCAGCATCGTCGCCGATGGCAATGGCCACCTTGATGGCCGATTTGAACCAGTTGTTGGCTTTCAGTTTCGCTAGACCAGCCTCATAATTGTCGGTAGGGGCACCGTCGGACAATAGAATGATTGCAGGGGCAAACGAGCCACTTGCAGACTGCATGAAGCCCTTGCTGCGCGACAGTTTGTTTTCCAATTCTTCGCAAGCTGCACCCAATGAGGTCAGGCCGTTGGCTTGAACATCTTGCCAAACAAATTCATTGGCCAATTTCGGCTCGTTGTAGAGCCAGTTGCAGCCCGTCGAGAACTCCAAAGCTGCCACCTTGATCTCGGCATCCGGATTGGTGACGGAAATCTCGTCCAACATGGGCAGCACATTAACCACCGCATCATTGACAGCTCCGATTTTGCTTCCAGCCATACTACCGGAAGTGTCAATCATGAAGAAAAGCGTCATAGTTCTACGCGGTACACTTACAGTTTCGTCTAATAGTGACATAATGCTTTGATTTTATTGATTATTGATTATGATCTCTCCTTTATTGGCGGCATTAAAGCCAACCTTGATGCCGTGTTTGACAGGCATAAACTCATTCGGTTCAACCGACTTGACTTTCCCGCTTGGTGTTTCAGCCGTCCATTTTTCTTTCGTCAGGTTTTGCAAAAGCAGCATATTCCTGTCCTGTGGATTGACGGCGACACGTGCATCTGGTGTGTTGTCGTAGTCGATAAAGAGTCGGGTTCCATTGGTCAGCAACAGAGTGCGTAATCCTAATTTCAACCTCCTTCTGACATCCACGTCACGCCCGCAATTCATACATTGCGGCTTTGCCTCATCTATGAATGTTTCTTCGCCACAATGCGGACAAATTACCAACTTGTCACGCAATGAGGCAATCAGCTTCCCCCAATTCTGTTCTATCATTCGGCTTTGTGGATTCTTCAACATTTCCGGGCTAAACTCGCGAATAAAAGTATCGCGCAATTCGGCAGGCATGACAGGCCAACGACGTATTACATTCTGATGAATGCCCCTAACAGGCAGATTGGTCTTGTTATTAGGGTCATAAATGAAAACCGCTTCGCTACCGTAAAACTTCTTTTCGTATGCCTCAGTCATGC
This sequence comes from uncultured Bacteroidales bacterium, assembly GCA_947166105.1. GTDB lineage: Bacteria > Bacteroidota > Bacteroidia > Bacteroidales > F082 > Limimorpha. The sequence goes on from CAMVCZ010000010.1 coordinate 39,910, forward strand.
AAGGACAGGCCACCACCTTGGCACCCTCAAACGGATGGTTGGCATAGAACAGCATAAACAAGATAACCGACAACGAAAAACGGTCGCTATACTTGTCGGGAATGCCGCCAGCCACTATCTCTGGCGCCATATAACGTGCCTTGCCCATAATGCCCGATTTTTCGCCTTGTGGCATCACGTTGTCGTTGTCGCAAATCAGAACGTCGCCCGTGTCGGGATCGATGAAGAAATTACCATCGTTCAAGTCCTGGTAGCTATAGCCAAAACGGTGCAGCATCATAAAGCCGTTGCAGATCTTCATTGCAGCGGCCATCATTGCCTGAAATGATTTGAAACTTTTTTTCGCCAAAAGGAAGTTGCCAAATTCAAAATAATTCTGAGGGCGCAGTGCCATCACATAGCCAAAACTTCCTTTTTGTCGCTCTGAAATGCGTTCTGGCCAAAGAAATGCCGAACTTGGAGCACCATTCATAACATTATTTGCCAAATTATTGTAAAAGCTCACATCAGGCATGTTATGGTACCATTTCAATGCCTTCGGCTGGCCATTCAAATCGACCAAATACACAATTCCCTGGCCACCTCGCCCAAGTTCCTTTTTTATAGTGACAAAGCCACCGTTGAGGAGGCTAATTTTCTCTCCTGTTCTCAGTTCGCTCATTTTTCCATTTTTGTTAGTGACCGCAAAAATACATATTTCTTTCCAGTATTGAAAATCAAAACCAAATCTCGTCATTAACGACACTCTCCACTTCATTTTCCAGCTTATCAGGTAAAGTGTAGAAAAAATCGATGCCAGTCAATGACTCAATCTCATCAATGGTCTTTGTATATACCGACAAAGGTTTGTGTCCAGCTACGTTCTCAAAATAAAAACCAACACCTTCATATTTGCCGTTTTTGCAAACCAGAAGCACCTTGTAGAATGCATCTGGAACCGCAACCAGATTACGACCTATCACACCGTTTTTAGCTTCTCCTACAACGGGCCCGGCTGCAATATAAACATTTCCATATCGACGGGCATAATCGCGGCATTTTTCCTCCAAGGACCGCCAATCGCCTCCATTCAAATTGTGGTTTTGAGGACAAATGTTTGTGAAATAGCAACTCTCCAACATGGCTTGTTCGTCCCACTTCATATCACCAGCTGGAGCAATGTGACCTTTGTCCCATCCCGTGTTTCGATAGTCATCATTGTCAGCTTGCTTCCCTCTCGCATCGGGGTCAGGAAAGTAACGGCTGTTTCGTTTGCAGGTGCCGTTCACTTCAATATCGGTAAGCTCGTATGCCACACAATTCGGCAGCCTCGTATCCTTGTTGTACGAAACCGTGTAGCCCATGTGTACGATAACCTGGTTTTCCCTGCTATCCATTACTCTTGGCGTTTCAATAGGTACAGTGTTAACCGCCTCGGTTTTCTTGACGTTGGCACAAGAGACCTGCAAAAGCGTTAACAGCGTGGCAATTATGTAAATTAAGTCACTCATTCGTTTGTTTTCTCCTCTTTTTTGTTTTTTGATTCTTTCAAAGCACGAAGTTCGTCCAAATAGCTTGCTGTGATAACACCTGATGGTAAGGCAATGATAGCCACGCCAAAAAGTGACGATAGCATACTGATAAACCTTCCAAGGTCTGTTACAGGACACAGATCACCATAGCCAACGGTTGTTAATGTGACCGTAGCCCAATACAATGCATCAAAGAACGAAGAAAAAGTCTCAGCTCCTGTATCAGGATTGACTCGTGGTTCCGCATTAAACATAATTAATGCCGTCAGGAATATGTAGAATACCGCTATCACTAACACGGTAAGAAGCACATTCTTTTCTTTCTTGATGACATTCAAAAACAAAGAAACTTTGTCAGTATACCTCAACAATTTGAGTAAACGAAACACACGCAGCACCCTCGACAACCTGAATATCTTGAACGCGGGGTTCAATACATTCAATCCGGGCAAAATAGACATCATGTCTATTATTGCCATTGGTGTGAGAGGATATAAAGCAAATGACCATCCTTTTTTGTTTAGTTTCAGGTCGGCAGTAATCCACCGAAACACATAATCCACGATGAAGATAACAGTGGTTATCTTGTCCACTGCCTTGAACCAGGGCAATTCAACAGTAAACATCAAAGGAATGATGCTTAATACAATAACAACCAACATGAAAACATCATACACCTTACTGGTGATGCTGTTATGGCTGTCCTTTTCGATGATGTCAAATATTTTAGCTCGCGTATGCGCCATAATCAATGCGGTTTTAATTTGTTTTCTTTAGTTCCGAAAGTATCTTTTCATATTTGATTGGCAGCACAACGGATTGCTTGCTTTGTGAATCTGCCAATTCTATAGCTTCAGTTATTTCCTGATTGTCAGCAATGTTATCTCTAATCATAATAGCATCATCCATCGTCAAGACACACGTAGTTGGCTTCTGCATTGGTTTAGTTGGCCTGATGAAATTGGAATGCGTAACGCCTCCATCTTCTAGATTCTTGATACTGGTAGTAAACGTGGTTGAGCGTATTGATTCCAATCGCATCGCGCCACGAACCATTTTTTCATTCATTACATGAGTCCAATTGTAAATGTCAGCATCTGGCGCAATCCTTTTGATATTCAGTGCCGCGAACCTGTCTCTTTCAAATTCCACCCATAGCTGCCCTTCAGTATGACCTGTTTTCCACATGGCCACCTGTACATAGCAGACGTTCACTGAAACGGTAAACATCAGACCTGCCAAATAATACGCCAAACTTAAAATGCTGTCAGTCGTTTCTTGTGTAATCTCTCTTTGTAGCTTGTCTTTGTAGGTTGAACCCAAACGTGCCGTATAAACTTCTTTTATCGCTGGAACACCCATGTCAAAGGGAAGTTCAACATCCAAGGCTACGCAACGATTCCGTTTTGTGTATTCCACATTCAGTTTCAGGTCGTATGGCAGCCTTAAATTGGAGAATATGGCACTAACCCCTGCCATCACATAGTCATCTTCGCCTGAGATGTGTTTCTCTAGTTTTGACTTTTCTTCAAGGAACGCTTCAAGATAAGTATGATTCTGTTTGGCCTCATTATAATCCTCCAGCTTTTCAAAGAAATCAGCCAACCTTAACCATTGCTTTTGACGATCATTAAAAGCTTTATCAAGATGAGTAGAAACATAATCGGCTACTTTTTTATCTCTTTCATTCGCTTCCGACTCAAACAGGAACTTCGCTTCTTCTTCCAGCAACGCTTTCACTTCCTTTTTCTGCGGCTTGGCAAAGCCAAATCTCTTCCTGGAATACTTCTTTTGTCCCAATTGCGTCAGTAGGTTTTCAAAGTACATGGAAGGTCTTATTTCTGGTATGTCTTTATGCAACCCAGTAAGCTTCTTGGTTAGCGCATTGGGCTCCAATCCCAAGTTAGACCTCAAAATGGTGTGTGTGCTTTTCATCGTTTTCTCCTTCTAATTAACTTTGCTTATTAAGTCCTATATACTCTTTAGCGGAAGTGCTGAACAAGCCACAACACTTTTCCTTTACCGAACAATCATCGCAAATCTTCGAGTATTTTATCTTCCAATCAGAAATGCTTCTTTTTGCAAACACCCAGCAATCTTTGGGCAACAGACATAATGGGATATTGTAGACTGCAACTGGTACACCCCAACTATCCAAAATCATCGCTGCTTCTCTCAAGTAAGAGGCATATTCGTAGGGCTCAGCCCAAATCAAAGACTGGTTCTTGACCGAATATCCTATTCTTTCCATTCCCATGAATGCCACCCATGAGACAAAGGGCAGATTCTTGAAAATGAATTCTGCCATTTGCGGCAAGCGTTTGTAGTTCATGGCATTGATAACAACCCGCAATTCTATCTCTACACCCTCAGCAGCCAAATTATACAATCCATAAACGGTTTCCTCAAAAGCATGTTTGCTTCCCGCTATTGCATCATGGTCTTTCAAATAATCGGAATGTAAGGGTATGCCTACGAAAAACTCTTCTCCAGCGGCTTGTGCCACACGATGGGCATAATCAGCATCCTTAAATTTTCTACCATTGCTAAGCAATTGAATGGCGGTGTTTGGCAGGTGCTTCCTGATTTCAACAATAAGATCAACTAGTCTTTCTCCCAAAAGAGTCGGCTCACCACCTGTTATTCCTAAAACCTTCAATCCCTCTGGAGCACTCTTCAACAATTGAAGATTCTTCTGATATAATGCTTCTATGTCATCAACAGTCGATGGCGGCTGACAACACATTAGGCAATTATTATTGCATTGCTCGGTGACGAACAAAGCATTGTCGTTGGAATCTATGTCAAAACCATTTTTCATAGAAGCCAAGTTTTGAATATGGGAACAACTTCATCTTTACGCTCAACAATCAAGGAAATCAAGTATTCTATGATAGCCTTGTTTTTCTTACACAACAACGATGATGGCCTATGGCCATACATATCGCCTTGTGTTGAATAGTTTCTAACGGGGTCTGCACCACAATACGCTTTCAACGCACAATCAGAACAACCCGCCAGCGATTCATTTGCCCAAATCTCAGCTATATCACGAACCTTATTTCCGTACACAACATCTTCATAACGGTCAAACACGCTACCAAGCTGGAATGTGTAGTCTCCCTTTTCCGCCAACATCCTTGATTCATCTGAAGCATACACGTAGCCGTCATAGTTGTAAACGAGAACAGAATTAACGATGCCTGCTGGTGATTGTAGGTCGACAAAACCAGTGCTAAATGGTGTGAGCATCTTGCGCAAAATAATGATGGCAAACTCTTCGGCAAAATGAACGCCTTGTTTGTTGAGCTCCAGAATATGCTCAAATGCCTTTTTATAGAAATCAATAAACTTCCGCGTGTAATCTTCCCAATCAGGATTGTCTGAGGCTAAACCGTATGGATTTAAGGCTCTTAAAAACAAGCTCTTGAACCCAAGTTTAGCATATTCATCGACAATTTCTACGGGATGGTTTAATCCCCGAACTGATGTCGTCATCAATGCAGAAACTTGTTCGTTGCCTAAAGCTTTACGAGCCTTTTCAATCCCAGCAACGACTTTTTCATAGCTATCCGTTTTTCCTCTATTAGCGTTGTGTAAAAAAGCAGGTCCATCCAAAGAGGTGGAAATCATCACACGATATTGCTTGCAGATGTCCAGCATCTCGTCCGTCAGATTCACACAGTTGGTGCAAAGCACATACCTCACTTCTCGGCCATCGACCAGCCTTTTCTCTTCAGCTTTTTCTATGCCGAAACGGATAAGCTCAGGATGTAAGCTCGGTTCGCCTCCTTGAAACTCCATCGTAAGGACTGGTGCAGGTGAACGGAACATGAGTTCAACAGAACGTTCCATTACTTCATACGACATAGTACAATGCTCACTTTGTTCTTTGCGGCTCGAAGCCTGGCAATAGACACAATTCTGATTGCATTGCAAGGTCACGACAAAGATGTGCAATGCCGTGAAGTAATCCATAAACCGTTTCTTTTCTCTCAATCGAGCAGCATAAACATCCAGTAGGGGAGGTACCAATTCTTCGCTGATAAAGAAGTTGGCCACCAAAGATTTATACAAATCATCTTTTCCCATTTGTCGGTCAATAATCCGTTGGACTGTGCCCTCTGGAACAACCATCATATCACCCACTTCGTTGACAAGTATTTCTTTGTCAGCAATTCGGGTGAAATTAAATGGTAAAAGATGATACTGCATTTTCATTCGGCTTCCTCGATATTAAAATCTTCGTAGTCGGCAAATGCTTTTGCATACAAGATTGTTCGGATGTCTTTTGTTTCTTCTGCTACTATTTGCCTCAATTTAAAGTCGTTCAACTTTTGAAGAAACAGTCTTTCGGCATCCTCATCCGAAATGAATCCATTTGTCGGAATCAGTTCTATGCTTTCAGTATTGCCATCTAGTTGTCTATTACATTGAAAGACCTCCGATAAACTATATACGCATTTACTGATGCATTCATCAGAATAAATGTTCCTATCAATCAGAATCTTCATTTTGCAGATGCCTTTAGTCTTTCAATCGTAGTCCTGTCTGCTATTCCAGTGACTTCAAGTCCAGCAAAAGCTTGGAAAGTCTTTACTGCCTTCCTCACTTCTTCATTGTACTTGTTCCCATCCAGTTTCTCTGGCTCTGGTGGGAAGCCAGCCTTGTTTAAGAGTTCAATTAAAGCAAGCACATCTGCACCGCTATCATTTTGTTTCAAGTCCCTTACACCCAATACAAGTGTTGATTTTGAGCTGTTCCAAGTACCTAAAAGCGATACTTCTGTTTCTCCAACTATACCAGTTTCTTTGATTTTAGCGTCTTTTTGGAACTGCTTTACAGCTCTTTCAACATCTTGATTAAACAAGTAATAATCCGATTGCGTCGCTGAAAAGTCGTTCCGTAAATAGTAATTAGACTGAAGCTTTGAAACCAATTCATTGACATCCTTTCCATACAGCCCTCTCTTTAATGTACGGTCGCCAAGTGAATAGGTCTTGTACGTCTTAGCAGCAGGTTTAGGCGTAGAATACAGTCCGCTTGCAGTTCCCGAGCTACTTGAATAATGCGAACTTGAATAGTGGGAACTTGAATAATGCGAACTATGCCCGCTTCTGCTCGAACGGTGTGAGCTGTGCGAACGGTGCGAGCTGTGTGAACGATAACTATCTACGCCAATCATCGTTCCATCCGGCTTTAGTTTTATAACATGTTTGAAAACCTTTTGCTTCATGATGTCTAGTTCTTCAGCATTGCTGTTGCCAAGATCGTCAAGTGATGGCAGTGTGGGTACTTCAGCCTTCAATTCAGAATGAAACAGCGACAAAACGGCTGAGGCCAAAAGTGATTTGATGATTCTTTGAGAAGTCTTATTCATTTTCATTTTGTTGTACGTTTCTTTATAAAGTTCAGCCAATAATCATTGGGGTTGTATTTCAAAAGAGCCTCCAATTCTTTTTTACTATCTTCGCTTAGCTTTCCCTTGTTTTTAGATATGTCTTTCAATAATGAATCAAACCTAATTTCAAAGGATTCATTTGCCTTCAATTGGTATCTTTTTACCACACTTTGAATCCTTTCAGTATACCTGCCATCATTTCTAACTTGCTTTGGAATAACTCCGATAAATTCCTCTATTGGCAAATAGTCATTATTTGCTGCTATGATGGCATTACATTGCCTTTCAAACTCATCAATGGCTTGTTCACTTAATTCTTTCAGCTTCCCATCCACCTTAGATTGATACATCTGTTGCTTATAGCTAATCCCATAGAATTCTATTCCATTCTCGTATGCTAAATAGGCTTTGTCAAACTGCTTCAATGACATCAAACTGTCACCTTCTCCAATCTTATTCTCGATTGCTAATATGCTGGGTTTGTTTGCCGCATATCGAGCCTTGGATATGGCAATTATTGTGAGGACAGCAACTATTATCGCAATCATTGAGAACAATGCAATACGGACAGATTTTCTTCGCTTATTAGCTGCGTCAATTGCAGCTTGCATGTCCTTTTTGCTGTCGAATGTAACTGGCAACCTTAGTATAGTCTGTGCTTTACGCAACTTCATAGCCATTTCATCTAATTTGCTAACTGTGGCATCTTCATAGAAAGGCTTCGCTCCAGTAAGCAAACCTTTTGATACAACAATACTATCTGTCAATAGCTTGTTGTAATCCCCAGTCAAACTGTCAATTGTAGCTTGTGCGACAGATTTCATTTTGCTATATGGTGCTCTATACTTAGCCAGGCAATCTAATTTCTTGTTCTTACACCAATCAACATCCTTTTCGTTTAAGTGCTGCATGAGCAATGCTATCTTTCCCTCCCAGAAATACAATTCATTACATGCATCTACACCATAGTATGCATCATCAAGCCCTAAGCAATCTTTTACTTTAGTGATAAGTCTCTCTAAGCTTTTTGTGTAACTCTTTTTTGCATTTTCAAGTTCCTGCTCAGGATCTGTAATCACAGCTTCAACTGCATCAGCATCTGAAATAAGCCCAACGCCTTGAAGCAATCCATAGACCACATCCGAAACTTCTTTTTTGTCAAAATTGCCTCTTGAGACAAAGTCTAACACATAATCCTCGTTTTGCTGTTTCCAGTCTGCTTTGTGTTCATTCAGCCATCCAATTATCTTTGCGCCATAGCCATCGGCAATCAAACTCTTTATAATGAGTTTTTCTTTTCCATCCGCTATTCGAAATGCTCCATAATCGGCCAAGACGTTTACAAAACTTGACGACCTAAGTGTATCAACACCGAGCGCATCTACTGCTTGCTTGACCGCTTCTTTGATTTGAACATTTTTCATAGTGAACTATCTAATTCCATTATATTTCTACATTATACACTTACCATCGAAAGCAGGTTCACCACAAACCAGCTATCAAAACCTTGAAACACCATTCGCTTGGAATTACCATCCTTCAGCACTTCAATGCCGTCGGAATACGGAGTGATACCAACCAATTTCTTGTATGGTATCTTCACACCTTTTTCCGTTGAATAGAATATGAAGTCCTGATTGGTCACATACAGATCGCCAACGGCTACTTTTTCCATATACTTATGCTCAACGGGATGTCCTTTTGACCTACCAGTGTGGTAATAAACCCCTTTCATTACCTTAAAGCTGAACCCTCCACTATTCCTGACAAATTCTTTCTCTATCTTTTCCTGATAGAAAGTTACATTGTTGTATGTCCACAACAATGATTCATTTTTCCCTAAAAGCACAGGAAGTTGAACAAATGTGGAGGGCATTATGCCTTTGGCAAAATTCTTCAGAACCGTCATTTGACCCAGCTTTGCCAAATCCGTATCCTTATATTTTACTGGCAGATTATCAATAGGAAGCGAAAATGCCGAAGCAAAAGACCGTATCAATCCTTCTTCCTTATCGGTAAGGATGCCGTCTTTCATAAAATTCTCGGCAGCTTTGTTCAGCACATACAAATAGGCTTCGTTTTGTTCCTCTTGATTCAAAGGAAGTACAGCCATTACCTCACGAATATTGCGCTTTACCTCGTTTTCAGTAGCGCCATCTGTGAAACACATCACCAAATGCCCTTTCACTACTTTTTGAGCCAATTTGCTTAATGTGTTATCCTTGTTCAAAACATTGTATGAAACATTCAACAGTTTCATCAAGCGACTAACATTTTGTTCAACGGCGTGAGTAAATGGCCTATGTATGGCATCGACAAACTTGTCCAAGGCTTTTATGGCGCAATCCGTCCTCTCATCATCTGTTATATAGCCCTTATTCTGAATCCCATTAAAACGTTCAACAAAGTCTTTGTTCGTTAGAGGCTTACACAAATATGAAAACAAGAAACCCTCCATTTCTTGGATTCCGTTTTCGTGTTGCTCTTCACATTCTTTGTGTTTCGTCGAGAACAATCCAACATCTTTTCCGCAATACTTACATTTTCCCATTAGCAATGATTAGCCTCATAAATAATGCCGCAAAGATACACATTCTTTTTCACAAAAAAAACTCAATCCACAAACCCAAGCCTCCAAATCGGGATGGGGAACAATCAGCCGATGCACCAACCCTCAATCCGTCTCGTCTTAGACGAGAAATTGACTCCTATCTTAAACAGTTTCCGGCTGTCATTGGCAAACGGCTTGGCATATTGCTTCTCCTCTATTTGCGCAAGGGCTTCGTCGGCTGATTTGTCAATCTTGAACTCAAAGATGTAAATATAGTCCTTGGTTTGCACAACCATATCCATACGCCCGTCGGAAGTGTGACGTTCCACATCCACATAAAAACCGACCATCTTGAAGACGACATACGCCACATTGTGGAAATAGAGTTCGGCATCGCCCGCAACCTTATAGTTCTGGTCGGCAAAGAATGTTTCCAAACGCTTCATAAATGCTTCGGGCCTACCATCCCAAACTTCCGTAACAAACCCCTTGACAAAAGAAGCGGACTGCTCGGGACGGATGGGCGCATAGTGATAAAACAGGAATTTCACGAATCCTCGCTCCACCTCGCCATTTGGGAAGCCCAACAGGTAATTGTCGAATTGAGGATCATAACTCTTGATGGTGAGATACCCGCTCTGATACATCAGAGGCAGCGGATTGGTAGCCATCGAATCGAGGCTGCCCAAAAGGTCGCTTGTGACCTCCTCGCGGGTCAGGTTCTCCAACTCATAATTGGTGCGTTTCAGCGTTTCCACGAGAATGGTTGGAGTGCCAGTCTCAAACCAATAGTCCTTGAAACGCTTCACACTGAGCGCATTCAAAAGGCTGAAAGGATTGTAAACGCCCACCGATTCTTCGCTGAAATGGTAGCCATCATAATTCTCTTTCAACTTGGCGTAACATTCTTCTTTGGTCAACCGATTGGCTTCGGCCATCTCTTGGACTTGTGCGTCAAGGTTCTCGTGGATTTCCTTTTCAGTAATGCCGCAGATTTCGGAAAAGCGATAATCCAAGGTGATGTCGGCCAAATTGTTCAAGTCGCTGAAAATGCTCACTTTAGAGAATTTGGTCACACCCGTAAAGAAAGCAAACCGTATCTTTGAATCCATCGTCTTGATTACGGAATAAAACGATTTCAGTTTCCGGCGATAACTGTTTTGGAGTTCGGCATTGTCGGCCACCTGAAGCAAAGGCTTGTCGTATTCGTCCACGAGGATGACGACGGGCTTTCCCGTCTTTTCCACCGCCAAGTCAATCACATGCTGGAAACGCTCCTCCGGCTCACGACCCTTGAACTCGTCGCCATAGTCCTTTTCCCAATATTCCAGGTGCTTGTTGAGTTCGGCAATGAGTGAACTTATATCCACATAATCGCGTGCATTGAAGTCCATACGAAACACAGGATAGGTCGTCCAATCCTTTTCCAATGTTTCCATAGCCAAACCCTTGAAGAGTTCTTTCTTCCCAAGGAAATAGGCTTCCATCGTGGTAAGCAACAAACTCTTGCCGAACCTGCGCGGGCGGCTTAGGAAGTAAAAGCCGCCATTCCACACCAATTGATGGACAAGAGCGGTTTTGTCCAAATAGAGAAAGCCATCTTCTCTGATTTTTTCAAAAGTCTGTATGCCAATTGGATACTTTACCATAGCAATAGTTTTTCAGGATTCTGACGGCAAAGGTAAACAAAAAATCGCAAAACCAACATTTTTCCCACCCCGAAACGGAAGTTTCCGCGAAAACCACTACCTTTGCCGACCAACTTTGGCAACGCCATTCCCCAACATCAAACGAAATGAGCAACTTGGAAAAACTTCTGCCCTTGCCGGGAAAACTCAACGACGATGAATTCTTTATCCTCGGCCTCATCACCTACCTCGACTCCGGCCTTCAGGATAGCACGATGGACTATATTTGCAGGCAACGCGGCATACCAAAAATGCAGATTCGTGACATCACGAAAAAACTTAACCACCTCGGCCTCATTTCGTTAGGTTCGCGTTATTGGAATCCTTTCGGAAATACCTACCCGCAACACTACTTCGCTGTCGCCCTGCGGCTTTTGGAGAGCCATCCCGAATGGGTTAAATATCTCGAAAGCCTTCGCACCCAGCCATCAGGAATCTATGATTTCCTTTGGCGCATCGCCAAGGCCATCCATACCCAAGACCCAAAAATCATCTCCAACATACGCCTGTTTCCTGATTGGACACGAAGCCCCCTTCCCTATTTGGAGCCGCTTTTCGGCCACAAGGAGTTCCTTCCCGCCTATGCGAGCCTCGATCCACAGCAGATGGAGCAACTGCTTCACGACCGACTTGACAATATGCTCCTCCACGAGGCTTGGGACGAAAAACAATTGGGCGACCTGCAAGACATCATTGAGTATTATGGTTATTTGGAACCTAAATCAAAAGACGGTCTTTCAGACCTTTTGACAGCATACCAATTCCTTTTTGAAGGCACAAAACCCGTTTGGAAATCCAATGAGCCGAGTTATTTGACGCTGTGCATCGATGCCATCCAATCGGTTTATCGCGGCGATTTGGACGCTGCCGGAAAGCAATTTGAAACCTCGCTGAAACTGCGCAACAAGACCGCCGAAAACAAGAACCTGTACGAGAATCCCTTGCTCGACTTCTTCCTCATCCTCTATTATGCCAAGGCCAACACACCCGCTACCCTCAAGAAAGCCAACCAGTTCTTCAACAAGAATGTGACCGGCGGCGCCGACCATTATCCTTGCCGCATCATCATCAGCCAAATCATCAATGCGGAAGACGACAAACGGCTCAAAAGCGATATTGAACACAGTCTTTCATCGTACCGTGCGCTCACCATTTCGAGGCATCTTGCCGCGCTGCTCTCCCAATATTTCGGCTTGGCCGATGTGGTCAAGCAAGGCCTTTTCAAAACCTCTACCGACCCTAAATGCGCCTTGCTGCGCCACGAGCTTTCTCCGTATTATGAAACCGCTGACCGCCAAGAACTTGAGGAACGTTTCGGCGGCAAGCCCATCTTGTTTTCAATCCATAGGAAAGAGCATTGGGAAAGCGTAATCGAGAACTTGGCCGCACAAGTTGCCGTTTCCAAAAAGAGCATCGACCAACCCGTCCAAAGCGACAAGCGAATCATCTATATCATAAGCGATTACGAGTCGATTGAGCCGATGGAGCAACGCCGGCTGAAAAGCGGCGCTTGGAGTGTCGGAACGCACTTATCGACAGACAAGTTTATGCGTCAGGAATTGGATAGTATGGACGAAACCGACAAGAAAACTGCCGCCGCCTCGCGCTCCTACAGTTATTATTCCATCTACGGACGCTACGCCATTCCGCAACTCATCGGCTCCGACCGCGTGTTCATCAACAGCACAAAAGGCCGACAACCCGTGGAAATCGTCGAAGAAAAGCCCTTCATCGCCATCGAGAAAGCGAAAAACGGCTTCGTGGTCAAGACCAATGTGCCCGAAAAAGACGAATTCTACCGCGAAAAAGCAAGTCCGACCATCATCCGCCGCGACAGCAAGACCCACTTCACCGTGTTCAAACTCACCGATTTCGAGCAGAAAATCATCGAAACACTAATCGGATTGGGTATGTTTCCCAAACAAGCCGAAACCAAACTGCTCCAGTTCATCGAGCAGATTTCCGACAAGGTCGAAATCCACTCCGATTTGTTGGAAGGCGGCTCCACCTTGCAGAAAAAGGAAGGCCTTTCGCGCCTGCTTTTGCGCGTCGTTCCCGACAAAGAGACTTTTTTGGCAAGCATCCTCGCCAATCCGCTCGAAGGCGGCAAACTCCGCCTAATGCCCGGAATGGGACAGGAAACCGTGTTCGACGAAGCCAACGGCGAGCGTTTCCAAGTGTCGCGCAACCTTGTGGCCGAAAAAGACAACCTTATGGAAATCAAAGGGTTTATGCAAGAGGAATTGCTCACTTCGGTTTCAGTGAACCAAGCCGAAATGGAGCCGGAAAGCCTGCTCGGACTGCTCGAATTCGTGAGCGACCATTCCGACCGTTACGAAATGGAGTGGCCCGAAGGCAAAAAGCTGAACCTGAAGGCAAAGTTGAGCAAAGATTTGGTCAACATCAACCTTGTTTCGAAGGAAAACTGGTTTGAGGTGGAAGGCAACATCACGATTGGAGGCAACAATATGTCGGCCCTCGATTTCCTCAACCTGATTTCGCAGGGCATCTACCACGAGCGTTTCGTCAAGCTGAACGAGACCGACTACATCGCCATCAGCGAGCAGTTGGCCAAATACCTGCGCCGATTGGAGGGCCTTGCCCAGCAAAGCCACGGCAAGGTGCGCATCCCCTTCTATCAGGTGGGAGCCTTGGCCGAAATCGTTCACAACACCGACGGCAGCCTCAAAGCCGACAAGGGTATGGACACCCTCGTCAAGAAAATCGAAAAAGCCGCCAAGATGAAAATCGCCATCCCGAGCGCATTGCAAGCCGAACTGCGTGACTATCAGCGCGAAGGCTTCAAGTGGATGGTGAGGCTTTCGGAATGGGGAGCAGGTGCCTGCCTCGCCGACGATATGGGCTTGGGCAAGACCGTGCAGACCATCGCCTTCTTGCTCCACAAGGCCGCCAAAGGACCTTCGTTGGTAGTTTGTCCGGCCTCCGTTATGCTCAATTGGGCCAACGAATTGAACCGTTTTGCACCCTCATTGGAAGTCAAGATCCTTAACGAATCTTCCGACCGCGACGCCCTTCTCGACAACGCCAAAGCCTACGACGTGGTACTCACCACCTACGGGTTGCTTGTCCGCGAGGAGGAAGCCCTCACCAAGCTCCAATGGAACATCGTCTGCTTAGACGAAGCCCACACCATCAAGAACCGAGGCACGAAAATGTCGTCGTCAGCGATGAAACTCAAGGCCGAAAGCCGCGTCATCCTCACGGGCACGCCCATCCAGAACTACCTCTCTGAACTTTGGAACTTGTTCCAGTTCCTCAATCCGGGGCTGCTCGGCACCTTCGACAGTTTCATGAACAAATACATCCTCCCCATCGAGCGGGACGGCGTGGAAGAACGCCGCTCGCAACTCAAGCGGATGATTACGCCTTTTATGCTGCGTCGCACCAAGGCCGAAGTCATCGAAGAACTGCCCGAAAAGACCGAAATCACCCACGACATCCAACTGACCGATGCCGAAATCACCGCCTACGAAACCCTTCGCGAAGCCACCGAACAAGCCTTGCAATCGGAGGACAAGGTGGATGTGAACATTTTGGCCCAAATCACCAAACTGCGACAAGCCGCCTGCTCCATCGGCCTCATCGAAAAAGGCTGGAAAATGGGTTCGACGAAAATCGCCGCCGCCGTGGATTTGGTGGAGGAAATCGTCAAGTCGAAAAACAGCGTGTTGGTTTTCAGCCAGTTCACCTCATTTCTCGATATGGCCAAAACCCAAATCGAGGCGCGTATCGGCAAGGACAAGATTTTCTATTTGGACGGTTCCACGCCCATCCGCAAGCGCGAGAAGATGGTGGCCGACTTCCAGCACGGCTTGGTGCCCGTGTTCCTCATCAGCCTGAAAGCCGGCGGATTGGGCCTCAACCTGACCAACGCCAACTACGTCATCCACTTGGACCCGTGGTGGAATCCCGCCATCGAGCAGCAAGCCACCGACCGTGCCTACCGCATCGGGCAAAACAAGAACGTTACTGTGTATCACCTGATTTCGCGCCACACTATTGAGGAGAAAATCCTGCGCCTCCACAAAACCAAACGCGATTTGGCCGACTCGCTCCTTTCGGGCAGCAACATCAGCCGCGCTATGACCATTGACGACTTGAAGTTTTTGGTGGGACAAAACTAAATCACTCCGCAAACATCCCGTCAATCAGGTCTTTATAATGTTCGGCTATGGCTTTGCGGCGGATTTTCAGGCTGGGGGTCATTTCGCCGTCGTCGATGGTCCACTCATGGTCGAGCAACTCGAAACGTTTCACTTTCTCGTAGTCGCCGAAGAACTTGTTGTAACTATCGACTTCCTTGCGGAAACGGTCGTTAACTGCCTTAACCTTAATCATTTCCGTATTTGTAGTATAAGGAATGTGGTTTTCCTCGCACCAAGTCTTAAGATGCTCGAAGTTGGGCACAATCAAGGCGGCAGCAAACTTCTGGTTTTCACCTACCACCATAATGCTGTTGATGAATGGCGATTCTGTAAACTTCCCTTCAATCAGAGCAGGCGAAATGTACTTGCCCATTGAGTCCTTGAAAATCTCTTTCATACGCCCCGTAATCTTCAGCAAGCCGTCCTCGTCAAACTCGCCGATATCGCCCGTGTGGAAATACCCCTCCTCGTCGATGGCGATTTTGGTTTGTTCCTCGTCCTTGTAGTAGCCTTTCATCACGCTGGAACCTTTCACCAAAATCTCACCCGTTTCCGAATCAATCTTGAAGGTCACGTTTTCGCAAGGCACGCCCACTGTTCCCGCCTTGATGACACCCAAAGCGAGGCTGTTGGTGGCAATCACTGGCGAAGTTTCAGTGAGGCCATAGCCTTCGATGATTGGGATGTCCATAGCGGCAAACAAACGCACCAAACGAGGCTGCAAACTGGCACCTCCTGAAATAATAAACTCCAAGCGTCCACCAAAGGCTTTTCTTACTTCATTGAAAACCAATCTATTAGCCAAATACAATTTGAATCGATAGGCTCGTTGGGGTTTCTTTTCCGTTTCATCATAGCGTTCAGCCAGCTTGAAAGCCCAAAGGAAAATGCGTTTCTTCACGCCTGTCAGTTTATCCCCCTTGCGCATAAAGCCATTATACACTTTCTCGACAATACGAGGCACCGTTGTGAAATGCTCAGGCTTCACGTCGGCAATGTCGCGCATAATGGTACCAAAATTCTCCACATAATAGGTGGAATTGCCGAGATAAAGATGGGTGAATAGCACCGAGCGCTCATAAATATGCGACAAAGGCAAGAAACTCACCACTTTATGCGAACTTGGCACGGGATAATGCGGGCCGTAGTGTGCCACGCAACTCATCAAATTATTATGCGTCAGCATCACGCCCTTTGGAGTGCCCAAAGTGCCTGAAGTATAGATAATTGTGGCCACATCTTCAGGGTTGACGGCATCCTTATGGGCTTGCAAGGCAGTTTGGCTCTTCTTGTCGATTTTGACGGAAACCATCAGTCCGCGCAAGGTCATCATTCCTTCCACGGGATTGAAAGCGAACTCTTTAGGCCGCTCAGGCATCTGGTCAAGGATGCTCTTCACCTTCTTATGAATAAGGGAGCCTTCCACGAAAACCACCTTGGGGGCGGCATGGTTGAGAATGTGCTCGTAGTCGGTTTGGCGTGCCGTGGGATAGACGGGAACCAAAATGGCACCAATCTGCTGAACGGCGAAATCCACCATGTTCCATTGCGGGCAGTTGTTGGAAATCAATGCAATACGATCACCTTTGCCCACACCAAGACCTATCAGACCTTGGCTGATGACATCCGTCATTTTCACGAAGTCGCGACCGATGTATTTCTTCCACTCCCCTTCCACTTTGCAGGCAAACATCACCTTCTTCTTGCCGAATTTCTCCACAAATCGCGGCAGCAGGTCGAAAGTGCGAGGCGGAATGTCAGGAAAAGCCTGAACCTTTTTTCCTTTGATTGCGTATTTTTCCATAAAACCGAAAATCGGTGCGAAAATAGAGATAATTTCACTCCACCCGCCTTTTTATCCAAACGATGGGTTATTTTGAAACCAAAATAGGAGATTTTTTCAACGAAATTGAAACGGAAGTGGCTCGTTTTTCCGAGAATGACTAATTTTGCGCCCGATTCAATTGCTATGGTGACCATTTTCGACGATATGAGCCAAGTGACCGAAGCCGAGGTGCAACGGATGCTGCCTTTGGTGGACGGGCAACGACGCAAAGAGGCCTTACGCTACAAACACCTTTTCGGGCAATTCGCCTGCCTAAGGTCGTGGCTGATGCTGCAAGAGCTGCTGAAACCATTGGGCATCAGCGACTTGGACTTCGATTTCAACGAACATGGAAAGCCGTTCCTAAAGCATCATCCTGACATCCATTTCAACCTCAGCCATTGCAAAAACGGCATTGCCGTTGCAGTCGATTTTGCTCCTGTAGGCATTGATATTGAGAGTTTTAGGAAAGACAATCTCTCCCTTGTGCGCAAGACGATGAGCCCCACCGAGGCCGAATGGATTTATGCATCAAGCGAGCCTGTCGAGGTGTTCACGCAATATTGGACCAAGAAGGAAGCCGTAGTGAAACTGCGCGGCACTGGAATCATTGACGACCTACATCATGTGTTGGACGGCAAAGGCTACCGACTTGAAACACACCTCAATCGCGAAAAACGCTATGCTTGGAGCGTGGCATACCAAAAAACAGGAACTGCGAAGCAAAGCCCCGCAGTTCCCAACCTAACCTATAAAAAACTTACTCTTTTCATGCAATGATGCGCGTGCCGCAAGCAGCATCGCCCAACTTGGTAGCCTCGGTGATGATGGCCTCGTGACCCGTGGCTTCCACAAACAGCACAGCGGCGCGAATCTTGGGAGCCATGCTGCCCTCGGTGAAGTGACCTTCAGCCAAATATTGCTTGGCCTCGGCCACTGTGATGGTGTCCAAAGCCTTCTCGTTTTCCTTGCGGAAATTGATGTAGACTTTCGGCACATCAGTAAGGATGTAGAACTCATCGGCACCAATCTTGATGGCAGTCATGGCGGAAGCCAAGTCCTTGTCGATGACCGCCTCAACGCCCACATGCACGCCGTCCTTCTTGACGACCGGGATACCACCGCCACCAACGGTGATGACGATGTTGCCCTCATTAGCCAAACGCTTCACCAATTCAATATTCTGAATGTCAATCGGTTTTGGCGAGGCAACCACCTTGCGCCAGCCTTTTCCTTTCGGGTCTTCCTTGTAGACGGCACCCGTTTCGGCGGCGTATTTTTCGGCTTGCTCTTTGGTGTAATACGGTCCAACCGGCTTGGTGGGATTCTTGAACATCGGGTCGTCTTTGTCGACAAGCACCTGTGTCACGAAGGTAACCACGTTGCGGTCGATGTTTTCCTTCACCATCACCTTTTCGAGGCCCATCTCAATCATGTAGCCGATCTGGCCTTGGGTCTCGGCACCACAAACGTCCATCGGCATGGCGGGCAGCCCAAACTGCTGCAAACCAGCCTCGTTTTGGAGCAACACATTGCCCACTTGAGGGCCGTTGCCGTGGCCGATGACCAAATTATAACCCTGTTTCAGGAACGGCAGCAGCGACTGGCAAGTGTCGGCCACATTCTGCATCTGTTCCTGGCATGTACCTTTCTGACCGCTTCTCAAAAGGGCGTTTCCGCCGAAAGCGATAACAGCCAATTTCTTCATTATTCGTTATTTAAGATTTAGTATATAAATTAAAATTTATCTTCTTTGATAGGTCACGGAATAGCCGTCCTGACCGATGACCAACTGCTTCTCGTCAAGCGAGATAATCGTATTGGTGTCGGCGAAACTGCTTTGGACGCTTCCATTGGTCACTCCGTTGAGAATCAACTTGTCGCCGACCTTTTCCCAAGTCTTGTACTCCCTGAAGCCCGTGTTGATGGACACGACATCGCCGTTTTCGAGCAAAGTGAAGCCCACATCGCCAATAAGACTGCCCTCAGCGGCAGGTTCAACCCAAGTTCCAACGATGGAAGGACGTGAGCATGAAGCAAAAAACAGCCCCATCACACAAGCTAAAGCAATAATTATCAAACGTTTATTCATTTTTTCTATTCTTTTGAATTGGAGCGGCAAAGGTAGGAATAATTTTCATAAACGAAACTATTTCAATGAATTATTTTTTCATAGGAATCCATTTATGAGAATTCATGGCTAATTCATGGAAATTCATGTTTGCAACGAAAAAATGCACATTCCGCAAACCATCATTTGAGCAAGATTTGTGGCAGATTTGTTTCCAAATCATTTGCATTTGTTTCCAAATCATTATTTTTGCAGTCGGATTCCAACTATAGAACGCTATGACTAAATATCCTATCGGCTTACAGAATTTCCAAGGGCTTCGCGAAGACGGCTATATTTATGTGGACAAGACAGCCTTTGTGTATGAATTGGCACAAAGTGGGAAATACTATTTCCTCAGCCGTCCGCGCCGTTTCGGAAAGAGTTTGTTCCTTTCCACCCTCGAAGCCTATTATCAAGGGAAAAAGGAGCTTTTCAAAGGCTTGGCATTGGAGCGGTTGGAGAAGGATTGGAAGGTTTATCCTGTGTTGCACTTGGATTTGAATGCTGAACAATATATAGCTCCAGAAGGACTCCTTTCCATTTTGGACAGGCATCTGAGGCAGTGGGAAAGAATCTACGGCAAAAATGAAGGCGACAAAACCCCTGCCGACCGATTTATAGCCATAATCCAACACGCCTACGAACAAACAGGCCAAAAAGCGGTCATTTTGGTCGATGAATATGACAAGCCGCTCTTGCAAGCCATTGGCAACGAAGACCTTCAAAACAGTTATCGTTCCTTGTTGAAATCCTTTTACGGAGTTGCCAAAACAATGGACAGTTATATTCAAATGGCTTTCTTTACCGGAGTGACGAAATTCTCCAAAGTCAACGTTTTCAGCGACTTAAATAATTTGAATGATATTTCGTTGGACGAGCGTTTCGTGGAAATTTGTGGTATCACTGAACAAGAAATCCGAGCCATTTTTGACGATGATGTTGAAAAAATGGCACTGAAACGAGGCTTGGACAAAGAAACCTGCTATTGCAAACTTAAAGAAAACTATGACGGCTATCATTTCAGGGAAGATTCCGTTGGGATGTACAATCCCTTCAGTTTGCTGAACGCCCTTCAAAAAATGGAGTTCAAAGACTATTGGTTCGAGACCGGCACTCCAACTTTCCTCGTGGAAACCCTGAAACAAAACAACTACGAACTCGAGAACATGACCCGAGAGGAAGTCACGGCAGACCTTTTGGGCAGCCTTGATTCCATCGACCAAAATCCCTTGCCACTGCTTTACCAAAGTGGTTATCTGACCATTAAGGATTATAACCCCGATTTTGGCACCTACACATTGGGGTTTCCAAATGGCGAGGTCGAAAGAGGCTTCACGAGGTTTTTGTTCAGACATTACGCGCCCATCAAAATTTACGAGTCCGATTCGTTTGTCAAAAACTTCACCATCGAGGTGCGCAACGGCCAACCCGAGAAGTTCATGCCACGCCTTGAAGCTTTGTATGCCGGCCAAGACTATCAACTTGTCGGCGATACGGAACTATACTTCCACAATGTTACGAGCCTTGTTTTCAAGATGTTGGGGTTCTATACCGATGTGGAACGCCACACCACCGATGGACGCATGGATATGCTTGTGCAGACCAAAGACTATATCTATATCTTTGAATTTAAGATAGATAAGTCTGCTGATGAGGCTTTGAAACAGATTGAGGAAAAGCAATACGCGAAACCTTTTGAAACGGATGAGCGCAAACTTTATAAAATAGGTGTGAACTTCTCCAGCACTACGCGGCGGATTGAGAGCTGGAAGATGACCGCGTCTTAATCCTATGCACCCACCGTTCCAACTCGCCCAACCACAAAATCAGCGAGGTTCCGATGATGATGCGCACCCATTCGTCGAAAGGCAGGGGCACCACACTGAACATTTCACCGCCGAAAGTGATGATGAAAATTTGGCCGAGAGCAATTATTAATATGGTGAGTCCAAAACCGCGCCTTATGTCCTTGTTGAGCAAGCCCTTAAACGATGAATCCATAGTATGGTAGGCCTTGGCGTTGAAGATGTTCCAAAACTGCATGAAAACAAAAATAGTGAAGAGTAGCGAAAGTTCTTTCGGGGTGAAATTGCCGCCCTCATGATGGAAATTAAAATAACTCACAAGGTAATCTCGGAAACAAAACTCCGTCAACGAGTCGACATGGCAGTGCATGAAATATTGGATGAAGCCAAACAAAACCGCCACGAACAACAATCCCACTCCAAAGATGCGCCGCCCCATGTCCTTGGTGATGATGAATGCCGTGCGCGAGCGGGGCTTGTCCTTCAAAACGCTGTGGTCGGGAGGCAGCGAAGCCAAAGCCATAGCTGCAAAAGTGTCCATGATGAGGTTGATCCATAGCATCTGGGTCACGGTGAGCGGCGAATCCGTTCCCATCACCGCACCGAGCAAAACGATGAGGCAAGCCGCCACATTGATGGTCATTTGGAACAGGATAAAACGCTGGATATTAAGGTATAGCGAGCGTCCCCACATCACGGCGCGGGCAATGCTCTTAAACGAGTTGTCGAGGATAGTGATGTCGCTGGCTTCCTTGGCCACCGAAGTGCCGTCGCCCATCGAGAGGCCAATTTGCGCCCTGTTCAAGGCGGGTGCGTCGTTGGTGCCGTCGCCGGTGACGGCCACCACCTCACCTTGCTCCTGCAACAGGCGCACAAGGCGTTCCTTGTCGGAGGGACGCGCTCGAGACATGATTTTCAAGTCGCCGATGCGTTCCCTCAGCTCGTCATCAGTCAAAAGATTGAATTGTTTTCCAGTAATCATCTGACGTTCAACATCATCTTCTTTTGTCCACAATCCCACCTGCCTACCGATTTCCATAGCTGTTCCTGGTGTGTCGCCCGTCACAATCTTGATGTTGATGCCCGCATTGAGGCAGTCTTGAATGGAGTCGGCCACGTCGTCACGAATCGGGTCGATGATGCCCACAATGCCGAGGAAGCAAAGGTCTTCCAACTGCAACTTGCCATTCTCAAACACATGCTCCATCTCTTCTTCGGTAAGATACCGATAGGCGAAGCCCAACGTGCGCATGGCTTTGCCCTGATATTCTTGAAGTTTGTCCTCCACTTCCTTTTTCACCCAATGGATACCTGCCTCACTGTCAGCCATTTTTGCCGTGACGCAACGTTTCATGATGATTTCCGGAGCACCTTTCACAAACAACAGATACTCGCCCAAAAATGGAGTCTTCACCACCGTAGCCATATACTTGTACTTGGTCGTGAAAGGCAACTGTTTGACAATCTTAGTGTTATCGCGGATTCTAACGAAGTCAACGCTATGGTCGAAAAGCCAAAGCAACAAAGCGCCTTCGGTCGGATTGCCCACCACTTTCACCTTTTGCTTGTCGCTGTAGTCCAAGAATGCGGTGGAATTGATGGCAATGCCCTCCTTGATCAGCTTGCCCACTTCAGAATTGTCCAACAGGCCATTACGCAAGCCAAAAAAGTAACTGTCGCCCAAGCTCATGCGGTTTTTGGTCAAGGTGCCGGTTTTGTCGGAACAAATCACCGTGGCGGCCCCCATCGTTTCGCAAGCGTGCATTTTCCGTACCAAGTTGTTGGTTTCCAGCATCCTTTTCATACTCAAGGCCAAACTCAGCGTAACGCTCATCGGCAATCCTTCCGGCACGGCCACCACAATCAGCGTGACCGCAATCATCAGAGTATTAAGCGTATAGCGGGCGAAATTCATCCAATCGAAAGGGCCATCGTCGGCATAAACGAAATACATCACCATGCGCAAAACCCCAATCAAGCCCGCGATGACATAACTGGCAATCGTGATGCCGTTTCCCAATCGGTCAAGTTGTTCATTCAGAGGCGTTTTCACTTTATTGTCGATTTGTGCCCCCTGAAACACCTTGCCCCATTCCGTGGCATCGCCGACCTTCTCAACCACAAAAATGCCGTGGCCTTCCATCACCGAACTGCCGCGACAGATGTAGTTGGAAGGATAAGTCGCCTCGTGGTTGAAATCGGCTTCTTCCGTGGTCTTACTGCACGAAGGCTCGCCCGTCAGGTCTGATTCGTTCACTCTCAGCGAGATAGCCTCCATCAAAACGCCATCGGCAGGCACCTCGTCACCCGTTTCGATGACTACCGAATCGCCCACCACAACTTCCTTACGTTCAATGCGTTGAATCAAGCCGTCGCGAAACACGGTCACCATTTTTTCATCCTCGGTCTGGTTCAAAATGTCGAATTTCTTGTTGGCGCTCACCTCAAAAAAGAAGCCCACCGTGGTGGCCAACATCACCGCCACGAAAATGCCCAAAGGCTCCAAAAGCACAGACATTCCTTCTGCCCCAGTGAACAACTGATATAACGAAACCGCAACCGATAACAGCAATGCTATTAACAAGATACGGATTATCGGGTCGGAAAACTTTTCCAGAAACTGTTTCCAAAGCGGGTCTTTCTTGGGCGGGGTCAAAACATTGTCGCCGTGTATGCGCCGACTTTCTTCGACTTCCTCGTGGGTCAAACCATTCTTATAATCTCGCGCCATTTTTAAACAATTAAATTTGTGTGTCAGAATTTACTATTTTTGCACTGAAAAAAACGCGGCAAAAATACAATCTATTGTATAACAGGAATGAGGTTGCAAGGTTACAACCCAAAATCGGAAACGCTAACACAATGAAATTCAAGGAACAACATAAAACGGCTTTGGCCAAAGTTCTTTCAGACCTACTGCAATGCGACGGCATCGTCAACCAAGGCGAGATAGACTTCCTGCAACAGGTTTACGGGATGCTCAACATCACTTCGACCAGCCGCAAAAAAGCCACCAACCTCAGCCTTTCGGAAGCGGTCGGCATCCTGAAAAACCTTGGAAATCAGGAGAAAATAGCCATTCTAAGGATATTCCAACGGCTTTCCCTCTCCGACGATTCCCTCGATCCTAACGAGTCGATGCTCATCACCGCATTGTTGCTCTCCATAGGCATCGAACTGCCTGAAACAGAAGGCATCAACGCCAATTTCGTTTCCATTCCCAACCTCAACTTCGACACGCACAACGCCGTGCTTTACGTTGAACCGGCTTTCGACAAGACCGTCAACGCAAGCATCAATCAAGAATACGAGGCCATTTGCGCATTGCTGCAACGGTCGCAACGCGAGTTTTTCTACCTGCCCAAGGTCATCCGCGACCTCGAAAGCAAGAAAACCACCTTCCGCAACACGGTGAGTTACATCGAGCCGCTACTTTCAGACGAGCAACTCGACCTCATCGACAGCAAACTCTCCCAACTCGACAGCGTCAGGCTTTCCAAGGAAGTGTTTCTCAACTATCTCAACGCCAACGGATTGAAAATCAGCAAACCGTCATTTTTCCTCAAAATCGGAAACATGAAACCCGACTTGCACCAAGATTTTCTCATCATCGAAATCGTAGACAGTCCGCTAAGCACTTTGGAACGTTTTATTTGCCTCAATTCCAATATTTTGAGCATCAATCCGCCCGTCAGCAACGCGAAAGAAGAAAAGTTCATCCAACAACTGGCCCTGAAGCCCGACAAACAGCAAAAAAACGAACTCCGCTACACGGGTTTCCACAAAATCATCCTCGACATCCTTCTGAAATACAACGGATTGCACGAATACAGCCGACTATTCATCAACCGACACGGCGACATCTTCCTCACTGACCGCAACAATACCGAGGTGAAAATGCCTGCCCTTTGCAAAGCCCTCTACATCTTTTTCCTTCTCCACGAAGACGGCATGTCGCTCAACTACCTAAACGACCACAAACCAGAACTTTACAGAATCTATCGGCGCATTTCGACTTACGGCGACGAGGAACTGCTCAACAAGGCCATCGACAACCTCACCGACTTCATCGGCTCCACGATGAACGCCAACCTCTCACGCATCCGCAAGGCATTCCGCGACATTTTAGGCGACGAAGCCAACATCTACCTCATCAAAGGCGAAAAAGGTGGACGAAAAAACATCCACCTCGACCGCAGCCTCGTGGTCTTTGAAGACCGCAAGGCGTTTGAATAAACCTATCAAGCCTGTTGCCCTTCCAGCAGGAAGGTGACATCAGAATTCGGGTCGATCTCGACGGCTTCCTTGCCGTAGCGCATGATGACCATCTTCTTGCCGCCTTTCAGCATCATCTTGCCATCGTTTACCCAAAGTGCCGAAGCCTCGCGCAGGCCTACCACGGTCACATTTTGATTCACGGCAAGATACTCGTTGATGCGGTCTTGGCGCGTCTCGCCGCCGTGCTTGATCATCTTGTCGATTTCGGGGTGCGGGTCAAGATAGTGCGGGTTGATTTGGAACGGCACCAAATTGAGGCAATTGAACGAAGCGGGTTGCACAATCGGCATGTCGTTGGTGGTGCAAAGCGTGGGGCAAGCCACATTCGAGCCTGCGCTCCAGCCCATGTAAGGCACGCCGGCAAGGGCGCGGTTGCGGATGGCCTCCATCAGGCCGTAGCGGTGCATTTCGGCCACCAAGTGGAAGGTGTTGCCGCCGCCCACCACGATGCAGTCGGCCTCGTTGACGGCCTTCACCTTGTCGTCGAAATGATGAACGGAAGTGAAGTTCTCCAAGCCGAACTTGGTGCGGAAAACGTTCCTCACCTTCGACTCGTAGGCATCGTAACTCTGCGGATACACCATCCCGCCGATGTTCACGCCCGCGAAAGGCACGAAGACGATGCGGCTATCCTTATTAATATGGTTCTGCAAGCAGAAAAGCTCGATTTGGGTCGAAGCCCAAGCCAAATAATTCTCACCGAAATTGGTCGAATTGCTGATCAGTAATAATCTCATGACGTAATAATTTTGAAAAAGTTGGCGCAAAGATAGCAAAAAAGCGATTGCAATAGCAAAAACAAACGAAAATCGACTTGTCCATGTAAAAAATATTGGTTTGAATATCAACCATTTGAAACAGACAACAAATTTTTTCCTGAATTTTTGCTTGCGTGAAAGAAAAAAGCTGTACTTTTGCATCGTCAAAAGCGATTGGACTAGTAGCTTAATTGGATAGAGCTTCTGACTACGGATCAGAGGGTTGGGGGTTCGAGTCCCTCCTAGTTCACAAAGGTTCCTCAAAAAGAACCTCTTTTTTTGGCCCATTCGACTAGCGGTTAGGTCGTAAGTTTCTCACACTTAAAACAGCGGTTCGATTCCGCTATGGGCTACCTAATCAAGCCTTAACTCCTTGAAAATCAGAGTTGAGGCTTTTTGATTGCCCGAAAACTGCCCGAACATCGTATTTGCCCAAAACGAAAAACCGCCTGCCAATCATTTGACAGACGGTTACACACATTTCACCGTTATGGAACGGCACGGCAAATGTACAACTTATTTCCATACACAGCATAGAACGAAATACTGTTCATCGCTCGCCTGCTACTATTAGCAAGACAATTATTAAGCTCTCAGTATTTTGTGCATAGCATCCTCAAGTTTCATCTCTATTCTTGTTAGTTCTCCAAGCCTTCGATTCATCTCCTGAACTACAGATTCGGACAACTTACCACTTTTGATACAGATATTGGCATAGTGAGCCAATTGATTGATATTATTACCTGTCTTATGCATCTCATAAATCTGCTTCCTATACTCTTTCAGAAATTCCACCGCATTGATGGTTGCTTTCTCGCCACCAAACAGCTTCGCGCGAATGTATCCAGATACTGATTTACCAGAAGCTGCGGCCATCTGTAAAAGTTTGTCGTATTCTTTTTGTGTGAGCCGAATTTCCTTTCTCTTAACTTTGTTATCCATTTATTGTGATGTTTATAAAATCCAAGTTGCGATGAATTTTAACCCCTAAAGCCATTCAAGGGTTTTAGGCAAATTTCGTTTTTGTACGTACAAAAACACATCTTGCAATCAAAACCCCCGCGCCAAAAATTCATCTCTATTTCGAAGAATAATATTCATTAGTTTATTGTTTGTAGATATAAGTGATGAACAAACTTTAGGGAAAGACATCTATCAAGTTTCAGCAGCTTCGTGAATGAAAAACCACGGACTGATGAGATTGGTAGAGTCAATCGTCAGTTAGTGTTATCGGCCACAAAAATACTAACATTATTCCAAACAGATAATTCCAATCTCCCTTGAGTTGCCACTCGTTTTTCAATGTATATTTGTATATTTCTATATTTCTACTTTTGTATATTTCTACATTTCCATATTTATCCTTGGCGGGGTTGGGGATGGTGATGCTTAAACCAGTTTCTGAATTATATTCGTCAACTCGTTGTCATTCTTCAAATCCACCAACAATAGATTATTAAGGCACTTGTGTTGTTCCAACTCTTTCTTCTCCGCTTCAAGCACATAGTCATCAAGCCAACAGAAATCCGAATTAAAGTCTATGGCTTCAGTTTTTAGGGTGTTCCATTGTGTCGGCTTGATCTGTTTGAGTTTTTCAATGACACTTAGAGGAAAATATGATGTCAACATTCTGAGAGCATTTGTAGAGTTGCTCTCTCGACAATGGGTTGTTAGCCAATAGCAATCGAATCTTGAAAGAATAAAGTCGATTAGTTCAATCGCTCTATCAGCTGCCCTTGGGTTTCGGTTTGTCAGCAAAACCCCATCTATGTCGAGATATAGTTTCTTCATACTCAACTCGCTTATAATCTCCAACAACGTTTGAATTGTCCTCTATGGCATCTGTATGCAGAGTTTTCAGCTAAGCGTAAGATGTTGTTTTTGTGCGCAGGAAGAAGATGATAGCCAATATCTGAAACAAGATCATCAGGCATTCCATAATAGGCTTCAGCAATGCCTCCTGCAATGCATGCTTGCGTATCGGCATCACCGCCAAGTGAAACGGCCAAACGGACGGCTGATTCATAGTCTACACTATCTAAGAAGGCAATGATGGCTTCTGGCACCGACTTCTGGCACGAAACTTCAAAGTCGTATTCAGGACGAATTTGTTCAATAGTCCGATAAAGGTCATATTGGAACTTGTTCGAAACATACTCTCTCATCTCATCCTTGCTCGATCCGTTTCGTGCCATGAAAATAGCTGCTGCGACAGCTTGTGCCCCTTTGATGCCTTCGGGGTGATTATGGGTGATGCTGGCAGAAATCTCTGCCACACGCTCGGTTTCTTCGATAGTTTCAAACATCCATCCTACTGCGCTCACGCGCATGGCCGATCCATTACCCCATGAATTATATGGACGACGTATGCCATCAGGCCAAAGTCGAGTCGGGTTGAATAGCCAATCGAAGAATTTGCCGCCATAGCCTGCATCGGGATCCAGTTCACCGTATTTTACCAGCTTTTGTTCTAATACAACGTGGCTGTGATTTGGGTCGTCCAGCAGCCATTCCGCTACTGCCATAGTCATTGCAGAGTCATCTGTGTAACGACATCCCCGTCCAAATAAATCAAAAGATGTGCTTTTTATGCTGTTGAATTCAAATCGAGATCCTATAATATCTCCAGTAATTGCGCCTAACATAATGATTGTGATTTTACTCTCAAATATGATACAAAAATACATCTTTCTGTAATATAACAAAACACATAATAGAAGGTTCCATATTACAATGAGAAAAGCTTATGTGTAACGCTCAGTAACTGTAATGTGGGGTCAAAATACTCTCTACTCAAAGGCTTATGTTTGGTAATATGGCCTTTTTCGTATTTCTTGATGCTGTCCCAAGTCATATCCATTAAAACCCACCTATTATCAATATAAGCGGCGGTGATTACATGATTGTGGTCGGATTGGATGTTCTCTTTCGACCACCTCCCTTCAGTTGAACGGCCTAAGGCAAAACAGTTGATTGTTTTGGCTGGAATGCCAATGGAAGTGAACATATCAACTGCAAGATTTGCATAGCCGGAACACACACCGATACCAGATGACAATACCAATAACGCATCACTGACTTTTGAGTAGTCGACTTTTTCCTTATTCAGCATCTTGTTGTAAGCATCCATGTCATAACTGATGGTTCTGGAAATGTAATCGTGGATGGCCAAAGCAGCATTGTATGTAGTTGAACTTGTCAGAGTGATTTGCTTGGCAATACGGCTGATTTTCCCAGCCGGTTTTTCTTGTGATGCTATCAGACTGTAAGGTTGGCTTGCCATTTGTTGGAAACACTTAATATTGTTTTCAAACACGGGCGATTGTTCAAAAGACGCTGAACGGTCAGGGCTTATGACAATCGGTATTTTTGTGAACCAAGGGTTATATGGCTCGAAAGCAAAACTACGCTTATAGCAAGTCATGGAATACCTGCCAGGATGTATGTTTTGCAATTGAATCACAAACGTGTCATGGGTCTTGTTGATTGGATGACTGTCGAGTCTATGCCCTATGTCATCGACAAAAGAGACCACAATACTATCATACAGGCCGTCTGGAGGAATGTGTTTGATGCAAATAGCATCTTTTTCTGCAACCAACCTGACATTGTGGTTGCTATTATTGGTTAGATTAAACTCATTCATAATGTTCTGATTTTGAATTGTTTCGTTTTTGTAAGCTCATTATAAATCAATACCGAAAACAGCCCTGCCGCCGAAGCACCCCACGACATTTCGGTTCCTAATCTCATTGAGACATTTACTTGCTTACCGTATGAAGCCCAACAGACTATGACAATTTTACCATCGGACAGCACGGTCCAAAAGTCTTTTTGCCTACTGCTCGTACCAGTTTTGCCATATAAGATTTTTCCTTCAGGCAAGTCTTTTTTGTATCTATGCAATGTTCCGCCATTGCTTTCGATGGTTTGGTGCAAGGCATTTTTAACCACTTTTACATGGTTTTCGTCCCAAATCCTAATAGTTTTCACCGTGTCGGGATTAGACTCTAAAGACAATGGGACAAAGACGCCATTGTTGAATAGGGTCTGATATATTTGAGCTACGGATAATACGCTACACTCTTTTAGGCCTAGAGGGTAGTTATAACTGTCGAAAGAGCTTTCATTATCTTGAGTCAGCTTCATCAAGCCATAATCTTTTTCCAAATTCTGAAAAACAGTCTCAGGGCTTAAACCTAAATCGCAAATATTCGCAAAAGGAGCGTTAAGGCTCTTTGAAAGAATAGTTTCTAAACCTACATAACGATTGCTCCATCCATGGCTGTTGTGAGGGGTTTTTCGGTTTCCAACCTTGCCATCATAGAGCTTGAAATCCTGCGGAGCACCCGACTTTAGCATTTCCAATATTATAGCAGGTTTACCGATGGAGCCGATCGGATATGTGTAGGCATTAGCATAATCAACCATTTCAGATGACGAAAAATGACCAATGATATTGCCGCTTGTAGCTTCAACAATAAGAGCGGCCACTTGTAGCTCAGAGTTGTTTTTGCGGAATACATCTTTGGTCTTAAATAGATTATAGGCTGTCACTAAAGCGTTTTCATTTTCTGTCGTAAGTGTGCAATCGTGTCGGCCTGGAGATTTTATAAAGTACCTTTCAAGCATAATGCGAGTAGCAATTGGGATATCGCTCTTGTAGCGACAATTCGTGAAAGCCAATTCTTCTCGTTTTATGGCGTTTAATTCTTTCCTGCTAATAAGGCCTTCATCGTACCAACGAGAAGCCTTGACCATCAATGCTTCCTTCACGGCTTGCGGATTGTGTTGCACAGCGTTGTATGCAATCCTTGCGTCCTCTCCTTTTACATAGATGCTTCTTGGGAGCGTGTTCACTAAATAGAGTTGCTCGGCATAATTGAGTTGGCCAATGGGCTTGCCAAATGCATATAATGACGCACCATTTAGACCTCTAAAACCGGCAAAAGTGCCATGAAAAGCAGCAACGTTGACATATTTCTCCATAATTTCTTCAGGTGTCTCCTTTTGGGAAATTTGATATCCTGAAACCATTTCTGAAAGTTTGCGGCTCAAATCGCGTGGAAAGCCATCCGCATCGATGAATGTGATGTTCTTACAGAGCTGGGCATTGATATTGGATCCTCCTCTGCCACGCAAAACGGACAGACTAATGCCATGCCAATTACTGGTATTGGGAAGAAGATCATGTTGCTGATAGAAAAACCTGTCTTCTTGAATTACAAGGATTTTTTTGAAAAACTCTGGTACTTCATCATAGTTTATTGGAGCATAGTAATGGTCGTGTTCCTCATCGATATAAAGCCAGTTACCGTTGGCATCAACTACAGAGCTGTTTTCAACGAAGTTGTCGCAGTTGATGTCTTTCGGGAAACATGTTATGGCCATGAAAGCCAAGGCAACCACAGCTGCTGAAGCTGTGATTGCCTTAGGCAGTGATGTTAGCACCCATCCGATATAGGCAAAGCATTTTTCTGCTAGGGATGTGGTCGTATTGCCTTTAACGATGATGGTGACTATGTAACTGATACCCATAGTAAGGAAGTAGATGAACATGATGCCAAATACCATGAGGCATACGACTACAGCCATAATGAGTAGTAACATGAATAGCTCTTTAGGGTAAGCGATGCCAAACGCGACAAGCAAGGCACCAGCCAATATCAGCCCTATGATGACTGGTAGCCTTAGCTTGTTGCTGAATGGTTTGCGGATGCTTATTGGCTCGGAAGCTGTGCTAGCGAAGACCACTGTACCAAGCAAATTGAAACTGTCCGCAAACACTTTTTTCATAATCAATATTGCTATCCCCAAAACTATGATAAATGCGCTCATCAGCGTGGTATTACTTCTAATCCATTGCAGTCCGATGAAATAGGGCAAGGAAAGAAGTAACCCCGTTGCATAAGTCAATAATATCATCTTCCAACCAGACGACACCATCTTTTTTTCGACCCGGTTGGTGACCAAGTATTTGTCGATGGCGGTACTCAACAGGTCTTTGTTTGAATGTAGCAGCCTTACCTCTTCGAGCGTAAGCAAGAAGAGGATGTAACTGAACTTATCCAGTAGCAAATATGCAATGTTTCCAACGTTATTGGCCATTTTTATATCTTGGATACGGCAAACTATTTCTATGGCTATAAGAAGCAAGACACCGATTGAGCTGAAGTAAAAAACATCGGCCTCTTCGTAACAATCGCCCACTGCTTTGCTGTTGATACGAGTGAACACGGACTTGATACCGCATATTATAACAAGGACGGCGACCATCTTTAATGCTGGATTGAGGAAGAATAACAACAAGTGGTTCCTCGAACTTTGTAGTTCTGTTGTATAAGTTGAGAATACACCTCGCAGGGCTGTGGTAAATTGTGCGATGTCGTTGGTGGTTATCATCGCAACAAGGATGGTAGCCGCCCCTTTTAGGACAGAGGCTGATGTGGCAATGATTAGTGTAACTAGCAAGGTTACGGCCAATTCACTGTAGTAGTCAATGCCTTGCTTGCTGCAGAACACTTCACGGCTGTGCCTTAACCACAAGCGGGAAAAGTCACGCATGATGCCAAAGCCTGTCAGTAGCAGAAACGCCAGCAAGGCTATAAGGGTGATAATAAGAATGTTAATCATGGCAGATGGTGATTTTGTTACTCAGGTTATCTATAAAGGTCACGGGGGTGGTTACACCCAGTTGGCGCATGAACTCGCTGTAAAACAACTTTAAGTCAGCGGTATTTTTTACCTTGTCATTGGGTTTGAGGACGATTACCACTTGTGGATCAGAGGCGGATATCTGCTGCATTGCGGCACTCAGAAGGACGGGATCGACTTTTGAAAAAAGCTTTTCGACAGCCTGTTCAGTGTTCGGTATGTTACGATAGAAGTTGGCGTAAACGGTCTCTAAGCCATCAGTACAGATGACAAGTATTTCGTTAGTTTCAGACATTTCTTTAAATGCCTTCAAAGTGACATCGATGATTGGAGAGGCTTTTTGGGTTTCGGAGAGCACTTCGTAACGAGCCAGCTCTTCCTTAATCATTTCGAGGATAGGACGCGGATTGCGCTGACGTTCTGCCTCTCTTCTAGAAACATTGTTATCGGTCAAAGCAATGGACCTGGTTTGCAATGACAGCTGGTCGCTCTCATCTATAGGTCCCATGCGTACTGTGAGAGATTGACCAAGGTCGATTTTTCCAAGGCCTGTGTTTGAGAAGAACGCATTAAGATTAGCGTTAAAGTCATCCACTATAGAGGTGGTGATGGGTTTGTCCGTCACATCGACCAAGAACGTTACGGTTACGGCTTTTTCATTGACCTTGGGCTCTTGACAGCCTGTGATGAATATGTTCAGTGCGAGAATGCACAGGATTGAAATCAGGTTTTTCATGATGATACGTGTTTTTGTTTTGTTATTACTATCTTTGATTCATAAGGGTTTGGCAACGGTCTTTGATGTCCTCCTTGGTTGCCGGTTCATAATGGAAGGACGATGCATCTTCTCCCAGCTTGTAGGAAAGATTTTTTGCGAGGAGAGGTTCATAGTTTTGGTTGTCGGAGACCCTATCATCATACCAGGCATCTTCTTCAATCAAGTACTGATTCACCTTTTGAATAAGCTGTTTCTTCCTCTGCTCCAAAGATTCAAACTCTTTGTTGATGTTGGCCAAATAGTTGTTAAAGTCTGTCGTTCTGGCGATGCATCTTTCTTGCAGTTTGGCCAACTTGTTTTTCAGGCTGGCCCTATAAAGAGCCTCCATTTCTTTATCAGCAGTTGTGAAGCCGTTGGAATCGTGGTCAACCGACGAAGGGACTGAGGGCTCACCATCTTGCTTATTCTTACCATCGATAGTGATGATTTCTGCCATGAAGACAAACAGGGTAGCAATGATGAACTCAATCAAGCCTGGGTTATAGATGAGGTTGGCCAAAACACCTGCGTTATTGGTTTCCACCTGAACTGATTCAAGTGAAGTAAGACTGAAATCGGAGCTGGAGGGTGATGAGACCTCAAAGTTAATGAACGCCACGGCGATAGCATGAAGCAGACAGATGAGGCTCATCAGGAAACACCCAACGAGCAACGCTTTGACGGATTTGAGCTGTGTCTTCAAATACTTGAAGTAGAGGATGCAGGTAAAGGCATAGATGACGAGGATGTAGGCGAAACGCCACAAGATGGCATCCATGGGGAGATTTTCCTTTTGCAGGTTGATGGTGGCGAAGTAAGTGATGATTTCGGCGACGAAAGCGACCAACATGAAGGAGAGGAACTTCTTCATGCCGTGCTTTCTAACTCTTTTCTTAGGAGCTGGCGTGTCAAGGACAGGCTGTTCGGATTCATCCTGTTCCAATTGGTCAAGCTGCTTTTTGGTCTTGTTGAACTCTTCCTCATCAATTTGTTGCTCTTCCTTGTATTTCAAGGTTTCTTCATTGAGTTGCTCGACACGGATTGCACGCTCTTCATTGCAAAGATCCAGCTCTTTTGCGGCTTCTTCAGATGCATCTTGTATCTGACGCAATTCAGGAATGTAGGGCTTTATCATTTCATCTTCCCCATAGGTGAAGGAGCGTTTCCCAGAAGCATCCCTCTTGGGGAGCTTACGGCCTTTGGAAATGATGAGGTTGGTATCAGTATTGACAATTTTCAGGATTTGTTTAGATGAACTCATAGCTTTAGGTATTAAAGGGTTATTGAATAGCAGAGGGTATTCCGTATTTGGCACAAATAATTCGGACGGCAATCAGCGTATCGCTGTAACGAGGGTAGGTCAATGGAGCTTGGCTCTTTTCTTTTTTTTGTCTAGACCAGGAGCTTTCAGGGAAGTCGTGGTCGAATTGCGATGTTTTTCTCATAGGGCTTATATTTTTAGATGTGTTTAACTTTCGACTGCAAAGATATTGAGCGCGGAATAGGCAAACTCATAGGATGCCAAGTGGATAGACGTTCATCATACGCTCAAAAAACTAAATGCAAAATTAGACCTCGCATGAGGCCTGTTTTTATAGGAATCTTATAGTACAGTGAAATTAAAGCAACAAAGAGCCAAGTTTCAAAACAATCCAAGCGGACAATATGGAAACTCGGTTATAAGATATTGGTCCAGTATAAATAATGTTGCTATGGATGTGTTATTTTATAGGATTGTTCTATTGTATCCAAACAATCCACCAAGACTACACCTATGACCTCGGCGATTTCCTTCACCTTGGTATGGCCGACAATCTGTATGACAGAAGTGCCTCTATAGAGATTATGAAGACATAGCGATTCAGGTCGTACCCAAATCGGTGAATGATGTGGATCTTCACCGTACCAATCCCTTCCGTAAGAGTTTGAAGAAAACGAAAACGGACTTTTATTTTTGTTCCATAGGTCATTAATAGCCGCCGCTATACTGCTCGGTTTGATGTCCACCACATCGGGTAGATAAGCGTTTTTCCAATCGCGGGTAATCCCTGCATGACTAACCAGATAGTCCTCACCGATGGCATAGGCCACACCTTCAAACAAGTCAATGGTTTTCATCAGCAACCATGAGATAGTTTGCGCATTTTTATTGTCAAACCGATTGGATTTTTCAAAAATGCCTGGGAGATATTCATAATCATGGTTCCCATAAAGAAGCACGACATTCTCGGGATGCTTCTTCTTATACTCTATGATTTCCATGAAGTTATACTGCAAGTCCATGAAATGAATCCTATTGTATGGGTCGAAGTAGTCACCGACGAAGATGTTGATATAGTTCTCATCAACGAGACGTTTCCAAGTGTCTCTTCCATGAATATCTCCGATGATGTTGTAGGTGGGCATAACCTGACTAGTTTCTGGAGGGTGCAAATTTAGTCAATTATTCCCGAATAATCTTTCATCCTATGAGAATCCGATATTTTGGAGGCTGAAACCAAAAGTATTTTTGCCGCATCAACAAGACACACTAACCATTATAATCACACAACTATGAAAAAGAACAGTAAACCCCAGACAAGAAGCAAAACCAAAGAGAAACAACTGTCAGAGAAAAAGTACTTTGGTCTCACTATTCACAGCAGGAAATATCGAGATGCTGAACTGATGCATTTTGGAGCCATGTTGTTCCTCTGCCCTGACATCTCTCCTGACCATGCAAAGCATTTCATTGACAGATTTGAAAAAGAGGAGTTTTCGCTAGACCATATTAATAAGGTGACGGCTAGCGGCATTCAAGAAGTAGTCGATAATAAAAACACCTTGCCTAAAAAAATGACAGAGAAAATAAAAGAGTGGTTTGATGCATTCGGAGAACTCACCACGGCTGATTATGATTACATCAACGAGCACTATGGTATTCTTCGAGACGAGTTGCTGGCTTCTATCCACAAAAACTGCTCGTTCAAGAGTCCGAAAGAGCTTTATGCAGCTGCGCGACAATACATCATCGGCCAGGATGAGGCTTTGGAAAAGATGGCGGTGATGTTCTTTCTGCAATCCATGTGTAGGGACAAAAATATCGACACCATTGCCAGATCCATGTTGTCGATTGGGCCAACGGGGTGCGGCAAAAGCGAGTCTTTTCGGAGGATGGGGATGATTTGTGGCCTTCCAGTCCTTATCATCAACTCGTCCCACTTCACTGCATTGGGTTGGAAAGGCCCTAACTTGTCAGACCTTATTCTTCAGTTTATGATAACAAATGGTTATCAACCACAAGACTTGAAATATCTTGTGTTAGTCATAACTGAGTTTGACAAAATTGCGCATCATGGGAACAAAATAGTTTCAGACGGTGGTACAGATGGAGACCATGACCAGATGCGGCAGATTATGGACCTTCTTGATAAAGGCAATCACATGATGCTTGAAAACGGTATTGATCGGATGAGTGGCACTGTCAATAATACAAGAATCTGTACCGACAATTGGCTGGTTGTATTGGACGGAGCTTTTGAGGGTATGGAGGAAATCATCAAAAAGCGGCTCCAGCTTCAGGACACGATAGGATTTTCCAAAGCCACCATTGAACAAAAGACCCCTAAGAATATCCTAAAGCATATTGAGCCTGATGATTTGGTACAATGGGGCTTCTTGACGGAGCTTGTGGGTAGAATTACACAGATTTGTGTGCTCAATCCGATTACCAAGGAAGTGGCTTACCAAATTCTGACAGAAGCAAAAGAAAGCGAACTTCAAAGGCATATCAACATTTGCAAGTTGACCAATATTGACTTGAAGTTTACCGAAGGTGCCTTGATGACCGTTGCAGACTATATTGCCCACAATAAATATGGTTTTCGTTCAGCGGAAAAGGCTCTCACCAACATTATGGAGCCAGTCTATCTGGAACACCTGAGCAAGATAGCAAAGCCCAACAGCACAAAGGTTGTTGTTGATGAAATATTAGTTAATCAACAGCTTAATATCAAATAGCCATGAACAACATAGACGAATTATTGGACATTACCCCATCGTTTTCCATGAACAACTCCTATCTGGAGCAATTAACGTATGAATCTTTTCCAGAGTATGTATTGGAGTTTGACCGTAAACCAGTGATACGTTCTTTTGTGGACATCATAGAAAGGAGCAAAAGTTCACAGCTTTACACCGTCAAACTCCATACGGATGTCTCTTTGATAACAAAGGAGAATCACACGGCCTTTACATTGTCGCTCGTGTATTCGGCATTTGTCATTATAGATTGTGAGCCAGATGATGAAGCGTATGTGTACAACACCCTTCATTTGAGTGTTCCCCAGCTTTTGCTCGACCCCATTCGGGCCATTGTATGGCAAGTCAGTAGTGTGTCGGGTTACCCAACAATGTTGAAGGACGACACGTTTGACGAGCCACTTCCTGAAAATGAAACATTCGAGGAAGAGAGTCCTACGGCCGAAGACGAGACAACAGGAGAGAATTTGATGCAGAAATTCTATGCAATGCTGAATGACGATAGATTACGCCATTCATTATTTGAAGACGACGCTGATTTGATTCCATCAGAGGGAGAAAATGCGGACGAAACAATGCCGTCTAATAAAGATAATGGCGTGGTGAATTTCCATTCTGTTATTGATGAAATTGGGGATACTGAAGAAGGTGACACGTTTTTACATACGTTTTGGAATGCGCTGAATGTTTCTGGCTTTAGCAGCTTTGAACAAATCCCAGCATACTATTTGTACTATTGTTTTTTGCCCCCCGTGGCGTACCATTATCCCGAATTGGAGAATGTCGATAAGGAAGTGTGGCCTATGTTATTCCGTCTTCTTTTCGGAAATACTGCGGCCAATTGCACTTTGATCAATGGAAAGGGTTCGCTTCCTGAGCTGAAATTCAGCTATGAAGACTATCATGAGTTTTGTGTCTCTGAACTGGATGTCAGCGATTTAAAAGATTTGCTTTATCGTTTGATGACTGATGCACTTTGCGATGTTTCTGTGATGCTTTTTCACCCAGATGACCCGTCTGATTTTGAAATAGACTTGCCACCTGGACAACTGATACACAAAGAAGACTTCTATAGGTTACACAATTACCATCCTGGCATAGGTTCAGAAGAGAAAGGAGCGTATATTGAGAGACTTTACTCGAAGATAAAAGAATGTGACATCCAAACCTTTTTGTATAGGTTGTAATGAGCGAATTTGTATTTTTGCCGAAATAATAGAAATAAATAATTATAGTCATGGATAAGAAAAAGATAATTGTCTTTTGGGACAATAAAGGTATTGCTAAAGCTTTGAAAGAAAACAAAGAATTCATTGTGTGCGTAAGCCAAAATGAGTTCCATAGCCTGAGTAAAAAGGCCATGAAGGAAGCCAGGGGCTTTCTTGTTTTGTGCGAATTGAATTGGAATCACGAAAAAGCGTATGTTCACCGTACTGAGTTTGGAGGTATCAGATTGATACAACGTTTCATTCGCGATAAAATGAATCTGAAAGCACCGGTGGTTTTTACCTCAAATGATACTGCGAAGAACATTTGTGAGGCAAACCCTGAGAATAAGATAATTAGAACACCTGCTTTGAAGCATTTTTTCGTTGACATTAGGTCATTAGATAATCCAGCAGAAGATCTTTATCATTGCTTTGACCCATTGGAAGGTGTGACAATGACAGATACCGAGCTTGCCTACACCAAGCTCTTATTCTGCGACACGAAGGGCCTGATTGTGCAAATCAACCATGTTTTGGAAGGACGCTCTAAAGCTGAGCAGGACAAATACCGCAAGGACATTGAATATGTTCTGAAGGAGCAATTCAACAATGACCAAGATTTGATGGAACAATACCGTAAGGCAAAGGATTTGAGTGATTTCTGCAAAATCCTTATCGCTCGCTTTGAAACTACTGGTACTCATCAGGTTTACGATGGCTTCCTACACGAAAAGAATCATAAAACCATCAGTATCCTTTTGCTCGAAGATGATTTAGAAAAGGATGAGAATGTGAGAAGATTTGTCAATTATATCAAAGAGTTGAAGAAGGATTCAGAGACAACGACAAACGCCCCTTTGTTTAAAATAGCGGTTGTAAAAAACATGGATGATGTAGCACTCAACAAAATGGCAGAGAGGAAGAAGTACTATCTCAATGATTTTGATGTGGTTATCTGTGACATTGAAATTTGGGACGACAAGGGAGCATTAGTTACGATGGGATTCAATGTAATCGAAAAAATGGTCAAAGAATCAAAAAGGCCCTTGTATTATATCGTTACCAAT
Source organism: uncultured Bacteroidales bacterium (assembly GCA_947166105.1). Taxonomy (GTDB): domain Bacteria; phylum Bacteroidota; class Bacteroidia; order Bacteroidales; family F082; genus Limimorpha. Next base: position 79,712 of record CAMVCZ010000010.1, read on the forward strand.
GTTTCGCGTAGCTTTTATGACCAAATCAAAATCCCATACGTCCGGAGGATTCGCCTTAAGAAAGAGGTGTTTGGAACCAAAGAAAGCATCGAGACGTTTTTGTACGGCATCAAGGAGGTTTTTGACAACCGTGACGCTGAGGCCGCAGAGAAGGAAACCAAGCCGGAAATGCTTTTTAACAAGTTGTTCTTCTATATCAATAAGGACATTTATCCAAAGCAATTTGGCAAACCTTTCATAGAGGACGGCGCCTCTCTTATCGTAATCAATTCATACGATGACCTCGAGAACAGCCTCGTTAAAGTGAAGACCATGGAATTGATTAAAAATTATCTTACATTGTTTGCGGAGCGACCCTTCAAATACAAGACTGGTGAAGGTGGAGGAGAAAACTTTAAACGATTTGACGAAAACTGCAAAATGATGCGGGATCAAATCAAGGTGACTATTGGACTTGGGAATGAAAACCTTGGAGTGATAATTGCCGAACGCGAAAAGAAAGGACTTGAGTTAACAATTGAAGACATTTCCAATTTTGTTGTTAACATGATTTTAAGGAGATTCTTCTTGTATGTCAAAGGCTTTATTGATTATTTTAGTATAATGCAGTCATTTGAAGATTATATCAAGCAAAATCACTTGGATGAGTATAACAAAAGAAGGAGATTCTCCAAAAACGACATGGCTTGTAGAGCAATTGGTGAGCAATTTAAAACATTAAGAACAGAACTCGATTTAGGACAAGACCAGTCTCATTGCTTAGGACAGGACCTGCTATTCGCAGTCAGGGAACCGTTAAGGATAACCGAAGAAGAAAAAGCATTTGTTAAGGCTTTGGGGAGTAAAAGTTATCCGGTGACCAAATCAGGCATCTCAAAACTGAGAATCGATTATTGACCGTGCGATAACCATCCTATAAAAACATAGCAAACAAGTACCTTAATTTTGTGCTCGTAATTCATATCGTATTAACAATTAAATCATTAAAGCTATGAAACTTAAAATGAAGCGCACCAAGTTACTCATCAAGAAGTACTTGTTTTACATTTTAATTGGCACTGCCAGCTTTTTGTTCGGCTGCCTTATTTATGATTCCGTTGACCTTATCGGTGAAAAGCGTTCTGAAAAAAGACTTGCACAAAAGGGCGAGTATCTGACTGACAACCTGAGGACTCGAATCCTTGACAACGGAAAGGTTGAGATTTTCAAGCCTCAGCTTAACAAAGTCGTGGGATGTTATGACATGGTTTTTGCCCAAGATTACGGAAGTTCCATCTGCGAGAGGTTTATGAACTCTACCATGGGTTCGGTGTTGGTACGCGAAAATGGCCTTTATGGATACATTGACCCGGTTACTGGCGAAGTGATTATGGAGCCACAGTTTATCATGGCATGGGACAGCGACCCGATTAGTGGCCTTGCCGCATGTCTTAATGATGAGCTAAAGCTGGGATTTGTCAATATCGAGACAAAGCAGATGGCCATCCCCTACCAGTTTGACATAGACTCCACTTATCTCGATCCAGGATGGCAGAATGGTTATCGCTATTTTGATTTTATGTTCCGAAACGGGCTCTCGCTTGCACCTGGACCCAATGGCAAGGTGGGCATTATCAATGAAGCCGGTAAAATTGTCGTCCCCATAGAGTACGATGAAATCGAAGTAAAGGACTATGGCGAGCTTAGTCATTCATGGGATGAGCTGTGGTATTCTGAAACAATGTCAAGTGTGGTGCAACGCGACTATCGGGATGATTACTGTTTTGACAAACCGGTCATTCTGATGAAAAAGGATTCCACTGGTGTTGCCCGTTATGGCGTTTTTGACAAGAATGGTGCGATAAACATTCCAGCGGAATACGACCAGATAGCCTTCTCTGATGGTGACGACAAGGTATTATTATTCTGTCAAAAATGTGGCATTGTAAAAGCCGTAGATAAAGATGGAGTCCTTTTGGAGGATTTCTGTTTCTTAGAAGACTATTCTTACGAACTTGGAGGTGTTACGGTGCTTATGGATCCTGAAGGAAACGCATCGCCGTATATTATGTATAAAACCTTAAATGGTTTTGCGGTGATGGGCACTGACTTCAAGACTGTTATTGAACCGAACGGTTACACGGACATCCAATACCTTGGCCACGGACTTTTCGCCTGTGAAGGAAAAGATGATTTCGGTGTAGTTTTGAAAGATGAAAAGTATAAACTATGAGAGTAAAACACAGAATAGAAGAAGTTTTGGAAATTGAAAGCAGCGATGAGTATATCGCCAAGAAATTCCATTGTATTGAAGGCAAGGACGAGGTGAATGATTTCATTGAATATGCCGATAACAAAGGTCTCGTTATGCATTTTCATTATGATGACGACACCAAAGAAGCGTCACTGTACCATATTTCTTCAAAAAGTGCGGAGGCCGTTGATGTCGTTATTCCCAGTCATGTGCTGAATTATCAAGTGACCAAAATTGGCGACCAAACTGAAATTGACAGTGATAGTGCAATCGCTTCAGTAGTCATTCCAAATACTGTAAAGACCATTGGTGATTATGCATTTAGTTATCTAAACTGTTATACTGGTTCCATAACCATTCCAGATTCTGTAACAAGCATCGGCAAGCATGTTTTCTCATATAGCGTATTAACCGAATTGTTTATACCACGTTCTGTAACGTTTATTGGAGAAGGTGCGTTTTGCGGCTGTGAACAATTGGCTTCGATTATCGTGGACAAGCGGAATCGGTTTTTCGACTCTCGTGGAAATTGCAATGCAATAGTATCAACTAAAGAAAACAAGTTGATTGCCGGATGTAAAGCGACGCGAATTGTGGGTTCCATTAGAGAAATTGGGAATAAAGCTTTTGAGAAATGTGGCATAACGGCCATCGACCTCCCCTCTTCCTTAGAGAAAATCGGAGAGGAAGCCTTTATATCATGCGAGGGTTTGATAGAAGTCTTCATTCCGCAAAACACTTCGCAAATAGCATCAGGGTGCTTTTCGGGATGCCCGAGATTAGCCTCAATTAAGGTCCATAAGAAAAATCGGTTTTACGATTCCAGAGACAATTGCAATGCAATCATCGAAACAGCCACAAACACGCTTATCCAAGGTTGTTATAATACATGGATTCCTGAAAGTATCACAAAGATTGGCATTAAAGCATTTGAAGGATGCAAGTGCTTTTCTTCAATGGTAATTCCCAACTCCGTTACGGAAATTGAACAATACGCTTTTGCCGACTGTGTAAACTTAGAAGAAGTTGTGTTGTCGGAAAATATAACAACTGTTGGTATTGGAGCATTTACCAATACGGGATTGTGCACTCTTGAAATACCCAGTTCGTTAACTGAGATGTCTTATTTCTCATTCGCCACCCACAATCTGTTAAGCATTAAAGTCGACCCCAAAAACAAGGCATTTGACTCTCGTGACAATTGCAATGCCATTATTGAAACAGAAACCAATAAGTTGGTCATAGCATGTGCCAACACCACAATACCCGAATCTGTTACAGAAATAGACGCCTGCGCCTTTAGTTACACTAAAGTACAAGAGATATACATTCCAGATTCTGTAAAAGTCATTGCTCAATATACGTTCATGTTCTGTACTGAATTAAAAAGGGTAATTATCAGTGACCCATCTTTACTTAAGGGATCGGGGATTGGAAAAAGTGTGGAAATAATCAGCCCAAATCAACAAAACGCTAATACAAAAGCACAATGAAGAAGAGATTAACCAATAAGAGCAAGCGCAATCAAGAGAGTCGAAACCAAAACAAAGGAGACGACTTCTATGGCACTTTACTCCATGTGTTGAATGGTGTCAGATATGGTTCCGAAATTTGGGAGGATTCATGTATTCGCATGAGCGAGTTGCTATTGAGAATGGTTGAGTTCAGTCTTACTGACTTTTATGAATTCAAGTTTGTGAAGTTTATTGACATCTTCAATAACACTGAAAAGAACCAATTGTTCAACTTAGAGTGTTATTTGGATTTCATTCATAGCGTAGGTGGCACCAAAAGAATAAAAAAAAGGAAGAAGCTACTAACTAAAGACAGAAAACAAGTCGATGATGGCAATGCGATGCTGAAAAATGTTATCGCGTTAACGAATCTGCTTCACGACAGCAACGTGTCATGCAAACAATTTGAGTATTGTCTATCAAACCAGTTTGATTTTCTTACAACAAGAGGCTATACCGTTTACAAGGATGAAGACTATGGGTTTGATTATGGAGATGATATTGACAGAATCACAAGTGACCTTAAAGGCCCTTTTGAAAGATTATTAAGAAGTGTTGATACTTGCTATGACAAAACGGACAATAAGCTTACCCATTATTTGTTTTTCATGGGCAGTCCTTGGCTGAAAAACAATCCTTGGCTGAAACATGACAAGAGCTATTTCCCTGAACCACAAAGCACCGATGAAGATGTATGGAAATACTCTGTATGTGCAGTGGTTGGCATAGATTGCAGAAGAGAAGATGCTGAAACCATCAAGGTTTTCATTCAGCATTTTCAATCGTTTATCGAGCAGCTTTCTTTTATCATTATCGAGGATGTTCATGGCTATAAATTGCGCCAAACCGCTGTTGTGGCTTCTGTCGCTCAGGTCATGGCTCGTAATATGAGCCATAACATTGGGTCGCATGTATTCAGCAATTTGATTAGTAATGATGTTTACTCGAAACTGACAGACAGGAGAATACTTAGAAACGATGCTTATCTTTCAATTTGTGACGCTAAAAGCGTTTATCCAAAAGAACAGGTGGAAGTCGTTAAAAGCAATGTCAACAACAACCAGTTATCTTACTTCAACCAATACCTGAAGAGCCGTATGGACTACCTTAGTGAGGTTACATTCGGTGTTTCAAACATGCTTACGACAAAATACATGTATAGCGATGTATTCAAGGAATTGGATCGGGTGAGAATCTTGCTCAACTATATTTCGGGAATCCAAGGCTTCAAATATACTTTCTGCCTTAAACGCAATGGAACTATTTTGTCAAACGAGAACGACATTGCCATTGCGTTTCCAAGTGATGTGCTCGGGAACCAGGCTTTTTACAACATTATTGAAAATGTCATTCGCAACACTGCAAAACACGCCTGTAACAACAAACGGGAAGTCGTTACCTTTACCATTGAGTTCACCGACATTGAAGACTTTCCAGATGCAGAGTATTACTGCGTTGAAATCGACAATGGCATAGAGGAATCGGATATTGATGAATTTGTGAAAAAACAAAATATACGCATTAATACTTCGGTGCTTGACAAGGACAACAATCTTCGAAACCACAGCCTTGGTTTGCTTGAAATGAAAGCATCGGCTGCATTTTTACGCCAATTAGATATTGCAAAAGTGGATTCCTACGAATACCGATTTGAGGACAAAGCCGGTTCCAAAAACAAGCATGGCAACCTTATACTTCTCAAAGCCATCAATAAAAACGGAGCCTTAGGTTATCGTTTCTTGCTTCAAAAGCCGAAAGAGTTCTTGTTTGTCGGTGAATGGGATGTTGATGGCCACAAAAAGACAGAATTGCTTAATTGTGGCATCCGATTTATTGAGTCGGATGAGTTCGTCAATGCCATGGAAGATGGTGTTTCGTTTGCCCACCCCTTCCTTCTATATCAAGATAATGTTTCCGACCAGGTGGAAGAATTGCTCTCAGATGACAATGACTGCAAAACCTTGTTGCCGGTAAGGAAAGTGAAGTTGACAGAAGAAGAGGCAAAGGCCATTAAAAAAGATGTCATTGACAAAACTGATTATAAAGAAATTGTGGATTTGCTTAAAGGTGTAGTCTGGTTTATGTATTATGAAAACAAAATTACAAAAGAACTAAAGAATCCTCATAATGAGAAATTGAAAATCCGTAAGGCTTTCGACCCAAGTAAAGACAAAGATTCGGATTTCGTTAGCAACCAAGTTGTGTTTCTTGACCATGGAGATGTGGACACCCATAACAATGGTTGGAAGCAAGCCAAAGAAGATGCCTCTTATGAGGCTTGGATAGAAAACCTTTCGAGCAGGACCAGTGCAAAGCTCCCTGATTTCGGGAGATATTCTTTGGGGAATGGTGACCCTGTTAGGAATTATGTCAAGAATATCAAAAAAGAAGAGAATAAACGAATCGCATTTGAAATTTTTGAGGCTTATCACAACAAGGTTATCGTATTGGATGAACGTGTACAAAAGTTTTCAAAGGAGAATTACGAAGGCTCATCAAGTGACAACAACACACCTATCCCTTGTTCCGACCTTTTCGAATCGACTAACGTGTTAATCCCTGACATGCCTCTTGCCCTCAACGCTTTTAAAAAGGAAAACATTGAGGAGTTTGAGCAATTCATCATGGCCAATATGGATAACGCCTATATCCTTATCCATTATGGCATTTTGGAGCGAATGTATGGCAGTGTAGCGGTTATCACAGAAAAGCTCAACATTTGGGCCGCTGGCTCGAAAAGGCTGGTGGTGACCAGTGGGCGCGGTGCACATTCTCTTACTTTACCACCATCGGTTTGCTTCGTTAACCTGTCGTCCGTCCTTTATGCCTTTATGGAAAACAGAAATAAGTATATTATCAATAACCTATTAAATCAATCAAGAAGAAAAAATGGATAAGGTATTAGTATTCACTAATGAGGAAAAATGGGAAAACCTTCAGGATGACATTCAAGAAAGAGTGAGCTGGAAGATTTTCCCTGGAGTTAAACAACCTGTGATGGAGTGCGTAGTTAACTCTAACAACGAGGTTGAATTATGTGCCGTTACAGAACTGGCTCATGATGGCATATATCTCGTTTACGATAGTATTAACATGCAGCAATTAAAGTCATTGCTGGATAATTGTCCCGATGACAACATATACATTTTGATACACAATCATGGCCGAAAGATGGAAGACTTTAGCCCTTGGAAACAACAGTGTATGATAAAAATGGGAAAACATGAGAACCATCCCCAAAACCTTTATTTACCCGCCTTTGATATTATCACAGATGCTGATGGCCACAAGCTGGAGCGTATCATAAAGAGGATCTTCATGCCTATAAAGGAAGCGGCATTGGAGCTGCTGAGTGAATGTTTAGAACCTAAAATCAATCTTGAAGAATCCAATGCCTACCTCACTTTATGTCAGAAAGAGGAGTTGAGGCCGGAATTGGAAGCGTTCAAGATGAAGTATGATGCAAGCGAAAACTATGGTGATTACAAAGAGGATTTGGCGCGATTGCGGAATATCTTGATCAGATGACAATCAAAGTTGTTACGTCTTGGTTTGCTATCCACTACTGTCCTATGAGCTTCCATTTGGTGGTGTCGTTATTTTTGCACTGTAATTGATTGACAAACCACAAAAACAAACAGCTATGAAAACACGCAAGGAAAACACTCGCGAAAAAGCCAATAGCCCAGCGTACGGTATCATCTCGTTTACTAGTAAATCAGAAGCCAGGGCGTATTTGGAAACGAGTTTCAAGAAAGACACTACTGAAGATGCATTCGAAATCGTGGAACGTATAAAAGATTATGCAAAACATGGTGATTCGAGATGGCTGTATCTTTTGGGATTATGCTATTATGTCGGATATGGAAACGATGAGGATCCGCACGAGGCTTTGAAATGTTGGAGCAAGGCGGCCGGAAAAGGTGAACATTGCTCACAGTATGCTCTTGGTAGCGGCTATTACTATGGAACTGCTATGCGTAAAAATTATAAAAAAGCTTGCTTCTGGCTTGAAAAAGCTGCTCATCAAGATAATTGCGGAGCACAAGCCTTGCTTGCTGACTGCTATCATTTTGGTCAGGGCGTCGCTAAAAACCAGAAAACCGCTGTTTATTGGTATGGAAAGGCAGCCGAACAAGGCCATGCGAATGCCCAATTCATGCTTGGACTTTTTTATTATTATGGTGAAAACGAAGTTCGTAAGAACTATAAAAGGGCGTTTCAGTACTTTACGATGGCAAGTGATACAGGTCATGTTGGAGCTATCTACCAGCTCCAAAAATGTTACGCGGAGGGTAAAGGTACAAAAAAGGATTCCCATAAAGCGCTTGAATTGTTTCGTATCATGCTTAATAACCAAAAGGATAATCAAGAGGAACACACTTCCGTTTCGGATTCCGACAACAAAACCGTTCATTCGCCATCAGTAAACGACGAGGATCGGATATCCATGTTTTTCGACATGCTCGACAATAGTATGGATATAGTTAAAATGATTGAAAAGAAAGAAAAGAAAAAGGGGGATTCGTCAAGGGCTGGTGTGGAGGAAATAATTGTTGATTTGATATGGAAGCGTTTGCGGGATTGAGAACTCCACACAAACAGTTTCCTCGCGAATTGTCCTCTATGTGCGCGGCCATGGATTTGTCTGTTTTTGCGACATAATTGATTGTCAAACCTCAAAAACATATCTCAAGATTAGCTTTTGAAAAAACGCAAAGTTCACATATTCTCCATGCTCAATCCAACAATGTCCGAATCGTACTTTTTGAACTCCCCCGTCACTGCCTTAAACCGCTGCACTTTCTCCTCCAGCACCTTCAGGTCGATCTCGCTGCGTTGCCGTTTCACCTCGTAGAAAGTAACCCGTTTCTCCAAATCGTCCGCCGCGATGATGTCTATCTCGTTTTCGCCCTTGCGGTCCCACCAGCTGTCGATGTGCGTGAACCGCTCGCTCTCCTTCATCACGGCCTTGAACCAATGCTCAAGCACTTTCCCCGTGTAGGTAGTGTAGTCGCGTTTCACTATCTCCGCCAGTTTCCCGTAGGCATTCGCCTCGATGAAATGGTTGTACTTGTAGATAAACCTGAACCAAAACTGCAAAAACAAGTCGTTCACCGAATAGACGATGTTCTTGTTGGCGGTTTTCTGGAACATGGGCTTGTTTTTCGCAATAAGCCCATAGTCGTTCTTCAACCGGGTCATGTAGCCCGACACCTCCGTGTGCAGGATGCCTTCGATGTCGCCACGCGTGTTATGTCCCGTGGCAATCAGTTTCAGGATGTCAAAATAGCGTCCGTAGTCGCGACCGAACTCCTCTATCAGCATGTTTTTTCCTTCGTAGATGAAGTAGGAGTTTTTGGCAATAATGCGCTCCAGCATCTTGTTGGCAGAAGTGGCTCCGGCATCCATCAGCAGCTCGACATATTTCGCCACGCCTCCTGTGTAGGTGTAGAGTGCCAGTAAGTCTTCCTCGGTATATCCAGGGTGGTAATACCCAAGGATTTCCTTGATTACCGAAGGCGTGAAAGGCTCAATCTTCAGGAACTCCGTCTGACGACCGTAAAGAGGCTCTTTCCTGTCGCGAAACAGCTTGGTCATCATCGAGTACACCGAGCCGCACACGATCAGGTTCATCTTCGCCTCGCCTTTCTTTTTGTCCCATATCTTCTGCATCTGCGAGAAGATGGCTCCGTTCACGCGGCTAAAGTCCTGGAATTCGTCGATCATCAGCGTCAAGGGGCGAGTCTTCGACAGCTCCATCAGATAGTCAAAGCTGTCGGCAAAGCGTTCCACCTTTCCTAATAGGGGAATTTGCAGCTTTTCGGTCAGCTCCTCCACGAACTCCTCGCAAAGCACGCTTTCCGTGCTCCTTGTAACAAAGAAATACAGGATGGTCTCGTTCTCGTAGGCTTTCATCACTAAGGATGTCTTGCCGATGCGCCTCCGTCCGGTCAGCACCGTAAACTGGGCTGCATGGTTCGAGAGTTCCCTTATCTCCCTCAGTTTCCCGATTTCGTATTTTCTATCGAAGAACTTCATTCTCTATAGTTTTAAATCATTGATTATTATCTTGTTAAAATCGAACTCTACAGTTCGGAACTCTATAGTTCGATTGCAAAAATAAAGTTTTTTCTTGACATGGAAACTTTTCAGGAGTAAAAACCATCATTTTGACTATGAATGCAACCCATAACGTCTTTCCTTTAAGGCCATTCCACCTTATAGGATCGCTCTACTGTGTCAAGGCAATCCACCAAAACCACACCTGCGACCTCGGCGATTTCCTTCACCTTGGTATGGCCGACAATCTGTTTGACAGAAGTGCCTTTGTATAGGTTATGAAGGCATAACGATTCGGGTCGCACCCATATCGGTGAATGATGAGAGTCTTCACCACAGAAATCATTCCCGTAACAATTTGCGCCGAACGAAAACGGCGTTTTGTCTTTGCGCCATAGGTCGTTGATGGCCGCTGCCATGCTGCTTGGCTTGATGTCGGCAACATTGGGCAGGTACGTGTTTTTCCAGTCGCTTGTCACTCCGGCATGGGTGACGAGATAGTCCTCGCCGATGGCGTATGCCACGCCTTCAAACAAATCAATCGTTTTCATCAGCAGCCACGAGATGGTTTGTGCGTTTAAACCGTCAAACCGATTGGATTTCTCAAAAACACCTGGTAGATATTCATAATCATGGTTTCCATATAAGAGCATGACATTATCTGGATGTTTCTTTTTGAACTCTATGATTTCCAAAAAGTTATACTGCAAGTCCATGAAATGAATATCTTCGTACGGATCGAAATAGTCCCCAACGAAAATGTTGATGCAGTTCTCGTCAACGAGACGCCGCCACGAGTCTCTTCCATGAATATTACCGATGATGTTGTATTTGCTCATGATATGAATGCATTTCTTTGGGGCGCAAAGATAACAATTTCAAGACTCATGCGATGCACGCTCTCCGTGCTTCTTATGATGAAAAAACATAGAGGGTGATAAATATACCCATGCGCTTTCCTCTAATTGTCCTCTAAGTTTATTGCTGTTGATGGGGCTATCTTTGCGGTATAATGTACCCCAGAATTGAGAGCATGAGTTAAGGTGAAAAATGAGTAGTTT
>CAMVCZ010000011.1 GCA_947166105.1 uncultured Bacteroidales bacterium
GCAACATTTTTACTAATTTTACAGCCAAATTCTGAGGTATGGCCAAGAGATTGGTGGTTGTTTTCATTTTACTGATTTCCAGTTTATTAGGATTTTCACAAAACCCGTTCTCGCGAACTAACCCTTGTTCCGCCCACGGGCAAGACGGGCAAGGGCGAGTGAGTTGTCGGGCGGGGTGCCCGCCGTAGCGGGCTACCCAGCCCCGTCCGGCAACTCACGCGCGCGGTTTAGGAGACGACGCTTCCAAGCGTCGCACCCTGCATAAACGTATGAATAATAAATCACAACGGAACAAAATACACCCCTTTCGGGTATATTTTACAACCCATTCTTCCGAATTTGCAATTCGGAAACCGTGAATATGAGCATTTGCAATGCGGGAATGATATAAGACCAACCTAATCAAGTCCATAAAAGGCGGCCTTCTTTTTTTGAGGGGTCGCCTTTTTTATCGTTTTCGTCAGGAAAGCGTGTTTTCTTTCCTTTGCGAGCAGGGACTGTCGTCACCTGCTTGTGTTCGGGTCGTCCTTTCAGGACTTTGGCGGCACGAGGGGGAACCCTAAAAGGGTGACGATAAAGAAGGCAGGCGGTATGAACCTCTGCCGATAATTCGGATTTTGTCCCCCAAGTCGATGCCATGCAGGGTTATGATGTTCGTCGTATGATTCTTTTTCCTATCTTTGCGCATCATTTCGCAGTCGTTATGAAAGAATTGTTGGTTCGTTCGGTTTCAGGCTTGCTGCTGTGCATCGTAATCCTTGCTTGCGTGTTGGTTTCGCCCTACACCTGTGCCGTTTTGTTGCTGTTCATCGTTGCGGTCGGCTCTTACGAGATGTCGAGGCTGTTTCAGATGAATTCCACGGTGGGCGTTGCCGTAGGCGAGGCTTGCGTTTTGGGCACATTCGGCTTGGCGGCGATGGTGGCCTTGCAGGTCATTGGCCAGCAGTGGCTGCTGCTCGAATTGCCGTTGCTCATGTTGCCGTTCCTCTTCGCCTTGTTTTCCAAAAAGCACGATGCCAAGCACATCCTCCCTTATTTGTACGCTTCCCTTGCCTTCCTGAGCTTGCCTTCCGCCCTGATGCTATTCATGTATCGTGCGGAATTGTTTGGCAGTTTGGCCGGTTCGGGGCTGATAGTCTTGGTCTTCTGCCTTTTGTGGGCCAATGATGTCTTTGCCTATCTGACGGGAAAAATGCTGGGTAAGCACAAGCTTTTTTCTCGAATTTCTCCCGGAAAGACCATCGAGGGTAGCCTTGGCGGATTGGTGTTTACCGTGGTGGCCATGATGGTTTTCGCCCATTATGCCGCATGGCTTCCCATTTCCAAAGGTATTGGCATGGCGGCCATTGTCGTCATTTTCGGCACTTTGGGCGACTTGTGCGAGTCGATGTTGAAACGGCAGGCCGGAGTGAAGGATTCGGGGAAACTGATTCCCGGCCACGGCGGTATTTTGGACCGTTTCGACTCGGTGATGTTCAGCGTACCGTTTATTTTCGTTTATTTGCTGCTGCTATGAAGATCAATAAAAGGTTACACGAGGAAGGGACAAGAGCCATTTTGATTGCCTTTGCAGTTATTGCCGTAACAATTGTTTTTGTCAATTGGCTTTGGCCTTCGCAAACCATTTGGCATTATTTATTGTATGTGTTTGAATTTGTGGTTTTTATACTGACCATCCGCTTTTTCCGCGTCCCGATTTGGCGTAAGACGACGATGGAGGAAGATGCTGTGGTTTCGCCCGCCGATGGCTTGGTTGCGGCCAATGAGGTGGTGCTTGAGGATGAGTATTTCCACGATCGCCGCCGCCAGGTTTCCATTTTCATGTCGATTTACGATGTGCATATCAATTTCTTCCCGTTTGACGGCAAGGTGACCTATTACAAATACCATCCCGGAAAGTTCCTGTTGGCGTTCAAGCCGAAGTCGTCTACTGATAATGAGCATAATACGATTGTCTTGAAGGACAAGAAAGGGCGTGAAATCCTTGTTCGGCAGATTGCGGGTTTTGTGGCGCGTCGCATCGTTTGCGATCTCAAGGCCGACGATGAGGTCGTTGTAGGTGAGGAGCTTGGAATGATTCGTTTCGGTTCGCGCGTGGATGTTTTCCTTCCTTTGGATGCTGAGGTTAAGGTGAAAATCAACCAAAAGACCACGGGCAAGGAAACGGTTTTGGCGATGCTGAAATAGCTTGAATATCAAAGGATTCCCATGATTTCTTTGAGGCTTTTCACCTCAAACGTCCGCTCCCCTTCAATCGTTTCACCCTTTGGATTGAATAAAATTGTGTCTATTCCAGCTGCGCGGGCACCGTCAATGTCGACGGCCATCTCGTCGCCAATCATGAGGCTTTCTGCGGCGGTGGCATTGGCCTTCTGCAAGGCGTAATGGAAAATCTCAGGGTTGGGCTTCTTCACCCCGACTTCCTCCGAGACGGTCAAGGTCTCGAAATAAGGTTCCAAGCCCGAACCGCTCAATTTGGTGTGTTGCACCTCTTGGAAACCGTTGGTAATCAGATGTAAATGGTATTTCGGCTTCAGGTAGTCAAGCAATTCCATCGTTCCGGGAACCAATCGGACAATGCGCGGCGACCAATACACATAATCTTCGCTGAGATGATCGGCCAAGGCGGTGTCGTGGATGCCATAATGCGCCAAAGGCTGCATGAAACGGGTGCGGTTCAAGTAGTCTTTGGTGATCTTGTCCTCGCGGTAAAGCACCCAAAGTTGTTCATTCAGTGGATGATACACCTCATGGAACTCATGCGCACTCGGGATGCCAAGGCTTTTCAGATGGTATTTTTCATAGATGCACTCAAAAGCCACCTCCGCCGCAGCATCGAAGTCCCACAAAGTGCGGTCGAGGTCGAAGAAGATATGTTTGTATTTTTGATTTGGACCCTTCGACAGGCTCAGAGTTCCTTTGGTCGTTGAGCTTGTCGAAACGCCCACATTACTAATCATTTGTCTTAGCCACTCAAACAAAGCCACGGCTGCGGCATGGCTCACATTGAGCGAGCGCGTAGGGCCGGGCACGGGAATATAGACTACCATGTCGCATTGCGACAGGAGTTCGTCGCTGAGGCCGTGGCTCTCGCTGCCTACGATGAAGGCCACATTTTCAGGAAGTTGCGTTTCGTAGATGCAGGTGGCGTTGTCGGCGGTTTCGATGGCGACGATGGTTTTGCCTTCGGGCACAATCTTGTGCAAATCGGTTTCTTCGCTGAAATACCAGCGGATGTTGTCGCGGCTTGAGGCGGCGGCGCGGCGCACCTTGCCGAGGCGATGTTCGTCCTCGTTGCCCAAGAAGCAGATCTCGGAAGCCCCGATATTGTCGGCCAAGCGAATCATGGCTCCGATGTTGTCGGGCGTGAGGAGATGGTCGGCGATGAGGATGGGGTGGGGAACCTGCTCAAAAAGTTTCTCTGGCGCAAGTTTCCCGAACAAATCGTTGGATTTTAAGTAGGTCATTTCTGTAAGTTATTGAATGACAAACTTTTTTGTGATGATTGCATCGTTGTTTCTGATTTGGATGAAATAAACGCCTTGAGCCATTCCGATGCATTGCAGTTGCATGGCTCCTGCGCTTTCTCCACTCGCGATTTGTCGACCGATTTCGTTGAAAATCCTATAACTGAAGTGCTCTACCAAGCTGATATACAATATGTTATGGGCAGGATTCGGGAAGAGTTGCACCTCTTTGTGGGTTATTGTATCCACGAATGTGTCGACGGTGACGGTAACGAATGTCGGGAGGGAGAATTGCTGTTTTGCATTGAAGGATGAAATATCGTAGGTGTAGGTGCCAATATTCTGGAAATCAGAGAAAATCGTTTCGTGTTGCACGGCAATCTGCTCACCATTGCGGCAGATGATGTAGTTTTCGTCAGTGCTGGTGCTTTCCCACGAAAGGCTGACTTCATTAAGGTTGACATGGACCTCCACATCGAGGGAAGGCAGGAAGGTGAAATTCTGCGCTCCGCTTTGTTGTGTGTTCCCGACATCGATAATCTCGATTCCTGAAAGCGTGTGTGGCTTGGCTTCCAATAGGTAAAACATCTCAAAACTGGATCCGTTTGACACCGTGCGAGGTACGCCGAAAGCCGCCTTTATTGTGGTTGTGTTTCCAGCGGGAATGTCCCCGATGTCGTATAGCATTTGGTTGAAAATCAGCTTGGAAGAACAACTGAACAGTTGCAGTCGCGCTTGGTGTGCATCGCATGACCCCGAATTTTTTATACTAATTAATAAAGTGTCGGGAGTTCCAGGACGCACGGTGTTGGTTGGCTCGAACTGCGATAGCGTAAGGGTGGGTGCATGGAGTTTCATGCGGAAATGGCTCTCCCAAGAGTGAATTCCGTCCGTGCAAGTGAGGATGAAATTGGCATGGATGCCATCATTAATCAATTCATTGACAGAGATTTCAAATTTGTTTTTGAGCGTGTATTTGGCAAGTGCATCGATATTGGGAATGGTGGCGAAGCCGGAATTGATTTCAATGAAGGGCGAATCTGTGCTGAGGCTCACTTGAACATTGGTGGCAGGCTCGTTTCCGAGGTTTTTGACGGTCAAGTCGAGGCCGAAAGTCTCGCCGTAGTCGGCAAGGCCGTTGGCATCGTTGATGCTGAAATTTTCGTAAGTGAGGAAAGGCCCGTTGGCGGGAATGATTTGAATGTCTTGATAATGAGTCACTTTATTGAAACCTATCACTGCCAATTTAGCGGTTCCGGCCACTTCGGGACAGGTGAAAGTGAGTGTGGCTTCCCCATCGATGACGGGTGTGCTGCACAGCACCTCGCCGTTGAAGGAAAGGGTGGCCAAGGCATAATCCACATCGGCGGTGATGAGGAGTTCGGTTTGCTCGAAGAAAATGGCTTCGGGTTGGCAAGTGACATTCATTTCGGTAGGATTGGCGGTGCGCAGCAACAGGCTCGGGTCGCCAAACAGAATCCAAGTGTTGTGCGTGTTGCCGTCATCACTTGGATGCAAGTCCAAGATTTTCATGTTTCCGTTGAGCGAAGCCCCTCCAAAAGTATGGTGATATTGGTTGGCACTGCGCCATTCGCAAAGGATGTTGACCATCTCATCCTGACCCGTCATGGGCGGCTGCCAAGGTTGCGAAATCCAACTGAACATGCCGCCGATGGCTCCTGTAGGAACGCCTGTGGCATTGTTGGTGGCACGCATCCAAGCCTCGGCGAAGCAATTCACATTGAATTGACCGTTGTAGCAGGCCGTCGACCAGATGAAGGGCCATTTGTAGTCGTTGACCAAGGCATTTACATGGCCGTTGTTGAAATTGCCTACATACCAGCTCGTTGTGGAGCCATGGTTGCAGTAGTTGCAGATGCCCGCGCCTGCGTTGAAGTTTTCGCTCAGTTTGGCAGCATTGGTGCCGGAGCCTACTCCGCGATAGTGTTGCGAAACCTCGTTGTAGGTATAATGCAATAAGGTGTCACGGATGTAATCAATGTGTACGTAATCGGATTCGCCGTGGTTGTGCCCGCTGCCCGAACCTTCGTTGGCACCGATGCCGATGCCCTTGCCGAGCCAATCGGAGGTGGAAGGCATGTCGCGCTCATAGTAAATCACCTTTGCGACTTGGTTTTGCACATCGGCCACGCTCCCAGCCGAAAAACGTCCGACGAAGATTTCGGGATAGTCGTCGTTGCCTTCGAGTTGGCCAAACCAAATGTCGGATGCGCCTCCGTTCATGGATTTGGGCGTGAGGTCGGAATAGTCGCCGACGAGGAGCACATAGCACAAGTTCTCTTCTGGGTTGTCGTAATGGCTGAGAATGAACGACTTGATTTGTTCGGCATTATTGCCCCCAATCTCCGAAAGACTGACCAACGTGGTAGGTCGTCCCGACTCGTTTTTCCAGTCCACAAAGGGCTGCATGGCCTGCAAATACTGGTTTGGGCAGATGACCAGCATCTCGCCCTTGTCGGGGATGAAAGTGTATCTTGTCGCCTTTTCCCGATAGTTAAGGAAACGGTGGCGGTACATCTCTTGGGTTTCGGGCGATAGTTTCGTCGAGCCTTTCTTGCGAGCGATTTTCGGGTTGTTTCCTTTGTCGCCGACCTTTTTCATTGTCAGGGTCAAATGCGTGTAGACGCGCAGGGTTTTCGTAATGGGATTGTAGGCAAAGGGATAGACCAAAATGTTTTGCCCACGGCAATCGCGGAGAATGTAAGGTTTGTCCAATTGTGCCTGAAAATCAGGGGAAAAGCGGTTTTGGGAATAGGTTTCGCCATAGCGGTAGGGAACGGTTTCGGGGTCGATTTCGCGGCTGAAGTTGCCCTTCGAAGGCACTATTTCCATGTTTTCAAACTCCTGAAATTCCGCGTTTTTGACCTCAATTTCCATTTCGGCCATGTCGCCGATGAGGATGGGAATGGCAAACAAAGGCAGGTCGGGGGCGGCTTCTTCCAATATGGAGGCCATCTTTGGCACGGTGATGAGGCTTTGCTGCCCTCTCGGTGTGCTGACAGATTCCTTGAAGAACCCTTGCAACGCAAAACTCACAGTGGTTTCTTGCTCCGAATCGGAAAGCAGTTTCACGCTCGGCGCGATGGGTGTTGAACTGCCACAATTAATCCATTCTTGTGAGAATAAATTGATTATCAATAGATTGAAGATAAGAAATGCCAAACCTTTTTTCATTGCACAATGGAATTTGCCACAAAAATACAGATTTTTTTTGACATTGTGCTTGTTGATGCGGCTGTCTTATTCAATCCACATTGCCATGCAAGTAGGAGTTCTCGCCGCTGATGCCGTTTTTGGTGGCGGAGTATTGCGACAGTTCCTCGTCGGGGTGGCTGATGTCCACGTTGCGGCGCAGGTAGGCGGGCTGGTTTTCGAGTTCCTCCAAGCCGCGTGCGGTCCTAAAGTTCATGCTCAGGGCACGGAGACGCTGCTTCTTCAGCATCTCTTTCGGGTCGATTTCCTTGGCCTTCTTCGCTTCGAGGACGGCCACCTTCTGCTCGGCCTTGGCCTGCACTTCCTCCTTGGTCATGATGCGCGAGGTGATTTCAAAGCCCTCGTCGTCGTTGCCGGTGGAACGGAAAGGATTGTCGAACACCTTGACGACGGGTCTTTCCTCCTCGAAATGCACCGCTGTAGGTCTTTCCTGAACGGGGGCAGCGGGTGTAAATCCCACCGTCGGCTCATTGAGTGGCTCGTCGTCTTCAGGATGGTTGTCCTCAACTGTTTGTGTCGGCCCTTCGACAGGCTCAGGAGCCTTGGTTTTTACAGGCTCAGGGGCCTTGGACTCTTCCGCAAACAGGGAGTGGACGGTCTTTTCCTCATGCTTTTCTTGTGGAACGAATTGGTCTACCTCGGTGGCGGCAACGGAACCCACGGCGGGCCTAACGGCAGTGGCATTTTCCTCGTCCTTCACTTGGCCGTTCAGGTCGTAGACTTTCTTCGGCTGGGTGGAAGGTGTGGGGGCTTGCTTCTCGTTCAAAACTGTGCTGTAAGGCTTTGCATCGTGGTTGAAACCGGTGGCAATCAGGGTGACGCTGAGGGCTTGGCCGAGGCTTTCGTCGGTGCCGTTGCCCCAAATCACGTCGGAGTTGTTGCCGCAGGCGTTTTGGGCGATTTCGAGGATTTCGTCGACTTCGTCCAACGAGACTTCATCGGTGCCGGAGGTGATGTAGAGCAGGATGTTCTTTGCCCCTTCAATATTGGAATCATTGAGCAAGGGTGAGTGGATGGCATCCTTGATGGCTTTCTCGGCGCGGTTTTCGCCTTCGGCCACGCCTGCGCCCATGATGGCCTTGCCGCTGTCCTTCATCACGGTTTTCACGTCCTCGAAGTCGACGTTGACATAGCCGGGAACGGTGATGATTTCGGCGATGCCACGGGCTGCGGTGGCCAACACGTCGTCGGCCTTTTTGAAGGCTTCGGAGAGTTTCATGTTGCCGTATTGGTCGCGGAGTTTGTCGGTGCTGATGAGGATGAGCGTGTCGACGCACTTTTTCAGTTCCTCGATGCCCGACAAGGCCTGCAACTTGCGCCGGCGGCCTTCTCTTTCCATCGGCATGGTGACGATGCCCACGGTGAGGATGCCTTTGTCTTTGGCCAATTTGGCCACCACTGGGGCTGCACCTGTGCCTGTGCCGCCGCCCATGCCAGCGGTGACGAACAGCATCTTGGTTTCGTCGTCGAGCAGGGCTTCAATCTCGTCGCGGCTCATTTCGGCGGCCTCGCGCCCGATGTTGGGGTCGTTGCCGGCCCCGAGTTCGCGCTTGCCGAGGTGAACCCGCGTTTTCACGTTGCTTTTCAGCAAGGCTTGGTGGTCGGTGTTGCAAAGCACGAAATCAACCCCTTGGATGCCCTCTTCCATCATGTGGTTGACGGCGTTGCCGCCGCCGCCGCCCACACCGACGACCTTGATATAGTTGGGCTTTTGCGCATCAACGGGCTTGAAAACTTCGTCGTTGCTGTTGCTGAATGTATAGTCTTCTGCCATGGTTTTGAGGATTTTTTAGGGGTTAATCAATGTCGTCAGGGATGAAAATTTCGGTGAACGAAGTTACGATTTTTTTCAGGTCGATTCCTTTTTTCTTCTTCTTTTTGGAGGTGGATTCGTCCTTTTCGTCGGGGATTTGTGCCGTTTCGGGTTGCGTCACGATGATTTCTTGCTTTTCGTACTGCTTTTTCCGCTCCATTTCCGCCTGCTTTGAGGCTTGAAGGAAGTCGTCATGCTCCATCCGTGCGACGGTCTCGATGACGATGCCGATGCCGGTGGAATACATCGGGCTTGACATTTCCTTCATCTTGGTTTGGTTGAGGTGCTCGTTGGGGTAGCCGATGCGCACTTCCAGTCCGGTCTTGAACTCAGCCAACTGCTGGATGTGCTTCATCATGGCGCCGCCACCGGTGAGGACGATGCCTGCAATGAGTTGGTTCTCCGTTTTCGCCTTCTGGATTTCGTAGTTCACCAACTCGAAGATTTCCTCCAAACGGGCTTGGATGATGTGGGCCAAGTTCTTGAAAGAGATTTCTTTAGGCTCGCGGCCACGGATGCCTGGGATGGACACAACCTCGTCGTCGCGGTTCTCGCTGGCAAGGGCGGAGCCGAATTTCACCTTCACCTCCTCGGCGTAATGCTTGATGATGGAGCAGCCGGTGCAGATGTCCTCGGTGATGATGTTGCCGCCGAAAGGAATCACGGCGGTGTGCTGTATTTTCTTGTTCTTGAAGATGGCAATATCGGTGGTGCCGCCCCCAATGTCGACGAGGACCACACCCGCGTCTTTTTCCTCCTCATCGAGGACGGCTTGGGCTGAGGCGATAGGCTCAAGAATCATGTAATCCATCTCAAGGCCAGCGCTTTGGATGCACTTCACGATGTTTTTGGCCGCCGAGGTCTGCCCGATGATGACGTGGAAGTTGGCTTCGATTTTGTTGCCCAACATGCCCACGGGGTTGGTGGCCAATTCGCCGTCGACGTAGGTGTCTTGACGAATGACATCGATGATTTCCTCGCCCGGGGTCATATTAATTTTAAAGGTGTCGTTGCGCAGGTGTTCCAATTCGGCCTCGGTGATTTCGGTGTCGTGGTTGTCGCGCATCATCACGCCTCGGTGTTGCAGGCTCTTGATGTGCTGGCCGGCGATGCCCACGCTGACGCGGTTGATTTCGACGCCCGACTGGTCGGAGGCCTGCTTGACGGCGGTCTTGATGGCCTCGACGGTGTCGAAAATGTTGGTGACGACGCCTCTCCTGACGCCCGTTGATATGGTTTTTCCGTAGCCGAGAATCTCGATTTTCCCGTTATCGGCTTTCTGGCCCACGATGCAGGCCACTTTGGTGGTGCCGATGTCTAATCCGACGATGATTTTTCCTTCACTCATAGCATTATCGTTTTGTACAGACTATTTGATTTTTATAATTCAGATTGATGATTTTCATGGTTTGGGTTTCGGGCCTGTCAATCCGCTGTTTCATAAAGATTTCCAAGCGGTTCAACTTGTCGGCGGCGAAGCAGGTGTCGCCCACGATGACTCGCGCATCCAAGCCTTTCACGGTGAGTTCAAACTGGTTTCGGTTGTTGCAATACAGTTGCCCGACGCAACTCTCGATGAAGGGATTGGCATCAATCGCCTTGAACCAATGCAGGGCGTTGAGGATGTTGCGGTCGGGGTCGAGGGTGTCGCAAAGGGCGTAGGCGGTCGTGTCGTTGCGCAGGTCGAAGTTGCCGCTGGCAATCAGCATGTAAGGCGTGTAGTTGCTGCACGAGGGAATCACAATGCCTTCGCGGGTGACGTAAACGGAATGGCCGTTTTTGCCGAACACCCTGAATTGCGGCTCGTATTCCTTGAAACTGACGTTCAGGTTGCCGTCGAGGTCGATGTAGGCGGCATTGCTTTCAATCCACGGGTTGGCGTCGAGGTGCCTTTGTATCTTGATCATGTCGACGGTGCCGATTTTCGAGCGGCAGACGTTTTCCTCGATTTCGCGGTGCAGCACGCTTTTCCTCACGAAACCACTGTCAGTGGCGGGCATCAGATTGACGGACTTGACGGGGGTGTTCAGGTAGTTTTCCCTCGCGAAGATGAACAAAACGATCAACGCGGCAGCCGTTGCAACCCATAGCACTATGCTCAAAATCTTCTTTACCATGACTTTATCAGTTCTTCGAAAAGTTCAACATATCGGTCGATGTCGCCCGCGCCCATCGTCACCAAAAGTTCAGGTTTCTCGCTGTCAATCAGTTTGATGAGTTGGGTCTTGGCGACGAGTTTCTTGTCGGGCATTTGTATCTTGTCCAACAGGACTTGCGACGACACGCCCTCGATGGGTTCTTCCCTCGCGGCATAGATGTCCAAGAGAATCAGTTCGTCGGCGGTGGCCAGCACCTCGGAAAACTCGTCCATGAAGTCACGGGTGCGACTGTAGAGATGGGGCTGGAAAACGAGGGTGAGCCGTCGGTTGGGATAGAAGTCCCTGATGGCTTGCAGGCACGAGCGGATTTCCTCGGGATGGTGGGCGTAATCGTCAATGTAGCAATATTTTTCGGTGTTGATACGAACATCGAAGCGACGCTTCACGCCCATGAAGGTGTGGAGTGCCTCGGCGATGGCGTTGCGCGACACACCGATGCGCCTTGCGGCGATGAAGGCGGCGGTGGCATTCAGCACATTGTGGATGCCGGCGAGGGGCATGATGATCTTGAACTTGTCCTGACCTTCGCCTTTGATGTAGAACATGGTGTAGCCGCTGCCGCTGTTCCCCAAAATGATTTGGTATTTGCAGTCGTCGCCGAAACCGTAAGTGATTTTGTTCCAAGCCTCTACCTCAAGACCTTCCCTGACGATGACATTGCGCTTGGTGAGTTTCGCGAAGTCGTTGAAACTCTCCACGAGATGCTCCTTATCACCGTAGATGTCCAAATGGTCGGCATCGATGGAGCCGATGATGCTGACGTCGGGGTGGAGTTGCAAGAAGGAGCGGTCAAACTCATCGGCCTCGACCACGAGGATGCTGTCTTTGGGTTTGCCCAAGAGCAAATTGCTGTCGAAGTTTTTGGCGATTCCGCCGATGAAAGCGGTGGTGTTGAGGCGGCTGTGGTTGAGGATGTGAGCAATCATGGCCGTGGTCGTGGTCTTGCCGTGGGTGCCGGAAACGGCGATGGTGAAGTGGTCCTTCGAGATTTTGCCCAAGGCTTCTGAGCGTTTCAGAATAGGCAGTTCGCGTTGGCGCAAGGCCTCAAATTCCTTGAGGTCGTGGGGCACGGCGGGCGTGTAGATGACCATGTCGATGGATTCGGGCAACAATTCGGGACGGTCTTCGTAATGGATGGCCATGCCTTCCTTTTCCAATTGAAAGGTCAGCCGCGACTTGGTGCGGTCGTAGCCGGCAATGGCGTAACCCATGCTTTTGTAGTATCGGGCCAAGGCGCTCATGCCTATGCCGCCGATGCCTAACATATAAATCGTATGTCCTTCTCCGTTGGTCATTTTGTCATTCGTTTTTTTTGTTTGTTGTTTGTTGGGCAGGGGTTTACACCGCCTGCCTATTGTTCTGCGTTTTTGTTTGCAGGGGTTTACACCGCCTGCCTATTGTTCTGTCGCCCCTACGGGGCTGGTTTTAACTATTAACTCTAATCTCTAAACTCTAAACTCTAAACTCTCAACTATCACCTTAACTATATCATCAGCGGCATTAGGCCGGGCAAATTTGCCGATGTTCGCGCTGAGTTTGGCCTGCAATTCGCGGTCGTCCATGAGGCGGAACAACGTCGGGACGAGCTCTTTCTCTGTGTCGGCGTTGCGCACCATGAGGGCGGCTTCGGCGTTGACGAGTTGCTGGGCGTTCTTTGTTTGATGGTCTTCGGCGGCGGTGGGCAACGGCACGAAAATGACGGGCTTTTGCACCAAGGCCAATTCCGAAATCGACATGGCACCGGCACGCGAAATAACCATGTCGGCCAAGCCGTAGGCCAAGTCCATGCGGTCGATGAAGATGGAGGGCTTCACTTGGTCTTGCAAGCCCAAACTGTTCACTTCTTCCTGAGCCTGAGCGATATAAGTCTTTCCTGTTTGCCAGATGAGTTGCAGGTCGCTTTCCTTGAAGGTGGCCAATTGTGCGCTGATGCCCTTGTTGATGCCCAAGGCACCTTGGCTGCCGCCCACCAACAGCGCAATAGGTTTGTTCGGGTCGAGATGGAAGTATTCGGCGGCTTCTTCGCGGGTGCCGTTGAGGACGATGTTGGCCCGCAGCGGATTGCCCGTGAAGTGTATCTTTTCGGCAGGGAACCATTGGTCCAAGTGGTCGTAGGCCACGCAGATGGCCTTGGCTTTCTTGCCCACATTGCGGTTGGTCTTGCCCGGATAGGAGTTCTGCTCCTGAATGACCGTGGGGATGCGCAAGTAGTTGGCAGCCATCAAAGTAGGTCCGCTGGCAAAGCCGCCCACACCAATCACCACATCGGGCTTGAAGCGTTTCAGGATGGCGATGGCGCGGTTGATGCTGTCCATCAGTTTGACAGGCAGCGCGAGTGAGCGGATGTCCTTGGTGAAGCCGCTGATCCATAGGCCTTTAATCGGGTAGCCAGCCTTCGGCACGCGCTCCATCTCCATACGGCCTTTGGCACCAATAAAGAGGATGTCGGCCTCGGGGAATCTCCGCTTCAAGGCATCGGCGATGGCGATGGCGGGAAAGATGTGGCCGCCCGTGCCGCCGCCACTAATCACGACTTTCAGGTTCTCTTTCATTTTCAGATATTTCTGTAATTGCTTGTATTTCTTGTTCTTTGCTGATGCTTTCGTCCATGCTGCAAGTGACGCTCAGAATCATGCCCAAAATGAGTCCCGTGGCCATCAATGAGGTGCCGCCCATGCTGACGAAGGGCAATGGCTGACCCGTGACGGGCAGCAGCCCGATGCTGACGCCCATGTTGACCATTCCTTGCATGATGACCAAAAAGCCCAAGCCGAAGGCCATCAACGAGCCGAAGGTGAGCGGACGTTTGCCCACGATGCGGATGACGCGCGTGAACAGAATGACATACAACAACAGCACGATGATGCCGCCCAACAGCCCGTATTCCTCGATAATGATGGCATAGATGAAGTCGGAGTAGGGGTGGGGCAGGAAGTTGCGCTGTTCGCTCTTGCCGGGGCCTTTGCCGAACACCGAGCCTGATGCCACGGCTATGTCGGCGTATGTGCGTTGCAGGTGCTTGTCGTCGAAGCGGTTGATTTCGCCCTTGTCTTCGCCCATCGATTTCAGGCGGTTCGACCATGTCATAATGCGGTTTTGTTTGGCCTTGTATTCGCCTTGTTTCGCGCCAATCGTCAGGGCTTGCTCGTGTTCTTTCAGCCGGTGCTTGTTGTCGATGCTGGTCTTGACGGCATCCAAGGCAAGATAGAATCCCATGCCGACGACGCAAAGACCCACGAGGGCAAGCAAGTGGAGGATTTTCACCCTGCCGATGAACAGCAGCACCATGCAGACCGTCACTAAAATCAGGGCGGTTGAGAGGTTTTCGGAGAAAATCAGGCCGGCGGTGGCCAAAATGGGCAAAGCCAATTTGACCAAGAAGTCCTTGAAATTGTCCTTGGTGTCGCCCATCATCACCAACTGGCGAGCCAAGTAGGTGATGAGGATGATTTTCGCCATTTCGCTTGGCTGGAACGAGAACCCGCCTACATTGATGGAGCGATTTGCGCTGTTGAGGTTTTGGCCGAAGGCGAGAGTGTAAAGCAGCAGTGCCAAGCACGGAATCATCAGCAGCAGAGCGGCTTTCGCGTAGTGCTTGTAGTTGATTTTGGAGGCGGCAAACATCATGAGGAAGCCAAAGACGAGCATTCCCAAATGCTTCATCAGCACTGTGCCCGTGCTGCCTGAGTATTTGGAAACGGCCAAGGCACTGGTCGCGCTGTAGACCACGATGAGCGAGATGATGCCCAACAGCAGCGCGACAATCCAGATGACTTTGTCGCCTTTCAATATCCTATTGACAATGTTCATTTTCCAAATGCTTTACGGTTGCCTTGAACAAGTTGCCACGCTCAATGTAGGTTTCGTCTTCCTTGTCCGACTTGCAGGCGGGCGAAAACAGCACAATGTCGTCTTCGTTGGCCAAAAACGAAGCCGTGTCGACGGCTTCCTCCAAGTCTTTCACTTCGTAAATGTCCTTGATGTCGCGTTGGAAGGCGTTTTTCAGGTTGGCGTTGTATTTCCCAATGCAAATCAGGGCCTTGACTTTCTTCTTGGCCACATGCTTCAGGTCCTTGAAGTCGGTGTCGCGGTCGTAGCCTCCTGCAATCCACACCACGGGGCGCACGATGTTCTCGAAAGTGAACCAAGTGGCGTTCACGGTTTCGGCTCTCGAGTCGTCGTAATACATCACGCCGTCGATGGTGGCAACAAGGTCTTGCCTGTGCTCGATGGTGTCGAGGTCGCTCAGGCTTTGCTTGATGCTTTCTTTTCTGATTTGCAAGATTTTAGACGATATGCCCGCAACCATCGAGTTGCGCTGCTTCTGCTTCGTGTTGGTCAATTCTTCGATGTAAGTCATTTTTTATCTGATTTTGAAAGTTATCAATGTGAACGCGGCCAAGAGGATGGTCACAATCCAGAAACGGATGGTGATTTTCACCTCGTGGTGGACGGTATTGTGGCCTTCGCCGTGGCCTTTGAAGGTGACGGTCGAGTTGGGCCATCTTTCTTTGAACTTGCTGTAACTCATGCGGAAATGGTCGTGCAAGGGGGCCGTTTTCCAAATGCGGTGCTTCTTGCCCGTCTTGACGAAACGCTTCACGTCCAAGTCGGAAAGGATTTCGAAGAGGAACACACCGCAGAGCAAGGGCAGCAGCAGTTCCTTGTGGATGATGATGGCCGAAACCGCAATGATGCCTCCGATGGTGAGGCTGCCCGTGTCGCCCATGAAGATTTGGGCGGGGTAGGAGTTGAACCAAAGGAAACCGATGAGGGCACCGACGAATGCGGCCATGAAAACGACAACTTCTTCGCTTCCAGGGATATACATTACATTAAGGTAACTCGCTGTGACTGCATTACTGGAGATGTAGGCCAATATCAGCAAGGTCAGACCAATGATGGCGGAGTTGCCGGAGGCCATGCCGTCCATGCCGTCGTTGAGATTGGAACCATTGCTGACGGCGGCCACGATGAACACGGTGAGCAGCACGAGAAATATCCACGCAAGATTATACATCCAGCGCGGACCGGCCCATTTGAACAAGTCGGCGTAGTTGAGGTTGTGGTTCTTCAGGAATGGGATGGTCGTGCGTGTTGATTTCACGTCGGGGCTTTTCACCACGATTTCCTTGTTGTCTTCGATTTTCACCTGCACCGTTTCATTGATTTGCACGGCAGGATTGAAACGCAAGGTGAGTCCGACGATAAGGCCGAGCAAGATTTGTCCGCCCAACTTGATTTTCGGTTTCAGTCCGTCCTTGTTCTTCTTGAAGGTCTTGATGTAGTCGTCGGCGAAGCCTAAAAGTCCAAGAATCAAGGTGGTGGCTATCATTAAAAGGGTGTAGACGCTATGCAGTTTCCCGACCAACAGCACGGGAATCAGTATGGCCGCGATGATGATGACGCCGCCCATAGTGGGCACGCCCACTTTTTTGGTGTTGTAGGGGTCGGTGGCCTCGTCGCGTTGGGTTTCGATGATTTTCTTGCGTTTCAGCATCTTGATGAACCAGTTGCCGAACCACACCGAAATGACGAGGGCAAGAATGATGGCTACCGCAGCGCGGAAGGTGACATAGTTGAACACCCGTGCGCCCGGGAAGTTGACTTTTTGCAGATAATTGAACAGATAGTATAACATCAGCGTGCCTCCTCCAATGCTTCCGACAAGACCTCCTTGTCGTCAAAGTGGTTCTTTATTCCGTTGATTTCCTGATAGTTCTCATGGCCTTTGCCTGCCAAGAGGATGATGTCGCCGCTTTTGGCTAAGGCCACGGCGGTGCGGATGGCCTCGCCACGGTTGGTGATGCTCAGCACCTTGTGTTTGTCCTCATCGGCAATGCCGGCTTTCATCTGCCGGATGATTTCGTCGGGGTCTTCGTAGCGCGGGTTGTCGCTGGTGAGGATGACTTTGTCGCTCAGCTTCACCGCCACGGCTGCCATTTCGGGGCGTTTCGTGGTGTCGCGGTTGCCGCCGCAGCCTACTACTGTGATGAGTTGAGAGTTTAGAGTTGAGAGTTTAGAGTTGGAAGAGAAGGTTCCTGTTTTTTTCACTTCGTTGATGGTTTCAAGCACGTTCTCCAAAGCGTCCGGCGTGTGGGCATAGTCGACGATACCGACGATGCCGCTCTTGGAATGTACCATGTCGAAGCGACCATTGGCACCGCGCAACTTGCTGATTTCCACCAACAACTCATCCTTGTTGAAGCCCAAGGCCAATGCTGCACCGTAAATGGCCAAAAGGTTGCTGGCATTGAAGCCGCCCACCAATTGCGTGAACACTTCTGTGCCATTCACTTTGAGCAACATCCCGTCGAAATGGCTCTCAAGGATGATACCCTTGAAGTCGGCGTCGTGCTTCAGGGCGTAGGTCAGTTTTTTTGCTCTCGTGTTTTGCAGCATGAACGCGCCGTTCTTGTCGTCCAAGTTGGTGAGGGCGAAGGCCGATTGCGGCAGGCCGTCAAAGAATTTCTTCTTGGCGTTGCGGTAGTTGGCCATCGTCTTGTGGTAGTCCAAATGGTCGTGGGTGAGGTTGGTGAAAATGCCGCCCGCAAAATGCAGTCCGGCGATGCGCTCTTGTGCCACACTGTGCGAACTCACCTCCATAAAGGCGAATTCGCAGCCTTGTTCGACCATTTTTTGCAACAATGTGTTCAATTCGATTGGGTCGGGCGTGGTGTGGGTCGATGGGATGACTTCGCGGTTGATGATGTTCTCGATGGTGGAGAGCAGTCCGCAACTGTAGCCCGCATCGGTGAAGAGCCTATATAATAAGGTGGCGATGGTGGTCTTGCCATTGGTGCCGGTCACGCCCACCAAACGCAGTTTCTCAGAAGGGTTCCCGAAGAAATTGGACGCGGCCACACCCAACACATGCGCCGAGTTGTCGACTTGGAAATAGGTGACGTTTTCGGCTTTCGTCTTGGGCATTTTTTCGCAAACGATGGCCGACGCGCCCTTCTCGATGGCCTTGTCGATGTAGTCGTGGCCGTCCACTTGGGTGCCTTTCACGGCGAAGAAAAGCGTGCCTTCATTGACCTTGCGGGAGTCGAAGGAGATGTCGAGGATGTCTAAATCCTTCTCGCCTTCGATTTCCAAAAGGTTGCAGTTGACCAATATCTCTTTGATTTTCATTTCTTTTCGAGTTTTAGGTGAATGACGCTGTTGGCTTTGATGGTGTCGCCGACGTGCAGCGATTGTTCCTTGACTTTTCCCTGCCCGACAAATTCCGTTGCAATGCCCATGTTTTCAAGCAGATAGACCGCATCGGTGATGTCCATGCCGACCACATTGGGCACGGTGTTCGTTGGCAGTTGGGCTTCCTTGAGGAGGGTTTCTCCACTTTCGGTATGTTCCACGGTGACCCAATCGCTGTTGATGGCGAAGTCGTTGAAATTCTTTGCGATACCGTTGAGGTAGTTGGTTTCCTTGCTGTAGCGCGTGATGATGGGTTCCGTCGATGCAAGTGTTACAGGAGGGAGTGTGTCTGCTTCCGACGAGCCGATGCGCATGGCGTAGACCTTTTCGGCGATTTCCCTGAATCCGGGCGCCGACACGCTACCTGCTGCCCAGAAGCGACCACGGGCGCGGCTCACCATGACGATGCAACTGTATTTCGGCTTGTCGGTGGGGAAGTAGCCCACGAAAGTGGTGTTGTAGAGTTTTCTGCCGATTCCAGGCTCATGGTAGGCGTAGCCCTGCACTTTGTCGTAATATTGCGCCGTGCCGGTCTTGCCTGCCACGCTCACCACGCAGTCTTTGAACTGCTTTTTGGCCGTGCCCCTTATGGTCACGCCTTCAAGCATGGTTTGGAGTTTCTCGATGCCTTCAGGCGAAACGATGTGTTCGTTAAGGACGATGGGGTCGAATTTTTCGATGATTTGGTTGCCTCGGCGGATTTCGGTGACGAATTGCGGTTTCATCATGCGGCCATCGTTGGCGATGGCGTTGTAGAGCATCAGCAGTTGAAGCGGCGTGACATTGACTTCATAACCAATTGACATCCAAGGAAGTGATACATTCGACCAAAGTTTGTTGCCTTTTTTGTCCTTGTCGGTCGGGTGCTTTATGACGGGTTGCGCCTCGCCCGTGATGCCCGTCCCGATTTTCTTGTTCAGGCCGAGGGCATAAAGGCCGTCGACGTATTTTTCAGGATGCGCGGCGAAGGCTCTCGTGATGAGTACCGCCGTGCCTTTGTTCGATGATTGCTCGATGACTTCCTGCACGGTGCAGATGCCGCCTTTGGCAAAAGTGTGGTCGTCTTTCATCGTGCGGTTCGAGAACTTGATGGGACCGCTGCCGATGTTCACATGGTCGTCGAGTTTCAGGTCTTTGTTGTGGTTGAGTAGCACCACCATCGAGGCAATCTTGAACACTGAGCCGGGTTCGTAACGCTCGGTCAAGGCCACATTGTAGGCTTCCTCGTATTTTCCCGTTTCGTGGTTGAGTGACAGGTTGGCCAAGGCTTTCACATAGCCGGTTTCCACATCCATTAGGATGGCGCAGCCTTGTTCGGCCTTGTTTTCCGTCAGGGTATTGTTGAGGGCACTCTCCACAATGTCTTGCAGTTTGATGTCGAAAGTGGTGATGACATCGTTGCCGTTTTGCGCGTCGACGTCTTCGTCCGAATCGACGGGAATCCAGTCGTTGTGGTGCAACCGCCTCACCAATTGGCGACCGTTTTGCCCTTTCAGGTAGTCGTTGTAGGCACCTTCAAGCCCGAAATAGTAGCCTTTTTCCTCGTTGGCCATGCCGAGCATGAGGCTGGCGAGGTCCTTGTAAGGATGGCTGCGACGGATTTTCTTCTCGATGATGAGTCCGTTTTTGTAGCCTTTTTCCTTGAAAACCACGAATTTCTGCATTTTGCGCAGTTGGGGTTGGGTGATGTTCAGGGCAATCTTGTAATGGCGGTTCTTTTTGGCCTTGCCAATGGCGAAAAACTCTTTCCATTGGGCAGGGTTGCGGTGGGGCAGCAAACCTGACATCTGTACGCAAAG
The DNA here is from genome assembly GCA_947166105.1 of uncultured Bacteroidales bacterium. Lineage (GTDB taxonomy): Bacteria > Bacteroidota > Bacteroidia > Bacteroidales > F082 > Limimorpha. The sequence continues at coordinate 19,670 of CAMVCZ010000011.1, forward strand.
CGAATCAATGCTGTTGGCGAAAAGCACGGAGTCGACGGCCTTGTAGTCGAAGAAGACATCGTAGAGCGGAATGGAGGTGGCCATCAGTTGGCCGTCGCTCGAGATGATGTTGCCGCGAGCAGCCTCCAAAACCCTGACGCGATACTCGTTCTGCTCGGCCAATTCCATGAGTTCCTTGTTGTCGCGGGTCTGCACGAGGATGATTTTCGCGATGATGGCTATCCCGAAAATGAGGACGAGGAAATACACCAAATAGGTCTTCCAAAGGGTATCGGTTCTTGGGTCGATTTTCATGGCTTCTCCTGATTTTCGGGTTGTTCAATTTCGATGCGCTTCACGGGTTCGATAGCTTCCTTGAGTCCGGTGCCCACCAATTTCTTGGCTAATACCGACTGCTTCGAGGCCTCCATGATGGCCGACTTCACTTGCACATATTCCACTTGCAAGTCGTTGAGCCTGCGCGTGGTTTGGGTGAGTTCGCGGATGTTGCCCTCGGCAATGTAGGTGTTGGTGATGATGGCCATGAGCAACAGCGTGATATAGACCATGAAGGGGAATTGCTTGCTGAATTCCTCCCTCACGAGAAGCGTGCCGTTCAAGATGGAGCCCATCAAGCCTTTGTTGCCTTTCTTTTTCTTGTCTTTCTGTTCTTTCATGGCTTATTTCCTTTCTGCGATTCTGAGTTTCGCGCTGCGGGCGCGGCTGTTGCTTTCGGTTTCCTCGTCGGAGGGGACGATGGGCTTGCGCGTGATTATATTATAAGGTGTGAGCAGGTTGCCGAAAAAGTCTTTCTCCTCCTTGCCTTCTGCGTTGCCTGTTTTCATAAAGTTTTTTACCAAACGATCTTCGAGCGAGTGATATGACATCACGACGAGCCGACCGCCCGAAGCCAACATGTCAGGGCATTGGCCGAGGAATGTCGTGAGGGCTTCCAGCTCTTGGTTGACCTCGATGCGAAGGGCTTGGAAAAGTTGCGCCAGCACCTTGTTTTCCTTGCCACGGGGCAAATGGCGTTGCACGGCCATTTTCAACTGCGCGGTGGTTTCGATGGGTTCCGCGTCGCGGGCCATGATGATGTCGGAGGCGATGAGTTGGGGTTGCTGCATCTCACCGTAAAGGCGCAAGATGCGGGTCAGGGCGGCGTGGTCGTAGGTGTTCACCACCGTGGCCGCGTCGTTGGGTGTCATTTGGCTCATGCGCATATCCAACGGACCGTCGAAGCGGGTGGAGAAACCCTTTTCGGGCGTGTCGAACTGGTGCGACGAAACGCCCAAGTCGGCAATCACGCCGTCAATCTTCCCGCCGTGGTAGAGTTGGACGAAGTTCTTGAAATACTTGAAATTCTGCGGAATGAATGTGAAACGCTCGTCGTCGAAAACATTCTGCGCTGCGTCTTCGTCTTGGTCGAAAGCGTAGAGATGGCCTGTGGTGAGGCGTTCCAAAATCGCCCTCGAATGGCCGCCGCCGCCAAAAGTGACATCGACATAAACGCCTTCGGGCTTGATGTTCAGTCCTTCGAGGCACTGTTCCAACATGACTGATTGGTGATACATGATGCCTCCTCCTTATTTAATGTTCTCGCTAAGCAGGTTGAAAAATTCCTCATCGTCGAGTTCGTTGATGGACTGGTCGTAACGCTCCTTGTCCCAGATTTCCATCTTCGTCGTGACCGAAGTGATGATGACGTCTTTCACGAGCGCACCCTTTTCGATGAGGTCTTTGGGAATTTGCAGACGACCGGTGGCATCGAGTTTCACGAAGCGGGCACCGGCGTTGTACTTGCGCAGCACGGCCTCCTGCTTGGCAATGAATTGGCTGAAGGAGGCGCGCAGTTGGGCTTGCACCTCGTCCCAGTCTTTCCGTGTGTAGAGTTCGAGGCAGGTCGCATGAAGTCCGGGACGAAGCACGAAGCCTTCTTCCACCTGCTCACCCAGCTGTTCCTTGAATTCTGAAGGAATCATCAGGCGGCCTTTGGCGTCCAACTTGCAATTGAAATGTCCTACCGGGTAACTCATTTTTGTTCGTCTGTTTTTCAGGTGCAAAATTATGCAATTTCTCCCACTTTGTGACACTTCGTACCACTTTTTTCTTAAAAGTTTTCAACCTCCATTGTTGATAACCTTGTGATAACTTGTTCATATTGTTGTTAAGGAATTATGGCTTAATGCGGAGGTGCTTTGTTGATAAAGGCGGTTTCGCTCTATTTGAAGGATTTTTGCCCGAAAAAGCCATTCCGATTTTTCTTTTTACTATTTTTGCCGATTGTAGAGAGTTTTTCGACTATGGAAACGGAACAAAACAATTTGATTGACCTTCGGAAAATCTTCACGGCCAAGGTGCCCAAGTTGATGAAACACATGCCCGAATGGCTGTTCCGCAAGATTCAGCGGCTGCTGCACGAGGACGACATCAACGAGATTTTGACGAAGTATGCCGACCAACAGGGGCTTGACTTCATCAATGCGGTGGTGGCCGACTTCAACCTTGAGGTGGTGCTGCAAGGCGTTGATAATCTGATGGCTTCAGACCGTATCCTTGTGGCTTCCAACCATCCTTTGGGTGGCTTGGACGGCATCGCCTTGATAGGTGCCGTGGGCAATCATCGTGGCGAAACCCTTACCCCCGTCAACGACTTCCTGATGTTCGTGAAGAACCTGCAACCCATTTTTATCCCCGTGAGTAAAGTGGGCAGCGCGACGGCCAACCGCGAGGAGAGCCTGAAACTCTTCAACGAGACCTTCGCCGGCCCTGCCACGATTTGCTATTTCCCTTTCGGCCTCTGCTCGCGCAAGTCCAATGGCAAAATCATGGACTTGGACTGGAAAAAGACCTTCGTCACCAAGTCGCGGGCCAGCCAGCGCGACATTGTTCCCGTCCACATCGAAGGGCGCAACTCGAATTTCTTCTACAACCTTGCTCTATGGCGCAAACGCCTGGGAATCAAGGTGAACATTGAGATGGCTTTCCTCATCGACGAGTTTTTCAAGCAGCGCAACAAGCAACTGACCATCACCTTCGGCAAGCCCATCCCTTACCAGACTTTCGACCATCGTTTCAGCGATGCGCAATGGGCCGAGAAACTGCGCACCTTCTCCTATCAACTGCCGAAAGACCCCAACCAGATTTTTGATCCCGAAAAAGAATACACGATATGAAAGATATTATTGCACCGGTGCCTGTGGAGGCCATCATGGACGAGTTGACCCAAGACAAGTTCTTCCGCAAGACGAACAACGGCGGGAATGAGATTTACGTCCTCACCGCCCACGATTCGCCTAACATCATGCGCGAAATCGGTCGCCTGCGCGAAATCAGTTTCCGCGACTCGGGCGGCGGCACGGGCTTAGACTGCGACATCGACGAGTTCGATACCCGTGAAGAGGATTATTTCATTCAGTTAATTGTTTGGAATCCAGTCGACAAGGCCATCATGGGCGGCTATCGATTCCTGCTTTGCGATGGTTTGCAAATCGACGAAAATGGACAAGTTGACACGCCCACGAGCGAGCTTTTCCACTATTCCGAGAAGTTTGTCAATGAGTATTTGCCTTATACCTTGGAGTTAGGTCGCTCGTTTGTGCAGCCCGACTACCAGCCCTCGAAAAGTTTGTCGAAGGGAATGTATTCCCTTGACAATCTGTGGGATGGCTTAGGATCGTTGGTCGACCTCTATCCCGATGCGCAGTATTATTTCGGCAAGGTGACCATGTATCCGCATTTGGAACGCACCTCGCGCGACATGATTCTGTATTTCATGCAGAAACACTTCCCCGACAAGGATAAATTGGTGACGGTGCGCCCCGAACTCGACCTGCCCATCCTCACCGACCGCGCTTGGTTGGAGAGTCTTTTCTGTGCCGACAACTACCGCGACGATTACAAAACTTTGGTGCGTTTGGTGCGTGAGCGCGGTGCTGCCGTGCCTCCCTTGGTGAACGCCTACATGAACCTTTCGCCCACCTTGCGCTCGTTTGGCACGGCCCTCAATCCCGGCTTCGGCAAGGTGGAAGAAACGGGTATCTTGGTGACTATCAAAGACATGTTTGAGGAAAAGGTGAAACGCCACCTGACTTACGACAAAGACGAAACCCCATCACACTTGATTCAAATCAAATAAAGACATGAATATCACGAAAGCCAATTTTTTGATGAGCAACACTCGTTTCGAGTTTTTGCCTAACGACAACATTCCCGAATATGCCTTCATCGGTCGCTCGAATGTGGGCAAGTCCTCGCTAATCAATATGTTGGTGCAGCGGAGGGGTTTGGCCAAGACATCTTCCGTTCCGGGCAAGACGGTGGCCATCAACCACTTCATTATCAACGATTCATGGTATGTCGTCGACCTGCCGGGCTATGGCTATGCGCAACACTCGAAGAAGACTCGCGAGCAGTGGCGCGTCATGATTAACAACTACATTTCGCGTCGGCGCAACTTGGTTTGCACCTTCGTTCTCATCGATTCACGCATTGAGCCGCAAAACAACGACTTGGGCTTCGTGGAATGGTTGGGCGAGCATCAGGTGCCGTTCTGCATCGTCTTCACCAAGGCCGACAAGGTTTCGAAGGCCGAATTGGACAGGAATGTCGAGGCTTTCAAGGCAAGGCTGTTAGAAGATTGGGAGGAACTGCCGCCCATCTTCATCACTTCGTCGGAGAAAAAGACTGGCCGCGATGAGATTTTGGACTACATCGAAGCACAAAACGCGGAGGTGGCCAATTTGATGAATAAGAAGGATTAATTAATTATAAATCAATCAAAAAAAGAGAACGACTGAAAAGCCGCTCTCTTTTTCTTTTTCGGAAAATCCGAATCGTTTAGTTCTCAGCCTTGATGTTGTCCATACCGACCTGTACGGCCTGCATGTTCAGCGGGATGAGCTTGTGGGCACGCTCCGGCAAGCTGTGGCGCAAACCCTCTTCGACGTTCTTGTTGTCGATGATGGGACGCACCTTCAGGAAGGCACCCAAGATGATCATGTTGAACACCTTGCTGTTGCCCATATCGGAGGCGAGTTGTGCGCCTTCGATGCTGTAGATGTGGATGTCCTTGCGGGTGGGCTTGTGGGTGATGCCGTTGGGGTCGTAGATGAGGTATCCACCGGGCTTCACTTTGTCCTCAAACTTGTCGAGTGACTGCTGATTCAGAATGACGGCAGTGTCGAAAGCGTTGAGGATGGGGGAGCACACGCGCTCGTCGCTGACGATAACGGTCACGTTGGCCGTACCGCCACGCATCTCGGGGCCGTATGAAGGCATCCAGCTGACTTCCTTGTCCTGCATGATACCACTGTAAGCAAGGATCTTACCCATTGACAAGACACCTTGTCCGCCGAAACCGGCTATAATAATTTCTTCTGTCATTGCTTTGTCGTTTTTAGTTATTTCTTAATCAGCTCGAAATTGTCCTTGAGGTCGCCCAAAGGATAGACGGGCAGCATGTTGTCTTGCAGCCACTTGTTGGCGTCGACGGCGCTCATCTTCCAGTTGGAGTTGCAGTTCGAAACGATTTCAACGAAGTTGACACCGTTCTTGTTCTCAATCTGGTTCTGGAAAGCCTTCTTGATGGCCTTCTTGCAGTTGCGCACGGCGGCGGCGCTGAACACAGCCTGACGGGTGACGTAGCGCGTGCCGGGCAGCTGGGCCAGCAGTTGGGTGATTTGGAGCGGGAAACCGTTGTTCGGGGTTCCATCGGGCCACTGAGGCATACGGCCGTAAGGCGTGGTGGCGGTCTTCATGCCCACGAGGGTGGTAGGAGCCATCTGGCCACCGGTCATGCCGTAGATACCGTTGTTGACGAAGATCATGGTGATGTTCTCACCGCGGTTGCAGGTGTGGATGGTCTCGCAGGTACCGATGGCAGCGAGGTCACCGTCGCCTTGATAGGAGAACACGACCTTGTCGGGCCACACGCGCTTGATACCCGTGGCACACGCCGGAGCGCGGCCGTGGGCAGCCTCGACGAAGTCGACGTCGAAATAGTCGTAAGCCATAACGGCGCAACCCACGGGGGAGACACCGATGGTACGGTCGTCAACGCCAAGCTCTTCGAGCACTTCAGCGATGATGCGGTGCACGGTGCCGTGACCGCAGCCGGGGCAGTAGTGGAAAGGTTTTTCCGTCAGCAGCTTTGATTTTTCGTAAACCAAGTTTTCAGGCTGGATGATATCTTGTAATGTGATTTCTGCCATTGTCTTATTCTCCTATAATTTGTTTCTTCATAGCTTCGAGAACTTCTTCCGGGGTGTGGATGATGCCACCGACGCGGCCAAAGTGTTCGGCCTTGGCGCGACCGTTGCAGGCCAGCAGCACGTCTTCGATCATCTGACCGCAGCTCAATTCGACTGAAAGGAATCCCTTGACACCCTTGTCGATGAGGTTGCGGATGGCTTGGGTGGGGTAGGGCCACAGGGTGATGGGACGGAGCAGACCGACCTTCAGGCCTTCAGCACGACCGAGTTGCACCGACTTCTGGGCGATACGGGCGCTGGAGCCATAGGCGACGAACACGTAGTCGGCATCGTCGCAGTCGATCATTTCGTAGCGGACTTCATTCTTGGTCACTTCGTCGTATTTGCGTTGGAGGTGACGGTTGTGCTCTTCCATGCGGGCTGAGTCGAGGTCCAAGGAAGTGATCACGCGGTGTTGCGTGCCACGCTTGCGGCCGGTGAGAGCCCAAGGATACTTGGCTTTGATTTCCTCTTCGGTGAGGCGGGCCTTCTGCTCGGGCAGGACGACCTTTTCCATCATCTGGCCGATGGCACCGTCTGAGAGGATGCACACTGCCATACGATACTTGAATGCGAGGTCGAAGCCCAGCGGCACGAAGTCAGCCATTTCCTGGACGGAGGCAGGAGCGAGGACGATGTTACGATAGTCGCCATTGCCACCACCCTTGGTGTTCTGGAAATAGTCGGCCTGTGAGGGTTGGATGGTACCCAGACCCGGGCCGCCACGCACCACGTCAGCAAAGACGCAAGGCACTTCGGCGCCGGCGATGTAGGCCAAACCTTCCTGCTTCAGGCACACGCCCGGGCTTGAGGAAGAGGTCATCACGCGCTTTCCGGCTGCACCGGCGGCATACACCATGTTGATGGCGGCCAATTCACTTTCTGCTTGAAGAACGACCATTCCGGTGCGTTCGTAAGGGTTCTGTTCCGACAGATACTCAATCACTTCCGACTGGGGGGTGATAGGATATCCGAAATAAGCATCGGCGCCGCAGCGGATGGCGGCCTCGGCCAATGCCTCGTTACCCTTCATCAGTTTTAATTCTCCCATTATGTAAGATTTTTTGATTTGTTAGACAATTGGTTGGATTACAAGGCTTTCTTGTAGACTTTGATGACGCCGTCGGGGCAGGTGATGCCGCAGCTCGCGCAGCCTATGCAGGCTTCGGGATTGGCCATGAATGCGTAATTGTAACCTTTACCGTTTACTTCTTTTGCCAATTCGATGACACCGCAGGGGCAGGCCGTGATGCACACGCCACAGCCTTTGCAACGCTCGATGTCAACAACGATGGCTCCTCTGAATTTTGCCATATTGATTAAGTTTTAGAATTTGTTGTTTCGTTTTTTAATGAGCCACGAAATTAGGGATTTTTGGGCAAATGGTGTTCGAGTTTTCGTTTTATTTCTGGGAAATTCGATAATTTAGATTGATTTTAAATAAATTATCCTTGTCGCAATCTGCGTCCTCGCAGATTGAAAGGGTAATAATGTAATGATAAAATGCTGGAATCAAGCGAATAACAGCATGTTTGGTTCCTAATACATTATATTAGTTGACCGACATTGGCAATCCTATTATTGGCGTTTAGTTCTTGCTCTAAAATGTCGTAAATGTATGCCATCCGTTTGCAATAGAGCGTCAAATCCTCCACCGTGTTCTCAAAGGAATCTCTTTAAAAGAGTCATTTTTAATTCGATAATGCCTTCAACAACTCAACAATACCATGCCATCACCTATCATCCAAAGTATTCCACCAAACCAAAGATGGCGAGGGCAAGGAAAAAGAATTGGATGGCATAACCTATGGCAGTCATAAAACGACTCCCTGCCAAATCCTTTCTGCTCTTGACCCAAAACCAACGGGGCGGCACCGTGTCAGCCCAACCGACAATGCCAACCACAAGACCGAGGACCGCACTCAACGCACCCACAATAAGTGATGCGGGAGAAGGATCTTCAAGCAGGTATAGTCCACCGAGTATTATTGCTATTGGACTAATGAATTGGAATATCCAAAGAAATATTGCCATTTATCCACGTATTCTTTTGTAAATAGTAGTGTTTATAAAACGTTTGTAGGGCAACCAAAAGTACCGGTAATTTTCAGAAGTGTAGTGATTGACAAAGCCGAGACTTTTTAGGAAACGTGTTGTTCGAGTGTTTTCCAATGTGCACTGGGAACGTACAGCCTTACCATCTTTAAATAACCTTTCTATTAGGGTAATCATTGCCTCATAGCTGTCCCATGCTGAACCGCTCCAACAACCTCCATGAATCTGTACTTGATTGCCTCTCCATAATTCTTCTATTAACAGGGCAAACGCCACAGGAGTGTTTGCCCTGTTATATGCCACATATCCATGGACAAAATCTTGCTGGAGTATCTCCCTTAGTTCTTTGTCGGTAGAAATACCAGAGAAAATATTATTCCAATCGTGTTCGGAAAAGCGTGACACGATTTCCTCATCGCACAAACGACGCCAATCAATCATTTATTTCCTTTTTTTTGCTTGTTCTTTGGCAATCTTTAGATTTTCCTTTGCGCGGGCTAGGTGTTCTTTATTTTGTGCAATGAGTTTACGAACAGCTTCTTTGCGAGTCTTTGAGATATTTGGGCTCTTCAATTCGGCTTGATAATTTGCAATGACTTTTTGATAGTTTTTCACAGTCTGTTCTGCATTTTCAACATTTGTTGTACCCATGTTTTTGTAGGCCAGTTATATCCCATCGGCCTCATCGGTTTTTGTTGCTAATCTATAGTTTAATATAAACTATGTAAATGTGGTCGGTATCAATATGCTTATCAATAAGTTCTACGCAATCATCGCCATAGAGTTCTTTCATTGCAATGCGAGCTTTGGAAACATCCTGTATTACCATGAACTTGTAGCAATCATCTACATTATCAATGTCACCTTTGGTTTTTCCGTTGCGAAGCCCTTGATTGAAATATCCAAAGAAATATTGCCATACAACAGTTTTAGTCTATTTCATCCAAATCAACCCCAGAATCTAGTTTTTCGAATCTTAGTTTTTCTTTTTGCAAGGCTGCTTTTGCATCTGCTCTTTTTTGTATATAATAACTATCTCTTTTGTGCCGAGCACAATCTGCCTCACAGTCTGCCACTCTTGACCTTAATTCTTCAATCTTCCTCCTGCTTTCAATCATCAGTCGCTGCCGCTTGCGAAATTGGTCTTCTGGCCACCCTCTCCACCCGTCTATTTTTTGAACAACATCAATTAGTAAATTTGTTGTATTTTGTATTCTGGCTATTAAATCCCCTTCTTTTTTATCACGTAATATAATATCCTTTCTTATGAGAACCTTTTTCGTTTCTACCACCTCACAATCATCAAATCCTTGCGACTTGAGATAATCCATTATATCAAGTCTCATTTTTTCTGCAATTTCTTTATTCTCGAATTCATTTGATTTAAAAGAAACAACTACATCGAAACCCTTTTCTTCTCTGTAATAACTATAATGAAATTGACCGGTTCTAAAAGAAGAAAGTCGGAAAACATTTTCTTTTTCCTGGTAGAGGGATTTTTTAAGCCCTTGCGCTGCTTCTTGAAGAATCGTTTTCATAGAAGTTCTGATTGTAACTCCACCTATAGTTCTAGTTACTGTATCATCAATAACCTTATCCACAGACCCTCTTGCTTTGGGCTCACTGTTAACCGAAGCTTTCTTTTTCCCAAAAAGACCTTTCAGTAGCGATTGTCCTTTATTCTCATTTGCTTTCTCTGTTTCTCTCGCAGTTTCCGCTTTCTTTTTCTCTTCTTCCATCTTTCTCCTTGCTTCCTCCTCAGCCTCTTCTCTTGCTTCTTTTTCCCCTCGTGAAAAGAACGCCGAAATCAAATCCATTGCTTTACTTTGTTGTTCAGCCACCTTTTTCGCTTCTTCTACGCTCTTCCTTTCTTCCTCTTCTCTTTTTTTCTTATCTTCCTCAGACTTTTTCTTTTCCTCTTCCTCTTCCTCTTCATATTGTTTTCTCATTTCTCCAACAGCAATGTTAAGCGATATTTGACCAATAGGGTAAATATTGTTCAGCCCCTCATTTCTTCGTTTAAGCCATTCTTGGTCATCATTAGAATCATCAAACGTAATATTGTTTTTTGTCAAATCTCCTTTCTCGGCTTTTTGAGCCAAATCATCCCACCAATCCAGCACTCTCATTGCGGCCAATGTAGGCATAGCAGCATAGTAAAATCCGACATAATCATCTGTTGTTAGTCGATCGTAACATAAAAATGCATTTTTCAAACGCAACGTATTGTTATCGGTCAGTGCCACACTGCAATAATCATAACAAACATCCTTCATTACAAGGCCTTTATTATAGTCGTTTACCAATTGCAATGCCATTGCCCTATCATTGATAGAACGCTTCGTCTCAGCATACAGTGTTATTATTCCATCATCTGCGGCATCTGCATCCCACTCCCAATATATTTTCCCTTTTTGCGCATATTTAGGACATTTGCACACTATGGTATCCTCGTTTACAACAAACTCACATTCTTTAAACTCTTTATTCAGAAAAGGAACAAGTTCGCTAATTGTTTTCATAGTAGCTTCTATTTTTGTATTGGACAAAACAATTCGGCCATATTATTAAAAGAGCCCATGGAATAACTTCGCATTTCACCCATCATGGTAATAAGACCCAACACACTAGTCAATGCGGAACCTAAACCAAATGCACGCTTGAGAAAGATGAGGTTAAGCCCTTTATCATACACAACACGAATACCAATTGCACTTTTAAATGTCCGAGTGTTGGTCATTTCCAAAATATCTTTCTCTTGGACATCCGGTTTTAGCTGCGCTCCAAGTGGCAGCACGGACACATCAAGTTTCATTCCGGACTCAACTATTTGCCAGACAAACATTATGTTGGAATATGGTTTTATCTCATCAGGCTGCCATACTCCATTGGAAAGATCCAAAACATTGGCCCATCTCGCAACTCCTGGAAAATTGAAATACTGACCAAAAACACCGTCGCCACTTCTTCTATAGGCCTCTTTGAATTTTTCTAAAAGATCTGAAGGAATGGCTTTTAGGGGAACTGCTTCTGGGAAAACCAAATTACTGATAGTAGGTATATTTTCAACCCTTTTTATCTCTTTTGATACATCGATGACTTGTTGCTCTGCCATAGTGTTTATAAATTGAAGTTGTTTTCTATTTCTACAGTTTTCAATTGTATATAAACAATGTATATGTGTTTAGTATCTATATTGTTACTCTCCAAATTCACACAAATATCCTTATATTGTATGTTGTTTTCAAGAAGGTTATGCATTGCATCTTTGACTTTGTTGCTGTCTTGCATTTCGAGGAGCACCATAAACTTATCACAACGATCCGTGTAGTTCTTGTCAAATTTCCCTTTTCCTTCCCATATGCCATCCAAGTCTTTTATAATCCCATTCCTCTGCGCTGCACCAAATTCATCTCCGCCCACAGGAATATTGCACTTGACTTCTGCAATAAGATTAATACCATCTTTTTCTTTTTCACAACACACATCAAATCCATTGGTATTGGGATGCTGCTCATCAACTTTCTCTCTGATTTTTCCGGCTTGAACGGAATCAATGATTCCCAATCTGCATATTTCATCAATGAAAGCCAACGTCACTTTCAGCGTTATCAAGTTGTTGATATTGCTTATGGCTTTCTTCATCTCGACAAGGTCATTGATTGTAAGGCGTTTCAAGTAGTCTTCTCCATTTGTCTTTAACGCCTGATTCCAATAACGATTGAACTTCTCTTCGAGGTCAAGTTGTCGGGAATACCCTTTATCTGCTTTATTTTCCACGTAGTTTGTTTTACAGTTTGAAAAATGCTATATTTAGTTTATTTTATTTCTCTTTTTTATGCCATAAAATTTACGTTTGAATTTGAAAGTTCAAAGATATGCATTTTTTTTGATACTGATAAACTTTTTTGATATATAATTATAAGACATTGAAAATCAATATTATAAATCATACATTTCCAAGCTCTCAAAGTCTTTATATACAAAGAGTTAGAAATTTATAACTGCTTCATTTTTAACGTCGTTATATTCTGGGGGCGTAATTATAGAAAAAGTCCGATTGACAATGCTTTTTGGGAAAAACAATTAAAAAATTCGCAAAAAATGCGAACTTTTGAGAAAAAGTATTATTTTTGCACCTGAAAAACATCCTGCAAAATGGAGATCGTATTTGAAAAGGACTATCTGCGTGAGCTTTACTATGACGGCAAGACGAGTGACAAACAACATCGTTACCAACCGCAAATTGTGAAGAAATATGTTCGCGTGGTCAACATCCTTGACTCAGTGGATAAGACGGCAGATTTGTTTCGCTATCGAGCTCTGCATTATGAGAAACTAGTGGGTGACAAGGCTGGGCTGGAGTCGGTGCGCGTCAACGACCAGTATAGGATTGAGTTCAAATCGTCGGCAGAAGGCGGTATCACCATTTGCAATATCATAGAATTGTCAAACCATTATCAATAAAGGAGGAACAGTCATGGGAAACTTAGGTTACGGAGCCTATCCGACACACCCGGGAGAGGTGTTGAAGGACGAGATTGAGGAACGCGGCATCAGCCAGCGCCAGTTGGCCGAAAGCATGGGCTTGACCTATTCCGTGGTCAACGAGATTTTGAATGCCCATCGTCCACTAACGGCAAAGACCGCCTTGATGTTTGAGGCCGCTCTTGATGTGCCTGCCGACTCGCTCATGTATCTTCAAACGAAGTACAACATGCAGACGGCCCGAAAAGATGCTTCCATTATAGATGTCTTGAAGGGAATCAGGAAGGTTGCCGCTGCTCTGTGAGCTGTAAAACGATAATCACAAAAATAGGGACGCAAGCGTTGCGTCCCTACTTTTCACTCCTAACTCTTCTCTTATTTTACTGGGTGATCCTTGGCAAACGCCTCTAACCGCTCAGCCAAAATCGGAATCTCTTCCCTTTGGATGAGCGAGGTGCAGGCGCGGATGCCTTGTTTGGTGCTGCCGCAGGTGTCCAACGAGATGCCGGAAACGCCGTAGTAGAGCATCTCTTTCACGAGGTCGGCACCAGTGAAGCCCGGATAGCAGAACGTGAAGTAGAAACCATCAGCGATGGGCTCGCCGCAGTCTTCGTCGTAGGTGATGTAGAAGCCGTTGTCGGTGAAGGCTTTCTTCATCAGCTCGGCCTTGCGACCGTATTCCAACACGTCGTCGCGGTAGCAATAAGTGCCATCGTTGACGGCCTTCATCACGGCGGCCAAAGCGTATTGTGCCGAGTGCGAAGTACCTGAGCTCAACGGGTGCAAGGCGCCGAAGAGGAAGGCCCGCAGGAAGACTTCCTGTCCGCAGAAGGCTTTCAGGTCGGGATAGTGGCGCGCGGCCAACTTGTTGCTGATGCCGATGATGGCGCAACGTTCGCCGGCGTAGCTGAAGGCCTTGGAGCTGGAAATCATCAGGATGTAGTTGTCGGTGTACTTGCCCACGGTGGGTTGGTAAGGCTCTTCGCCGGGGTGGCTGTAGTCCTTGCGGAAGTCCATGCCGAAGTAGGCGAGGTCTTCCATGACGATAACGTCATACTTGTTGGCCATTTCGCCGATGATGCGCAGTTCCTCGTCGGTGAGGCACACCCATGTCGGGTTGTTGGGGTTGGAGTAGAGCATACTATGAATGTTGCCCTTGCTCAGCACCTCTTCGAGTTTGGCGCGCAGTTTCTCGCCACGGTACTCGTAGATGTCGAAATGCTCCATCGGGATTCCCAATACCTTGTTCTGGAACTTGTGGACGGGGAAGCCCGGGTCGATGAAGAGCATGGTGTTTTTCTTCGCGTTGGTGTGACCTGCAATCATAAACGAGGCGAAAGCACCTTGCATGGATCCGACGGTCGGGATGCAGTTGGCGGCATCAACGTCCAAGTCGAGGAAGTTCTTGATGAAGCGCGAGGCTTCTTTTTTCAGCACGGGAGCACCGTCGATGGGCGGATAGTTGGCGGCCACACCGTCTTGCAAGGCCTTGATTTGGGCTTCCACGCCGACGCGAGCGGCGGGCAGTCCGGGATTGCCTAACTCCATGTGGATGAACTTCTTGCCAGAAGCGGCTTCGAGGTCAAAGGCCAATTTGTTGATTTCACGGATGCCGGCTCTTCCGATGCTCGGCAGACCACTTTCAGCAAAGACTTTCTTTGCCAAATCTTGGGGTACGATATTGTGTTGCATCATATCTATTGAATATTTTTGTCGTATCAAATTTGGAACGGCAAAGTTAGGGAATTAGTTTGACATGTGCAAAATAAAATGGCTTATGGTCAAAAATAGGCGGTTTTATGCTACCTGAAATACACCCTTGTTATCCCCGTTCCTCCGGTTTCCAACGATGCGTCGCAGAAGCGTTCCACCTCGTGGATGTGGCTGAGTTTTTCGCGGATGAGTTTGCGGAGGATACCGTTGCCTTTGCCGTGGAGGATGCTCACTTCCTTGATGCTGAGGAGCTTGGCTTCGTCCAAATACTTGTCTACGATGTCCAAGGCTTCATCGGCGCGTTTGCCGCGCACATCTAAGGTGAGATCGAAATGCTCGGCCTTTTCGCTGAGGTCTTCGGCGATGCCCGACTGCCAGCGGCGTTGGGTTTTGCGGGCTTCGGCGCGACTCACCTTGCGGAGTTTGTCGGGCGAGGTGCGCAAGCGAATACTGTCGAACAAGATGGTGGCGTCGGTGTCGCTGATGGCGAGGATTTCGCCCATCACTTGCATTTCCTCGATGCAAACCGTGTCACCCACTTTCAGCACGACTTCGGCTTCATCTTTTTTCTTGGCTTCGGCCACTTCCTTGGCTTTTTGCGCGATTTCTTCCTTGGTCTTTTCAAGGTTCTGGCGGATTTCCTTGGTTTTGTTTTTTTCCGCCTGTGCCTCCTTGATTTCCTTGATAGTGCGCTCGATTTGGCTGTTCGCTTTCGCTATAAGATCCTGAGCTTCAGCCGCTGCGTCGCGAAGATATTGTTTCTTCTTGCCTTCAAGTGCGGCCAAAAGTTTTTTGTATTTCTCCACCACTTCGGTCAGAAGTTGGTCGGCAATGCGCAGGTCTTGTTCTTTCTTGCGGATGGCCTTTTTGTCGACTTCCAACTGTTGCAGCTGCTTCTCGAATTTCAGATGCTGGTCGCCGGTGATGTTGGCTGCGTCGTCGAGGATTTGTTTCGGAAAGCCGATTTTCTTGGCGATTTCAAAGGCGAAAGAGGAACCGGGCTTGCCTGTGAGCATAATGTACATTGGCTGCATAAAGCGCGTGTCGAACAGCATTGCCCCATTGATGATGCCCTCGTGGTTGTCGGCCAAAAGTTTCAGGTTGGCATAGTGCGTCGTGACCATACCGAAAGCCTGTTTCTTGTTGAGTTCCAACAAAATGGCCTCGGCGATGGCTCCGCCCAATTGCGGCTCGGTGCCCGTGCCAAACTCATCAATGAGGAACAGCGTTTTTCCGTCGGCGTTTTCCAACAGGGCCTTCATATTAATAAGGTGTGAACTGTAGGTGGAAAGGTCGTCCAAAATGGACTGCTCGTCGCCGATGTCGATGAAGAGGCTGTCGAAAAGGCCGCACTGAGAGTCGATGCGCATTGGAGGCATAAGGCCGCATTGCAGCATATATTGCAGCAGGCCAGTGGTTTTCAGGCAAACGGACTTGCCGCCAGCGTTGGGTCCGCTGATGACCAAAATGCGGTCGGTTTCGTCCAACTTCAAATCCAACGGAACAACTTGTTTGCCTTGTTTTTTCAGTTTTTGCTCCAAAAGCGGATGCCGCGCCTGAATCCAATTTATATAAGGTGTGTTTTTGATTTCGGGCTTGATGCCCCCGATTTCATTGGCCAACAATGCCTTGGCGCGAATGAAATCAAGTTCGCCGAGCATATTCCAAGCCTTGCGCAATTCTGAGAGATAAGGCCGCAGCAAGCGTGTGAAAGCCATCAAAATACGATGGATTTCTCGTCGCTCGGCATATTCCAACTCCTTGATTTCGTTGGAAGTGTCAAAAATTTCGGCAGGTTCGATGTAAACGGTTTGCCCTGTCGCCGACTCGTCGTGGATGAAGCCTCGGATGGCGCGTTTGTCGCTCGCTTTCACGGGGATGACCAAACGCCCATCGCGGATGGTGATTTCCGATTTTTGGTCGACCCAGCCCGCAGTCTTGGCGTCGCCCATAATTTGGCGGATGCGCTTCTCAATGCCGCCTTGCTTGCGGCGAATGCTTTGGCGAATTTCCAACAATTCGGTGGAAGCGTTGTCGGGGATTTCGCCCTTATCATCAACGAGGCGATTGACCTCGGTAAAGATACTGCGTTCAATGAAAATGTTCTCAATCAGCGATTTGAGTTGAGGGAAATTGACCGAGCCTTCCGAATGGCCGAAACGCAAAATGGCTTCCAAAACATTCAGCGAAGGCTTCAAAGCGAACAAATCCTCCACGCTGAGGCAGGTTCCCTCGATTTGGATTTGATGGAAAGCCTCGCGCAAGTCGTGGAAGTCGCGCACGGGGAAAGGCACGCCCGTTTGCAGCAAGCGGATGAACTCGTCAGTTTGCTCCAAACTCTTGAGGATAAGGGCTTTGTCGGTCGAAAATGCCATTTCGTCCACTTTCTCCAAGCCCATTTGACTGATGCAGTGGCCGGAAACCATTTGTCGGATGCTGACGAAGCCGATTTTCTGTTCAAAATTGGTCGGGTAAATCACTGGTCGTTTTTTTAGGTCGCAAAGGTACACATTTCGGTTTACCTGCGCACTCTCGGAAAAAAATATTTCTCCATAAGTGCGCACTCTCTGAATTTTATGTACCTTTGCATCTGCGCACTATCGGAAATTGCAGCATATTTCCACCTGCGCACTCTCGGTAATTAAATACTAACTATATGATTTTCAAAAGAAAGATATACAAAAGATTCCTCGAATGGAAAAGGATGGGCGGGCAAAAGGCTTTACTCATCGAAGGCGCGAGGCGAATTGGCAAGTCGACCATCGTTGAGGAGTTTGCCCGAAACGAATATAAGAGTTACATTCTTATCGATTTTGCCAAAGCGCGGGATGTGGTGAAAGAGGCCTTTGTGAGCAACCTCAACGACCTTGACACTTTTTTTATGCTCATTTCCAGCGAGTTCAAGGTGAAGTTGTATGAAAGGGAGTCGTTGGTTATCTTCGATGAAGTCCAGAAATTTCCACGGGCGCGTGAGGCCGTGAAGTATTTGGTGCAAGATGGCCGTTATGATTATATCGAGACGGGGTCGCTCATTTCGATTCACGAGAATGTGGCGGACATAGTGATTCCTTCAGAGGAGCGTTGTATAAAGATGTATCCGCTTGATTTCGAGGAATTTTGCTTGGCTTTTGGCGAGGAACAACTTGTCGATTATATCAAGTTGTGCTTTGAAAAGAAGCGACCACTCACTGCTGATTTGCACCGCAAGGCGATGATGCTATTCAGGCAGTATTTGCTTGTCGGTGGGATGCCGAAGCCTTTGGCGGTGTTCCTTGAAAATGCGCGGGATTTTGCCTTGTGTGACGAGGAAAAGCGTGATGTTTTGCGGCTATATCGAGAGGACATTATGAAGATAGAGAACCAATATCGCTCGAAGGTGTTGGCCATCTACGACCAGATTCCAGGGCTGCTTTCCAAGCACGAAAAGCGCGTGGTTCTCAGCAAGATAGTGTCAGGATCTGATTTTGTGCAATATGAAGACACTTTCTTCTGGCTCGCCGATTCGATGATTGCCAACGAGTGCTTCAATTGCTCCGACCCCAACATTGGGCTTTCCATCAACGAAGACCGCACATACGTGAAGTGCTATATGGGCGACACGGGGCTGTTGGTCAGTCACGCCTTCAGCGAAAATGATGTTTCCGATGGCGAACTGTATCGTGAAATCCTGCACGGGAAACTATCGCTCAACGAGGGGATGTTGTACGAAAACGCGATTGCGCAGATGCTGATGGCGGCAGGGCATAAGTTGTACTTTTATACCCATTACAACGAGACAAAACATCGCAACGACATTGAAATTGATTTCCTTCTGTCGAACAATAGTAGGCTGAAATACAAGGTTTTCCCTGTCGATGTGAAGTCGACGGAAAACTATTCGACCACTTCGCTTGAGCGGTTCAAGGAAAAATTCCACGAGCGCGTTGGGGGCTGCTATGTCATTCATCCGAAGAACCTTTCTATGAAGGACGACATTGTTTGCCTTCCGCCTTATATGACTTTCTGCCTATAGGCGTTTGAAAAAATGCGCCCATTTTCCCCTGAATCTCGCGGGAAAATGGGCGCATAATTTGGCTTCCTAAAGTCTTACAAACTCAGTTCATACATATAGCCGTGGTATTGCAACTCGCCATCGAGGATGGGGAAGAAGAACTCGCTTTCGTGTTCCACATTCTTGAGTTTGAGGTTCTCCATCGTGACGGTCTTGGTGCCGTCTTCGTTGGTGACGACCTTCAAAGTGCCTTCCTTTGCAATGTAACCCGTTTGGGGTTGGAAGGTCCAGAAATCGCCGTCAAGGGCAACGTGTACACAAGGGAATTTGGGCAGATAAGGTGTGCCGAGATACCCGAGGCTGTACTCACCATCGACGACCTGACCACCCAAGTAACTGACGATGAAGAAACGTTTGCGGTCAGCCGACATAAAGAGCATCGACTTCACATCGAGGCCAAGCGTGCTCAATCCGTTGAGCGCAGTGATGCCCGCCAGTCCGACAGGGCTTTCGGTGTTGCCGATTTTGAACTTGTTCTCCGTGTCGAAGGTGTAGGTGGGCAGTGTGCCGTTGAAGTTCAAGGCCAAATGGACATTGGAGCCGTTGGCGTTGGTGCCCATACATTGTGACAAAATGACGGTGTAGGTGCCATTGTTTTCGGTGACGGAAAGTTCGCCGTTCATCCAAAAATAGGTGTCGCCATAACACAAGGTGTCGGCGCCCATAATGAAGGGCAGTTCGCCGAGGTTGAATTCGTGGAAGCCGACCACGGTGGGCACGGGATCTTTCGAGTTGCTGCCCATTCTGTAAGTGCCGGGGACGATGTTGCCGTTGAAAACGATGGCGATGCCTTCGTTTTCGGCTGCTGTCATCTCCTTGGATGCGAGGACGATGGCGTTCTTTTGGCCATAGTTGACGGCCTTGGCTGTGACAATGTTAGCCGTGTTGTTGCCGACGGCCACCTCACCGCTTTGCACTTCGGGAGTGACATTGCCATTGCCGTTGTTGTTTCCATTGTTGTTGTCTTTGCAACTGGTGCCCATCAGTGCGAGGCCGCAGAGAAGCACCAAACTAAAAAATGCTTTCTTCATAATGATGATTTTTGATGTATTTGTTGTTTAACAAAATAAAAAAACACTACAAAAATCGTGCCGAATTAATGCACGAGCAAAACTTTTGTAAACCAAATTCTTCTTTGAATGGATTGGGCATGTCTTGTCAGCTCTTTGCGAAGTTCAGGCTGCAACGAAGTGTATCGGATGCAGGCGGCAAGCCAATCAAGAAGGACTTGACGATAAGCTTCATCTTTGTATTCGATGCGTGCGGAAGCCTCGCTTCGTTGGTCGTTGAGGATTAAACTAAGCCGATTGCGCCTTTGCTCAACGGTGATACTTCTACCTTGGTTGTCAACAATCATCAAGTTGGGGCTTACTTGGGCGGATTCACAATCGAATGGGAATGGCCTTTTCTGTCGTATCACTTCATTAAGGAAAGCATACATGAAGACACGACCCATGCCATGTTCGTCATCGTGACTGAGCAGACGGGCGATAGTTGCTGTGTTGAATGTTTTCGATGCCATCGCTTTTATTTGCATTTCAGTCTTCTGAAAAACTCCTTTATTCTTGAGGTTCTCTTTGTCTCTTGTTGTGGCTTCGTTATGGAACGGATTAGGCATTTTGCTACTTCCGCCATCAGGCCATCGGCCTTTGCGAAGGCTTGGTTTATGGGCAAGTCGCAGTATTGTTCTTTGATGTACTGGTTGTTGAGAAGAAAGAGGGCATCCGCGTTTCTTGCCAAGTTTTGAATTCCTTCCGAGGCTTGCGAGAATCTGCGTTCGCCTTCCAACTCGAATGGCAAAGTGGCAAGGGCAATGGTCGTGATGCCCATCTTTTTTGACTCACGAGCGATTATGGGAGCCGCACCCGTGCCGCATCCGCCTCCAAGACAGGTGACGACAAAGGTCATGGAAGGTTTGTCATCGAACAGTTCCTTTATTGCATCTGTGTTTTCTTCAGCTGCGATGCGTGCTTTCTCAGGGCTGTTTCCGCTTCCAAGTCCGTCTGTGCCGAGTTGCAGGGTTGTGGCGGCTGCTGATTTCTCAAGCACATTGGCATCCATGTCGCAGGCCACAAAGGAGAAACCTTCCAAATGGCTTGTGCTTATATGGTTGACGATATTGTTGCCGCCACAGCCAACACCGATTACTTTAACGGTTGGCTTTGCCGTTGATGTTGCTTTTTGTATGGTCATAGTGCGTTATGATTTAACGCTGCAAAGAAAAAGAAAGCCTGTGCCGAATTGAAGCACAGGCTTGGGGAAATATTTGAGAAAAATCAAATTAGAAATCGGGATTGCGATTATTCATAAGTCCTCCAAATGGGCTAATAACACGCTCATAGATTTTCCATTTGGCTTTACCTCGATTTGTAGGATGATGCGATTTGATAACTGCAATTCTTTCTTTAGGATAATACCAAAGACAACCATGATTCCTTTTATCAGGATAATTCGGGTCACCAAATTCTTCGTATTCCTTCCCATTTAGATAATTTTCTGTAACAAATGTAAATTGGGGTTTTCCACAGCAAACGATGATGTTCGGTTTGAGGATGTCCATCTCTTTGGTCAAAAAAGTAGCATCTTGTTTTATCGCTTTTGCAACCTCTTTGTCAGTCACATTTGGCCTTCCTGCCACTTTCTTTGTCTCTATGAGAGCAAACGGAGTGCTGTTCCACATCTTTTTAATTTCATCCATTTTCGTTTTCGATACTTCTGAGTAACCCAATCTGTAATCTTTCTTGGTAATCATCAAGCCATATAACATCATGGCAATGTTTGGCAGAAAACCAGTTCGTCCGACACGACCTCCGGTCAGGTTCCTACATTCTTCATGTTCAACAAGCCAACGTCGAATGTCGTCTTGACCTCCATCTGGACTATCTTTTAGCAAGAACATTATGCGCCTTTCTGATTTCTCCCATAATTCATTAACATAGGACAGGTTATCAGGATTTGGGTTGTCAGGTGTCAGCATCAAACCATCTTTGCAGAATTTGTCTCTGTCTACCTCATCATAACTCATTTTCCATTGCTCAAAGAGCGTGTTTAACTGCTCGTTGTAATTTGTATACTTTTCCATATTCGTTAATTTGATTTGTTAATTCATCTTATTCCACTGATGATACCCTCCCGAAGGGCAGTCAAATGCATTAGGCGACTTTGAGGCATACAACAGAATGCCACATTTCTTGCATTGATAGACATCGGTGCCTATCGGACATAAATCTTGCCAATTGTGGTAGCCTCCAGCAGTGCATCCCAAAGGAGATGGGGCGTTCTTGCTTTCAACGAGAAGACCGCATTTCTTGCATCGGTAGTTTTCGCAACCGACTTCGCCGAGGTCGTTCCAATCGTGGTAGGTTCCAGCCCGACAATTGAACGCATTGGGCTGTCGCTCTGTTTTAATACCACATTTCTTGCATTGATAGTTTTTCATAGGCGGCCAAATCGGATTTTGCATTAGGCATAAAGCCAATATGATATTTGCAGCAAAGGTAAACATTTGTATGAAACATACAAGGGTTGAAATAAATGTAATTATTTGATAATCCAGTATTCCATCAACAGTCTTTCGAACTTTTGTTTCCCGTTTCCGTTTCTGTGATGCCATGAGGCAGAATGGGCAGGATGATTGACGAAATCAATCGGGATGCTATATGACAATCCTTTCGATTTCAGGTACTTCATAAATTCCGAGTGTGCATATTTACTGACGAATATAACCACATCAGGTCGGTCAAGGTCGATAATTCCGCATAATGCGCTACCTGCCACATCACGGTCTAATTGGGTGCAATCTTTTTTGAATGATCTATTGTTTTTCCTCACCGTGGCCGGACGCAGAAAATAATTATAGAACATGGCCTCCTCATAGACATGCTCGCAAAGTGCTTCGTTCAGCACTACATTCATTGATTTACACAACCTATCAAAAGTCTTATACCCTTTGTAGTTGCTTACATCTTTCTTCTTTCCTTCTGGCATCAAATGTTGTTTGTCCGCTCCCGAATACCACGCTTGTGGGTTCTTAAATACGCTGTCGACTTTATCGTCAAAGTAGTTGCTTTCCCCAACTATCAACAGCTTTTTATGCTTCTTGCTGTTCCAATAATTGTCCAAAGAATCGGGAACGAGTTCGGGAAATCTTACGAAGACGCCTTCCTCGACAATTGAGCCTTTACCGATGTTTGCATACCTGTTGTTTTCCATATTTTATTGATTTAATGATGTTTGTATTCTGTTATATTTGTCAATTCGACCGTTTTCACGCTGCAAAGAAAACAAAAGCCTGTGCTGAATTGATGCATAGGCTTGACGATAAACGAAAATTGTTCCTAACGGCTCAAAATGTTTATGGCTTCATAGGCCTTTTGGATGGTTAATCCATCGTTTTCATCAGTTTGAACCAAATGTCCCTGCTGACTATGGAAGAAGTTGTTTTCATCGTCGAGAATGACATATTGGAATGGCGGTGTCGCGTATTTATACAACCATGCCTGGATTTCTAGAGCTTTAGCATTGCGTTCCGGAACTGATAGTATTTCGCCGCTTTTAGCATTTTTGTATGTAGTGCTCAGAAGGATTGGTGTCATTGAAAACAACTCATCAGGAAGGTTGCGGTCTTTCCATAACGCTTGCATTCTTATCCAACCTTCGTTTCGCCAAGTGGAGGAAAGAACGATTTTACAGCCAGAATGATCAACAATGTATTTAAGATTGCTGATGGTTTTGGGGTCGAACATGGCACCGAACTCGTCATAATGGTCGATGCCTTCTTTTCTGAGCAGTTTGGCATAACTGGTAGTGTTCAACACGCCATCAAAATCAAGGAAGAGGTATGTTTCGATTGCTTGTTTTTTTAGATAGTCTTTAAGCATGGTCATAATAAAAGCTTATGTATTGCGAACTGCAAAGAAAACAAAAGCCTGTGCCAAATCACAGCACAGGCAAAATAAAACTTCAAAAAAATGCATATTTCTCAAATCATTCCAGGTCCTTCAATCAGCTTCGCATGGGTGTATTTCCCTTCGTTGAAGGTTTCCTTGATGGTCGTTCCGTCAAGGACATTGCTTTTTTATTCACTACCAAAAGTGGTATGTGCAAATTTTGCAACTACCACTCTTAACACGCAAAAAATGCGTGTTGTTCTCTTTTGACTAATGTTTGATTTAAATATTCAATTTCAGCTGTATCTCCTCCACCTGCCGTTTCAGTTCTTGGACGGTTTGCAGAAGTTGCTCCTCGCGGAAGCGGTTTTCGCGTTGCTCGGGCATTTCTGCGCTGATGTAATGCACAAATTTCCACACCTCTTTAATATCGGAGGCGGCCAAATCGTAAGGTTGATACAAAGGGTTGAGCGAACTGAGCGTGAGTTTGCTCTCGTGCTCGATTTTGTTGTCCACGATTTTGAAGACAATGCCGTCGTCTTGCGTGAGCACGATGTACGGCTGGCCGCTGCGGATGTAGGTCCAGTCGAGGACATATTCACCCGTGACGAAGGAGCCGTCGGGGATGGGCAGCATCGAGTCGCCGCTGATTTGGAAGGTGCGGTATTTGCGGTCGCGCGAGAGGAAGGGCATCGTGAACGTCGGCAGCACCTTGATATATTCGGGGTCGGCGAAGCCCGTGGCATAGCCCGCCTTGGCTTTTTCGCTCACGAGTTCGATGTTCTCGTTGTTGTCGTTATTGACGGTGGTGGCTAATACGCGCAAATTGCTGCCTTTCAGGTGAACGTCGTAGCCGCGCTCCAATTGCGAGAGTTGGCTCGGGCTGATGCCGCTCAAATCGACTTTCACCAAAGTATCTATGGCGATGCCGAAATATTTGGAGAAAGCGACCAAGGCCTCAAGGTTAGGTTCGGCAACGCCGTTTTCATAGCCGCTCAACGTGGAGCGTTTCATATTGAGCGCAAAAGCGATGTCGTCTTGTGTGCGGTGGCGGTGCTTGCGGAGGAATTTTATATTCGAGTTGAAGTACATAGGATTGATTTTTTTACTACGGATTAAACGGATTTTACTGATGAGGTTGAGAAGTGAGATGAGTTACTCCAGTAATTTTATGGAGCGATGCTCGTTAAGGACTTGCAATTGATTGATAGCCATTTGGTTTAATCGGATGGCTCTTTCTGCTTGCGAGAGTCCAGACTTGATTAGTTCGGCGTTCATGCTTTCCAAATTTACAAGTACAATCAACTGGTGCAAAGAAGCGTGGTCACGAATATTGCCTTTGCTCTCAGGATTCTGTTCTCGCCACATTTTTGCGGTCATGCCAAATAAAGCCACATTAAGGACATCCGCCTCGTCAGCATAAATGAAAGAACGTGCCTTTGCCGAAATATTTTCGGGTATAAGATGCTCCTTGATGGCATCGGTATGAATGTGATAATTGATTTTTGTCAGTTCTCTGTTCAAATTCCAGCCAAGAGAAAGCCGCCCGTTTTCATCGGATTTCAGCCTTTGGTAGTCTTTGATGATGTAAAGTTTGAATTCGGGAGAAATCCAAGACGCGAACTCGAAAGCAATATCTTGATGGGCTAAAGTCGATGCATAACGTCCTTGTTTTGAGACTATTCCGATGGCTTGGGTTGCTTCTATCCATCGTTTTGGGGTCAGCACAAAACTATTCATTCCAGCTTCGTTTTCAATTGCCTCGAATTCGAGGCAATTGAAAACCGGATTGTGAAACTGTTCCCAAAGGCCAAGGAAACGAACCGTATTCCTGTTTCGCATCCAGTTTTGGATGACATACCCTGGGTTTTCCGAGGTCTTGTAGCGGGCAATATCGGTTAATGAAACGAAATCGCCATTTTTCCCTCCAAATCTGACTTCTATTTCGTAACCTTCAGCATTGATAGTCGTTCTTTTCATAGTGTCTTGTTTTTAAGTGATTGATATACACACATATTTGGGGTTGAGATAAAAATAATTCTGTTCTTTTTGTTCCGTCTTGCGATAAATGATTAAATTTACGGCGAAATTTCTGATTAAAAACTCGTCAAAAGTACAACTTTTTTGGAATATGCAAGCATTTTGGGCAAAAAAAGAAGAAAAAATAAAGGTTAGTGAGTTTATCGAAGTATGGAACGAACGATTTTGCACATGGATTTGGACACGTTTTTCGTGTCGGTGGAACGGTTGGTGAACCCATCGTTGGAGGGCAAGCCCGTCATCGTGGGCGGTATGTCCGACCGTGGCGTGGTCTCCACTTGCAGTTACGAGGCACGGCGTTTCGGCGTACATTCTGCCATGCCAATGCGCATGGCGCGGCAACTCTGCTCGCAGGCGGTCTTCATCCGAGGCGACATGGAACTCTACAGCCGTTATTCGCGTTTGGTGACGCAAATCATCGCCGACAGCGCGCCCGTCTACGAGAAGATGTCCATCGACGAGCATTACTTAGACCTGACGGGCATGGACCGCTTCCACGACTGCTCGCTGTGGTCGCACGAGTTGCGGCAACGCATCATCAAGGAGACGGGGCTACCGATTTCGTTTGGTCTCTCGGAAAACAAGACAGTATCGAAAATCGCCACGGGGCAAGCCAAGCCCAACGGCGAGCTCGAGGTGCCCACACCTTATATTAATAGCTTCCTCGACCCGCTGTCGGTGCAGAAAATCCCGATGGTGGGCGAAAAGACCTACCATTTGCTCCGCTCGATGGGCGTGGAGAAAATCGGCACCCTGCGCCGACTGCCACCTTTGGCGATGGAACGCGCCATGGGCAAGCACGGCCTCGACATCTGGAAGAAAGCCAACGGGCAAGACAGCACGCCCGTGTGCCCTTACCAAGAGCGGAAGTCCATCAGCAAGGAAAGGACGTTTGAGCAAGACACGATTGACGTGGCTGCCATCCGGCAATGCTTGGCGCGGATGGTGGAGAGCCTCGGCTTCGACCTGCGCTCGCAAGGCAAACTGACGGGGTGCGTGACGGTGAAAATCCGTTACTCCAACTTCGACACGCACGATATGCAGCAGCGCATTCCCTACACCGCCTTCGACCACGTGTTGCAGCAGACGGTCAACAGCCTCTTCGACCGTCTCTACAACCGCCGCATGATGATACGCCTCGTGGGCGTGCGTCTCAGTGAGTTGGTGAGCGGCGCGCCGCAACTGGCCTTGTTTGACGACAACACGGAACTGACGCACCTCTATGCTGCGATGGACAAGATCAAGACGCGGTTTGGGGAACAGATTTTGCATCGGGCGGCGGGGTGATGGATTGTTGCAAGGGCTTGGAGACGGCACGGAATCGGTGGGGATGATGAAATTCCAAGTTCAAGATGGAAGAGCGATTTTGAGAAAAAAGGAAACCTCTCCCGATACCTTAAAGACCAAGTTCTCCTCTCGAATCGGGCAAAATTATCTGTTCTATTCAAAAGACCTTCGGAAAGACGGCGATGTCGTTTTGGTGTCGGCTTTTATGGGAATGTTATTATGAAAGGATATTCCACGAAATACAGTTAAGTCCCCCACCTCGTCTGACGGCTTCCAACGAAGAAATCCCTACCATTTCACAATCAGGTAGGGCATTGGCAATCTGTTCTAAAGCCTGTTCGTCCTCTTCAAGCCCTAATTGCGGGACGAGAACCAACTTGCCAATGCGCAGGAAATTGATGTAAGCCCAACTGCGAGCATGTCGTCTTTTGGTCGCATACTTCAACGGGATAACCTCAAAGTGTTTTTCTAACGCTTTTCGGAAACGTTGGAAATAATAAAGCGAACTGTCATCATAGTTTGTCAAAAGGATTTTGCCGTCACCCGCATAATGGACAATGCCGTCGCTGTGGCCGAAGGCTTCTTTTCGGTCCCACGGCAGAAACAGAATGTTGCTTTGGAAAGCATCTTTCAGGATTTTTTCCACTTCGGTACGTGTTTTGTCCTTGTTTTCGACAAACACTTTTTCCGTCATTACAACGGTGTCACCGCATTTCACCACGTTGCCGCCATCTATAACAAGTTCAATCGTGATGGCATTTTGCGTTACTTGTTCCAGACGGTTCTGTGGTGCTTGAAACACTTTTTCAGGGTTGGTTTGAAGGCTGCGATAGTAGGGACTTTGCAAATAGTTGGGCGTGTATTTGTAACACACAAAACGGTCTTCGTCAATCTGTATCGGCATAAAATCGCGGCACCAAATGTCCTTGGTTTCAGAAAGATAGGCATAGCGAATCTTGTTCGCATCCAATGCTTCAACAATGTGATGGTTCAAGATTGGACATTTCTTTGGCAGAAGGTCAGAGAAATAGACGGTGTTGGTGAGGTTGTCGGTGGTCATAGTGAAGCGATTTTGTTATACTTGCTCTATTCTCGTAAAACTCCAGTTTCGATTGCATTTAACTTTATTTCTTTCAGAATCAAATTGATAAACATTCTGACGTTTCTTCTCCATAGCGGATGATGATTGTTTTCTTGGTGCATCAATCCATTTGACATTATTGCTGTTCCCAAGAGAAAACCCATTTAACAAAGCATAAAGATATGTGGATTGAGTGTTATATCCATAGTCCGTGGTTTTTTCGAACATACTTTTTTCTTTATTCCAAACCAAATACTTTCCATCCTTATCTTTCACCTCATAAGTTCGTATCAAAGCCGATGCTCTATACTGTTCTGCTTCACTTTCAAAAGTAATATCAAAACCAGAAGAGTGTGCGTGTAAAGTCATTAGAGGAAAGTATGGGACATTTACAAAATCTTTTCCATTGCGATGATATACGATTGGATCGTGTATCCCATTTTCTTTTTCGCTGTGGAAATAGAACTCTACGGTTCGAATAAACACCCTGTATTCGTCGTGTACCTGGATATAGCCGCCATAAAGAAATGCAGGTGCGAGCTCTTTAAAGATGCTCTGAAGTTCTGTTTCATTAGAAACAGTGTTAGCTTTTTCTTCGAATTGTTTTAGACTTTCAATTAACGTTTCCATATCATTTGCGTTTAAAATTTGTCGCAAAAGTAGAGAGAATGGTTAGAAGGATTGCAAGAAAATTGGTTAAACTTTGTTAAAATTTTCTCAATAGTTATTTGCAACAAAAAAACTCAAGGCGACAGACATTACAAAAACAAAGTATGTGTTCGGTTAAATCCCTCCCGACCACAACATTTTGAAGAAATCGAGAACATAGACACATTCAATGTCACCAATTCGGCGGTTAAACTTGTCGAGCGAAACCACCATACGACGACTGTCAGGATGTTCTTCGCCAAAAGCCTTCAGACCTTTCAGGTGGCGTGGCTGTATCTCCTCCGCCGATTTGATTTCTATGGCAACCCGCGCATCTCCAATCACAGCGTCCACTTCGATTCCCGTATAAGTGCGCCAATACGACAAGGTTTCTTCAGAATGGGTGTAATGTAGCCACGCATAAATCTCTTGAATGACCAAGTGCTCGAAAGCGTGTCCGTAATCGACGCTGCCTCTGCTCATTTCCTTGCGGTGCAATAAATGATTGGCCACGCCGATGTCATATCGCTATTTTTTATGTATATCCAATATTTTCATTGAAAATCGAGGATACTATCCAATATTTTCAATCAAAATCATGCACAAAGATAGATTGTTTTTCTGAATTGGCAAAATAAATCGGAAAAAAGAGACTTTTGATGGCACCAATTCCAATTCATCTCAAAAATTTTGATTAAATTTACGGCGAAAATTTTCATTGTGTACCACAAATTGGGGCGAAAGCTTTAAACTATTACGTTTCTCTGCTATTCCAACACTGGAGGGCTCTCGGGGTCATTTTGTCAAACAATCAATAAGCCAATTGGGAAAAAGTAGTAACTTATGCCGCATAAAACTCAAGCAATGAAACTCTCCATTAACATAGAGGAACTGCTCTGCGGTCGCGCCGTGGAAGGCGAGCGGATGACTCGCATCATTACAGCAACCGCCGTTTAGGCGAGTTTTTGAAAGAACTTGACCTTACCGAAGGCCGCGCCACGGGAATTGCACTAAAAAAGACTGTTTCGTCACCAGAGGGCGACTCGGCCCAATGAGCCGAGGTCGAGGCTGGCGGATTTCGCGCCGAGGGCTTTCAGCACGCGGCTGATGGTGGTGAAGGTTGCGGCACGGCCACTCTCTATTTTCGATATTTGCGCCTCGCCGACCCCTATCCTTTCCCCGAGTTCCTTTTGGGTAAGGTTCTGTGCCTTGCGCGCTTCCTTGACTTTCTCGCCAAGCCGCCACGCTTCAATCCGTTCTTTTGCTTCGGCCTCAAACTGATCCCTTTCCGTGGTTCCGACTGGGCCAAGGTCTTTTTCAATCATTTGGTCAAGAGTTGTGTAATCCATAATGAACGGTTTTATTGGTTGAAATACTTGTTCTTGATATAGATAGCCTTCTTGATTTCTTTTTGAGGAGTTTTCTGTGATTTCTTCACTATACCGTGCGTGGCCACAATTAAGGTTTCGTTGCGGGTGTCCCAAAAGGCGAACAACCTGTATTCGATTCTCCTGTGTGCCGTCCTAATTTCCCAAATATCGTTCTTTCGGTCAATTTTCTTGAAAACGCGGTCGTCCTTCTCTCCGCTTTCAATAAACCTTGCGTCCGAGTAGATTTTCCTTTTCGCATCGGCATCAAGGGTGTTTATGAAATCCTTTGCCTCTTGTAGAAATACGACTTTCATTTGTGATGTTGGGCTCTCAAATACGCTGCAAATATACGTAACTTTCCTAAATTGGCAAGTTTTTGGTGCTATTTTTATGACAATTTTGCTCCCGAATCGACTATCATCTCAAAAATTTTGATTAAATTTACGGCGAAAATTTTGACGAAAAACTAATCAAAAGTATTGTGTTGATTGCGGTTCACTCATATAACAGCCTGTGCTACGGGACGTTGCCGATTGCGGACTTGGTCACGAAGGCCGCCGCGATGGGCTATACCGTCTTGCCTTTGACCGACATCAACACGACGATGGGCGTGTCCGACTTTGTGTTTGAATGTCAAAAGCAGGGCATCAGGCCTGTGGTGGGCGTGGAGTTCCGCAACGGCGACGAACTGCTTTATGTAGCCTTGGCCAAAAACAATGCGGGCTTTGCCGAACTGAACCGTTTTTTGACCCAGCACAGCCTCTCGAAGCAACCCTATCCTGAAATCGCGCCGGAATGGGAACAGGTGATTGTTGTTTACCCTTTCGGGAAACGGCGGCCTAACACAATGAAAGAGAACGAATTTCTCAGTGTTCGCTTCTCCCAACTGACCAAACTGTACAACTGCGAATCCTTTGAAAAGTTGGTCGCGATGCAGCCTGTGACCTTCGCCGAAGAGAGTGATTTTCAATTGCATCAAAGCCTGCGTGCCATCGACGAAAACGTGCTGATTTCGCGCCTCGAACCATCCGCTTGTGCCGCTCCCGACGAGATTCTCTTGCCCGCCGAAAGGCTGAAAACCACTTTTGCGCTCTATCCGCAACTCATTGAAAATACGGAACGTATCTTGGAGCAATGCGAAATCAACCTCGATGCGAGCGTGAAGAACAAGCGCACCTTCACGGGCAACGTTTACGACGACCACGAACTATTGCGCAAGTTGGCTTTTGACGGGATGGCGTACCGTTACGGCCTGCACGACAAAACTGCCTACCGCCGTATAGAGAAGGAGTTGGACATCATCGAGCGGATGGGCTTTTGCGCCTATTTCCTCATCGCTTGGGATATTGTGCGCTTCGCAATGTCGCAGGGATTTTACCACGTCGGGCGGGGCAGCGGGGCCAATAGCGTGGTGGCTTATTGCCTGAAAATCACCGATGTGGACCCGATAGAGTTGGACTTGTATTTTGAGCGTTTCCTCAACCCCAAGCGGAGCAGTCCGCCCGACTTCGACCTCGATTTCTCGTGGCGCGACCGCGACAAGGTCATCGAACACATCTTTGAGAAATACGGTCGGGAGCACGTGGCTTTGCTCGGCGCGACGGTCACCTTCCAAGGCAATTCGCTTTGTCGCGAGCTGGGCAAGGTGTTCGGCCTGCCCAAGGGTGAGATTGACCAGATGGAACGAAATCCAGAGACTTTCGCCCGACAGAGCGAAATCGGGCAGCAGATTCTGGCCATTTCGGAGTGCTTAAAGGATTTCCCGCGACAGCGTTCCATCCACGCGGGCGGCGTGCTGATTACGGAAGAGCCGATTACCAATTTTGCCGCCCTCGACCTGCCGCCCAAAGGCTTCCCGACCACGCAATACGATATGTATTCCGCCGAGAAATTGGGCTTTGAAAAAATCGACATTTTGAGCCAGCGCGGCATTGCCCACATCCGTGACGCAGTGGAAATGGTAGAGCAAAGTCGCGGCTTGCGCATTGACATTCACCAGATTAACGCGCTGAAACAAGACGAACTGATTCGCCGCCAACTGCTCAAGGCCGAGACTTGCGGCTGTTTCTACATCGAAAGTCCGGGGATGCGCGGCCTATTGCGCAAGTTGCGTTGTTCTGACTACAAGACCTTGGTGGCAGCCAGTTCCATCATTCGTCCGGGCGTGGCCAAGTCGGGGATGATGCGCGAATACATCAACCGCTTCCATCATCCTGATACTGTGGATTATAAGCACCCCGTTTTGAAGGAACTTTTGGCCGAAACCTACGGCGTGATGATTTATCAGGAGGATGTTTTGAAAGTCGGGCATTATTTTGCGGGTTTGGATTTGGCCGAAGCCGATGTGTTGCGCCGAATGATGGGTCACAAGATGCGCGACAAGACTGAATTTGAGGAAGTTAAAAACAGATTTTTCGGCAATTGCAAGGCCAAAGGCTATCCTGACGCCTTGGTGAGCGAACTTTGGCGGCAGATAGAGTCGTTTTCGGGATATTCGTTTTCCAAGGCACATTCGGCTTCATACGCCGTTGAAAGTTACCAAAGTCTCTACCTGAAAAGCCACTATCCGCTTGAGTTTCAGGTGGCTGTAATCAACAATTTCGGTGGATTTTATCAGACTTGGTTCTACTTCAACGAGGCACGGCGTATGGGCGCGAAAATCCATCTGCCTTGCGTCAATCGCAGCTATTACCTTACCACTTTGACTGGTCGGACGATTTTTATGGGTTTTGTTCATCTGCAAGGCATTGAACAACAATTCGTTGAGCGTTTCGTTGCCGAGCGCAAGGCTCACGGGCCTTTCGCCGATTTGGACGACTTCGTTTCGAGGGTGCCGTTTTCGTTGGAGCAACTCGTTTTGCTCATTCGCGGCGGCGCATTCGACTTCACGCGAAAGCCCAAGGCCGAACTACTGTGGCAGGCGCATCTCCACAAAAGCGACGGAAAACAGGAACAGCCCGAAACGCTTTTCCAACTTGAAAACCAGCATTTTGAGTTCCCCGATTTCACGGCTAACGCCTTGCAAAACGCCTGCGATGAGATTGAACTCTACGGTTTCCCCGTCACGATGACGTGGTTCGACATGCTGAAAACCAAGTTTCGGGGCGAGTTGATGGCTTCGCAGATGCTGAATTTCGTTGGAAGTCGCTATCGGATGTTGGGCAAGTTGGTGACAATCAAGTATGTGCGCACCTGCAAAGGCGAAACGATGGCCCTCGCCACCTTCGTCGATGCCACAGGCGAGGCTTTTGACACGGTGCATTTCCCGCAAACTTTGAAGACGTGGCCCTTCCAAGGCGATGGCGTGTATCTGCTTTTGGGCAAAGTGACGGAAGAATTCGGGCAGGCTTCTTTGCAGGTGGAGAAGATGGAGAGGATGGGGTATAGGTTTTGAAATTATTTCTAAATTTGCAGGTAAAAGTTTTGATTATGGCAAACGAAGTGGAACAAATTCAACAAATGATTTATGAAAGTTCAAGGTCGCAAATTGCGACCTTGAACAAGGGACAGGAAAATCTTTCTGGGTCTCAGACAGTTGTGTTAAATACTGGCAGAGGCTCAAACCTGAAGTATCTTCCGTTTGCATTTACTGAATTAGGTGTGGCTATGTTAAGCAGCGTGTTACATTCAGAAACGGCCATTGACATCAACAGAAAGATTATGAGGGCTTTCGTGGAATTGCGTCGATTTGTGGGTATGGTGAGCACGGATTATGTAGAGTTGAAAAAGGAAATTACGGAAGTGAGGAATTACATTGAAGAGATTCTTGCCGACCAAAACGACATAAACGAGGAACATAGTGCCCAACTTGAAGCCATTAGTTTGGCTTTGGTTGAATTGCAGAGCAATCATCCGCAGAAAGAACGGCGGCGTATTGGATTCAGGCAGTCTGATGGTACGGACCAATAAAAGGGTCCTTTTTCAATCACCAAAACTTCATTTATGGTTGTATGTATGGAATTAATAACTATTTTTGCACCAAAATCAAGTTAATGTAATTATAAAATGAATAAATTAGTTCTGAAACCAAAACGCAAGCATTTCATTATCAATGTTTTTTGCTTGGTCATTGGCATCACTTCCGCTACATTGCTGTTCCAGTGGGTGCTACACGAGTTTTCCTACGACCGTTTTGTCGAGGACGGCGACCGAATTTACCGCTTGGTGTCGGTGGATAAGGCCACGGGCACAAGATACACCGGTGGAGTCTGCCAATTGCGCTATGACTTGCCTGACGCCGTGCCGCAGGTGGAGGAATGTGTGAGCGTGGTTTCGCACTATACCAACCTGAATCCCAACACAGTTAGGGATATGGAACGCAACGAATCCTTTGAGGTGATGGCTTTGACGACCAGCGACAATTTCTTCAAGGTGTTTACCTATCCCGTAGTGGAAGGCGAACCGCATCACATTCTTCAGCCCAACGAAGCGGCCATTTCCAAAGAGATGGCGCAAAAACTTTATGACGGTTCGGCCATAGGGCAACCTTTGGCCTGCTCTTATATGCACATAGAGACCGTTTACACCGTTGCCTTGGTGGTGGATGTGCCTTCCAACACGCATCTACCTTTCGAGGTGGTGGTACCGATGGATACCCGTCAACTCAATCTTTACCGCAACATCACTGAAAACCAGACGATTTATGTCAAATTAAGGGAAAACGCGCTGTTCAGCAAGACGGAGATGAAACGCTTAGCCAACATCCAAACGGAGAAGTACGATAAGCAGCAATGGTTGGAATTCCAGCCTTTGCGCGACATCCACCTGCACACCGATTACAACGACCCGGAAAGTGTGGGTAACGGCAATGCTTCCTATGTTTGGATTATCATCTTTGGCATCCTGCTCATCGTGGCGGTCACCATCGTGAATTGTGCCACACTCGATGTGTCGTATTCGGTGCAGCAAACCAAAAACAGGGTAGTCAAGCGGGTGTTTGGGGGCAGCGAGTTCAGGATTTTTTCGAGTAACTTATTGGAGACCCTGCTCATCACCCTTGTGGCGATGGGGCTTTCCTTGTTGGCTGTGTGGGGGTTGCTGCCCGCGTTCCAGTCATGGATAGGCGTGCCCGTGCAGTTGCGTTTCGACAAATGGCTGCTCTTTTTCTGCCTTGCACTTTTGGTGCTGTTGCCTTTGGCTTCAAGCCTTTTTGGGCAATATTGCCTTCGCAGTGTGGCCTTCGCCGATGTGCTGAAAGGCAAGATGCGCCACTTGAAAGGCATCCGCATCAGCAATGCGAGTTCGGTGTTTCAGGTGAGCCTCTCTTCGCTTGCTGCCGTGTTTACGATTGTAATTCTGTTGCAACTCACTTTTATGCGACATTCCGACAAAGGCGTTGATATGTCTAACATTGTGTCACTCAACAGTCTGGTAACGCCCTGCTACAAAGTTGGACCCATTCGTGACGAACTGATGAAAAACCCCGACATCTACAGCGTCGGCCTTTGTATGGGTGACTTTTCCAAGCCTAATGATTTCATCCGTGACGTGGACTGGGAAGGGCGAGAGGAAGGAAACGATGCTGTATTTCAGGTGCTTTATACTGATGGCTATTTCCAAGAGATGGTTGGGATGGAGTTGTTGGCAGGCGATTATTTGAGCAAGGACTTGAATTTGGATGATTATTTTGAGGGCAAGTACGAAGGGAATGGGCAATATGTGGTCAATGAGGCGGCGGTCAAGGCGATGGGCTGGAGCGCTGAGGAAGCCATCGGCAAGAATTTGACGCTGACAGTGACATCGGGGAGAATCGTGGGCGTGGTGAAGGATTTCAATTTCTCCGATATGCGCAATGCCGTTTCACCACTTATCATGGAATATGCACCTGAGGCACAGCCGAATATCGTGGTGAAAATCGCGCCCGAAAATAGACAAAAGACCTTGGCCTACATTCAAGAAGTGGTGCGTCCGTTCAATTATACGAATGTCTTTTCCTATTCGTTTTTGGGCGAGAAGGAACTTTACCGCGAGGAGCGGCAGGTCGGGCACCTGTCGCTGCTGTATTTCCTTGCGGCGATGCTGTTGGCCTTGTTCGGCTTTTTTGGTGTGGTTTCCTATCATCTTCATCAGGAAGAAACCAATATGGCGGTGCGTAAGGTGTATGGCGCCACCAACCGCGAAGTGATGGGGCATTACCTGAAAACCAAGTTGAGATTGTATGTCTTGCCGATTCTTGTGGCCACTGCCGTTTCGGTGTATTTCTCGCTGAACTGGCTGCAAAACTTCGCCTATCATTTGTCTGTTCCCCTTGTCTTGACGGTGGCTTTGGTGTCCGTTTTTGCTGTATTCCTATTGCTTTCCTTGATCACTTCGGGCGTGGTGCAGGCGGTTTGCAGCCGGAAGATTACGGATGTCTTGCAGAAATGAAAATGCAAGGCTCTCTTGCCATATTGTGGAAAAAGTGTAATTTTGCAGTCACAAAACATAAAAAGAAAAGCTATGAATGCAATTTCGATGAACAATTTGTGGAACTACCTGCAAGGGCTTTCCTTGTCGGCAAGCAACCAACGATGGTTGGCTGAGAGATTGTTGGAAAACGCAGAAAAAATTGATGACGAATGTGTTATGACTGACGAAGAAATCAGGGCTGGCATTGCCGTGTCTTTCCAGCAGTTGAAGGAAGTAAGGGAAGGCAAACGCACGACAAGAAAAGTGGAGGAACTGCTGAATGAGCTTTGAAATCAGGACCATCGAGAACTTTGACCGTCAGGCAAAGAAGTTGGCCAAGCATTACCATTCATTTAATGATGATTTTGAGGATTTCCTTAAGGAACTTAAAGCAAATCCGCTGATTGGTGACGATTTAGGTGACGGAATCAGAAAAGTGAGGATGGCGATTGCTTCCAAAGGGAAAGGCAAGCGCGGTGGAGCGAGGGTGATAACTTCTACTGCCAACCTTATTGTTGAATTGAAAGAGGGAGAAGTTGTGTTGCTGTCGATTTATGACAAGTCGATACAAAGCACGATTTCTGAAAAGGAAATCAAATTGTTGAAAAAGAAATATTTAAAACAATAAAAGAATGGGAGAAAACAAAACAGAAAAACGCCTCTTCACTGCAAGTGAATATATGAAAGAGGAATATTGCGCAAAGATTGTGCGCATCGGCGAGATGAAACCCATCGAAGGCTCTGACTTCCTCGTGCAGACCTTTGTGGACGGCTTCAGCATCGTGGTCTCGAAAGGACAGTTCACGGTGGGCGAGCCTGTGATTTATTGCATGAACGAAACCGCGCTCAACAAGGAGTTTTTGGCCGCCAACAACCAGTTTGAACTCGGCCTTGCCGAACTCAACGCCAACGCTGCCGAGGTGCTCAAACTGAAGGAGGAAGGCAACATAGACGAGGCCAAGAAACTCGTGGGCTTCTTCAACAAGCACGGGCGCGTCAAGCTCATCAAACTGCGCGGCTGCCCGTCGTACGGCTGTATATTCAAGAAGGAGTCGCTTGTGCGCTGGAAGAAGAAATTGGCCGACGAAGACCTCGAAAGCTATTTCACCACCGACGAGAACGGCATCGAACACCCGTTTTCGTTCGACACGATTGCGGGCGAACTGTTCGCCGAGGCCTACGTCCCGCCCATCCAGTTTCCGAAAACCAAGCGCGAACTGCGTCGCGACCGTGGCATCAAACGCTTCAAGCGCATCATTCCGGGTGAGTTTTTGCTGCACTACGACACCGCGCAACTGCAAAGCAGCCTCTGGCGTTTCGAACCGTCGACGAAAGTCACCATCAGCGTCAAGATGCACGGAACCAGCGTAATCATCGGCAACGTTCTTACACGAATCCCCAAGCCGATGACTTCAGCCGAACAGTGGTTCAACAAAAAGGTGAAGAAGGAAATCAAGCATTTGGGCAAGCAGAAAGTGAACCCTTATTGGGGCAAAACGAAACAAGAAAAGCAGTCGAAGGCGTTGAATGAAAAGAAAATAGAAGATTTCAAAATCGACTACGGCCCAGTGTTTTCGTCGCGCACGGTCATCAAGAACCAGTACGACTCGAAATACGGCGGGCTGACGGCGGGCTTTTATGGCCAGGACATCTGGACGGAGTACGGCAACCTGATTTTCAAGTATTTGGACAAAGGCATGACGCTCTACGGCGAAATTTGCGGCTACCTCACCCAGTCGGACAGCATGATTCAGGGCGGCTACGACTACCGCTGCGACCACGGTCAGAATTTCCTCATGCCTTACCGCATCACCGTGAAGCCCGAAAACGGCAAGAAAGAGGAATGGAACGTGCAGCAGGTCCACGATTGGACGGTGAAAATGATGAACGAGCATCCCGAAATCGCCAATCGCCTGAAACCCATACCGATACTCTATCACGGCACGGTGGCCAACCTTTATCCCGACCTGCCCGAAGGCAGCGAATGGGGCATGGCTTTCCTTGAGCATCTGCAAAACGACACGGAGCGTTTCGGCATGGAGAAAAACGAGCCGTTCTGCAAGAACAAGGTGCCACGCGAGGGCGTTTGCATCCGCATCGACGACGACCCCGTGGCCGAGTGCTTCAAGTTGAAGACCTTCGCCTTCCTGAAGAAGGAACAGGGCGAAATCGACGCGGGCACGGTCAATATCGAGATGCAGGACGCTTACGCGAACATTGCGGGCGACGCAAATTGAGTTTTTGTTCGAGTTGCTTGAAAATCCAAGCGACGAAACCTAATGTTTTGTATTTTTGCACAAATTTTTTCACGATGCAAAAAAGAATGTTATTATCTTTTGTTTTCCTTTTAGGGTTGATAACCAATGTTTTAGCCCAAAGTAAAGGTGTGATTTCGGGAACAGTTCGCGACGAGGATTCAGGCGAAACCTTGATTGGCGTTTCCATTTATGAGGAGAAACTGCAATTGGGCACCACGACCGACGAGAAAGGTCGCTACGAACTGGAATTGCCTTTCGGCGAACATACGCTGCGCGTTTCATACGTCGGCTATAGCACCATCAACAAGAGGGTGAATATCGGGAACAAGCCGGTTTCGCTCAACTTGAAGTTGGAGTCGGAGCAGAAAAAACTCTCCGAAGTGGAGGTAACCAGCGAGCGCAAGGACCGCAATGTGACCGCAATGGCGATGAGCGTGCAAACCTTGGACATGATTACCATCAAGAAGATTCCCGCACTGATGGGCGAGGTGGACGTCATTAAGAGCATTACGCTGCTGCCGGGTGTGCAGTCGGCTTCGGAAGGTTCGTCGGGATTTAGCGTGCGCGGCGGCGCCACCGACCAGAACCTCATCCTTTTGGATGGTGCCCCCATTTACAACGCCTCCCATTTCCTTGGGTTCTTCTCCGTGTTCAACAACGATGCGGTGAAGGATGCCACGCTTTACAAAGGTGATATTCCCGCCAATTTCGGTGGTCGTCTTTCCTCCGTTCTTGATGTGGCGGTGAAAGACGACATGCCCAAACGTTTTTCCTTGCAAGGTGGCATCGGATTGGTTACGAGCCGATTAATGCTCGAAACCCCGCTTTTCGACCATAAGACTTCAGTGATGTTGGCAGGGCGCAGGACATACGCAGGCCTCGTTTTGCCTTTCCTCGGCGAAGACCTGAACAAGTCGAGAATCAACTTCTACGATATCAATGCCAAGGTGACCCAGTCGTTGGGCAAGAACGACCGCTTGTTCCTTTCGTTCTACAACGGTCATGATGAGTTCAACATGCAGCAAATGATTGGCTTGGGCTACGGAAACTCGAGCGCTACTTTGCGCTGGAGCCATATTTTTTCCGACAGGTTGACTTCAAACCTTTCGCTGATTGGCTCGCGCTACCGTTATAGTATCGACGTGAACTACAGCCCTTACGATTTTGGCATCAAGGCGGGAACCGACGCAGCATCCTTGAATTATGATTTTGCTATGCACTGGAACGACAAACATGTGTCGAAGTTTGGCCTGACGACGGGCATCCAGTCCTATCTGCAAGGCGAGATCGATGACCGAGGAGGGGCTTTGTCGCAATACCTTCAGATTGACCAATCGACTTCGGTGGCACGCAAAGGTTTGGAACACGCCTTGTATTTCACACACGATTACTCACCTACACCCCGCCTGACTTTCCGTGCTGGCTTGAGGCTGTCGTGCTTCCAGAATATCGGCGAGGAGGATTTTTATCTGTTAGACGATGTGATGTATGTGGTGACCGACACCCTCCACTATGGAAAGGGCGAGGTTTTCAACACCATGATTAATCCTGAGCCTCGTGTGGCGGCCAAATTCCAATTGGACGAACATTCATCGGTCAAGGCATCGTATTCGCGCACGGTGCAATATGCTCAAATCGCTTCGTCGGCCACGGGCGGCCTGCCTTTCGACGTGTGGTTCCCGACCAGTCCCAATGTGAAACCGCAGAAATGCGACCAGTTTGCTCTCGGCTATTTCCGCAATTTCGGCAACGATGCCATTGAAACTTCCGTGGAGGTGTATTACAAGAACATGCAGAATGTCATCGACTTCAAGGACAATGCCATAACCTTCGGCTACCTCCTGATTGACGGGCAGTTGCGTGTCGGCAAAGGTCGTTCCTACGGGGCGGAATTCCTCATCAGGAAGAATGTGGGCAAGTTCACGGGATGGATTTCCTACACCTATGCGCGCTCGTTCCGCACCATCAAAGGCATCAGCTACGGGCGGGAATACCGCTCGCCTTACGACCGCCCGCACAATATCGTCATTGTGGGCAGCTATGAAGTGTCGCCGCGTATCACTTTGGCAGCTAACTGGATTTACAACACGGGCCAGCCTGTGACTTTCCCCTACGGGCAATACACCCTCAACGGCGTGACATACGCGGTCTACAACGGCAAGCGCAATGAGAGCCGCTATCCCGACTATCATCGCCTCGATTTGTCGTTCACCTGCAAGTTGGGCAAGTTGGAAAACCGTCGTTGGCAGCACGAACTGAATGTTTCGGTCTACAATGCCTACGCCCGCCACAACACTTGGGCCATCACTTTCGACCAAGGAAAGAACGGCAGCATCATAACCAAGAACATGTATCTGTTTTCGGCAGTGCCTTCCATCTCTTACAACTTTAAATACTGAATACGATGAAGGATTTGA
Organism: uncultured Bacteroidales bacterium; assembly: GCA_947166105.1. Classification (GTDB taxonomy): domain Bacteria; phylum Bacteroidota; class Bacteroidia; order Bacteroidales; family F082; genus Limimorpha. Next base: position 60,584 of record CAMVCZ010000011.1, read on the forward strand.
ACAAGTTGTTGGTTTTCATTGTTTTCTTGGGTCTTGCATCATGCACCGAGGATATTGTGATTGACATTGAGGAAGGCGAACCCATGATAGGGGTGGAGGCTTCGTTTACCGACGAGCTGAAGCATCACGAGGCCATTTTGAGCTATACTTCAGAGTTTTACGGTAAGGAGGAGATTAAAATGGTTGAAGGCGCGACGGTTTATGTGACGGATATTGAAGGTAATGATACAATATATTATTATGAGGACCCCGAGCAAAAAGGCCATTACTTCACCGAGCTTGTTGCCGGAAAGAAGAATACGATGTATCGGCTTTGTGTCGAGGTGCCCGAACCCGATGGCACGGTGCAGCGGCTTTTTGCCGAAAGCTTGATGCCCGACAATGTGGAGCACATCGACAGCCTTGTCATCAAGCATTTCAACGGAGAAAACGACTCGCTTCCGTCTACGTTTTTCTTGGACACCATCGAGTGGCTGTATCCCTATTTCCAAAGCCTTCCCGACCCCAACATCACCTACATGCCGATGATTTCCCTCAACGACTCGCTGCTTTCCGACACGCTCACGCAGCGCATGGTGATTCCCGTGGGCGGCTATGCGGGCTACTACATCAATGGCCCTGAGATGCAAGCGGAGAACAAGGAGATTCCGATAGGCTTTTTCCTGAGGAAGAACTTGCAGAAGGGAGATGTTGTGCGTGCCGATTTGTACAGCATTTCGCAGGATTATCTATTTTACGTCTATAGCCTCCTGATTTCCACGGGCAGCAATCCCATGTTGGGCGCTCCGGCTAATGTGATTACCAATGTTCAGCCAGCGGGGGAAGGTGTTGGGTGGTTTTTCACGGCTTCGGTTGTCAGTGCTGAGACAGTTTTTGAGGACAAATACTGAGTTTCAATATGAAAATGACAAGGATAATATTATATAGGTGTCTGTCTTGCCTGTGCTTGCTGTCCGTATGGTCGTGTACCGAAAAGATCACGATGGACTTGCCCCAAGGCAGAAAAGTTCCAGTGGTGGAAGGCAGTATCACCAACGAGTATAAACGTCACGAAATCATAATGAGTTATTCTTCAGAGGTGTATTCCGAAGAGCGTGAGATGATTCCGGGTGCGGAGATATACTTGGTTGGTGGCGGCGACACCATTTATTATTACGAGCAACCCGACAAGCCAGGCCATTACCTGACCGATTCGGTGGCAGGCAGAAAACGCCGCCGCTATCATTTGGAAATCAAGGTTGAGGAGAACACTTTGTTTGACTGGCCGCTGAAGATGAACGCGGAAGTGCGCATGTCAAACAATGCCACTCGCATTGATTCCGTAGGCTTGCATCCTCTGTTGAACGAGGAGGGCATTCCTTTTGTCGACGAAAAGGCTGCGGTATGCGTTTGCCCCTATTTCCAGACACTTTCCGACACTTCCATTGTCTACAATGTGGAACTCTATTTGAACGGCAAACTTTTTAAGAACAGGCCGTCGAAGCTGTTCAACCTGTTTTCGATGCGTGGATATGCGGGCTATTATTTCAATGGCGAGGAAATGTTGAGCAACAACACGGAGGTTCCGGTAGGAATAATGAACAAGTCGTATTTGCACGAAGGCGATGTGGTGAAGGTGAAACTCTACAGCATTTCGAAAGACTACCGTTATTTCCTTTTGGCCCAGAAATTGGCCATTGGCGTCAATCCCGTTATGGGCGCTTTCCCCGCCATGTATTCCAACATCTTCTCGAATTGCGACGCTATGGGTTGGTTCAATGCCACGGCGGTCATTGAGGGCGAAGGGGTTTACCATGAGAGCATTTTTGTGGAATAGGGGGCGTTTGCACGAATGGCCTTTTTCTCAACACGAATGGCCATTGAATTGAATCACGAAATCGCAGATTCAACGGAGTTAATTGATTCATAAATTGAAATTCTTGATTTTTCTTGGAAATTCGTATTGACCAACAAGATTTTTCCGTTATTTTGCAGCCTTAAATGGAAAATTAGTGGAAAAACAGTGTAAAACATTGATTATCAAGCAATTAGTTGGTGGGGGGGGTAAATCTCCTTTCCAAACTTTTGCATATCCTCTATCCAAGGCAGGGCCAATCTGGCCCGGTCTTGGATTTTTTTTGTTTAAATCTTTAAATAACAAAATATGAACAAATCAAGGACTTTGAAAGCCATCGCGCTTTCGCTCGGGCTGGCAACCATGATGGCTCCGGCCACAATGAACGCCCAAATCAACCGTGGGCTGCTGGAGAATCCTTACAAGGACAACAGCAACAAGAATCATGGAATGATGAACCCGCAAGGCAGCCGTGGCGTTGACGACTCGGGGCTCGAAGTGCTCAAGCAGAACTTTGGACAAGAGGCGCCCTCTGCTCCACTGGGTAGCGGCATCGCCATCCTGATTGGCGCTGGCCTCGGCTATGTTGCACTGAAGAAGAAGGAGGACGAGCAATGAAAAAATTGGCCATCTTCGCGGCAGCCTTTGTGCTGACCCTCGGTCTTGCCCAGTGCAAGAAGGAACAACCCAACGCCCAAAATCTTGAGGGCAAAACCGTACACCTCACCGTGAACGTTGGTGCTTCGGCAGGCTCAGCAACCAACGGCTCGAGGGCCGACATCCCAAACCCATCCACAGGCCAATACGATTTTAAAGACGGCGACAAACTTTATGTCGGCTACAACGGTGCCAAAGTGGATGGTGAACTGACCTACAACACCAGCGACAACAAATTCAGCGGTGACATCACCCTTGAACAAAACGGTAACCAGCCGCTGCATTTTTACTACTTAGGTGGAAGAACTGCAACCCGAGTGGATGAAACGCAGCAATACACCATTGACATCAGCAACCAAACTTCGGATTATCCCGTGATTTCATACGGCACTTCAACAATAAACTATTCCGACGACGTGGACTCTTACACCACCGTATTGCTCAACAAGTGCGCCTTGGTGAAGTTCAACCTTGCCAATGGCACAACGGATGCAGTTGCCGTGGGAGGTATGATGACCAAGGCAACCATCGACTTTGCCGATCCGGGAGTGGTCGCCCCAAGCACTGCAGGTGAAATCACGCTTCATACCGGGGCATCCAATACCGAAAAATGGGCCATTCTCCTATCGCAAAGTGCTGTTGACAATGCACCTGTTGCCATTGGGAATGCTTTTCTTGGCTATACGGTTGGCGTTCCAGCAATTGAAGATAATGACTTTGCCCCAGAAATCAATACGATTGACAATTCCGGAACCGGTAATGTCATTTTCCTCAATAGACTTCTTATCAATTACACGGCACAAAACGGCCAAGTGTTGACCGGCAAACTCGGTGCCAATGTGCAAATCTCCATTGCCCCCGGCGCCACGGTGACGCTCGACGGCGTGAGCATCAACGGCGAGAATTACGAAAATTACAGTTGGGCAGGAATCACCTGCTTGGGCAACGCCACCATCATCCTGAAGGACGGCTCGGAGAACACCGTGAGGGGATTCAATGAGTATTATCCTGGCATTTATGTCCCTAAGAATTACACGCTCACCATCCAGGGCGGAGCCGCAGGCACAGGCAAGCTCACGGCCAGCAGCAACGGCTGTGGTGCCGGCATCGGCGGAGGATTCTATATTCCCTGTGGTAACATCGAGATTCAGGGCGGCGACATCACGGCTACTGGCGGTTCCGATGCTGCCGGCATCGGTAGTGGTCTGGGAGTTATTTGCGGCACCATCACCATCTCTGGCGGCACTGTCACGGCTACTGGCGGAGAAAGTGCTGCCGGCATCGGTGGTGGTTACGATTCTTCTTGCGTCGCCATCACCATCTCTGGCGGCACTGTCAAGGCTACTGGCGGTTCCGAGGCTGCCGGCATCGGTAGTGGTGTTGAGGCTGATTGCGGCGACATCACCATCACCACTGGCGTGACCAGCGTGACCGCCACGAAGGGCGAAGATGCTACCAACAGCATCGGCGCAGTCATTTTTGGCACCTGCGGCACGGTTACCATCGGCTGCACGCTTGATGGAAACGGCAATCCTGTGGGCGGCACCGTTTATCCCGACGGTATCAGCGAAAGCCCGTACACCTACGTGCCCCAGCCATAACAATAATCCTACAGAGGAACGAGAACAGGGAGGCGGCCTTCGGGTCGCCTTATTTTTGTTTTATGTGGTTGTAGGGCTGTCGTTGCGAGCAGGGACTGTCGTCGCCTGCTTGAGTTCGGGTCGTCCTTTCAGGACTTTGGCGGCACTGGGGAACCCTGGAAGGGTGACGATAGGTCAGGCAGGCGGTTTCAACCCCTGCCTTTTTCGGGAAGATGCTCAATCTTTTTCAATGATCCAATCCGAAACGGTCTTGGTCTCTTGCGAGAAAGCGATGCCTATTTTTACGACAGGCTTGCCCTCGGCTTGGTAGGGAATCGCATAATCCTTCGAGTTGATTTGCGCCAAAGCCTCTTGCGCCGTGCCGTGCATTTTCAGTTCCATCACATAGACCGCGTCGCGCATAAACACGACCACATCCGTGCGACCTCGCGCCACCTTCACCTGAGTGAACGTGCGGTAATTGAAGATGGAGAACACCACGTATGTCAACACCTCGTAATAAGCCTCGTATTTGGCGATGTCGTCCAATTCCTTCTCGCCGAAATCGAGGTAAGGAATGGAGGCGAAGAAGGCTTGCATGGCTTTCAAGGCACTTTCGATGTCGTGATGTATTAGGCAGGCATAGAAATCGCCAGCGAAGCCCCGCGAATCGGTGTTGCCGAGGTTCATCATGCGTGCCATGAAGTTCTCCATGAATCCGACCTTCACCTCGGCATTGGGGAAGTCGAGGGTGTAGCGAGTGGTGTTGAAGTCATAGCCTTTGATGGTGAGATAGCCCGCCTGATAGAGCAGGGGTAAGGCAGAGGTCATGGCCTCGGTAGGCACATCGAACTGCGAAGAAGGCACCTGAAGTTGTTCCAGTTCAAGCAAATTCGTGTTGAAACGTTTCATTGCTTCGAAGAGGAAAGTGGGCGTTCCGCTGCCGAACCAGTAATAACCCAGCCATTGGTCGGTGAAGACATTCATCAGGCTGAACGGATTGAAAATGTCGTCGGAATTGTCGCTGAAGTGGTAGCCGTCATACTGTTGCTTCAGCATTTCGAGCATCAGTTCTTTTGAACATTTGTAGCGGTCGGCTAAGGCTTGGATGTCTTCGTCGAACACCGTCACCAACTCGTTCTTGGTGATACCACAAAGGGCCGAGTATTGGGGCATCATAGAGATATTGCGCAAATTGTTCAGCGTGGAGAAGATGCTCAGTTGGCTGAACTTGGTGATGCCCGTGATGAACACGAACTGCTCGTCGGCATCGCAAATCTTCACTACCTGATAAAACTCCTGCATGATGCGTCGCACCTCAGTCAGTTGTTCCGGCTTGTGGAGATAGTCGAGCAAGGGGGCATCGTATTCGTCCAAAATGACCACGGATTTCAGGCCGGTTTGCCTATGGGCGCGTTGGATCAGTCCAGCAAAGCGTGTGCCGGGTGTCTTTTCCTCTTCGACGCGGCCATAAATCTCTTCGTATCGGCGTAGTTGGAAATCCAAGGCTCCGATGATTCCTGCCATGTCCATCTGGTTCTTGCATTGGCTGATGTCGAAATGCAGAACAGGGTGTTGTTTCCAGTCCTTTTCCAACTCGGCGATGGCCAAGCCTTCAAACAAGTCCTTGCGGCCTTGGAAGTAGTATTTCAATGTGCTGCAAAGTAGGCTCTTGCCGAACCTTCGCGGACGGCTGAGGAAGACGAATTGCGATTCGTACGACAATTTATAGATAAGGTCAGTCTTATCGATATAAATGCGTCCATCTTGGCGGATGCGTTCAAAATCGGCGATGCCGGCGGTGTAGAGTCTCATGGGTAGCATGGCGAAATTGGTTTTTCCGCTGCAAAGTTAGCATTTTTCCTTCTCCCAATGCGAGATGCGGGAAAAAATCTGGCAGGCAGTGTGAAAAAAAGAGCCGCCCGACAAAGGCGGCTCTTTCATTTCAAATCGGATGTGCATCGCGGTTACTTCACCACAACCTTCTCCACGCGCACTTGCGTGCCGTTAGTGAGGTGCAGGAAGTAGATGCCCTCGGCCATGCTTTCGACGCTGATTTGCTCAGTGCCTTTGGCCTTGCCGGTGGCCATCACTTGACCCATGCCGTTATACATTGTGTAAGTGTATTCGGCATTGCCACCGTTGATGAACAGCGTGCTGTTGGTCGGGTTCGGGTAGATGGAGAACTCGTTTGTGTTTTCGTCGATGCTCAACTCGGCCATCACTTCGATGCACTGTGGTACTGAGCTGCCGTCTTCGTGGTTGGCAATCACGCAGTAGGTGAAGTTGATTTCGGAGTACAAATCTTCATCGGTGTAGGTGGTTTCTTCAGTTTGGCCGATTTCGATGCCGTTGCGGAAGATGGTGTAGCTCTGTGCCCCTTCGGGAGCGTCCCAAGTGAGGATGATAGAGCCGATTTCCACGGTAGCATCGAGGTTCTCGACGCAAGCGTAGGTGTTTGTAGGAGCTTCGCTCTCGCAGTCGCAGTCAAACTCAAACAATGTGCCGCCGCTGAGGTTGTTGCCTTGATAGATGATTTCGCCGTTTTCGTACTTCACCACGAAGGAACATTCGGAGGTGTATTGGCCGTTGATCCAAGTCAGGGTGACGTGTACGCCCTTGCCGATTTTCAGGGTTTCGGTGTCAGAGTATCCGGATTCGAAGGTCAGGTCAACGGAAGGCGTGCCGTCGTCAAACGCAACTCTCAGTTTGTTGCCGTTCCAGCCGTCGCCGTATGAGTCGTTCATCTGGACCACTACGTTGCAGGCGTTTCTCAAGAGGATGCTGCCTTCTATCGTCAGGCCGCCATCGGCTTCCATGACGAAAGTGATGGCAATCGGTTCGCTTTGAGGGCAGTCGGGGGCGATGGCCAAATTGAACACGCACGGAGCCATGCCATCGGGGTCGATAGTGCCAAATTCAATGACTTCGTTGAGCAGTGTGACATACTCGTTTTCGCAAGCGATGCGGGCAACGGCGTTGGTGGCCATGTAGTGACCGATATTCTTGAAGTTGGCGACAATGGTCAAGTTTTCACCCGGGACGAAACTTTCGCCCCATTCGGCGCCTTTGTAATCGAGGATGGCTTGACCAGCTGTGATGATGGCCTTGCCGTTCCAAGTCTGTCTGCCGTCGTTCATGGTCACATCAATTTGGAAGCGGGTGCCGTCTTCAACACCCTCGGCAACGATGAAGCTGAAAGCATCTTGCAAAGTGATGCTTTGCTCGGCGGGCAACACGTCAAATTGGGCGGTGCCTTCGAGAATTTCCAAACGCTCGTCGTCGCAGGTCAGGGTGACGCTGGTGGTGCCATTGGTCGGGTCGACGCCCACGTTCTTGAAGGTCATGCTGAGGCTCGTCTCCACATTCACGGGAGCGAAGTTGGGAGCGAAGCCAGCCACGGTCACGAAGGGACCTTCGGCAGGAAGGACTTCAACAGGGACGACTTCAGTCACCTTGTTATATCCCATCACGGTCAAGGTGGCCGTGCCAACAGTGTTCATTGGGGGGAAACTGAGGGTGCAAGTGCCATCTTGGATGTAGCCCGTGCTAACGACTTCGCCGTCCATCATCAGAGAGACAATGCCGTAGCTGGTGTTTTCAGCCGAAATCTCCAATTCGCTCATGCCGAGCATCAGGACTGAAGGATTGCAGGTGACATTCATGCTGACGGGGTTGTCGGTGCGCACCATCAGGGTCGGGTCGCCGAAAAGGATCCAAGTGTTGTGGGTGTTGCCTTGGTCGCTCGGGTGCATGTCAAGCATATACATGCTGCCGTTGAGCGAAGCGCCGCCGAAAGTATGACGGAATTGGTCGGTATGCTTCCATTCAGTGAGGATGTCGACCATCTCGTCTTGGCCAGTCATTGGAGGCACCCAAGGTTGTGAAATCCAACTGAACATGCCGCCGACGGCACCAGTGGGAGCACCCGTGGTGTTGTTGGTGGCACGCAGCCAAGCCTCGCCGAAGCAATTGCCGTTGAATTCGCCATTGTTGCAGGCCACTGACCAAATGTAGGGCCACTTGTAGTCGTTCACCAAGGCGTTCACATGGCTGTTGCTGTAGTTGGCCACAGCCCAACTGGTTTGCGAACCGTGGTTGCAGTAGTTGCAGATGCTCTTGCCTTCGTTGAAGTCGGCACTTATGGCGGTGGCGTTGGTGCCGCCGCTCACGCCGCTGTACTGTTGCGTCACGTTCTCGTATGTGTAGTGCATGAGAGTGTCGCGGATGTAGTTGATGTGGACATAGTCGGCTTCGCCGCCGTTGTGGCCGTTGCCTGCACCTTCGTTGGCACCGATGCCGATGCCTTGGTTGAGCCAAGTGAGGCCTTCTTCCATGTCGCGTTCGTAGTAGAGCACTTTGTTGACATGAGTCTCAACGTCTTGAACGCTTTGCACCGAGAAACGACCGGTAAGCACTTCAAGGTAGTAGTCGCTGCCTTCCAATTGGCCGAACCAGTTGTCGGAACGACCGCCGCTCATCGCATGGGGGGTGAGGTCGGAATAGTCGCCAACGAGGAGGACGAACTCAAGGTTGCGCTCGGGGTTGGTGTAGATGCTGTTGATGTAGTTCTTGATTTGGGTGTCGTTGTTGCCGCCGGCTTCGGTCACGCTGACCATCGTCGTGGGACGGCCCGACTGGTTTTTCCAGTCTACGAAAGGCTGCATGGCCTCCATGTACTGGTCGGGGCAGATGACGAGCATCTCGCCGCAATCCTCTTCAAAGTTATACTTCGCCGCGTTCTCTTTGTAGTTGATGAAGCGGTGGTCGTAGGCAGCTTTCGTTTCGGCTGACATCTTTTGGCTTGCTTTGCGGGCCATTTTCTGGTTCACGCCGTTGTCGCTCACCTTCTTCATGGCGATGGTCATGTTGTGGTACACGCGGAGGGTCTTCGTCACGGGATTGTAGGCGAAGGGAGCCACCATGATGTTTTGGCCACGGAAGTCGCGGATGATGTAAGGCGTTTCCAAAGTGGCCTGAGCGGCAGGGTAGAAAGCGTTTTGGCTGTACATTGCACCATAGGTGTAAGGCACGCTTTCAGGGTCGATCAGACGGCTGAAGTTGCCCTTCGAGGGGGCAATCTCCACATTCTGATAGTCCGTGAAATCGCTTTCAATGACGCTCACTTCCATTTCAGCGCGGTCGCCGATGAGGGCGGGCACGGGGAAGTGTGGGAGGTCAGGAGCACCGGCTTCGAGCATCGAGGCCATCTTCGGAACGGAGACGACTTGCTGCTCGCCGTTTGGGGTGCTCACTCTGGTCAGGTAGAAGCCGCCCAGCGAGAAGTCGACGACGACCTGCTGCTCGCTGCTCGAAATCAGCTTGACCTCGGGTCCGGCAGGATTACTCTTGCCGAGGCTGTTCCATTGTTGGCCGAATGTCATTGCTGACAAGGCCAGAAACACGAGAGAAAAAAGTACTTTTTTCATGTGTAAATAATTGTGTAATAAATAATGTAGATAAAAAAACGATTAGTTTCAGTATGACGCGCAAAAGTACGAATCTTTTTGCTTTAATGCTGCAATTTGGCACGAAATATTTTCAACTCCACTTCTCCTTATTCACGGAGTGAGGTTTTTTGTGTAATTTTGCCGCCAGATTCAAAATCAACAGACATGGGATTCTTTTTGAAACTGATATTGACAGGTTTGGGCTGGTCGTTTGGCGGGCCTTTGGGCGCCATCATCGGCTATGCGATAGGGGGATTGTTTTCGGGCAGAAGGCCAACGGTCATCCGCTCAGAAGTGAACGAAACCTTCGGCAATACCGAGGAAAAGCGCGACTTCAATGTGACTTTGCTTGTGCTTTCAGCCGCCGTGATGAAGGCCGACGGCAATGTGATGAAGTCGGAACTCGACTATGTGAAGCGGTTCTTCTTGCAGAATTTCGGACAGGAACGCGCCGAAAGTTATATCAAGATGCTGCGCGAGATTTTGGAGAAAGACTACAACCTTTACGAAGTCAGCCAGCAGGTGGGCCGTTACATGGACTATTCATCGCGCCTGCAACTGCTTCATTATCTGTTTGGTATCGCCAATGCCGACAAAGCGATTTCGCAAGAGGAATTGGGCGTCATCAACACGATTTCAGACAACATGGGCATCACCAACAGCGATTTCCTATCGGTGAAGGCCATGTTCATCAAGGAAACCGACAGTGCCTACAAGATTCTTGGCATTGAGCCTACAGCCACCGACGAAGAGGTGAAACGCGCCTATCGCGAAATGGCCAAGAAAAACCACCCCGACCTCGTGAGCAACCTCGGCGAAGAAGTTCGCCAAGCCGCCGAGAAGAAATTCCAAGAAGTCAACGCGGCCTACGAAGCGATTAAGAAGCAGCGGGGGATGTAAAAAAAAGGCAGCCATGCGGCTGCCTTTTTTTCAAATCGAACTGGTTATTATTCCACAACAATCCTCTCCACGCGCACTTGTGTGCCGTTGGTAAGGCGGAGGAAGTAAATGCCCTTGTTCAGGTGGCTGACATTGACTTGTTCGTTGCCGCGAGCATTGCCTTTCAGCACCATCTGACCCATGCCGTTGAACATGGCATAGTCAAACTCGGTGTTGCCACCGTCGATGTTCAGGATACCATTGACGGGGTTGGGATAGATGCTCAGGCTTTCAAACGTGTTCTCTTCGATGCCCACAGTGCCCACGCTGACGGTGATGTAAGCAGCAGTAGAGTAGTTGTCGGCGTTGGCGGCCACAATGCTATAGGTATAAATGCCGTCAGCCACATTGTCGGTGTAGGTGGTTCCAGATTGGCTGGCAATGGGCTGTCCGTTGCGGCGGATGGCATAGAGTGTGGCATCGGGCGAAGCCGTCCATGTCAGTTCGACGGTGTTGCCGTCAACATTGGCTTGCAAGTCGGTGACAGGAGCAAGAGGGAGTTTCACATTGGTTGGCGGGAATTGGATGTCGTCAATCCAAGCGCAGTCGCTGCCGCTGCTTACACTGCTGTCCTTCTGGTAGCTCCACTTGAAGGTGTGGACGCCAGCGGTCACAGGGAAAGAAACTTGGCTCCAGCCTTCGTCGCCCGACCAGTTGCCTTTCTCCTGGTTGTCGATGTAGAAGAAGAGTTTGTCCCAGCCGTTTTCGGAAGAAACTTTTCTGTAGAAACTGATTTCGCCATCAGTAAGGACTTCAACAGTGAGGATGAGGTCGGTCTGCTGGCTGTCGGAGATGGTGCCCGACTTGGCACTGTAGGTGCCGCTGTTGGCCTCGTTGTTCACCACAGTCCAGTTGGCGCTGCCGCCAAGTTGCCATTCGTATGCACTGAAGTCGCCCGATTCAAAGCCTTCGATGATGTTGCCCACAGTGATGATGTAATTGCCGTTCACCGAATAGTGGCCAGCGGCCAACAAGTAGTTGAGTTCGTAGGTCGAGCCGAGTTCGACATTGCTGCCCACGGTGATGTTGACGGAGATTTCGGCGGTTTCGCCCGCAGCGATGCTGCCGATTTCGATGGCGTTGTTTTCTATGGTGAGGTCGTCGGAGCAGGAATACACCTCAAAGATGGCGTTTTCGGCATTGGCATTTCCAATGTTGGTGATTTGGAAGGTGGCAGTGCCAGTGTTGCCCGGTTCGAGGCTGGTGTTGAAAATGTTTGTGGTGACGAATTTAGGTGCACCGAAAGTGATGTTGAACTTGCTCTCCCAAATGTCGTCGCCCGAAGTGCAGGTCACGAAGAACTGTACTCTGGTCTGGTCGGGGATGTTCATGGCCACATCGAAGATGAAATCGCTGATGGCGACAGTGGCATCAGGATTGATGCTGGCAACATTGGTCGTGTTGTTGGTGATGTCGATAAACTCCGATTCGGTGCTCAGGGTGACGGTGATGTTGTTGGCGGCTTCGATACCGACATTCTTCAAGGTGATGGTCGGATTGACAGTGGCACCGTAGACGGGATTTTCGCATTGCACATCGTTGAAGGCAATGTATGCACCGTCCATAGCGGCGGCGGGAATCACGTTGATGTAAGGGATTTTGTCCAAACCGGTCACGCAGATGGTGACGTCGCCACCGCTGGTGATGGGCTGGATTTGGATGTCGGCAGTGCCGCTTTCACCAATCAGGCCTGCGCCATAAAGGACACCGTCCTTGGAAATGCCCACATAGGAACCGGGTTCGGCATTGACGGTGAAGAAATCCATGCCGATAGGCAGGGTAGGCATGTGGCTGACATTGTTTTCGGTGGGTTGCACGCGGAAAGGCATGATGGAACCGTCGCCGAGGGTGTGGTAGGCTTGCCAATAATACTTGTCGGAAACGCTACCTTGGTAGCCGTTGGCATGGGCGTAGCACACAGCAATGTTGCCGATGAACGGAATGGCGGAAACGCAATTGAATTCGGCATTGTTCCAGATGGCATCGTAAACGCCGTAGGAAGTTTGCTCGTAGGTGGGCATTTGTCCGAAAACGTTGGTGGCACCCACACCGAAGTAGTAGTCTTCATACCAGTAGGTGCTGGGGCACGCACCGATGTAGGCGTAGGCGGCTTTCGTGTTGGCGCGAATCATGGCTTCACCGAAGCAGGTGCTGCTGATGCCCCAGTCGGCGGCCTCGCAGCAGTTGCCCATGGCCAAGAAAGGCATACCTTCATTGGTCAGGGAGTTCACATTGTTGACGTTGAATTGCGGGTCAGCCCAACTGGTGTTTGAACCGTGGGCAGTGTAGTTCACAAAACCGACACCGGTATTCATCGGCTCATAGCAGCCCGTGTAGGGTTGACCAAGCCAGTGGTAAACATTCTCAAAACCGTGTTCGGCATTGTAGTAATACTCCATCGCATATTGGATGGTGGGAGCACCGTCGTAGGCAGTCCAGTAGGAGTCCCAACCGGCAATCAACAGGACATTGTTCAGGTATGAGGGATTCGGCAATTCGACATACTTTTCGTAAAGCAAGGTCTTGGTAAGGATGTTCTGCATCTGCTGGACATTCTCGGCGCACATGCGGCTGTGGTAGATGTCCGGGAAGTCGTCGTTGTCGACGCTCATGTATTGCAGGTCGGTGACGCAGTGGGTCTCGCTTCCAGTGGCACTGGCGGACACTTGGTTCTTGTCGCCGAAGATGATGAGGAAGGTGGGAGCCTCTTTGCTGTATTCGTCTTGGATGAAAGAGCGGATGGCAGCGGCAGAAGTACCGATTTCGTCGGTGTATTTCACATTCATGTAGAAGCCTTTCATGGTCTTCCATTCAATCCATTCCTGCATGATTTCCTCAAACATGCGGTCGGCGATGACGAGCATACGCACGGGAGCCTGCCACAGGTCGGGATGCTGGTCATACACATCGTCGCGCCAGTTGAACATGGTCTTGTAGATGCTGGCGAAATAGGGGCTGAACGTGCGGGCAAACTCGTTGTAGGCAGCGGATTTGTCGTAGTCGTTGTAACGCACCTCGATTTCAATGTCGTTGTAAACCTCGATGGTGTTCGTGGCGGGGTTGTAGTTGACGGGGTTGATGGTCAGCGAGCCGACTTGGATGCCACGCATGGTGCCCTTCATTTCAAGGGTGGCGATGGGACGCTGGCTCATCGACTTGGCGGCGTAGGCCTTTTCGCTGTAAGCAAACTTCACATCCTCGGGCTTTTGGCTCTTGCTGACAGAAGCCTGCTGAGGCATAACGGTCTTGATGCCGTAGTCGGCCAAACGGTAGGTGGTCGTGCTGAAGTTCTTCACTTCGATGGTGACGTTTTTGGCACCGAAAGGCACGGCAATCAGTTGGTTGGCAGCGGGCAGCGAAGGTTCGCCCACATTGCCCGAAGGATAGGTGCCGTCCATCTTGATTTCGGAGAACGTACCTTTTTCGTTGGTGATTTCAGTGGCTTGGATGCCGCTGAAGGAGAAGGTGGCCGTGAAGCCGTCTTGGCCCACGTTGGCGCACTGTTGCGCCGAATTGGTGCGGAAGTCGATTTGGCCTTGGGCCATCGCTTGCGAACCAAACAACATTCCCATCAGAAGGAACGTTGCGGAAATGATACCGAATTTCTTCATGTGTAAATGATTAGTTGTTATTGATTTAAGTTGATTGAATACGAGAATTAGAAACTGCAAAAATAGTAAATTCTCCTTTTTGTAGCGTTAATCTCACAAAAAACTATTTCCCTTTCAGCACTTTTTTGTACGATTTTTCGTTGCCAAGCACTTCCAAGGCCTTTTGGATGCCCGTATCGATGGATGCCATCACTTGATAATACTGTTGCGTTTCCCAAACATTTCGGGCAATCAAAGCCTTGATTTGCAGGAGGAGGAACTTCTCTGAACGGGCAAACTGCTCGTCGTTCCACTCCACTTTGGCTTCTGTGGCGGCGGCTTTCAAACCTTCCACAAGGTCTTGACCGACAACGAAATCCTTGTTGAAATTCTCGAAACTGCCGTATTGTGCCTTGATGTCATCGCGGTGTTTCAGGCCGTAGTCGGTGGTGAAGCGGTTCAAGGCACCCTTGCGCACAAGGTTAGTGTAAAGTTTGCTGTTATAAGCCGTGTCGATGGGAATGAAGATGTCGGGCATGATGCCGCCACCGCCGTAAACGGTGCGCCCGCCGTCGGTCTTATACTTCAGTGAATCAGGGAAATGGATGCTGTCGGCGTGGAAATATTCACCGTGTTCTAAGCGTTTGGTCATTTCCTTGGCATAGTCCTCAACGCCGTTTTCGTAAGGCCGCTGGATGCAACGTCCCGAAGGCGTATGGTAGCGCGAAGTGGTGAGGCGGATTTGTGCGCCATCGGGCAGGTTGAAAGGCCTCTGAACCAAGCCTTTGCCGAAAGAACGCCGTCCAATCACAACGCCACGGTCATGGTCCTGAACGGCACCCGAAAGAATTTCGCTGGCTGAGGCCGAGCCTTCATCGATGAGGACGACCAATTTGCCCGTGGTATAAAGCCCGTCTTTGGTGCTTCTCCATTCCTGACGGGGCGAGCGGATGCCTTCGGTGAAGACGATGAGTTTGTCCTCGGTAATGAATTGGTCAACGAGTTCGATGGCGGTGTTGAGATAGCCGCCCGTGTTGCCACGCAGGTCGAAAATGAGGGATTCCATGCCTTGGCTTTGCAGTTTGGCAAAGGCCTCCTTGAACTCTTGTGTCGATTCTTGCGCAAAGCGGTCGAGTTTGATGTAGCCGATATGCTTGTCGAGCATGTAGGCCGCGTTGATGCTGTTCAGCGGAATCTTGTCTCTGATGATTTCAAAATCAAGAAGTTCCTTGTCGCTGCCACGCTTCACGCTTACGGTCACTTTCGTGCCTTTCTTGCCGCGCAAGTGTTTCTGCACATATTCGTTATCCACTTTTTTGCCGACGGCTTCTTCGCCGTCAATCTTGATGAACTGGTCCCCTGCCATAATGCCCACCTTTTCAGACGGACCTCCCGCCACGGGGCTGATGACCGTAATGGTGTCGCGGATGAGCTGGAAGGTCACGCCGATGCCCTCGAAGCTGCCTACGAGGGGTTCGTTGGCCTTCTCCACATCCTTCTTTGAGATATAGGCCGAGTGCGGGTCGAGTTCCTTCAGTGCCGCAATGATGGCATCTTCCGTCACCTTGTCTATATTGGCCGTATCGACGTAGAAGTTCTCGATGAGATAAAGGGTTGTCGCCAATTTTTGGGCGTTCATCTGCCCTTTCGATTGGGGGTGGTTTTGTTGGGCATGAATGTTGAATGAAATGGTGCAAATGATTGCTAAAACAAAAACTCTTAAAAATTTCATGGTTATAAATATTGTTCCTTAATCACTCCTATAACTCTATCAATAAACGCTGCTGTTTCAGCAATACGAGGCGTTGTGTCTTCCTCAGTGGCATAATAGGTACAGTTGTAATCTGCTTTTTCACGTAAAGTTTGCATCTGTGAATAGAATGCACCATCGCTTTTGGGAAGGATTCCCGTCTTAATGAAATGCTGATGAAACTGGATTACGGTGCCTTGATGTGAGCCTGCTGGATAGCCTTCGCTAATCAATAAAGCAGTAACAGCATGAAAAGCCGCGTAAAACAACCGAGTGGCAATGTTGTTCCACAAGCCAGCCTGTCGCAAAATCTCAACCTCCGCAAAAGTCCTTCGTGATTTCTCAATTTCCATGCCGACGATGGTTCTTCTTTCTTCTTCGTTCAGGCTCATATCAAAACGATTTTGTCGTGTTCCACATTCTTATAATAAGGAAGGAAAGTCATAGCATCCCATTCCTCTTGAGAATAGGTTTGGACGCTGAAATATTCTCCCAAATCAAAACCAAGTTCCATGATTGGGTAGGCAATATTTTGGAAATCAGAGGTTTCTTGAGGACGGTTTAGCAAAATGAGTAAGTCCCAATCGGAGCCTTCGTGATAATCGCCTCTGGCTCGTGAACCGTATAACAGCAAGTGTGCATCTTCAGGAAGCACATGCCTGCCGATTTGTTGAATTTGGTGAAGAATGTCAGCGTGGCTCATAGCGTTGGGATATTTGCCGCAAAGATACACATTTTTCCCGTTACTGCCTCAAAATCTCAAAAGTGTTGTCCTCGTTCAGCTTGATGATGGTTGAGCTTTTGGGCTTGCAGAAACTGTCGTGGTAGAGCTGCACCACATAATCCACCGTGTTTTTGATTTCATCGCAGATGTCGCTGAAAATCATTGATGAAGGTTGCCCAGTCAGGTTGGCCGAGGTCGAGGTGATGGGCTTCCCGAGGCGACGGATGACTTCCTTGCAGAACTCGTTGTCGACCACGCGGATGCAGATGCTTTTGTCGTCGGAAACGGCCTTGGCCAAGTTCTTGCTTTCGGGATAGATGATGCTCAGCGGGCTTTTGGCGCCTTTGATGAGGTCGTAGGCGATGGCCGGCACGCTAACCACGTAATCCTGAAGCCTTTCCGCCGAATCGACGAGGATGATGAGGCTCTTGTTGAGCGGCCTCTGCTTGACGGCATACACCCGCAGGCAGGCCTTGTTGTTGGTGGCGTCGCAGCCCACGCCCCAAATGGTGTCTGTAGGGTAGAGGATGGTCTTTCCGGCTTTCAGCGCAGCAACGGTGCGTTCCACTTCTTCCTCAAAATTTTCTTCTGTAATGTATTGATTCATAATGTCTTATTTTGTTTTTATGACTTCGGTGTAAATATTCAATAGATTCTTGGCGATGGCCTTGTCCGAAAACTGTTGGGCATAGGCTTTTCCACTTTTTATCATATTGTCTCTCAATTCGTTATCTCTCAAAACAATCATGATTTGCTCGGCAAGTTCGGCCTCATCATTGGACGAAACGTAACGACTGTTGGGACCGCCACTTTCCTCAAGGCAACTTCCTTTGGCCGCAATGACAGGAATGCCGCTTTGCAAGGCTTCCACAATGGGTATTCCAAAGCCTTCAAACTGAGATGGATAGATGAAAACGGACGCACTTTGGTAAAGGGCGGGCAGATCGTTGAAATCCACATTGGGTAGGATGAAGACTTGGTTTTGGAGTTTATTGTTCTCGATAAACTGTTGCAATTCAGTAAGATAATCAGTTTTTCTCCCCGCAATGACCAACGGCGTTTCGATGGCTTTGGCTTTCAATGCCTTCAGAATCAGGAGTTGGTTCTTGCGCGGCTCTATTGCACCCACATTGAGTAGGAAAGTCTCAGGCAAGTTGTATTTCATTCTTACGGTTTCCTTTTGGTTTTCAGAAACTTGCTGACAAAACGCGGGATGACAACCTTGGTAAACGACGCTGATTTTCGCTTCGTCGATGCCCCACAATTCGATAAGGTCGTTTTTGGTCTGTTGGCTGACGGCAATGATGTGGCCGGCCACGCGGCAGCTGCGCAAGTATTTGGTTTTGTAGAGTTTGCGGTCGATGAAAGGATAGAGTTCGGGATGGCGGATGAAAATGAGGTCGTGTATGGTCACCACCGTGGGGATGCCCGTTTTCTCGATGCCTACGGGCAGTTCATGGCTGAGGCCGTGATAAAGGTCGAGTTGCCGTCTTTCCGCTTCTTTGGTAATGCCGAAAGTGCGCCAAAGCGAGGTCATAAAACCATGTTTCGGCTGGATGATGGTGGCGTTTTTCGGGCAATCGAAACGGATGCTCGAATCTATCTTTGGCGTGAACAAATCCAACTGCAAATCAGGGAAGTGCGAGGCGACAATACGAATCGTTTCGCGGCTGTAGTTGCCCAATCCGCGATGGTTGTTGAAAGCCCGTTTTGCGTCGTATCCTATTCTCATTTTCCTTTGATGATGGTGCTGACTTGTTTGGTTTTCCCAATGAATTGTGTCCAACGGTTAGGGACAAAATCGGGGAGCGGCGTGCTAAATTTTTCGCCGATATGAAGATAATTTTGCATGAACTGATGGGCCGAAATGCCCCATTTCATCAGGAAGGTGCGGCGGCCCTTGTTTTGTTTGACGCGCTTGGTGGACTTGCATCCGAAATGGTACACCAAACTGCTGCCAACGCCTTGGAAATGCCTGACACCGCTTTCCCAGAGTTTGCGGGAGAGGTCGGGGTCGGAATACATGCCTGGACTGAACTCGATGCTCATTCCACCAACCCTGTCCCAAAGTTCAAGGGGAAGCAACACGGGCGGCCATGTGCTTCCCGACCAGTCGTCGCGGACGAGGCTCTCTGTGGCTTGCAGCAACTTTTCTTCTTGGAAATTGTCAGTGTTGTCGCCAAAATCGGCAATCACGCAACAAGGATTGTCGCCGCGCGGCTCAATCATTGTTGCGGAGAGCATAAACTCCTTTGTGCCAGCATGTTCAATGGCTTCGTTCAGGCGCGAATCCCAATGCGGCAGAAAATACATGTCGTCGTTGGCGTAGACGATGTAAGGGGTTGTTATCCGTAATCGGCAGACATTCAGTCCGTAACAGATTCCGATGTTTTCGGAGGAATGAATCAACTCAAGGTCAGGCTGGCCTGAAACCCATTCCAAACTGCCGTCGCTTCCTTCGTTCACCATGACGATAATCTGATGCCTGAAGTCGGAGTTTTTGCGCAGGCTCTCGATGCACAGCCGAAGGTAAGGAAGGTTGTTCCAAGTGGGGATGAGTATGGAGAAACTTGTGTTCATAAAGCTCTGGCCTTCTTGTATTTATACCAAACCCCGTAAGCGTTGGTTTTGCAGATAGTCCAGCCCTTGCCGCCGTCCAAAAACCCTGCTTTGAAAACATAGTCGCGGAGGAATTTCCATCCCGCGTGGAGGTATGCCGAAGCTGCGCTGGGGTGTTTTCCGCTTTCGGCCATCTCCTCGGCGGAGAGGAGGGCGTATTTTTCTATTCGCCGCCGGTGTTCCTCCGGGCTGTAATACGAATAATGAAACAGGTCGCCGTTGAGGTGGACAATTTCGGTGTTTTCGGTAAGCGACAAAGTTTCATGCACCTTTTTGCCCGTCCATTCTGCCTGTCCGCGCTTGAAAATCCGCACTTTCGTGTCAGGATACCAGCCGCAGTGCCGAATCCATTTCCCGCAATAGTTCATCAGTCGGTTCATCGAAAAAGCCTTACTCTCAATATCTTGATTCTTAATCTTTTGTATAGATTCTGCCAGTTCTTTTGAAAGTGCTTCGTCGGCATCGATGGAAAGAATCAAGTCGCAGGTGGCGAGGTCGTTGGCGAGGTTCTTTTGGCCGATGTAGCCGATCCAGTCTTGGGTGAAGAACTTCACGTCGTAGCGGTCGCAGATGGCCTCGGTCGCATCGGTGGAATGGCTGTCCACGACGATGATTTCGTCGGCCACAGGCGCGACGGAATCAAGGCAGCGCTTGATGTTGCGTTCCTCGTTGAAGGTGATGATGACGACCGAAAGGGTGTTCATGGCTTAACTGTGATTATACTATTTTACGAATTTCACAATACAGTCGATGCAGATGGGTTTTGCACTAATATCGTCAATAAAGACATTTGCAGGGTGCATGTCTTCTAAAGCAATGCGGTCCGAAATGTAATTGACTCCTTGCCCCGAATGATTATCGCGGAAACCCTTTGAGAATGCCAGTTCGTCGATTTCTTCTTTGTAAGCAAGTCGGAGGCATTGGATATAGTTCTGTGTAAGAATGATTCGGAAAAGGCCATCGGAGTCGCGAGTGAAGCCTATTACGTGCATTGCTGTTTCAGGAAACAAGTAGTTGTGAAGGGCAATGGCTTCAAGTGCTTTCTGTGTGGTGGAATAAATAGACGCACGTTCCTTGGCTACGGAAGTGTCGCCTTCCCTGTAATAAACCTTGGCTTCGGCTCCTTGGGCTATTATCGGGCCGAGGGCGCTTGTCAAGATTTCATCAGTTCCTTCGACCCACAGGTGTGCTGCTTTTGCCCACTGTTCAATGAGTTTCTCTTGCAATTCGTCTATTTCCCAATTGCTTGGGCTTCTTTTGCCGCTTTCAGCATCTCCACTTGTTTCAAGGCTTGTTCTCGCGTAGCTCGCGACGACGGACGCCCCAATAAGAGCCGAACCTCCCTTGCAGAATCCTGCATGCTCTGGAATAGTGTATCGAGGAAAGTTTGTCGATCCATTTTGTATGTCATTTATGTAATTGTCAATCAGTTGGAGTGTATGCTTCGAAAAAGCATTGTATTTTATTGATGTGTTGATTTGGTCTTGTTGAGTTGGCCAATAATCGTCTAAATTCAATCGCTCTTTAGTGTCCCAATCAGGCTCGGGCACAATGGCAACGTTGCAAATCTCAATAATCTCATCTTCAGTCAATCCAAGGCCAGACCGTTCCAATTCTTCCCGCACATCAATCGTCCATCGGGAGTCGATAAGTTCCGACCAACCTCTGTCGTCCAAATATCGGAGACCGTTAGATATTGCAGATGGATTTGAGGAAGGCATGTTCAGTATATTTGTGGCAAAAATACAAATTCTTTGTTTATGGGGATTTGCTTTGCGAAGAAATCTTTTATAATCTGCCATCCGAATCTTGCTTAAATCGATGGTTTGTGTACATAGTTTCAACCAAATCTACCCAAAAACACATAGATTTGGTTGGAACTAACGCAAAAACTGCATTAGTTTCAGCCAAATCTCATCAAAAAAGGGTGGATTTGGTTGGAAGTAATGATTTTTTTGTAATTTTGTGCTATGGCATTCGACACCTACGGAAATAAAGAAAACCAGAGCCTGCTGTTGATACCAGGGCTGGGTGTGTCGCACGAGATATTCCTGCCCTTGATAGAACTTCTGAAAGACAAATTCTACATTGTCGCAGTTGGTATTGACGGATTCCTGCTCGGCCAGAAGTCTCGTTTTACCTCTGTCGATGATCAGGCTGTTCAGACGGCTCAATACATTCGGGAAAACCTGAATGGGCATTTGGACGTTGCCTACGGCCTTTCTTTGGGTGGGAAGATACTGTCCCGAATGTTGGAACGGAACGAAATCGTGATCGACCACGCCATTATGGACGCGGCGCCCTTGCTGCCCCTGCCCAAGTGGAGCGTGGACCCGCTTCGATATTATCAAAGTTTGAACGTGTGGACTTGCTATCATTGCACAAGTTTCTGGAAATTTGTGTTCCATTCCCACTATTTCGATGTGCTGTTGGATGAATGTAAGAAAGTGTGGCCCTACGGGAAGGGAAAGGCGGTGCGTGATGGTTATAAGGATGTCTATACCAACAAATTAGAATCCATTCACGGGGCTGACATTCATTATTGGTATGGCACTAAGGAGGCTTTCGTGGCCAAGCCGCAGGCCAAGCATTTGCTTCAATTATGCCCTGATGCCCACGTGGAGGTCTTCCCAAAGATGAACCACGGGCAGTTGCTTGTGGATTATCCGGAAGTGGTGGCTGGTAGGATAATCAAGCAAACTCGTACTGCAAAATCGCAATGTTGAGCGCATCCTCCAATTTGCAAATGGTTTCCAACGAGAGGTTCTCTTCGCCTTTCAAAAGACGGGAAACATATTGCGGCGAGCATCCCATTCGCTCCGCAACGTCTTGTCTTGAAAGGTTTTGCTGTTTCATTGCAAGAGCCAGTTTGATGGCGATTTTGCGAGAGTATTGCAGCCAGCCTTCGGCTTTGGCCTGACGGCGTTTCTCTTCCTCTTTGCGCCAAACCGAGGGCGTTTCCGACTGATAACGGCTCAAACGAGCAATGGCTTCTTCTTGTGTCATGGTTCAATCTCCTTTTTGGGATGGAGATAGGTGCAAAAATACTACTTTATTTTGAAATGCGCAACCTATAAGTTTCAAATGTTGAAAATACGCAAAACCAAGCTTTGCCTGAATTTGTAATTACATCGCTACTTTCCCGAAAATTCCCTATCTTTGTGCCTTTATAAGAGTAATTGATGAACATCGGAATCTTTGCCGCAAAATGTAGTATTATTATGGAATTGAAAATAAGTGTAATAGACTCTAGCATTTCTTGGGAGAAAAGTGTATCAAAAAGGCGAGCGATAAAAGAAGTGTTGGATGCGGCAAACAATTTGGTCATTTCAAATTAGTACTGTTGCGTTATTATTAGACATTAGAATAAAGTTGGTTCATTGACATCT
>CAMVCZ010000012.1 GCA_947166105.1 uncultured Bacteroidales bacterium
CCTCCACCAAAGCCCTCATCAACGACACGGTCATCTATGAACTCAAACGCTACCTTGCTGAAACCGACCTCACCGTAGAGGAAATCGCCGCCCGTATGAACTACGACAATGTTTCCTACCTTTGCCGCTTCTTCCGCAACGCTACGGGACAATCCATGATGGAGTTTCGAAGGAAACAGAGATGAAGAGAAAGGTACGAATATTCACAATAAACCAATATCTTTGCCGAAAATATCCCTTATGCAAAACATCATCATCAGCCCCATTACTATTGAGCATTTGAACCAATATGGCGCCATCTATGCGGCGGCGTTTTCGGGCGAGCCGTGGAACGACAACTGGTCGGTGGAAGATGCCACCATCCATGTCCGTGAACTGCTTGAAAGCCAACAGCATTACGGCTTGGAATGTGTCGTGAATGGCGAAGTGGCAGGCTTCATTTTGGGCACTTCCATGCTGTTCCATTATGGCCGCACCTTCGAGATCAACGACCTCGCCGTTGCGCCCCGATACCAACGCCAAGGCATCGCCAGCCAATTGCTTGAGCAATGCCTCGCCGACCTCAAGGCGCAGGGCATTGTAGGCTTCCATCTGATTACCGCCCGCGAGGGTGTCTTGCCCGCTTTCTATGAAAGATTCGGCTTCAAGAAAGAGGAGCGCGTGATGCTGATGGGGAAGGAGTGATTGATTTGAAAAACTGCCGCTTGCCGGAAACTTTTTTCATTTTTGGCTAACCAAAGCGGCAAATGGTTTTTCGAAATTCTCCTTAAACCATAGCGGAGGGTCGTTCATAACTTCATGTTTGCCATTCTTTTCGATGTGCAATGCTACAATCTTTCCAAAGTCGGAATTGCCGTCAATGAAAGTAAGGTTTTCAAAAAGGCGAAGATGCTTTTTCACGTTCTTCAAACCTTCGTTGAAGTTGAAGCGGATTACCTCGTCCGAAACATCGTGACCGCCTGTCTGCGTTCTTAAAATCACGCGGCTTACGCTCTCGTTTTCGGATAACAAACCAAAATAGCAGAGAGAAATCTTATATCCTGCATCTTTAAAATCATGTATCATATTGATAACCATTTCGTTGGAGAAATTGGTCTCGAAAGCGAAGTCTTTTCGTTGTTCAAGTGCAAGGGTTTTCTGCTTTTCCAATTCAGAAGCCACAGTTCCACTAATCCAGTGCTCAGGCCAATCAGGATGCTCTTTGCGGAGATTCAAGGCGAGTTTGTCGCCATCGAATGATTTTATGCTGACATAAAAGGGGCATAGTCTGCTCTTCCCAGCGCCGTTTGGTCCGGCTATTACGGTAAATTCTGGCCTGCGTTCCATGTTTTACGGCATCAGGTAAGCGTATCTGCCGCAACCGGGTTTGGCTGTGCGCGTGATTATGTTATAGGTGCGTGTGTTGCGGTCGAGAGTTACTTTATCCTCGCTCCCGTCTGGATTGGCAAGATAAGTGGTGCCGTCATCATCGAAAAACGGTACGGAAACCCCTTGTAGCCACGATTCCAAATAGATGCGTTCCACTTCGCGCCTTACAGCCTCATTTACTTCCTTCACCGTTTTGCCGTTGGGCAGTTCAATAGTTTCTATCTCGTTGTATTTGCACATGACCATCTTTTTTGAGTTGCAAAAATAGTAATATTTCAGCAAAAGAGGCAGTTTTAATGCTGTTTCAAGCAAAGTTAAATATCCAACTCATTTTTATTGGTGTTTCAAAAATCCATACTTTTGCCCCGTCGAAAACAGTGATTAATGAAACGATGCAAGACAAAAATGGCGTTATTCCTATTGGCAATCTACTTGCCGATATGGTTGTTGTCGTCGTTTCATGTCCATGCTAATCCCTTGAAACACACTGATGCGGTTGAAGAGCAACATGCGTCGGAAGTGGATGAAGACGGCTGTCAGCTTTGTCTGTTTCAGCAAGTTGCATACGAAGAGACTCCACAAATGGCCGTGATGGTCAACAGGCCGGAAATCAAGGT
Organism: uncultured Bacteroidales bacterium; assembly: GCA_947166105.1. Taxonomy (GTDB): domain Bacteria; phylum Bacteroidota; class Bacteroidia; order Bacteroidales; family F082; genus Limimorpha. The sequence goes on from CAMVCZ010000012.1 coordinate 1,986, forward strand.
GAAGGCCGTTTTGACGGATGAATCCTCTTTTGGGGTTTTCAAACAGAATTTCCTTTCACGCGCCCCGCCTATCTTGTTGTAAATATCAGAGAATCAATTTACTGTATTTATAATTTAACAACAAGACTAAAATGAAAAAATCATTATTAATAGGCTTGTCATTGGCGTATGTATTGCCAATGGCGGCTCAGAGTTTGCCTGACTCTACCGATATGTTTTTCAGGCATTTGGAATTGAAGGAAGTGACGGTGACAGGTGCCGTGGGCGACATGAAAATGAAAGAGACACCCATGCCCATTTTGATGCTTCATGCCAAGGAACTGCATCAGTTGTCGTCCGCCAATCTGATTGATGCCATCGCCAAGCAGCCGGGCGTGTCGCAAATCACCACGGGAAGCGGCATTTCGAAGCCCGTCATCCGTGGGCTGGGCTACAACCGCATTGTGGTCGTCAACGATGGCATTCGTCAGGAAGGCCAGCAATGGGGCGACGAACACGGCATAGAAATCGATGCCAACGAGGTCGGCTCGGTGGAGATTCTGAAAGGCCCGGCCAGCCTCATGTATGGCTCCGATGCTATGGGCGGCGTGTTGGTGTTCAAAAGTATGCCGACCCTGCCTGACGGCACTATAAAAGGCAAGATAAATGCTGAATATCAAACAAATAACGGCTTGCTGGGGGCTTCGTTCAATCTTGCCGGAAACCAGAAAGGCTTTACTTGGGATGCCCGATTCAGCGAAAAACATGCCCATGCCTACAGAAATCGTTATGACGGCTATGTGCCTAATTCCCAATTCGGTGAACGCGCCTTTTCGCTCAAAGCGGGACTGATGCGCAATTGGGGCTTCACCAACTTGAAATTCGGGTATTACAACCTCACCCCGAGCATCGTGGAAGGCGAGCGCGACACGGTGACGGGCGAATTGCTCTCAGAGGATGGAAACTTGCTGTCGTATCGCCACGGTTTGCCTTATCAGCGGGTGAATCACTACAAGGCGGTTGCCGAAAGTTTCATCAACCTGTCTTCGGGATATTTGAAAGTGATTGCGGGCTATCAGCAGAACCGCCGCAAGGAGTTTGAGGAGTCAGCGGACGAATATGGCCTTTATCTGCAACTGCACACGCTGAACTACGACATCCGCTATGTCTCGGAAGAGAAAGCAGGCTGGAAATTCTCGACGGGATTGAACGGCATGGGGCAGAAATCCATCAATTTGGGCGAAGAATACCTCATCCCCGATTATGCCTTGTTTGATGCAGGCGTGTATGCCACGGCTTCCAAAATACTGGGCCTCTGGAATTTAAGTGGAGGACTTCGCTTTGACTACCGTTATTTGGATGCGAAGGGTCTGATAGAGGATGATGAGGTGCGTTTTGAGGACTTTACGCGGCATTTCCAAGGCGTCACGGGCAGTTTGGGCGCGACTTGCGAAGTTGCGGAAGGGCTGGATTTGAAACTCAATCTTGCCCGAGGCTACCGTGCGCCCAACATCAGCGAGTTGGCTTCCAATGGCGAGCACGAAGGCTCGTTGAGGTATGAGGTTGGAAACCACAACTTTAAGCCGGAGTATAGTTTGCAGGCCGACTTGGGCCTGAATTATGCCACGCGCTATTTTGAGTTGAACGCCGCATTGTTTGCCAACCACATCAGCAACTACATCTATCTGCATCGTATCGACAGTATCATCGAGCCTGACCTGATGACTTTCGCTTACGCTCAGGGCGAGGCAATGCTGATGGGCTTTGAGGCGGGTGTGGACATTCATCCTTTCCATGCCCTTCATGTTGGGGCGGCGTTTTCGTATGTCAATGCCCAGTTGCTGCACCAGCCCGAGGAAACGCGATGGCTTCCGATGACGCCGGCGCCGCGCCTTTCGGCAGATGTGAAATACGAACTCACCCACGACGGCAAGGTGTTCAACAACGCCTATTTTGCCGCCCGCATGGACTGGTGCCTGAAGCAAGACCATTATTATGCGGCCTACGACACCGAGACGGCCACTCCATCTTACCTCTTGTTAGGGCTTTCGGCTGGAACCGAAATCTTGATCAAAGGCAAGAAAGTCGCCGAATTGAGCTTGATTGTCGACAACCTCGCGGATGTTTGCTACCAAGACCATTTGAGCCGCCTGAAATATGCGGATTGGAATGTCGTGACTGGAAGACGAGGTGTTTTCAACATGGGTCGCAATATCGTTTTCAAGCTGACGGTGCCCATTGGGTGATTCACCCCATCACCACATCCAACACCATCATCAGCACAAAACCAACGGCGAAGCCGATGGTGCTGAGGTTGGAATGTTCTCCCGACGAGGCTTCAGGTATCAGTTCCTCGACCACCACATAACACATGGCACCGGCGGCGAAAGCCAACATATATGGCAGTATCGGCATAAGCCATGCGGCCAATAGCACTACTAATAAACCGCCCAACGGCTCCACAACACCGCTCAGACTGGCAATGAGGAACGAGCGCCATTTGCTGTTGCCCTCGGCGCACATCGGCAAGGAGATGATGGCCCCTTCAGGGATGTTTTGGATGGCGATGCCGAGCGAAACGGCCACGGCACCCGCCAACGACACACCTCCAGCCCCTTGAGAGGCGGCGGCAAACACCACGCCCACGGCCATGCCCTCGGGCAGGTTGTGGATGGTGACGGCCAAAGCCAACATCGCCGTTCGGGAGAGTTTGGAACGCGGTCCCTCGGGCTTTGAAGAGCCAAGGTGCAGGTGAGGTGTGAGTTCGTCCAAAAGCAGCAAGAAACCGACACCCGCAAGGAAACCTATGGCAGCAGGCAATACCGCCCAACTGCCGCTCTCCGCCCGCATCTCAATGGCCGGAATGAGCAGCGACCACACCGAGGCCGCCACCATCACGCCCGAAGCAAAGCCTAACAACGATTTCTGCAAACGCGCCGACATATCCTTTTTCATGAAAAAGACAAAAGCCGCGCCAAGCATCGTGCCCAACAAAGGGATTAACAAACCGATGGTGATACCCATGATGATTTTAGATTAGACTGCAAAGGTAGGATTTTTAATCAAAACGCAAACTCATATCCCATCCCAATCCAGCCTCGGAAGTTGGTTTCCTTGGTGTAGGATTTCAATTGTTCGTGTCAACCGTTTCAGCGAAACCAGCACAAGCGGGATGCTCACCGTCAACGTCAGCAGCTCGGCGATGGGCATACTGAGCCAGATGCCTTTCTGGCCAATGATGGGGGTGAGCAAAAACATGGGAATCAGCACGAAGACGATGCTTCGGCAGAGGGCGATGACCACCGACTCCAAGGGTCGCTCTATGGCGGTATGGAAACTGCAAGCCACAATGTTGAAGAAAGAAACCAAATAATGCAGCGTGACGTAGGTGGTCGCCACGGTGGTCAGTGTCTGCAACTCCATGTCGCCGTTGCTGAAGGCACTCGCAATGCCGTGCTTGAAAACCAAAACGAGCAGATAAACCCCAATGCCGATGCCACCTCCGAGCAGCAAGGCATTGGCCAATAACGATTTGACTCTTCTGTGGTTTTGGGCACCGACGCTGTAAGACATCAAGGGATACAAGGCCTGCGACAACCCGAAAATCGACATGTTGACGATGAAGTTGAGGTAGCAAACGATGGTGAACGCTGCCACGCCTTTCGTGCCAATCTCGCGCATCAACACGAGATTGAAAATATAGGTCGTGACCGCCGCCGAAACCGAAGTCAACATCTCTGACGAGCCGTTGAAAAACATCTTTTTGATTTCCTTTCGCCCGCCCATCATCTTGCCGAAACGGACAAACCGAAACAATACCAAAGCTGCCGTGGTGTTGGCCACGCAGGTGGCTATCGCGGCTCCCGCCACGCCCCATCCGAAACGCAGCACGAAGAAATAGTCCAAGACGATGTTCACCACACAGCAAATGACCCCACTGACAAATACCCAATTGGGTTTCCCGTTGAGGCGGGTGAAGGCCTCCGTGAAGTTGGGGATGCAGTAGAAGATGAAACCGCAACCGATAATGCCAAGATATTGACGGACAAAAGGATACACTTCGTCATTGCTGCCAAGGAAATAGCATAAGGGCTTGAGGAAAACGCCGACCAAGACGGAAAGCACAGCGATGGTGACCAACAATGTGACAAAAGTAAGCGAAGTGTAGCCTTTTGCTCGCGTCTCGTCACCCCGTCCTTTGGCAATGCCAGTGATGACGATACCGCCTGAAATAATCATGATGGACACGCTCAGCATTGAGCTGATGAGTGGCATGGCGATGTTGACGGCGGCAAGCCCCAAAGCGCCTACGCCACGACCCACAAAAAGCCCGTCGATGATGGTCTGCAAACCCACGATGAGCATCCCTATAATGCTCGGCAAGGCATATTTGGCAAACTCACGGAAACTGACGCCAATCAGTGCTTTGGTTTTGGAAGGGAGGCTGTTCATTTCATATCCTGAAGCTTAAACGAGGGTTGCAAGACTATCTCGGCGACTCCTTCTGATAATCTTTCTGCACGTCGAATGTGGTCAATTCTTTGTTTTCCTTATTCATGGTTTCATTGTTTTGTTCCTGTTGTTGAGGCGTAGAGCAGCCGATTAGAATTACAGCCACCAATGCAGTTACAAAAGTTTTCATCATAAGTTGTTATGTTTGATTTAATGTTTTCGTCAACAATCAATTTGAAAGTTGCGCCATTTTTTGATACATTTTGAATAGTTCTGCTACACACTCGCTTTCACTCATCTTGATGTTGAAACCATACGCAGCCATGACAGCGCGGTCATTTTCTTGATGAGCTTTGCGTAGCTCAGGTGGCATGGCAGCCTCATCGTAAAGGTCGGCAAGACTGCAATCTGGGAATTTGTTGCGAGCGTCAAGGATGGCTTGAGCGGTTTGTTCTATTTTGGCTTTCTGTGCTTCCGTGGGAGTAGGCCAAGGGAAGTTGTTGTACACGATAGACGCACTGTAACGGTAACGCATTTCCAATCGACCGCAAACCGCTCGCATCCATGCCATGTGGACATTGCTGGTGAGGATTCCAAAATGATATAATGAGGCGTTGGGAACAATCAGATTTGCGTTGCTGGAAATCACATTGCAATCAAGAAAGCCAAGAGGAACATATCTTCTCTTTTCGGATGATGTACTTGGAACCAAAAGATATGTTCCGCTTACAGGCTGACGTATTTCACCAAAAAGCGTTGGAGTGGCTGCCAGCTTTTGGGTTGCTGCACGTTTGCTCTCACTTCTTAATTTCTGCACATTCGCAACTCTCTCCATAATCGGAGGAATTTTTCTCATCTCTGCCGGGCTTGCATTAACAAGCCACAAACAATAGCGTTTCTTGTTGTTGATGAACTCTTCCGCCCCCAAAAACTTCTTGATAAACTTTTCGCTTTCTGGATATTTGGATTTCATCACCGCAACTTCCTCTTCGCTTAAAATGAAATTCCCTCCGTCATTAGGCATACTACCAAACAGCATTTCTGGAACTTGCGACAACGGAATCTTTCTGCTTTCCACAAAGACATCCGGCGAGTCAATCAGATAGCCATTGATATTGCTTGCTGCAATCGATTGGGAATCATTGAGATAAATCGTCTTTTCTTTTACGCTTTCTGAGCAACTGAAGCCAACTATGACACAATGCACATGTGCCTTGATTTCTGTTTCGCTGTCCCAACGGAAAGTACGATAGGCGAAATCAATTCTTATTCCCATTTTGGCCAATGCTTTCCAAAGGATTGCGACTTGTTCACCTTGGGTGATGGAGTTGGTTGATACCAATGCGGCGTGAGTGTTCGTGCCTTGCAAAAGGGCGGCTGCCTTCTTGTACCAACAACTCACATAGTCGAGGTTTCCAACGTTCTTCATATTGCCAAAAACCGACAGTACATCGTTCTTTTGTGATTCAGACATAAGCCTTGCCCCCACAAACGGCGGATTGCCCATAACGTAGTCAAATCGTACATGATAGGTTGTTGGTTTCTTTTTGGGAAGGACTTGAACCGATTCCGTATGTATCTCCAAATTGTTGTAATACAAAGGTTCGCTTGCCATTGTTGGTGCAATCTTGGACAAGTCGGTGTAGGCTACAGTTTGTTTGGCGAAAATGGTCGGCACTTTCTTTTCCGATTCCCATTCATCCCAAGGAAGCCTCAACGCATTGCCTTCCTTGATATTGGCATAGCTTTTCAGCGGCAGGAAGTCGATGTCGTGTTGGATGATGCGCTCGGTTTCGGCGAGCATTTGGGCCTCCGAAATCCATAGGGCGGTGGTGGCCACGGTGACGGCGAAGTCGTTGATTTCTATGCCATAGAACTGGTTGATGCTCACCTTGATGGGGTTCAAGAACTCGCCCATCATCATCTGGCCATGATACTTTTCGCGAAATATTTCATTCTCCAATCGGCGCAGGCTCAGGTAGGTTTCGGTCAGGAAGTTGCCGCTGCCGCAAGCGGGGTCGAGGAAGGTGAGCGAAGCCAATTTGTCCTGATATTCATCGAGGTGGCGCAAGCGGGTTTTCTCCACTTTTTCTTCAAGAATTTCATCCAATTCACGGCGTAAGTCGTTCAAAAACAGCGGGTCAATCACCTTGTGGATGTTCTCGATGCTCGTGTAGTGCATTCCACCGTTGCGGCGTGTTTCGGGATTCAAAGTGCTTTCAAACACGGCCCCAAAGATGGTGGGCGAAATCTCGCTCCAGTCGAAATCGAGGCTGGCGTTTTGGAGCAAGGTTTGTTTCAGTTCTTCCGTGAATTGCGGAATCTCAATCTCTTCCTCAAACAAGCCGCCGTTGGTATAGGGGAAGGCCTTCAAGTCGTCCTTCAGATACTTGCTGCGCTTCTCCAAAGGGGTGTTGAGCACCTTGAACAGCTTCAACAAAGCATCACTGAGGTCCTCGGCATTATAGCCGTTGAGGAAATCATGGAATTGGTCGTGCCTGAACACGCCTGCATCCTCAGCATATAGGCAGAACACGATGCGCACGCAAAGGATATTCAGCCATCGCAAAGCCTCAGCCGAGGTGTCGTCATATTGCTCCAGCAAGGCATCGTAAATCTTGCCGACAATCTCGCCGGCCTTCATCGAGACCCGCATCTCCTTGGTGATGTGTTCGCTCTTGGCATCGACGAGGAACTGCAAGCGGTAATATTCCTTGCCCAAGTCTTTCAGGAAGATTTGCTCAGGCTCGCCGTTGGGCTGTTCCATGTCGTAAACCAGAAATTCCTTGAAGTTGCAGGTCACAATCCACTTCGGATGCTGCGACAGCGGCAGGTTGGCCACATATTTCTTGCCTTGCTGGAAAGGCGTGAGTTTGCCGCCCTCGCTTTGCGGAATGGGGGCGCGTAAGTCCTTGTCGATGGATTTCTGCTCGATGAGCACCCTCGTCGAAGGGATGTGCCCATCGATGAAGTTGGTGGAATCCACCATACTGTTCACTCGTTCCTCGTAGCGGATGAAATCAGGCAGGTTTTCCACGCCATAGACATTCGAAAGCAAGTCCGTCCAAAACAATTGCGACTCGCCGCGTTCATATCCTCTTCCTTGCCATCTCTCGGCAAACGCGGCAGCCGCCGCAGCGATTTGTCTATCGGTTTTCATGCCGCAAAGGTATTGAAAATTCCGCTTAAATTACAAGGGAAAAAGCGTGACAAGTCTACAAAAGCATCTTTTTCACTTCGTTGCGGTGCTCATAGAGGGTGCAGCCGCCGGTGTGTTCCCAGCCGAGGGCGCGAGCGTCGCGGATTTTGCTGAAAAGGGGTGATGCTATGGCATCGCGGAGGCCCGTTTGCGCCACGTTGCGGTCGCTGAAGGGCGAAAAGGGGCATGGCTCGGCACTGCCGTCAGGACCGATGTGGAAGAAGCCTCGTCCGGCAGCCATACAGCCGTCGAGGGCTTTCTCGTCGCCGGGGAAACTCAGGAAAATCATCTCCTTGAACTGCTCGCGACGCATTTCCAGAATTTGTTCCATCGCGGCCACATGTTCATCGCGGAAGGCAAGATGCTCGGTGCTTTCGTCGAAAGGCACGTATTCCACATAAAACACGAGGCGGCAACCCAACGAAACAAGATGCGAGAGAAATTCCTCGGAGGTCACTTCGCGGTAGTTCTCCGTGGTGACGGTGATGCTGGTGCCGAAGAAAAGTTTCTCTTTCTGGAGCATCTCCATCGAGAGCAGCGCACGCTGGAAAACGCCCTTTCCGCGACGGTTGTCGGTGGCTGCCACCTCGCCCTCAATGCTGATGACGGGAACCATGTTGAGGTGGCGTTTGAAGAAGTCGGTGTAGAGTGCCCCGATGAGTGTGCCATTGGTGAAGACGGGGAAGATGATGTCCTCGATTTTGGCGGCACTTTCCAACAAGTCGCGCCGTGTGAGGGGTTCGCCTCCGGCAAGAAGACAGAAACTGACGCCTAATTCGGCGGCTTCGTTGAAAATGGCGCTCCATTGTTCGGGCGATAGGGTGGCTTTGGCAGGTGTGTCGCCGGCAATGCCGTTTTTGCGGGCATAGCAGCCTTTGCACTGCAAGTTGCAAGTGGTGGCGATGCTGGCAATGAGGAACGGCGGCACCACGAGTCCCTCTTTTTCGAGGAGCGCTTTGCGCCGCCGTTCAGTTTTGCCCATTACGCGCTGCATCCGTGCCACAAAACGCGCTTCGCGGGGATTGCCCAGCACGTTCAGGTAGGCTGTCGCCATGATGTTGCGGATGCTCTCCGACATATAGGCACTGAGATCCATTTTTTCGTGTTGGATTTCTACATCATTTGGCCGGTTCCCACTTGCAGCGGACGGGCGACACGATGGCGCCTTCTTTCTTCAGCGCATCGAAGGCCTTGTCGACCACCTTGCGGTCGAGGCCAGTCACTTCAGCGATTTTGCCCGCATTGACGGGTGCGCCAATTTCGCGCATGGCTTGCAGCACTTGATCTTTTGCTTCCATTTTTGTTCTGTTTTAATGTTGTTTGATTCTTTGATTTATTTCTGATTACCATGACCATTGAAAATCTCACTTCAGCATGGCCTCAATTTCGGCCTCCATCTCTTCTGGCTTCGTTACGGGCGGGAAACGCTTGATGATGCTACCGTCTTTCGAGATGAGGAACTTGGTGAAATTCCAGCGGATTTCGCCGTCTTTGCGGCCTTCGGACTTGCTCAGGCTGTCGACGAGTTTCATCGTGGCTTTGTCTGCCAAGCCGTGGACTTCTTCGTCGGGCACTTGTTGGGTCAGATACTTGAAGATGGGGTGGGCGTTCTCGCCAAACACGTCGATTTTCTTCATCAACGGGAAGGTCACGCCGTGGTTGAGGCGGCAGAACTCGGCGATTTCCTCGTCGGTGCCGGGCTCTTGGTGCTTGAATTGGTCGCAGGGGAAGCCAAGAATCACAAAACCTTGGTCTTGATACTTCTTGTAGAGGGCTTCCAAGCCGTCATATTGAGGAGTGAAACCGCACTTCGAGGCAGTATTGACAATCATCAGGACCTTACCGCGATATTGCGCCATGTCCACCTCTTCGCCCTTGTTGTTCAGGGCCTTAAAGTCATAAATCGTAGCCATTTTTTTCGTGTTTTGTGCGCAAGCGGTCATCATTATCATGAGGCCGACGATTGCGCAGGTGATACTTTTGTTCATGTTTTTTACATTTGTTTGATGAGCCAATTCTGATAGCCAATCTTCTCGATGAGGTCGAGTTGGGTCTCGCTCCAGTACATGTCTTCCTCTTCGTCTTTCAGATATTCTTTCATAATGTCGAAAGTGGTGACATCTTCGCAAAGGTCGTTCATGCACTTGCGGAGGAGTTCGATGCCGTCAACGGAGACCTGAAGGTCGCATTTGATGTATTCGCAGGGGTCGGTGAAGAGTTTTCCTTCGGGGCGCATTTCGTGTTTCAGTTCGCCGCCGAGATCAAGGAGGCGACCGATGAACTTGTCGACCCAGCCCATTTCCTCGTCGTGGTGGCCCATGTATTTGGCACCGAGTTTCTCAAAGCCTTGGTCGGCAAAGACCTTGCCTTGCAGTTTGTGGCCAAAAGCCTGATTGGAAAGGTTGGTTACGAAAAATTGTAACGCATTGATTGATTTTTGTTTGTCCATGATTTTTGATGTTTAATTAACTTCGTTGAATCTTCGATTTGTTGATTGATTAATTGTTTAATTGTTTGTTTGTTTCAGTCCTTCAATGAGTTTGTCGAGGGAAGGAATCATCTTGGCGAATTCTTCCTCTTCTCCTGTTTTTTGGATGATGTCGGTGGCAAGACATTCGGGGATGTGCTTGGCCTGTTCACGCATTTCGATGCCTTTTTTCGTCAGTGAAACGATGCGCTGGCGCGAGTCCTCTTGGCCTTTGGTGCGCACTATCAGCCCGGCTTTTTCCATACGCTGCAAAAGCGGGGTGACGGTGTTGGTTTCCAACATCAATCGGCGTGCAATGTCGTTCACGGGTTGCCTGTCCTTTTCCCAAAGCACCAATAATACAAGGTATTGCGGATAGGTGATGCCCAACGGTTCAAGATAGGGATGATAGGCCCCCGTCGTGAGGCGCGAAGCCGTGTAAAGCCTGAAGCAAAGTTGGTTGTCCAATTTGAGTTGTTCGTATTCCATCGCACAAATTTATATCGTTCACGATGCAAAAGTACACATTATTTTTATATCGCAAGCGATATTTTTGAAAAAAAGTGCATTTTTTGTAATTTTGCAATCCAAACCTGAGAAAAATGAAGGAATTAGAGAAAAAATCGCTGATGAGCAAAGCACTTTTCTTTCTTTTGATTTTGTTGACTATGGCTTGCGGTCGCGTGCCAACAGCGGAATGGACCGAAGGCCCGACTGAGGCCAACGGCCAAGCCTTGCATACCCTCGTGCTTCGCAATGTGCCCCAAGGCTCGCGGGTGTGGTTTCAGGAGCTTTTCGATGGCAAGACCTCCGTGGAAGGCCCTGCGATGAACCACTATCAAGGCACATCGTGGTACATCGACATTCCAACAAGCGGAACCGTCACGCTGAAGTATTACGGCCGTCCGTTGCCTCGACATTCATGGGCTCCTGAAGCCTTTGTCTTACAACAAAAAGGGAAACCCGACAGACCGTTGGAAACAAGCTATCATTATTTGGAACTTCCTGAAAAAGAGGTGAATAAAGATGGTTCTTCAAGCCATTATGAAGTCCAGCCTGCCAACCTTATTCCACAAGTGAAGCGGGTGCAGTACGGCATTGAACCGATGGAAACGTCCGAAACGCATTGCGCCGGATGGTATCGCATCACGATAGGGGAGGATGGGGAACCGAAAGTAAAGGCCGATGACGAGGACGGGGCATTTTACGCCCAAACCACCCTCGCCAAGCTGCCAAAACCTTTACAACCAATGACCATTGAGGACTGGCCCGACTTGCCATATCGGGGCTTCATGCTCGATGTGGTGCGCGACTTCCGCACGGTGAACGAGGTGCTTGCGATCTTGGACCTGATGGCCTCATGGAAACTCAACACCTTGCATTTCCATATCGCCGACGACGAGTCATGGTGCTTGGAAATCAAGGATTTGCCTGAACTAACGGAATATGGTGCGCACCACGCCTTGCCCGATTGGAACCTACAAGAATCAGCGGCACTGAAACCTTCGGCCAACGGACGCATTGGCAATGTAACTTTCTATAGCGCAGAGGAATACAAACACATCCTTCGTTATGCTTGGGAACGCCGTATTAGGGTGATTCCCGAGTTTGACACGCCGGGCCATTCGAGGGCATCCATCAAGGCGATGCAAGCCTATGAACGACGCACAGGCGACAGCAGTTTCCGCCTGCAAGACCCTGCCGACACCTCGCATTATTGGTCGGCGCAGGACTTTACTGATAATGTGTTAAGTGTTTATTTGCCAAGTGTTTATAAGTTCTACGGCATTGTCTTCGATGAGGTCATTCGTCTGCACCAAGAGGCAGGAGTGCCATTGCCCGCCATCCACATCGGTGGTGATGAAGTGCCCGATGGCGCATGGTCGGGTCGCGACCGCCACGAGATGAAGGAGATTTTCATCAACGGTATGCTCGATTTGGCCGAAGCGCGAAACATTCGCCTTGCCGGTTGGGAGGACATAGCCCGAGGCTTGAAACCCGAAACGGAAAAACGGCTCAAGCGGTCCTTATATTTTCTAAATGTTTGGAACACAGATGGTATTGAAGGCTTTCCTGTGGTGCTTTCGCCTGCGGCTTACACCTATCTCGACCTTGCCTACAACGACAATCCCAACGAAATCGGCCTTTCGTGGGCGGGTTATTTGGACGAGCGCAAAGCCTTTGACCTTCAGCCCAAGAACTACAAGGGCGATATTATCGGAGTGCAGGCGCAATTATGGTCGTCGCAGCTCCGCAGCTTCGATGATGTCACCTACCAGATGCTTCCCAAGGCCCTCGGTGTGGCTGAACGGGCTTGGAACGCCTCAAACGACTCCGTTTCGGGAGTTTCATTCGACCGTTTCATCAACATTGTCAACACAATAGAAAAGCCCCTTTGGGAGCAAAAAGGGTTGGTTTACAGGAAGAAATAGGAAGTGATTTCAAGAATTTGACGTTGAAGAAAAAGGCATTACTGCTCCGTCAACTGCCTATAAGTCACCAAATTAATCCGATACTCCACGCGGCTGTCGGTCAATTCATCGCGGCTTTGTTTGAGAAGGGTTTGGGCTTCGAGCACATCGGAGAGGGCGACCAAACCGGCATCGTAATAGTCTTGCGTGATTTTCAGGTTGGCTTCGGAATCTTTCAAGGCGGTTTGCGCCATAGTGATTCGCAGCCAACTTTGCTCAAGGTTGAACCAAGCCTGATTGGTTTGCATCTCCATTTTCTCGGTGAGGTCGCGACGGGTGTTTTCGGCTTTTTCGGCTTCAAGGTCGTGCTTCTTCAGTTTGAAAGCGGTCTTGTGCCAGTCGGTGATGGGAATTTGAAGCACTGCAAAAACCATTGCATTGGGTTTGGTGTTCTCCAAAATGGTGTGATAGTTCGCGCTGCCGCCCACCAACAACGAAGGCAAAGTTGCGCCGAGGGTCATCTTCTTTTTCAATCCTTCGGCTTTCAACGAGAGGTCTAAAAGGTGGCTCTCGTTGCGGTTGGCCACGGCTTCCGAGGCAGGTTGGAACCAAATGGTAGGTTGGACTTCCAAGCCCAACGTATCAGTCAGAACCATATCCTGCCAATCCGCGCCGATGTATTGTGCCAAAGCCATTTTCAAAAGCGTAATGCCGTCGGTGAGTTTCTTGCGGTTGAGTTGGCTTTCGTTTTGCTTCACACGGAGTTTGTATTGGTCGGTGGGCATAGCCAAACCCGCTTCGATGGCGCCGCCAAGGTCTTTGTTCAAGGTGTCCAATAGGCGGTCGAGTTGGTCGAGGGTGGCCACTTTTTCTTGCAAGGATACAATTTGCCAATAGAGGGTTTCCGTCTGCAAACGTACCTCGTCTTCCTTCATTTTTGTCTGTGTTTCAGCGGCTTCTATGCCCAATTTGGCCAATTTGTTGCCGTTGCGGATGCGTCCTCCGGCATAAATCGGCTCGGTGACCATCGCATTGAGCATCACGCCGTTCTGCACAAAGGAATATTCCTTGTCCAAGCCCATATTGGCACCGTATTCGGCATAAAGCGTGTAAAGTAACTGCCTCAACTGTGCATTGTCGATGTCCTCAATGCCAACGGTGAGCATTGGGTTCAAGGCATCGAAAGCCAAGGCCTGCGCTGTGACGGTGGGGAAGTATTCGGCGCGGGCTTCGTTTTTCGTTGCTCTTGCCTTATCGATTTCCAATTGGTTGTTTTTCAGTTCGATATTGTTCTCCAAGGCCATTTCGATGCAGTTTTGCACGGAGAGGTTGAGCGTGTCTTTTTGCTGACCGAACAACGGACTGGCTGAAATCAACAATAAAATTATTATGGTTTTGGTTTTCATCATTTTACAATTATCCATTTGCCGCCTTTGTCAGGCCCTTCCCTGCGAATTACGCCTTCGTCTTGTAGTTTTTTCAAATGTTTGCTGACCGCACTTCGGTTGATTCCCAATGATTCTGCCATTCGTGTGGAAGTGATTGTTTCATCGGTCTTAATCAAATCAAGTATCGCATCGCGGGTTTTCTGTCCACCTTTTCTGTCCACCTTTTCTGTTTTCTGTCCACCTTCCGACTGTTTGAAATTCTCTATTTCCTTCCGTAGGTTGGTAAGGTGTTCACGTAACATAAACTCTCTGAAAGGCAGAATGTTGTCTTGCTTTCTTGATTCGATTAGTGCTTGGATGTACTCCGCCTTGTCTTCCTTTTTCACTTTCGTAGGCACAAGCCCAAACTCAAATTGTATGTAGTTCATTATCAGGCGCGACATTCGTCCATTGCCGTCCGCCCAAGGATGAATCGTAACTAATTGGAAATGTGCATCAAAACTCAACAGATATTGCTCCAATATGTCTTTGCTATCCACCAAAACCAACCTGCGTTTGTTCATTTCTTGACAGAATGTGGTCAGTTTTGAAGGCACTTTGGCATAGTTAAGGTATGATTTCCCTCCAGCCCTCGCCGTGACATTGACCAAACGAAGGTCACCTTTTGAAGCATCAAACGAGCCTTGAACAGTATTGTATTGACTTCCGGTGTTTTTCATCACAATTGACGACAATTCCTTCAACATTTCCACAGAAAAATCCGTGTGCAATTTTGCCAAACGAATGGCTTGTTCGTAGGCTTTTTTCAGGTCAAGGTTCATCAGTTGCTCTTGCATCGTGCGTCCTTTGGCCGAAATGCCTTCATCGAACAGCAATTGGTTCTCGATTTCGGTCACCGTCGAGCCTTCAATGGCCGTGGAGTGAGTAATCAAGGAATAAAGATAGAACTTGTCATAGTCGATTTGCTCGGCTATGCCAAGTTGCTTGTATTCGTCAAGCACAGTGAGTAATTGGTCGCTTAAGTTCATTGCTTCATTGATGAGGATTCGATTGCAAAAGTAAACAAATTATGAAGATTGCGCAGTTTGCCTCTTGCTCTTATTGAATATCAGCCAATACATCACCGGCATCACGGCCAGAATAATCACCATCGAAAGCACCACGCCGAAGCAGATGACCACGCCCATTGGCATCCAAAGGGGATTGCGGGTGATGATCATCGGGAGCACGCCGAGGGCAGTGGTGGCCGAGGTGAGGAATATGGGCCTCATACGGCGGCTGCCGGCCTTCATAGCGGCTTCCTTGGTGGGTAGGCCTTCTTCAAAACGAAGCGTTTCGGCGTATTCGTACATCACAATGCCGTTGCGGACAATGATACCGATGAGGCTGACGATGCCCAACAAAGAAGTCATACCGAAGTCGAGGCCGAAAAGCCACTCGCCAAAGAAGGCTCCAAACATACATAAACTGCTGGAACACAAGGTCAACAGGGCGAGGTTGAGTTTCTTGAAATAGGCCACGAGGAAGGCCAACATCACGGCGATGGCGGCAAACAGGCTCTTGAGCAGTTGCGGGATGACCATCGTATTGAGCGACGACAGGCCGCCGTATTCGATGCTCACGCCTTCGGGCATATTGGGGCGCACTTCCGTATCGATGTAGTGTTGCACTTTCTTCATACTGGCGGTCTGCGACTTCCAGAATTTCATATCGGCGGCCACGGTGATGGCGTTCTTGCCGTTGTGGTGTACCAAACTTGCGGGATGCCAATCGGGACTGATGTCGGCGACTTGTCGGAGCGGGACATTGGTGCCGGGAAACATTGTTGGAATCAGTTGGTTCTGAACGGTTTCGTAGTCGTTTGGGTTGTAGTTTTGTTCCGCATACAGTTTGACAGGCAGGCTGCGGTTGCCTTCCCAAACGGTGGTTAAAGGCTGCCCGTTGAGGCTTCCGGCAAGGTCGAGGGAAAGCACGGTCTTGGTGATGCCAAGTCGGGCACATTCCTCGGGTTTCATAGTCACTTTCACCGAAGGCAGAAACTCATCGTAATTGGTGTGAACCCAGCGGAGTTCCTTGTCCAAAGTGAGCATATAATCCTTGATTTGCTGCGCCACGGGAGCGGTTTCCGCGTAGTCGTCGCCATAGACAAAGACCTCCACGGGTGTCGAAACAGCCTGATAGTCAAGTTGGCGGAAGCGCACGTGAGCCTCGGCGAAGTAGTAGGAATATTTGTCGTCCATCTCCTTCAGCAGGTCTTCGGTGGCTTGCTTCGAGGTGGTGTTCACGATGAGTTGCGAGAGATTGTTGGCTGGGATGCTCGGCGCGTAGGTCACATGGAAACGTGGCGCGGTTTCGCCGATGAAAGCGGTGATTGAGGTGATGCGTTTATCAGTGAGCATCATTTGCTGCAACGAATCACTGATGCGCGTGGTGGCTTCGAGGCTGCTGCCTTCGGGCAGGCGGATTTCCACCGCGAAACTGTCGCGCTCGGCCATAGGCATCATCTGCACGTTCAGGGCGAGGAACATCAAAACACCCAAAACGATGGAACCCACGCCCATCCCGATGGTGAACAGCGGATGGTTGAAACAATGGCTTTGCAGTTTGTCGTAAAGCCGTTGCAAGAAAGCGAAAAACCGCATTTGTGCCTTCAGGAAACCGTTGTGTTTGGGTTTGTCGTCGGGCTTGATGAACATTATTTCCAACGAGGGAATGACGAGCATAGCATAGGCCAACGATGCCATCAGCGAGAAGGCGACGGTCCACGGGAAGAACTGGACGAAATCGCCCAAAGGCCCGGTGATGATGCGCGTCATCGGGAAAAACATCGTGGCGATGGCGCCCGTGGCAATGAGCATAGGCATAAAGAGTTCCTTTGCGCTGCTCACGGCGGCATCGAAGGGCTTGTAGCCTTGGCTCAACTTGTCGATGTAGCCGTCAATATTGATGATGGAGTCGTCCACAATCATACCAAGCACGACGATAAGGGCGGCCAAAGTAACTGTATTCAACTCAATGCCAAAGAGATACATCAATCCGATGCTCATAGCCGTGCAGACCGGCAATCCCGAACTGGCGATAAGCGCGGTGCGCATAGGGAAGAGTAGCAGCATCACTGCAATCACGACAATCATTGAAATGACCAAGTCGCGCAAGAACGCGCTGACCGACTTTTCGACCACTTTGGGCTGGTCGGTGATGCGATACATTTTCACGCTGTCGGGCAGGGTTTTCCTGAATGTGGAAAGCACATTTTCCACTTCCCTTCCGTAAGCCACGATGTTGAAGCCCTTGCGCATCTCAACGCTGATAATCAGCGCGTTGTTGCCATTGAAATTCACCACTTTTGAAGGTGGGGCCAAACGCCTTTCAACGGTGGCCACATCGCGCAGGCGCACGGTGTTGCCTGCCGCGTCGGAATAGATGATTTGCTCCTCAAGTTCCTCTTCGGAAACCACAGGGTTCTCGATGTGCAGCGGCAGGTCGAAGTCGGAGGTTTCCATCGTGCCGCTCGTGGTGAGGAAGCCTTGCGAGGCGTATTGCAGCATCAGCGTGTTCGGACTGATGCCGTAGAACGACAGTTTTTCCTTGTCCACAATGACCGCGATTTCCTCGGTTTGTTCGCCCATCACGCGCACGTTGCCCGTTTGGGGGATGTCGCGCAGGCGGCGGGTGAGGTCGTCGGTGTATTCGCGCATTTCGCGGTAGGTCTTGTCGTCCGATTCCATCGCGATAAGCAGCGAGGAAGTGTCGCCGAAGTCGTCGATAACGGCAATAGCCAACACGCCCGCCGGAAAAGTCAAAGCCTTGTTTTCGTTGATTTTGTTGCGGATTTTCGTCCACGCTTGGGCGTAGTTGCTCTTGGTCAAATCGAGCATCACATAGACGTAGCAGACGCCTTCCTTGGTCACGGAGTAGGTGTTTTTCCGGTCCACCTCGGGCAGGGAAAACAGCAGTTCCTCAAGAGGTTTGGTGAGTTGGGCTTCCACCTCCTCGGAATTGGCGCCCGGATACACGCCCGCCACAATGCCCTGCGGATAACTGAACGCCGGAAACTCGTCCTTCTTCATTTTGGCGAGGGCGTAGATGCCGAAGGCCACGATGATGGCTACGACCACCCACACGATTTTCTGGTGGTCGATGCTCCCCGCGATGATGCCGTGTTCTTTTATTTTTGCCATTTTTTTCTATTCATTTCATTCGTCCGGTAGGGTCGTCCGGTAGGGACAAGGGGTCATGCCCCATTGTTGGCGATGTTTCGCCTTTCGTCCGGTAGGGACAAGGGGTCATGATCCCTTGTTGAGGAGGGTTTCTTCTACTTTCATTCCTTCGCTCACTTTCTGGTAGCCTTCCACAATGACCTTGTCGCCGACTTGCAAGCCTTCGCTGACGATGACTCCCGTGCCAGAATAGCCCGCAAGCGTGATTTTCCGCCGCGTGGCACGACCGTCTTCGGCCACCCAAACGAACTTCCCTTCCTGATTAATCAAAACCGCGTTGGCAGGTACGACGATGCCCTTGCTGACATCGGCTTTCAGCACCACTTTGCCAATCATTCCGGGCGCGAGTTCCTTGTCGGGTTGCTCGATAAGCACCTTGACGGGATAACTATGCGTGAGCAACGAAGCTGTCATACTTTTCTCCATCACTTTGCCAATCAAGCGTTTGTCGCCCAAGGCGGGGATGACGACCTCGGCGGTGTCGCCAACCTGCACTTTGGCGATTTCATTTTCGGGCACGGAGATTTTCACGGCCATACCTTTTGTATTAATGATGCGTATGACAGGCTTCAGCGGCGCGATGTTTTCCCCGATTTCGGCATTGACGGAGGCAATGGTGCCGTCGAAAGGTGCCGCAATCGTGTTGTCTTCAAGCATAGCGTTGGCCAAATCCAGTGCGGACTGGGCTTTCTCAAGGTTGGCGACCATCTCGCGCCACTTGATTTCGGGCAGGCTGCCGTTGTCGTACACCTTTTTCAGGCGGTCGTAGGCGTCTTGCGCTTGTTCGAGGGTGGCTTGCGCCGAGCGTTGGGTGCTTTCCATTTGTGGCGACGACACACGCGCCAACGTTTGCCCCTTCCTGACGCGGCAGCCTTGTTTCACGTTGAGTTGATGCAAGGTGCCACCATATTTGAAGGCCATCTCCACCGACTGTCCTTCCTCCAAATAGCCCGGATAGGTGTTGCTAACAATGCCGCTCACTTCTTCGATTACCTGAACACCAACAGGGATGACGCGCTCCTCGGCAGGACCGCCCAAGAGTTTTTCCTTCAACTGTTGTGGGTCAGTATCGGCGCAACTTGCAAGCAACAGGGGCAAAAGCCATAATAAGTGTTTGGTTTTCATGGGTTTGATTAGTTTCTCGTGGCTACCATATGGATGTCGTCACCGTAAAGGATGTATTTTAAGGAACCCACAGCTGCCTCGCCTTCATAGGTCTGGTCGAGGATGAGCGTGTTGTCCTCGTACATCGTGCCTTTGGCCTCAACATTCACTTCGCACAACACACCGATGTTACCGTCAATCGATACCCTCAAGGCACTGCGTTTGAAGTCCTTGAAAGTGATGTTTCGGCCTTCGCAATAGGCGTGTGTGACGATGACCTCACCATTCAGGTAGTTCATCACGACCACAACACTGTCCGTTTTCCTGTCCAAATTGGCGATTTGGAGTTGCCCGATTTCGTTGTCCAAAGTGATGTTGAACATAGCAGGGTCAGAGACATTGGCGCGTTTGGCTGTCACGCTGCCCGAAGTCTTGAAACTGTAGTCACCGCGAAACAGCGGGGCGTTTTTCTTTTGGCACGAGGCCAAAGCTATGAGGGCGCAAATGGCAAATAATAAAGGATGGATATTCTTCATAGTTGGAAATTATTGGTTCATTTTTGACACGCTTTGCGTCATTGCGATGAGGAACGACGAAGCAATCCAGCGAACTTCCCGTCTGGACTGCTTCGTGCCTCGCAGTGACGCGAAGCGAGCATTTGTCTGCAAAAATAGCAAGAATCCCCGAAATGGCGTTCAGGGATTCTCGACTTTTCACCCGAAAGGGATAAAACTTATCTCACCACCAATTTCTTGGTCACGACGGCACCGCTCTGTTCAATGATATTGACCAAATAAATGCCCTTGTTCCATTCGGCGGCATCGATGCTGATGGTCTTGCCTTCAGCCTCGTGTACCTTCTGTCCGACGAGGTTATACACCTCCACCTTGGCCACATTCGCGCCTTCCACGGTGAATTGGCCCGTGGTCGGGTTGGGATAGAGCTTGGCTTCGGAGGAGAGTTCGTTGATGCTCAAGAGGTTTTCGTTGATATTGACGCCATATATGCAATCGTTTTGATCGGTATGAACCGTAAAGGAGGTGACTACATAGCCTTTCACCATGGCATTGACATATACATCAAGGTAGAAATAATCCGCTGGTTCCACCGTGTAGGGCAAGGTACCTTGAGGCTCAAAGCTCAAATAGTTCGTTTCGTTTTCGGTAACAGACAGCACCTTGACAGGAATCTGGCTACCAAAGAAACGATTTTGCATATTCACTTGTTGTGGACTGCTGCCTAGGTCGTTGAATTCCACAACGGGCGCACCCACAATCACGAAACCGCTGTCAAGGGATGTGTTCAACACCATACCCATCACAATCCGGTCACCCAATGTGGTCCGAACTAGAATCTCGTAAGGAATATAGGTATCTTTACCAGGTGCAGTTTGGTAATCTACGGTAACCGTTAGCGTTTCTCCTGCTTGCAAGGTGTAAGGGAAAGTGTTTTCCCAAAGATTGAAACTCGGCACTTCGGGAACCACATCTATTATGGTGACAGCTTCGTTCGTTTCGTTGATGATGTTAAACTGTCTTTGCTGTCCCATTTGTTCAAACCACAGCGTATCAGGTGTAATTACCAATTCTCCAGTGGGTTCATGCGCCTCCATCGTGAAATGGTGTGGGTCGAGGTCGGCGAAGACGGGCTGCGTGTAGCGGTGTCCCGATTCGTCGGCACCAAACACATAATAGTCAATCTCGGAGCCACCTTGATAGCCTGTGATGTAGCCGACATATTCGTCGGGATTGCCCGTAGCAGTCATGTGGGCCGTTTGGTAGGCTCCGCCGTCGATGCTGTAATACACCAGAAGAGAGTCTTGCTTCAAATTGGCACCGCTGTAAGCGATGAACTTGGAAACAACGGGAATGGATTCCTGCCATTCTTGCTCGCCGTGCAGCACATCACGGTGGTCGACGAAAAGCATGTTGAAGTCCATCACGCCACGGGTGCGGCAGTGGAGGGCATCGGTGTTTTCCCAACCGGCCGAGCCGCCGTTCACGCCAATGATTTCATAGCCCGGCATAGCCTCTTGATAGACAGCGATGGCGTCTTGGTTGTAGGTATTGTTGGTGCCCATCGGCACATACACGGTCTTGTTGAGAATCAGGCTGTTGGTGTAGGGGGCCAAAGTGTAGCCGCCGGGTTCTTGGACGCGATACACATGGTAGGGATACCCCCAGCAGCAGTTGGTGTTCTCGAAGTATTCGGCCACTTCTTCATAATACTGGTAGCGGGGATTGCTTTGCGGCAGTTGCGCAATCAAGATTTTGTCGGGAGCAAGGTATTTGCCCCAGCAATCGACGTGGGCGATGTAGTCGCCTTGCGGGTCGATGGTGACGTGGTAGGGGTCGATGCCGAGATAGTCGCGCATCTTGTTTCGGACATTCTCCTCGTTGTTGTTGTTTTCCTGAAACACGAGGTCGTCGCTCACGCCGTGGCCTCTGCCGTCTTCCATCATGTTGCCGCCGGTGTGCTGGAGGTTCATGCCGTACATTGGGATGTTCCAATAGTTGGCGAACACGCCCGAGATGTTGTCGTCGTTGGGGCGCGGGCGGTTGTAGATGTTGTCGACGATGGCGGGGTTGCGATCCTCAAAGATGTACCACGGGCCATAGTCGCGCACCCAGTAAGAATCGGTCTGTGCATTGACAAAAGTGACATTGTCCATGTTGACGCCTGCACCTTGGAAACTGCTTTGGGCTTGGTTTTGATAGCCACTACTGACGATGCAATACACCATACAGTTGTTTGACAACTGGGCCACGAGGCTCGTCGGGATGCCCAAGGGGTAGCGGATCATCACGCCCTGCATGGGTTCAAACTCGGCCACAAAGCGCGGCTCGCCCGTCGGCGGGTCGGTCTCGACGAAGTTCATTCCACGCGAGGTGTCGTACATTTCTTCCTCGGAGAGATAGTGCCATCTCATCCAGTCGGGTTTTCCCCCTTTTGAGGGGGTCAGGGGGAGTTCGTCTTGGGCCTGCACAGTGGCGGCCATCAAGAGCAGAAGAGTGAAAAATGATAGAGATTTTTTCATTGCTATTAGGTTGAAAAATTTGCGGCAAAAATAGGAAAAAAAATAATTCTATGCTTTTTTGTTCTTGAGATAAGAAATATTCTTACATTTGCAGCGCAGACAATAATCCAAGTGTTATGGGTAGGACAGTAACAGCATCTTTAGGACCTCATTATGAGGAGTTTATCAAAAACAGCATCCTCTGCGGCAGATACAACAATGCCAGCGAGGTCATTCGTGCCGGCCTTCGCCGGTTGGAGGAGGATGAAAAGAAAATTGCTCTTTTGAAAGCTGCTATCCAAGAAGGCCTTGGTAGCGGCATTTGTGAGGACTTTGATCCAGAGGAACACTTGAAGCAACTGAAAGCCTCCCGTCGCAATGGCTAAATTCCATTTTTCCAACAAAGCCGTCGACGACCTCGATTCCATTTGGTTGTACACACAAGAAACTTGGTCGGAAGATCAAGCGGACTTTTATTATCATGAGTTGGTCGAAGCCTGTCAAGATGTCGCAAATCACCCTACCTATTTGGACAGGGAATACAAGGAAATCATGCCAGGACTATTTGGTCACCGCATTCACAAGCATTTGATTTTCTACATTCTCGTTGAAGATGGCGTGGAAATTGTCCGAATCCTCCACGAGCGGATGGATTTTGGGCGGCATTTGTAATCACATCAATTTTTGGTAAAACTGCCACCACTTGTCGGGCAGTTCGTTGCGCATGGCTTGGTCGTAGTCTTCCTTCGAGCAGGGGATGAAATGGTGTCGCTCATAGCGTTTGTCGTCGTTTTGCAAGAACGACATGTCCATCCACCACTTGCCCGTGATTTTGTGGCAAAGGAAAACTACATCGTTTTGATTCTCACCGATTTGTACGATGTAACGTTTGAAGTCGGTGCTGGTTACGGTCGGGATGTCGTCTTGGCGGTTGGCGAAGCCCTCGATGAAGTACCAAATCATCTCGGCGATGAGGTTGGCTGTGCGCGAGTTGATGTCATAGTGCGGGTTGTACTCGAAGAAGCCGATGGACGAAAGTTTGAAACTCAGTCCGGCATAGCGCGTCATACGGCAAGCCTCCTCGCCATTGAAGCCGTTGGGCGAGGCGTTCTTCACTCCAGGAGCATCGGAGGCGCGGACGGCTGCGATGTCGAAACTCAAAAGGTTGGCGTTGCGGATGAGCGGTTCGGTCAGTTCGATGTTTTGCTTGATGCTGCCCAAACGATAGGCATCGAAGAGCAACTGTTTCATCAACTCAATATTCTCTGTGTCAACATAATACGACTGGTAGCCGATGTTGGTGAAGTTGAACAGGAAATTGGGCTGGTGCAAGATGATATGACTCAGATAAGAGTGCGAATTAAGGGCTTCTTGGTCGTTGCCGATGTCGAACATAGGGTCGACGGCGGCAATGTTGATGAGTTTGCCCGTCGGCTCATACACTTGGTACATCGTGTATGTGAGGTCTTGTCCCGCCCCGATGACGATGGGCACGATTTTGTTCTTCAGTAACTCCGTAAGCACCTGATTGAAGGCAAAATAGGTGTCGTTGATTTCCTTCCCAATCTTCACATTGCCGATGTCGATGACTTTCAATTGTGGCCAATGGTTGAAGAGTTGGTAGAGTGATTTGCGGATGTAATCGACACCATCGGCGCAGCCTTTGTTGTCGATGGCACCGCGTTCTTCCTTGACTCCGATGATGGCCAAGTCCACGCCTTCAAGGTCGGGGAAATTGTCTTCAGTCCGATAGATGCCGATGGTTTCGCCCAAGGTCAATTTTCCGGGTCGAAACGCCACACTGAAACATTTTTCAGAAATAGGGTCAAGGAATGTGCTGATGTCCATATTGGAAGTTGTTCAGAAGACGCGAAATATACAGCCGGTAGGGACAAGGGGTCGTGACCCCTTGTTGGCGTTATTCGCCTTTCCCTACCGGACGTATCGTTATGTCACGTCAATTAATGGTAAAGTTTTTGCCAGTTCTTATACTCGCGGTCTTTCCACGGTGCGTTGTGGTAGGCGTAACTGACGATGGCGGGGATGACAGTGGTGCCTTCGGCATAGACCATCTGCTGGAGTTCCTCGCTCACCTTGCCCCACGAGCCGGCCTCAAGCAGCGTCGATGACGAGCAGGCGCCGTCGCGCACATCGGCCACGGTGATTTGGATGGCATATTTGTGCATAGGCACCTCAACGCCAAGGATTTCGGCGCAAACCACGGTGTCTTGGGCGAAGTTCTTGGGCGTGCCGCCACCGACCATAAACAAGCCGCTTTCAGGACTGTTCATCTTGATTTCGGTGAGTTCGAGGAAGTCGGCCACACTGTCAATGCTGACGTAGGGCTTGCCAGCCTTTTTGCGGAGCCACTGGTGCTTGCCGATGCCAAAGCCTGCCGAGCTGTCGCTGAAAGCGGGGCAGAAAATCGGCACGCCACACTCGTAGCAGGTCTGGATGAGGCTCTCTTTCTTCACACCGTGACCGTTGGCCAACCATTTGCCGACCTCATAAAGGAACTCGCGGCTGCTGTAGGGACGGCACTCCAAAGTGTCGGCCACGTCGCAGGTGGCTTGGTCACAGGCTTGCAGCTCTTCCTCGTCGATGAAAGTGTCATAAATGCGGTCGATATAGAGTTCGCGCAGTTTGGTGTCGGGGATGACGTTCTCCTTCGTGCCGATATAGTGCTTGTAGCCAAGGGCTTCGAAGAGGTCCATGTCGATGATGCTGGCGCCTGTGGCAACCACAGCGTCAACCATCTTGTTCCTGACCATCTCCACATACACCTGCATACAGCCGGCAGCCGAGGTGGAACCGGCGATGGTGAGGATGTTGGTGCAGTCCTTCTCCGCAATCATCTGGCAAAGGATGTCGGCGGCGCGGGCCGTGTCGCGCGAGGTGAATGACATCTTGCGCATGGCATTAATCAATTCAGTCGAGTCGTACTTCTTGATGTCGATATGTTCGACAACGTCTTTCAGTAGGTCTTTTTTCTCCATTTTTTGTATTCGATTTAAGATTTGAAATTCAAAGATTGATAGTAAGTTACACGATTTTGCTGATTTTGTTCAAATGGATTTTAATTCGTTTTCATCCAATCCAGTCGTGGCAAGGATGACGGCATCGTCCACACCTGCGGCTTTCAAATTGCGGGCAATCTCGATGGCTTTTTCTTTGGCGCCTTCCTTCAATCCTTCTTCCTTGCCTTCGCGGAAATGCTTTACATTACTATTATTAATGTCGTTGTAATCGAACAAGGATTTCTCATATTGCCGTCGCTCATTGGGTTGCATTTTGTCAATCTCGGCATGACGGAAAAGCGAGGCAAAAACCCTTTCCTGCAAGGCGGCAGGGCGTTCCATCAACCGTGAAAGGTTGCGCAATACAAACAACCACTTGTCGTAAAGCGTCAACAACTCGTCCTCTTTTTTGTTGAACTTTGGCAACTCAATGGTGATGAACGACAACTTATCATAAAACACTTCCTTGGTCGCAACATTCATCAATTTGGCCTCGTGGTGGACATCCTCACTGTTCTTGTCGAAAATGAAATTCAGGATGCCAATGGTATAAACTGGATTCAACTTGTAGTCCCAGTCACCGCGCTTGGCTTGCTCGCGAATGGGGAAGGTGGAATAATACACCATGCGGTCGGCGAAATAGTCCTGATCCACATTCTGCATCTCCACAATGATGTGGTCGCCCTTGTCGGTGGTGCAATACACATCGAAAATGGCACGACGCGAATATACCACTTCGTCAAGGTGTTCAGAATTCTGGTAAGTGATGTCCTTGATATGGTGCCTACCTTCAAAAAGGGCGTTCAAGAACGAAATCAAGTATTCCTTGTTCAGTTCGCTGCCGAAGATGTACTTGAAACCGAAGTCGGTGTATGGGCTGATGTATCGCTGTCCAGTCATGGCATGATGTTTTTACCCTGCAAAACTACACATTATTTTTCGGAAAGTCAAGAGGTTTCGCTTTATTTCTTCCTCACCACCTTCTTCTTAGGCGCGTTCTTGGGGTCTTCCATGATGGCCATGCAGTCTTTGTGGCTCAGCGTGGAGGGGTTGGTGTCTTTCGGAATCTTGTAGTTGCTCTTCTTATAAGAAATGTATGGCCCGAAACGGCCGTTCATCACGCGCAGGTCGGGGTCTTCGTCGAAGGTGAGGATGATGTTGTCCAAGTCCTTCTGCCGTTTTTCGTTGATGATTTCGACGGCGCGGTCGTATTCCACGAGGGAAGGATTGTCGGTTTTGGCAAGGCTGTAGAACTTGTTGTCGTGGCGGATGTAAGGCCCGAAACGACCCACAGCCACAGTGATTTCCTTGCCTTCAAACTCGCCGAGAATGCGCGGGAAGTCGAACAGTTTCAGCACCTCCTCCAAGGTGACGCTTTCAATGCTCATGTCTTTCTTCAGGCCGGCAAAACGGGGCTTCTCTTCCGATTCGGTGTCGCCGATTTGCGCCACCGGACCGAAACGCCCGACTTTCACATACACATTCTTGCCCGTGGCAGGGTCTTGGCCGAGAAGTTTCTCGCCGCTGAACTTGCCCGAGGTTTCCGTGGTGGAGATAACCTGCTTGTGGAAGTCCTTGTAGAAGTCTCTGATCATCGCGTTCCATTGGCGTTGGCCTTCGGCAATCTTGTCGAATTCTTTCTCCACGTTGGCGGTGAAGTTGTAGTCGATGATGCTTTCAAAGTATTGGGTCAGGAATTTGTTCACCAAAATCCCGATGTCGGTTGGTAGCAGTTTACCCTTCTCGGCACCATAATTTTCCTTGCCTGTCTTATCGGTTATTTTGTTGCTTTTCAAGCTGATGATTTGATAAGTCAACGGCTCGCCCTTGATGTCGCCTTTGGTCACATACTCGCGTTTTTGGATGGTGGAAATGGTTGGCGCGTATGTGGAAGGACGCCCGATGCCCAATTCCTCCATCTTTTTCACGAGGCTGGCCTCGGTGTAGCGCAGCGGATGGCGCGTGAAGCGTTGCTGGGCCTCCATCTTGTCCAAGTCGAGCATGGTGCCGACCTCGATGGGCGGCAGGATGGCGGAGGTGTCTTCGGTGCGGTCGTCGTCGTAACTTTCCATATAAACTTTCAGGAAACCGTCGAACAAAATGACCTCACCCGTGGCCACAAACTGCCTGTTGTTGGTCGAAATGCCGATATTTACGTTGGTTCTTTCCATTTGAGCATCAGCCATTTGCGAAGCGATGGTGCGCTTCCAAATCAGTTCGTAGAGTTTGCGCTCGTCGGCGGAGCCTTTGATGGTGTGTTGGTCCAAATAAGTCGGGCGGATGGCTTCGTGGGCCTCTTGCGCGCCCTTGGTCTTGGTTTGGTATTGGCGGGTTTTCACATATTCCGCACCGTAGTTTTCGGTGATTTCCTTCTTGGCCATGCCGAGAGCGAGGCTCGAAAGATTCACCGAATCGGTACGCATATAGGTGATTTTTCCGGATTCATAGAGTTGCTGTGCGATGCGCATCGTGTTGGCCACCGAAAAACCGAGTTTTCTCGCGGCCTCCTGTTGCAAGGTCGAGGTGGTGAAAGGCGGCGCGGGATACCTCGCGGCGGGTTTTTTCTCGATGGCTTCCACCTTGTAGTTTGCATTGATGCACGACTCCACAAACTTGCGCGTTTCTTCCTCAGTATCAAAGCGATTGGGCAATTCGGCGGCGATGGTGTATTCCTGTCCGTCCTTCAAAAAAGTGAATTGCGCCGTCACGCGATAGGCACTCGTTTGCACGAAATTCTTGATTTCCTCCTCGCGTTCCACGATGAGGCGCACGGCCACCGACTGCACACGACCTGCTGACAATGAGGGTTTTACCTTCTTCCAAAGCAGGGGCGAGAGTTCGTAACCCACGAGGCGGTCGAGCACGCGGCGGGCTTGTTGGGCGGCCACGAGTCCCATATCGATATCGCGTGGGTTTTCGATGGCGTTGAGGATGGCCGATTTGGTGATTTCGTGGAAAACGATACGTTTCGTGTCTTTCTTCTTCAGGTCAAGGGCTTCGTAAAGATGCCACGAGATGGATTCTCCTTCGCGGTCCTCATCGGATGCAAGCCACACGGTATCAGAGGCTTTCGAGAGTTTCCTCAACTCGGCCACGAGTGCTTTCTTGTCGTCCGAAATCTCGTATTCGGGTTCAAAATCCTTCTCGATATTGACGCTTAAAGTATTCTTGTTCAAGTCGCGCACGTGTCCGTAACTCGACTTCACCGTGTATTCTTTGCCCAAAAAACCCTCAATGGTTTTGGCCTTGGCCGGTGACTCCACGATAACTAAATTCTTTGCCATAGTCTCAATTTTTCACATTTGGAGGGGAGATTTGCCCCCGTTAAACTCCGTTCAATGCTTCGCATTTCGCGTGCAAAATTAGTGGAATAAAAGCGGACAAAACACATTTTTTTGGAAAAATTTTTTTATATGGTTGATTGACAACAAGATAATTTTGTACTTTTGCACCAATGAAAACGCTTTTGCACTACGCCATTGATGCCGCACTTGAGGCCGGAAAGGCCATTATGGAGGTTTATGCACAACCTTTCGAGGTTTATACCAAAGACGATGACTCGCCTGTCACGCAAGCCGACCTTCGCGCCAGCAACATCATCAAAGAAATGCTGAAACCCACGGGATTGCCTTTCGTCAGCGAAGAGGATTTGCCTCCTGACCGTTCCCAATTCAACCGTTATTGGCTCGTCGACCCATTGGACGGCACAGCCGAATTTGTAAAACGCAACGGCGAATTTACGGTCAACATCGCGCTGATTGACGACAAGCAACCCGTTTTGGGCGTGATTTATGCACCGGTGACGGATCAACTGTGGTATGCCGTAGGGACACACGCAGTGTGTCCGCCCGTAACCACGCGGACGCACGCGGTGCGTCCCTACACGGTTCTCGTCTCCCGCTCGCACCGCACCCCCGAGGTGGACGAATATATTAATAAGGTATTGCGTCCTGCCCATCCCGACCTCGTCATCGACACGCAAGGCAGCAGCCTCAAGTTCGCCCGTTTGGCCGAAGGCAGCGCTGACGTGTATGTCTGCTACAGCAAGACCAAGGAATGGGACACCGCAGCTGCCGATGCCATCCTGCGCGCCGCCGGAGGCCGAGTGCTCCGTATCAGCGATGGCAAGCCGTTGGAATACAGCAAAAAAGAATATCCCAACCCGCCGTTTGTGGCTTGGGCTGCCAATCGAAACATATTGTAACCTATTGATTACTAATTATATACAGAAAATCCGCACCAATCCGCACCATGCTTTTTTTGAAGGTTATTGCCTTGATGGGGAATAATTCCATACTTTTGTTCCTATGAAACTGACACACATAATAGCAGCCTTGTTGTTGACGGGTCTCGGAGCCTCGTGTTCGAGAACCTTGGAATCGGAAATCGATTGGCAGGAGAACAGCGTTCCCCGTGTGGTAGCGGTTGACAGTCTTTTGCAACGCAACCCAGACAGTGCCTTGCGGTACCTTGAACGTTTTTTCGAAAATGACAAATCCGTTCCATCGCCCAGTTTTGAATACTCTGGTCTGATGCTTTCGGAGGCCTGTTTCAAGGTGCGTCGCGAGGTGGCCTATTGCGATCAGGTGGGGGCCGCCTTGGCTTATTTCGACAGCGTATCTTCCGCTTATCCCAACGACAAGGCTATGGCTTTTCTTTCCGCCCGCGCCCATTATATGAATGCCATTTGCATCAACAATGGCACTATATTCACCGACGATTCCCTCACGATGTTGGCTTGTCAAGAGTATTATAAGGCCTTGGCAATTATGGAGCAACATTTTGTCGAGAAGCAGATGGTGGGACACAAAGCGAGTTTCATTGCCCTGATTTATGCCCGATTGGCCAACATTTATTCCGACAAATTCCTCATTGAGCCGACGGTTTATTTCTACAAGAATGTGCTGAAATACAAGAAGAAAGCCAACAATCCGCCTTCGAGTTTGGCCAACACCTTGTTTTTCTTGGGCTACGAGTTTGAGAAGTCGGAGCAGTTCGACAGTGCTTTGTATTATTACGACCGCTCGTTGGCGAGTATGAAAGACACGACGGGGGTGCTTTACCGAAATGTCATCAATCGGAAAGCGTTGTCGTCCTATCATTTGGCGCACGATGGACAGGCCTCCGTTGACGCGCTCAAACGCATTGCGACGGCTGGCAATGAGTTCGAAAAGCACGACCGCTATTTGGGTATTGGCTATATCTATAAACTTGACAATCAGTATGATTCGGCCATCGTTTACCTCAATCGGGTCTTTGAGGAAGCACCTAATATGTTCCTGAAAACCCAAAGTGCCGATTATTTGCGCGAGATTTACGAAGCCCGTGGCGAATCGGACAAGGCTGGCGAATTTGCCCGATTTGTGGCGCAAAACACGCCGCCCGAGTTTGGCACCAAGGCCGACGAATGGCGCTTTACGAGCCTGTTTCAAGAGTATTTGCAACAAAAACAGGACAATGCCCGACTTCAAGAGGAAAGGGAAAACCGTGGACGGATTATGAAAATCGTCTTTCCGCTGATGGCTTTGCTTGTGGTGCTTGCGGTTTGGCTAATGCTCAATCGGAAACGGCATCAACGCATTGAAGCAGAGAAAGAAGCCCTTTCGGGACGTTTGCAAGAGCAAGGTGAGGCACTTTCAGCAATGAAAAAGCGGATGGAAGCCGCCTCGTTTGCCGAGGAACCCGTCTGCCGCCTGATTATGGAGCGGGTGAATGAGGGGCAGTTCAAGTCGAAGGTGGATTACCTTGTTTATAAGGACTACGCCCTCACCAAGGAGCAACTGTTGGCTTTGCGCGAGGCTGCCGATGCCCATTTTGGAGAGTTCACCGCCCGACTCAAAAACGATTATCCCGCGCTGACCAAAGGCGACATCGACTATTGCTGCCTTTATCTATTGGGCGTGGAGGAAGCCGACGTGGCCGCCTTGATGCAACGCGCTTTCAACACCGTTTGCGAACGCAGCCGCAAACTGAAAGGCATTTTCGGCAGCGACGAACCGCTTTCAACCACTTTGCGCAAGTTGGCAAAATCCGATGTAAATCCCTGATTCCTATTTATTTCACAAAATCCGCACCATCATTTCCTTGACTGCGGTTGGAGCTGTTTGTAGTTTTGCCGATGAAAAAACTACAAAACCCTACAACTATGAAAAAGAAAGCATTTTTCTTGATGCTATGCGCGATGAGCATGGCATCCGTGGCGCAGCAGCCACCCATCTCGCATGTCGAGGCCAACAATGTCAGAGCCACAATCCTTGGGAATGGGACATGTTTTGTTCCCCAACGGGATTGGGAAGATGGTCATAAAAGTTGCCCCACTTGGGAAGTACCTCAAGGTAGTGGCAAGGAAACCATTTTCCAACATGCCTTGTGGTTGGGTGGCTTGGATGCCGACGACAGCCTTCATCTGGCCGCGTTCACGTATGGTCAAATAGGTGAGGAGTATTGGTCAGGACCCCTAAAAACGACCGATGCTTCCATTGACCTGATGACGGCCTTGAAGTACCATCATGTATGGAACCTGACTCGTGTCGAAATCGACAATTTCATTGCCCATCACGGCAACGAGAATTACGAGATTCCTGAAGACATACTCACTTGGCCGGCGCATGGTGAGGAAGGCTATGCCGAAAACATGGCGCCTTTTGTCGATGTGAACGGCGACAGCCATTACAATCCCGCCGACGGCGACTATCCTGACATCAAAGGCGACCAATGCCTGTTTTTCATCTTCAACGACAATTGGGCCGCGCATACCGAAACTGGTGGAACACCTTTGGGTCTCGAAGTCCAAGCTATGGTCTACGCTTTCGATGCGCCCGACGATGAAGCCCTCAACAACACTATCTTCTTCAATTACAAGTTGTTCAATCGTTCTTCTTTTGATTACCATGATGTGTATTTGGGCCTCTGGAATGACTGGGACATCGGTTATGGTTGGGATGACTATGTCGGTTGCGATGTGCAGCGAGGCTCTTGTTTCTGCTACAACGGTACGCCTGTCGATGGTCAAGGACAGTCGTGGGCCTACGGCGACAACCCGCCCGTGCAAGTATGCACGGTGTTGGCAGGTCCTTATATGGAAGCCGACGGGCGCGACAATCCCGCTTTCGATGGCGATTGCGAAGCCTTGTTTGACGAAACACATCCTTTGGACAAATATGCCTATAATGGGTTCAACTTCGGCAATGGTGTTGTTGATGACGAGCGGTTGGGGCTGTGTGGGTTCATGTTTGGCAACAATTATAATCCTTCTGGCGTTCCAAGTTATCCTCCTGATTGGTACAATTATTTGCGTTGCAAGTGGAAAAACGGCAATCACATGCAGTATGGCGGTAATGGATACGCTGGAGCAGGGGTGGCCGGTCCTGATTGCAATTTCGCCTATCCTGCCGACAGCGACCCATGCAATTTCGGCACCAATGGCATCGCGCCCAACGATGGATACAATACCCAAGACAAATATTGGACGGAAGAACAATGCGAAAGCCAACCTTATGACAGAAGAGGTCTGGCAACCGTTGGACCTTTCAGTTTCGGCAGCGGGAGCGTGCAAGAACTGGACTATGCGATGATTACCGTTTGGAAAAACGACAGCCAGACTGCCCTTGAGCGCAAAAGTGCCATCATCGACCATGTAAGGGCTTTGTTCAACAGCAACTTTGGAAAATAACAGAATGTCTAACCATTTAATAATGAATAAGATGAAGAAACTTTATATCATAATGATGCTTCTTTTGGCGGGCATCATGGTCGAGGCCCAGACCAGCGTTTGGGACGGCAGCAGAAAACTCTGGACAAGAGGAAGCGGTACGGAAGGCGACCCCTATCTGATTGAGACGGCAGCGCAACTGGCCTTCCTGTCCTATATGGTCAATAAGGATTACGATACGCAAGGTTTGTATTTCCGCCTTACAACCGACATCGACCTGAACGGCAGCGAAGACCAACCATGGATACCGATTGGCTTGTACAACAGGGGATTCGATGAGGACGGTTGCGACAGGGGAGTTGCAAATAACGCAAGCTATTATGCTCCTCGCACAATGTTTAGAGGCTGTTTTGACGGTAGCGGACACCGTATTTCCAACATTTACGTCGATAACGAAGGAGGTTATGCGGGCTTGTTCGGTTATGCCGACTCCTGGGTTGCTGGAGACACTGTGGTGATAGAGAATGTTTTCGTTACCAATGGCTATATTAAAGGAGATGAAAGCGGAGGCATTGTCGGCCATGGCGGAATAGTCATTGTCTCTCGTTGCAGAAATGGTGCTGATATTGAGGGTAATAGCGTTGGAGGCATTATGGGGGTTGGAGGCAAAATGGTCAGTAATTGCTCTAATATTGGCCGTCTTAAAGGTGTCAGTGTAGGTGGAATTGCGGGCATGATGTCGGAGGCTGAAATCTCCGAGTGTTTCAACGAAGGCGACGTTGAGGCAAGCAGGCTCGGTGGCGGCATTCTTTCCAATTCTAACAGGTCAATGATCGACAATTGTTACAACATAGGCAATGTATCCGCAATTGGCGACACAACTACCTATTATCCTGCCGCTGGTGGTTTGTTGGGCATTGTTGCTATTCGCAGTGAGGCCAAGAACAGTTATAGTGTTGGAGAAATCACAGGGAATCATCATGTTGGATGTTTGCTTGGATTCGCCAGTCAACCCGAGAACACGACCTTCGAGAATTGTTACTACCTCAATGTTTGTTCAGGCAACGAGTATGGTATCCCGAAAAGCGCAGAAGAAATGCGCGAGGAGGTTTTTGTGGATGTGCTCAACCAAGACAGTGGCGTTTGGGGATTTGACGCAAACAACGTCAACGACGGATTCCCGATTTTGGTCAGGACCGACCTCTCCGTTGACAGTCATGCAGAAAAAGAACTGATTATCTATCCTAATCCAACCAGTGGAATGGTAATTATAGAGGGAAAGGAAGTTGCCCAAGTGCAGGTTTACAATATTCTTGGTCAGGTGGTTAGGACATTCAGCTCTAACAGGATTAATGTAGGTGATTTGCGGGAAGGCATTTATCTATTGCAGATTACCGATAGAGAAGGCTTGATTCATTCTACAAAGTTGGTGGTGGAATGAATGATAAAAGCCTCGCCACGGATGAAGTTGTGGCGAGGCTTTTTTTGTGTCTAATGGCTTGGACGGCCAACAGATAATATTACAGAATGAGTTGCTCCGGCACTCGATGCTCCAAAAACATCACATAATAAATTGGCAAATAGGTGATTATGCCTTTTGAGCGGATTTCTCTCTCGTTTGACAAGACGATTCCGCGCTTGATTTTGTATTCTTCATTGGCCGCAAACGCATTGAGCGCACGGTGAATCTGATAGTCCTTGCCCGACTTCACCTCGATGGGCAGCACGGAAAGGCTTTCGTAGTCGTCAACGATATAGTCAACCTCGCCCCTGGCCTTGTTGTCATAATAAAACAACTCGTGCCCATGTGCCCTGAGTTCCGAGGCGACCACGCTTTCATACACGCTTCCCAAATTCACGCTCAGTTCGTCGTTCAGTATGGCCGCCACATTATATTGATACAAAATGTTAGTGAGCAACCCTACATCGTTGATATACAGTTTAATAAGATTTTTGCTCGCCGATTCAACCAAAGGAAATGTAGGTGAAGAAATGGCCTTCACATCCAAAGTGATGCCCGAACTTACCAAATACTCAATTTCGTCGGCATAGTCTTTCCAACGCTTGTCACCGCCTTCTATGGCCTTGTAAACGAGGCGTTTCTTCTTGTTTTCCATGTTGGAAGGAATCATGTTGTAAACGCTCATGATTTTCAGTTTGTGCTCCTCGTCGTATTGTGAAGCATCGAGCGCGTAAAGATGGCGGATGTCATCGTGTATCTTCCTGACAGCCACGATGTTCCTTGAATCGAGATACTCATTGACCGCATCGGGCATCCCACCTATTAATAAATAGCGTTTGAACAGGTCGAGCATCCTTGCATGAAGGTTTTCGTCCAACGATTCCCTATTCTTAAACCTTCTCCGCAATTCGTCGATGGCAGCCTCTCCAAAGCCGTTTGCCCACAAAAACTCCTCAAAATCAAGTTGGTACATGTGCTTTATCTCCAAACTTCCTACTGGGATGGAAACCGTTTGCCGCAAGGTGACTCCCAATTGTGAGCCGCTGGCGATATAGGTGAAGCGGTCGTCCTCCTTGAGGAATTTCACCATGGTGAGCATGTGCGGATAGGCTTGTATTTCGTCCAAAAAGACCAAAGTGTTGGCTTTTTCGCGCATTTTCTCTCCGGCGATGGTGCTAAGTTGAAAATAGAATTTCTCGATGGTGTTGGCTTCCGCGAAAACCTTCGGGCCGTTCTTATCCTTGGCAAAGTTCACTTCGATGAAGTTGGGGAACAGTCGGCTGCCCACTTCGCGTATGATGTAGGACTTCCCGATTTGTCTTGCCCCGTCGATGACGAGCATCTTGTTCGAGTTGCTTTTCAGATATTGTTCGATGTATGCTTGTATCTTCCTTTTCAGCATGTTACAAAGTTTTTACGCCGCAAAGATACGCTTTTCCAATAAATCCGAAGCAAAAAACTTACGCTTTTCCAAGAAAAATTACCCTAAAATTATACGCTTTTCCAATGTTTTTGAGGTGAAAAAACTACGCTTTTCCAAGAAATGAGCAGCAAAGCCCCCATTTTCACGAACCAATCATCCGAAAAATTCGTATTATCAGTTCGCCAAAAACACCAAGTGTAACTCGTCCGTTTGCATTTTCAACAACCAAACACTTTCTGTTTCCGAATCGCATCTCTAACGAGATGCAGCAGTTGGTCGTGGAGAAGTGTTTTGAGTTATTTGTCGCCATAGTGACCGTAGGCAGACACCACCTCCACAATGACCACATCATAGTAAATCTTGTAAACAAGTCTGTACTTAACCTTGTAACTCATGCTCGATTCTGGTTAAGAATTCGTCCAACGATTCATTTGGGAGCATCTCGTGGGAAGTAGCCTCGCCGCTTTCTGCTTCTTTCAGCCTCTTTTCTATCATGTCGATATTTCTTTGGTCGGCGAAGAACGGGTCGCCGCTCGGACTGATTTCGTAAGGGTCGCGACGGAACTCAGGTGGAATGTTGAGTATGGCATCCTCTCTCTTCACCGGCTTGATGCTGACCTTGAACGATCCGTGGTCGCGGGTCTTGACGATGAAATCGTCGCCGTTTGACTCCGTGAAATAGCTCATCATGTTTGTTCTGAAATCTCTGCTGCTGACTACAATCATGGTGTTCTCCTTTCCTTTTTGTTCCGCAAAAATACATCATTTTTCGATTTCTTACCATTTTGGTACCAAAATGATACCATTTTTTGTTACTTTCAGTTATGTGTAACCTATCCGTTTACACTTCCGACAACCAAAAAGGACAAACTTTCGCGCCAACGGGATGACACTGAAAATGAATGTGGTATGAGGGCGAGTTTTATCTTTGCGAAGTAAAATACTAACCCTAAAACCGACGCGCCCGATGGGATAGAACTGGGCAAAATAGAGAATGAAGAAATCTTTACGATTGATTGTGTTTACTGCAATTGCCGCTATGCTATGTTTCTCTTCTTGCACAAAAGACCCCGAGAAACTAATTGTTGGGAAATGGAAAGTGGTATCGGCTCGGTGTTCTGACCAATACTTTGGTGATGCTGTGGAAAACGATAAAGGTACAACCTGGAATTTTAAAGAAAATGGAACATTTACGGGCACAATGAATATAATGGATTTCATTGGTAGTGATATTTCCTGTAATTATACATGTGACGACAGCTCTCTTGAATTAAGAGGAGGAGACCTTAAAGGAACTTTTGATGGTGAGAGTTATAATATCGTATATATGTTTGATATTGATGAAATATCAAGAAAAGAATTATCGATTTCAGGCAAAGTTAAAATATCTGATACGTATGATGGTTATACCGATACATATTCTTTTTCTGTGAGTTATGATTTAGAGAAGAAATAATTTCGCAGTATTAAGAGATCTTTTATCAGGTCGTGTATTATTACACGGCCTTTTTTTGTCTGTAGATTGAAAAATGAAGGAATTAATTGGGCTTCATTTCCAAATTATCCCTACCTTTGTCCCCAAACTAAATCAGAGAGAACTATAGACAGAAATTAGAATATCGACATAAGCAACCGAGCTTTACGCTCTTATTCTTATACGGAAATCGGCAAATTTGATGTAAAAGAAGAATAAGTAGTGAATGGTTCGCGTCTCAGGGCGTGAGCTGTTTGTTGTTTATTTGCTTTTACAGGCTTTGCCGAGCCTTCCGTATCGAGTAAGCAAACAAAACGGTTTCCGCCCGTTTTGTTTGCCCACCGCGCAAGGCTCCCGCAAAGGCAAACCGATGAACGAAGAACCGCACATAGGGAAACTCATCAAGGCAGAATTAGCTCGGCAGGGGCGTAGCATCACTTGGCTTGCTACGCAATTGGGCTACTCGCGGCAGTATATGTACAAACTCTTCCGCCGCAAATGGATTTACACGGACTTGCTTCTGAAAATCAGCGATTTGATGGATTATGATTTCTTTAGGTGCTATTCGGAATGGAGGGAACAGAGGGATATAATAACTACCAAATCATCATCTTGGAAGGAATAATCTTATGCACAAAAGTAACGATTCCTAATGCCGTTCTTTAACAAAGCACCAAATTGCGAAACCGTCATGCTGCCCTCGGGGATGGTTTCATCAACCGTCGCCAAGCCAGAATTAATAAGGTTTCCGATGGTGTCAACCGCAGTTTGGTTGTACTCATCGTATCGCAAAGTTATCGTTATCATCCTATCAAATAGTTGTTTACGCTGCAAAAGTAACAATAATTCTGAAAACCAGATGTTTTTCGCAACAAACACAAAAAAGTTCCAACCAAATCTATGGTTTTTTGCCCAGATTTGGTTGGAACTATTGCATTAAGTGGTTATTTCCCCAACTGCCTTCCCACTTCCTCCATCAATGCCTCACCCTCAAGGTTGCGAGCTACAATCATTCCGTCTTTGATGAGGGCGTTTTGCGGGATGAAGGCGATGGCGTACAAGGCTCCGGCGGCGTTGCCCCAGCCTTGCAGGTCGCTGACGTGGGTCCAAGTCAAGCCGTCTTTCTCGATGGCGGCGAGCCAGGCTTCCTTGTTGGTGTCGAACGAAACGCCCAGAATGTCAAAGCCTTGGTCGTGGTATTTTTGGTAGGCCGCCACCACACCCGGATTGGCCTTGCGGCAATCAGGGCACCACGAAGCCCAGAAATCGACCAAAAGGAGTTTGCCTTGGGCGAGTTCGCTGAGCGTCACGGGGTCGCCGTTGGCATCGTTTTGGGTGAAGTCAATCATCGGCTGACCGGCTTGCACACGCTCTTGCTTCTCCACATATTCTTCGGCCATAGCCAAATTCTTGGTGGTCAAGGTGCTGTCAGCGTGGTGGATGTTGTCGATCATCGTGCGCAGTTCGCAGGGACCGAAAGCCCACTTGTAACGATACATCACATAATGCGCCACGGGGTCAGTCGGGTTCTCCCAAACATAGTCGAAGCAGTGCATCTTCAGGATTTCGTCCTTGTCGGCTTGGGCCATTGTGCTGTCGGCTTCAAGTTTGGCTTCCAAGGTGTTATAACTCTCGGTGAAGGCAATCAGGCGGTCTTGCGTTTCAGAGCCTTTCACCACAATAGCGTTGGGATTCTGTGCATCGCCTTCCAATGTAACATCCACATTGTCAGTGAAGAAGTGGAAAGGACGACGCCAGCCTTGCAGCATGAGGCCGTACATTTCATTGTCCTTGCAAACGGGTGTGTTGAACACGGCATCCCAATTTTGGATGACCGCCGAATCTAACACTTGGCCGTCCTTTTGCAGATAAACGGTCTTGCCGTCGGCATTGGCGAGGTTCACATTGACCTTAAAGGTCTCAGTCTTTGGTTTAGAAGTGCAGGCAGCCAATAAGATAGCCATTGCAGCAAAAACTAAATATCTTGTTTTCATAACGTAATTATTTAGGTACGGGCGTTTCGACAGGCTCAACGACCCTTAGGCTTTGTTAAGGTCCCTGAGCTTGTCGAAGGGCCGAAAATTATTGTAACAGTTCTCCTAATTTCGCCGTCAAGTCCTCGCCGCGCAAGCCTTTGGCCACCATCGTGCCGTTCTGGTCGAAGAGGAAATTGGACGGAATATAATAAATCAGGTAACTTTCGCTGACATTGCCTTCGCTGTCGCGCACTTGCGTCCACGGCAGTTGGTCTTCTTCGACGGCCTTCAACCAAGCATCTTCATCTTGATCGACGCTAACGCCGACGACATCAAAACCAAGTGTGTGATATTGCTCGTAAGCAGCCTTCACCACGGGGTTCTCCTTGCGGCACGGACCGCACCACGAAGCCCAGAAATCGACCAAAGTGAGTTTGTTCTTTCCGATGACTTCCGAAAGCGTAACGTTCTCACCTTCTTTTGTTTGCAGCGTAAATTCAATGAAGGGTTGACCCACTTCCAAGCGTTCTTGCTTGGCGATGTAGTCGTTGAGGTCGGTCTTGTAAATGGATTCGGTAGTGAATGTGTTGACCATCTCTTTCAGTTGGTCGAGGGGATAGTCTTGCTTCACTTGGTCGAGGATGTAGTGCGTAACAAAACTTTCGGGATGGGCCTTGATGTAGTCGTCGCGGAAGTTGTCCTGTTGCTCCATCAGGGCAGTGCCGACTTTGTTTAGCGAGTCCATTTTGATGGAATCGTTGTCGGAAAAAGCCTGTTGCATGACGGCATACAATTCGCGGATTTGCCCGTCAAACTGGTTCAGTTGGTCGTTGTAGGCCTCCAATTCAGCCTGCGTTTCCGAAGCCATGATTTCCACATCTTTCGGGTTGTTGATGTCGCCCACAAAAGTCACATCCTTGTTGTCGGCGAAGAAAGGCATCGAGCCGCGCATTCCTTTCACTTTCAATGCGTAAAGGATTTGCGGGTCGTCTTTTTGGGCGGTCAAAACGGCGGTTTCGTTGGCGATGACTGCCGAATCGATGGTGACGGGCGCGTTGTCCACAAACTTTTGCAGATAGACGGTTCTTTCGTTGCCGTTAGCCAAACTGACATTGACCTTGAAGTTGTTTTTTTCGCTGCAAGCGGTCAGGCCGAGCGCAAGCGCGAACAGGAATAGTACGTTTCTTTTCATTGTAACTCAGATATTTAATTGATTTCTTATTCTCTTTTCTTGTCCGTTTTGAAAATATATAAAATCATCATAATCAGGAAGATGGAAATGGGGACACTAAGCAAGATGCGCAGCATCACCTGCCCGAAGAGCCTGAAACTGAACGACTCGAGGAGAAACAGGGCGAAATGGTGAACCAGCACCATGCAAAGCGTGTAGCGGAAAAACCAAACGCCGTCCAATTGGCTGAGGTTGGGTTCTTGGATGTTGTCAAACTTCAAAGTGCCCGAAACGAGCGAGATGATGGATGGTCGGCAGAAGGCCATCAAAGTGGTGGCCCCCGCGTGAAGTCCGGGCGTTCCCGTAAACAGGTCGATGGTGAGGCCCAAGACGAAACCCAACACCAGCAGTTGCCACTTCGGTATGCTGAAAGGCAACAACATAATGAAAATCAAATAGATATACGGATGCACATAGCCTCCCAAGCGGATGTGGTTGATGACCAACACTTGGAAAAGCACGAGCGCGATGAAGCGAATGATTTGGAGAATTGACTTATTCATCTTTCTTGAATTTTGCTTTGAGTGAGTCAATTTCTGGTTTGTACAAGTCCTTGATGACATAGACATGCCGCAAGGTGGCGAAGTCGGTGGCAAACCGAATCTTGGCCTTGTTGAGCGCGTCGATGGCGGTAGGGTAGAACTCCTCCACCGTGCCCACCATCAGGTCTTCGGGGAAGATGTAGGAGTGCGAACTGGTGAGGATGGTGTCACCTTGTTTCAGGATGATGTGCGTGGGAATGTCCTCTACCATGCCGTAGCGATAATTGTTGGTTTCCCACTTCAGGCTGGCCAATTCTTGGCTTTCCTTGATGCGCACGCCAACGACGGATTTGCTATGCAGTAGGCTCATGATGGAAGCATAGTGGCGGCTCACGTCGGTCACCACGCCCACGATGCCGTCGGACGAGATGACGCTCATGTCGCGCTTGATGCCGTCCACTGCACCTTTATTAATAATGATGTAGTTGTTGGTTTGGTTAGTGCTGTTGTTGACCACCTGCGCGGGGATGTATTCATAGAGGGTGTCGCCCCTGTCGATGTCATAGATGTGGGCTGCGGTGTCGTAAACGATGGAAAGTTGTTTCCGGAGCATGGCGTTTTCCTCGGCCAATTGCTTGTTGGCGGAGTTGAGACGGAAATAATTGCCCACTTCGCTGCTCCATTCGTAGATTTTCCCGACCGCGTCGTTGGTGGAGTTCACCATGCGGTTGCGGTGGAAATTCTGGCTACGGGCGAGTAGCAAAACAGAAATCACCTCGAGCAGGATAAAGAGGATGACGAAGTGATGTTTCAGTATGAAACGCCGCAGGTTATACATGTTTTTATTGGGCTATAGGCCCTTCGACGGGCTCAGGGACCTTTTAGCAACGGAAAAGTCAAGGTCGTTGAGCCTGTCGAAACGCCGACAATAGTCTTTATTTAATCAAGAATGTAAAGCGGTCGAAGTTCTTCAGGGCGATGCCGGTGCCACGTGCGACGGCACGCAACGGGTCTTCGGCCACATGGATGGGCAGTTTGGTCTTGGCATTGAGGCGCTTGTCCAAGCCACGCAGCAAGGCGCCACCACCGGTGAGGTAGATACCCGTGCGGTAAATATCGGCGGACAACTCGGGCGGTGTTTGCTCCAAAGCGTTCAACACGGCGGTCTCAATCTTCATGATGCTCTTGTCCAAGCAATGTGCGATTTCGGCATAGTTGACGCGGATTTCCTTCGGGATACCCGTGAGCATGTCGCGGCCTTGCACGGCGTAGTCGTCGGGCGGGTTGTCCAATTGCGGGATGGCTGCACCCACCTCAATCTTGATGCGCTCGGCGGTGCGCTCGCCCACGATGATGTTGTGCTGCTTGCGCATGTATTCCTCGATGTCGGCGGTGAAGTCGTCGCCGGCGATGCGGATGGACTTGTTGTTGACGATGCCGCCCAAGGCAATAACTGCGATTTCGGAAGTACCACCACCGATGTCGATAATCATGTTTCCAGTAGGCTCAAGCACGTCGATGCCGATACCGATGGCGGCGGCCATAGGTTCGTGAATCAAACGCACTTCCTTGGCGCCGGCCTGTTCAGCCGAGTCCTTCACGGCGCGTTCCTCCACCTCGGTAATGCCCGAAGGGATGCAGATGACCATCTTCAGGCTGGGCGGAAACAGGGTGTTTTTGAAATTAATCATCTTGATCATCTCGCGCATCATGTATTCGGCGGCCTGGAAGTCGGCGATGACACCGTCGCGCAGCGGGCGGATGGTCTTGATGTTTTCGTGGGTTTTGCCATGCATCATCATGGCGCGCTTGCCCACGGCGATGATTTTCTTTGTGTCGCGCTGCAAAGCCACAATCGAAGGCTCGTCAACGACGACCTTGTCGTTGTATATGATAATCGTGTTGGCCGTACCAAGGTCAATGGCGATTTCTTTGTTGAGGAATGAAAATGCTCCCATTTCTATGTTGTTATTTGTTGGTTGTTGAATCGTTTAATTGTTGGTCGGGCCTTCGACTGGCTCAGGCACTTTAGCGGTCGTTGAGCCTGTCGAAACGCCGTTTCTTAATGTCTAAAATGCCTGTATCCCGTGAATACCATACTGATTCCGTGTTCGTTGCAGCAGTCGATGGATTCTTGGTCGCGGACGGAGCCGCCGGGCTGCACGATGGCCGTAATGCCTGCTTCGTGGGCCAATTCGACGCAATCCTTGAAGGGGAAGAAGGCATCGGAGGCCAAAACTGCACCTTTCAAGTCGAAATCGAAAGACTTGGCCTTCTCAATGGCTTGGCGCAAGGCATCCACACGCGAGGTTTGCCCAATGCCAGAGGCATAAAGTTGTTTGCCTTTAGCCAAAACAATGGCGTTGCTGCGGCTGTGCTTCACAATCTTGTTGGCGAAAACCATATCTTCCACTTCGTTAGCGGTCGGGGCTTTCGTGGTGATGACCTTGAAATCGGCAGACGTTTCGGTGTGGAGGTCGCGGTCTTGCAAGAGGTAGCCGTTCAAAGCGGTTTTCACGGTGAAAGGCTTGTATTGGTCCGCCTTC
The DNA here is from genome assembly GCA_947166105.1 of uncultured Bacteroidales bacterium. Classification (GTDB taxonomy): domain Bacteria; phylum Bacteroidota; class Bacteroidia; order Bacteroidales; family F082; genus Limimorpha. The sequence continues at coordinate 45,484 of CAMVCZ010000012.1, forward strand.
AGGCGCAACACGACACGGTTTTTCTTCGAAAAGAGCAATTCGAGCACACCGTCCTGATATTCAGGTGCTACGATGACTTCGATAAACAGTTTGTTGATTTCCTCGGCAGCGGCCAAATCGATGGGGCGGTTGCAGACCAACACGCCACCGAAAGCCGAAACTGGGTCGCCGGCCAAAGCGTCAACGTAGGCCTCCTTGACGGTCGGGCGGCAGGCCAAACCACAAGGATTGTTGTGCTTCAGGATGGCGAAAGTCGGCTCTTCGAACTCGCGGATGAGGTTGAGGCCAGCGTCAAGGTCGAGCAAGTTGTTGTACGACAGTTCCTTGCCGTGCAGTTTCTCGAACATCGCATCCAAATTGCCGTAAAAAGTGCCTTTCTGGTGCGGGTTTTCGCCGTAGCGCAAGGGTGTGCCCTCTTCTTCACAAATCCTAAGCGGCTGTTTTTCATCATCTTTCGTGAACCAGTTCATAATCGCGCTGTCGTAGTGCGAACTCACGCCAAAGGCGTAAGCAGCAAAACGGCGGCGGTCGTCAAGCGAAGTCTCACTATTTTGGTTTTCAAGCAGTTGAATCAGTTCACCATAATATTTCTGCGAAGGCACAATCAGCACATCGTTGAAGTTTTTCGCGCCTGCGCGGATGAGCGAGATGCCGCCTATGTCAATTTTCTCGATGATTTGCGAAGCGTCCTCGGTCTTGGCCACGGTTTCCTCGAAGGGATAGAGGTCGACAATGACCAAATCGAAAGGTGGAATGTCGTATTCCTGCATTTCGCGCTGGTCGGATTCGAGGTTGGTGCGACCCAAAATGCCGCCGAATACTTTAGGATGCAAGGTCTTCACGCGACCGCCCAAGATGGACGGATAGCCCGTGAGCGACTCGACGGTCTTCACCGTGGGGTCCAAAGGCTTGATGAAGTCGTAGGTTCCGCCAGTGGAGTAAATCTGCACTCCATTTTGCTTCAACAAACCGACGATGGCATCGATACCCGTCTTATAAAATACTGATATTAAAGCAGTTCTAATTTTTTTCAAGGGTGTAAAATTTTGCTAATTTAAGACTGCAAGATTACGGAAAAAATGAAAGCGGCGCAAGAGTTGGGCGACAATTTTTTGAAGCCTTAAAATACACCTTTTTGAGTTTTTTGGCTTTTGTCATCGTTTTGCTGCGAGTTTCAACAATTGAAGTTTCTAATCCGCTGAAAGTAAACGCAATACGACTAATACAATTTTTATTTTCATTTTTCCCTTGTCGCATTGGAAATTTCCTTATCTTTACCGATTCAAAATTGCGCGGATGGAAACGAAGTGGATTTTAAACCAATCTGTTGACAAACAGAAAGTTGAAGAAATTGTCAAGGTGCTCAATATCGACGAGAACCTTGCCACTTTGCTTGTCCAACGCGGAATTACCAACTACGAAGAGGCCAAAACTTTCTTCCGTCCATCGCTTTCGCAACTGCACGACCCCTTCCTGATGAAGGATATGGACAAGGCCGTCGACCGCGTGTTGCGTGCCATCAACAACGGCGAAAAAGTGTTGGTTTACGGCGACTATGACGTGGACGGCACGACTGCCGTGGCAGTGGTCTATTCTTACCTGAAGCCTTTCTTCAAGAAGAAAAAAATCGAGTTCTACATCCCCGACCGCTACGAGGAAGGTTATGGCATTTCCTACAAAGGCATTGATTATGCGGCAGATAACGGCTTCAAACTTGTGATTGCCCTCGACTGCGGCATCAAGGCGGTGGAGCGTGTCGACTATGCCAACAGCAAGGGTGTCGACTTCATCATTTGCGACCATCACCGTGCCGGCGAGGTCATTCCCAATGCTGTGGCTGTGCTCGATGCCAAGCGCCCCGACTGCAATTATCCTTACGACGAGCTTTCGGGCTGCGGCGTGGGCTTCAAGTTGGTTACGGCACTCTCTATGAGGGGGTTGGGAACCATTGAGGAGGTGTTTGACCTGCTTGATTTCTTGGCCGTGAGCATTGCCGCCGACATTGTGCCCATCACGGGCGAAAACCGTGTGTTGGCCTATTTCGGCTTGAAGCAATTGAACAAGAAACCGCGTCCGGGCATCGAGGCCATTTTGCAACACGCCAACATCTACCGCCGCGACGAAGACCAACTTGACGAAGACGAAAACGTGCTGACTCGTGAGTTGACCATCAGCGATTTGGTGTTCCTCATCGGGCCGCGCATCAATGCAGCCGGACGTATCGCCAAGGCCTCCGACTCGGTGCGACTGCTCATTGCCGAGAAGAAAGACCACGCCGAAAAATTGGCCGCTTCCATCAACGACCTCAACGATGAACGCCGCGAGTTCGACAACCGCATTACGGAAGAAGCCCTCGGTATGATTGATGCCGACGCTGAACTTCGCGATGCCAAGAGCACTGTGGTTTTCAACGAGCGTTGGCACCGTGGTGTTATCGGTATCGTGGCTTCGCGCCTCACCGATTATTATTACCGCCCGACCATCGTCCTGACCCGCGCCAATGGTTTGGTCACTGGTTCGGCGCGTTCCATCAAGAGTTTCGACATCTACGACGCCATCGACCATTGCTCCGACTTGTTGGAACACTTTGGTGGCCACAAATACGCTGCCGGCCTGTCGATGAAGCCTGAAAACCTGCCTGAATTCCGCCGCCGCTTTGAGGCATACGTCAGCGAACACCTTGTGGATGAGGATTTTGTGCCCGAACTTGAGGTGGATTTGAAAATCAATTTCTCCGACATCACCTCCAAGTTTATGCGCATCCTCAACCAGTTTGCGCCTTTCGGTCCGGGCAATATGGCACCCGTGTTTTGGACGGACAATGTCGTTGACGCTGGCGGCTCGCGTCCCGTGGGCGGCCACCGTCACCTGAAACTCACCGTTTCGCAGATTGGCGATGCCGAGCAAGGCATTGCCCCGCTGTCGGGCATCGCTTTCCAGAAAGGCGACCTCTACGACCGCATCCATAGCGGCGAGCCTTTCAGCATCTGCTACCACTTGGAATACAACACCTGGCAGGGCAAGACCAATTTGCAGCTTAATGTTAAAGATATTAAGTTTGCGGAGGAGTTGTAGACTTTATTTCCAAAACTGCCACCATTTCTTTTGTCGGCCTTCCACCACACGCGCATAGCGGCTGCCCGATCTTCTCATTTTCGAGAAACTCGTCACCGTGCCTGCCGAAGGGCCTTTCAAGGTGGTGATGGACGACCGCGAGGCTACGAAACCGTTCTCATCGGTGTCGTCGATGTCGCCGTATTTGTTCTTTTTCGCCGCGAAGATGATGACATTGTCGATGTACCAACTGTTGACATAAGCCCCGTGCCCCGTGAAATAGAGGCAAAATTGTGGCTCTTTGCTCGGCCATTCCTCCATATCGAAGGTGAGCAGATACTGGCTTTGCTCGATGCTGCCCCTCACTGTGTCCTCCCAAATGCTCTCCCAATCCTCGCCGTTTGGCGAAATGCCAATGCCGATTCTGACATCCAATTCGCCTTGGGTGGCTTCAAGGGCGTGGTTGAACTGGAAATTGATGAAGTCGTATTTGCCCAACTCCACGATGGGTGTCACCAAGCGGGTTGTGCCTTCAAAGTTGAAATCGGGATACATCTGCATTTCGCGCGGCTTGCATCCCGCAAAGGTCGTGTTGGAGATGTACCACACCACCCAATCGTCGCCTTTCGCGTCCCAGCCTTCCTCGAGCCAAGGGTTGAAGAAACCCTCGCACAACACCACGTCGCCCTGCTGCCCAAAGAGGGGAGAAGTGAGCAATATGACGAGGAATGTGAGTAACCGATGCTTCATCCAAAGTGCTGATTTGGCGACAAAAATATTAAAAAATTGGGAATTATGGTGCGTTTGAGGCTTTTTATTATTTTTGCACCAACGAATTGATTAAAAAGGCCGCTGGTAAGGACAATGGGTTATGATTCATTGTCGGCAAAGCCCGGCCATTAGGAGAATAATAGTATGGCAAAAGAAAAAACCGCCTTTTTCTGCAAGGAATGTGGCAACGAGTCGCCGAAATGGTTCGGGAAATGCCCTGCCTGTGGTGCGTGGAATACCTGTACGGAACAGACCGTCGTTACTGGAAAGGAAGCCCAATCAGTGAGAAAAAACATTGGTACTGAGATGGATAAGGGCTTCCCAGTGCCCATCAAGGAAATCGGAAATGCCAAGGAACAACGAATTGTTTTGCCCTACGAAGAACTCAATAGGGTTTTGGGCGGCGGCTTGGTACTTGGCTCGCTCACCCTCGTGGGCGGCGAGCCTGGCATCGGAAAATCCACCTTGCTCTTGCAAACGGCCTTGCAATTGGCTGGCCGTAAGGTGCTTTACATCTCTGGCGAGGAAAGCCAGACCCAAATCAAGATGCGGGCAGAACGCATCGGCATCCACAACACCGACTGCCTCATCCTCACAGAGACCAACACGCAAGAAATCCTGAAGCACTTCAAGAATGTGCAGCCCGACATTGTTGTCATCGACTCCATCCAAACGCTTGAGTCGCCTTATATTGACGCTACAGCGGGCAGCATTTCGCAAATCCGCGAAACCGCTGCCGAGATGAACAAAATCGCCAAGGCCTATCAGGTGCCGGTGTTCCTCATCGGCCACATCACCAAGGACGGCAGCATCGCCGGACCAAAGATTTTGGAGCACATCGTCGACACGGTGTTGCAGTTCGAGGGCGACCGCCACTATGGCTTCCGCATCCTGCGCACCATCAAGAACCGCTTCGGCTCGGCCTCCGAGTTGGGCATCTTCGAGATGAACGCCACGGGCCTTCGCGAAGTGACCAACCCCAGCGAAATCCTCCTCTCGCAACGCGACGAGGAAGTGAGCGGCATTGCCATTGCTGCTACCATGGAAGGCCAACGCCCCATGCTCATTGAGACGCAGGCTTTGGTGAGCAGCGCCGCCTACGGCACCCCGCAACGCTCCGCCACGGGTTTCGACCTCCGCCGAATGAATATGCTTTTGGCCGTGCTTGAAAAACGAGCAGGCTTCAAACTTTCCATAAAAGATGTGTTCCTCAACATCGCGGGCGGCCTCCGCGTGGATGACCCCGCCATTGATTTGGCCGTCATTGCAGCCATATTATCCTCAAATGCCGATATTCCCATTTCCTCGCGCTATGCCTTTGCTGCCGAGGTCGGACTTTCGGGCGAAATCCGCGCCGTCACCCGCATTGAGGCCCGCATCGCCGAAGCCGACAAATTAGGTTTCGAGAAGTTTTTTGTCTCGAAATACAATGCCAAGGGATTGGATACCAAGCGATTTAAGATAGAGATTGTGCCAGTGGCTTCGGTTTATGAATTGGGGGCGGAGTTGTTTGGATAAAGAGAAAATCGCCCAAATGTGGTATAAAAACACAAGATTTGGGCGTTTTCCTATAGAATTTCGCCCAAATGTATGGTTTTAGGGGTACATTTGGGCGATTTTCTAATCGGAGAAGAGTTCCTTTGCAGTGATTTCGCTGTGCAACAAGCCGAAGTTTTTGCCCTTGGCAACACCGAAGGGCGTTATCATTGTGTGAACCAATTTGAGCGGGATCTTGGTCTCGTTGCGGAAAATCATCATCCTTTCATTGAGTTTTTCCTTGTAGTCATTGCTGATGACGTAGGGCTTCGAGGCAAATTTCATCTCGCACAAATGCACCATCTTATCAATGCGCGAAATGATGAGGTCGATTTGTGCGCCTTTGTGTTCCACTTGCCCGTTTTCGTCCTTTTTTGGCCCAACGCGCCACGAAGAAACTGTGGTGGCAATGCCCGAAATGCCCAATCCCTTCTTGATGGCGTTGAGGTGTTTGAGGCAAACCATCTCGAAAGTGAAGCCTTCCCAAGTCTCAACGCTGCGGGTCATAAAGTTGTGCATCCAAAAATCAGGGTCTTTGTCGTCGTTGCTTTCGATGAATCGGAAATAAAACAATGTATAAAAGTCAGATATTCTGTAAATTGTATTCTTTTTCTTGCAGCCGAATTGGGCGAATTTCACGATGAAGTCGCAGCGTTGCAGGTTTTTCAGAACACGGGTCAGGTTGCCGCCCGAAAGCCCGGAAGCGGTTTCTAATTCAGCCCGAGTCAAGCCTTCGCGCTTGGACGACAAAGCCTTGACGACCGAAACATAACGGTCGGCTTTCGAAAAAAGCGAGTTGTAAAGTTCGTCAAACTCATCGCTGAGTCGCCCGCCAATGGCAAAGAAAAGGGCGTCAATGTTTTGTGGCAGACTCAGATTAGGTTCGAGAAGGCTCAAATAGTAAGGCACTCCGCCCAACACCATATAGCATTGGATAATCTGGTAATCATCCCATCCAAAACCTTTGTTGTCAAGGTATTGCTTACATTCGTTGAGTGTAAAAGGCGCAACATAGATTTGCCTTGTGATGCGGTTATGCAGCCCTCCTTGATTGGAAACCAGTTTATCGACCATCCAAGAAGTAGCACTGCCGCAGGCTACGAGAACGATGTCGTCGCGGGTGGCCACCCAACTGTTCCAGAAATATTCAAGTGCCTCCACAAAATCGCTGCTTTTGTTATCGATCCAAGGCATCTCGTCGATGAAAACCACCTTTTTCTTATGCTTGCTTTGTTCCAATAAAACAGACAGGGCGTCAAAAGCCTCGCTCCAAGAGTTCAGTTTGGGCTGCTCGGCAAAACTTCCATATTTGGACAACGCTTTCGCGAAATTCTCCAATTGTTTCTTTTGGGTGCTTTTGTGTGCGCCCACATAATAAAAGGTGTAGTGGTCGTGGAAGAAATTGCGCACGAGGAAGGTTTTCCCGACGCGCCGTCTGCCATAGATGACGACGAACTCCGAACGATTGGAATTCATGCATCGTTCCAGTTCTTCCATTTCGCGTTTCCGTCCGATGAGTGTATCCATAGTTGATTGTAATTTTGTGGCAAAAATACACAATATTATGTTTGGCATGCAAGAAAATCGCCCAAATGTGGTATAAAAACACAAGATTTGGGCGTTTTTCTATAGAATTTCGCCCAAATATACGAATTTAGGGGTATATTTGGGCGATTTTCTAAGGCTTCGGTTAATGACTTGGGCGCGGAGTTGTTTGGCTGAAAAATTTCATTTTTGCAGGTCTTTTATGGAAAATGTGTATTTTTGCACCAAAAGTCGGGTGGAAAATGTGTGTAGAATACGCAAAACTCGGCGTGAAAATGTGTTTTTATGTATAAGCGCAAGATTGAAAACATACTCCAATCGTGGTTGGATGACGTCTCCCACAAACCCCTTGTGGTGAAAGGTGTGCGTCAGTGCGGCAAGACCAGCAGTGTGATGGACTTTGCCCAAAAACATTTCAAAAATGTGGTTTATCTCGATTTCTGCGAGCATCCGGAATACAAGAAGTTCTTCTCTCCGAACCTTGAGGTTGATGCCATTGTCATGCGTATCACCGCTGCCATGCCTGATGCCGAGATAGAAGCGGGCAAGACTTGCTTTGTCTTCGACGAAATACAGGATTGTCCGAGGGCAAGAGGCTCGCTGAAATACTTTCATTTGGATGGCCGCTATGAGGTGATTTGTACGGGGTCTTTGTCGGGTGTGAACGGTTACAAGACTCCAGACGAAAAGGCAGAGGAAGAAGCAGCCTCCATCCCTGTCGGCTTTGAAGATATTGTCAATATGTACCCGATGGATTTCGAGGAATGGCTGTGGGCCAATGGCATCAAGGACATGCATTTCGACTACCTGAAAAAGCATCTGAACAACGAAACGCCCGTTGAGGAGGCCCTGCACGACCGTTTCCGCGAACTGCTTCTGCAATACACCATTGTTGGAGGAATGCCGGAGGTCGTTACGACCTTCCTGGAAACGAAGCAAATCGGGAAAGTGCTCTCTGTGCAGCGGCGCATCATCGATGACTACAAAGCGGATATGGTGAAGTATGCCGCTACTGCCGACAAGTCGCGGATACGCGAATGTTTTGAGTCGATACCAGCCCAACTTGCCCGTGAATACAAGAAGTTTTCCTATACCGCAGTACGTCATGGAGGCCGTGGGCGCGACTATGCCGGAAGTCTGCAATGGATTGAGGATGCGGGCATTATACGCCGGTGCTATAATACATCAACAACCGAACTGCCGCTTGACGGAAACCGAATCCAAAGCGAGTTCAAGGTCTATATGGCCGACATTGGCTTGCTCGTTGCCATGTTGGAAGAAGGGACGCAGTCAAGCATATTGGAAGGCGATCTGCTCAGTTATAAAGGAGCCATCGCCGAGAACCTTGTTGCCGACATTTTCGGCAAGATGGGACGCAAGTTGTATTACTACCACAAAGACGGCGGCGTGGAACTTGACTTCCTTGTGCGTTACAAAGGGCAATCTACTCCTGTGGAATGTAAAGCCACCACGGGCAACGCCAAGTCGATGCGCACCGTTCTGAAGCACCCTGAAAAATACCATGTTACAAGTGCCATAAAATTAGGCGACTACAACATTGGCAAAAGCAATGAACTGTTGACCCTACCAATGTACATGGCGTTTCTTCTGACGGAGGTATAAGGTTTCAGTTTTTGAGTTAGGCGCGGAGCTGTTTGGGTAAAAAACCAGCATCTACCAACCCAACAAATCCAAAGCATTGCCCACAATTTCCTGACGCATCGACTGTTCCAAAGTGTCAAAATCCGCTTTTAAGACATGTTGCTTGAAACAGCCCTCGTCCAAAAGGCAGATTTCGTCGCAGGTTTGGGTCAAGGTTGTGTAGATGTGCGACGACATGATGACGGTCTTGCCCTTCTGTTTCAAGGCTTTGATGAGTCCTAAAACCAATTCGCTGCTTTGCAAGTCGATGCCATTGAAAGGCTCGTCAAAGATATAATAAGGCAAGTCTTGAAGAAGGATGGCAAACAAAGCCAACTTCTTCTTCATACCTGTGGAATAAGTTGAAATATAGTCATTTAATGGCAGATTGAAAAAGTTCTTCCTGGCTATGTTTTCTATCTTTTTGTTGCGGGCATGACAAACGAATCGCACATATTCCAAGCCTGTCATCAACTTGAAGAAAAACAGTTCCGTCGGCAAATAACCGATGTGGTTCTTCAATGGCTGATGTTTCGAAACGACTTCTCCTTTGCAAGATTCAAGTCCCGTCATGCAACGGAACAAAGTCGTCTTTCCCGAACCGTTTTTTCCCACGATGCCGTAAACCTTATTGTTTTCAAAGGTAAACGACAAATGGTCCAAGACGACATGCGAGCCAAAGGATTTTGATATTTCAACAAGTTGAATCATAGGTAGTTGTTTAGGTTTTGCTTGGCTTTACCGAATAAATAGAACGTCAGAGGAATCGGAAGAAGGACAAGTGGAGGATAGATGGGACAAATCACGCAGGCGGCAAGAAGAAGCCCGTCGCCAATGTGGAATGGTTTTGGAAATTCCTTGTATTTCAGCAAGATAACAATCGCCAAATTCAAGAAGCCTGTCAATACGGCCAACAAGAGAATCCAAATAAATTCAGAGAAAAAGGCCGACAATGCCACAATGGGCACGACAACCAATGTAAGAGCTTGAAGAATGGCGGTTTTTAGCTTTTGGAAAAGAAACCGTTTTGGGCTTGCATTATGAAGCCACACATAATAATCGGGTTCCATTGCGGAATAATAACCCATGCAAGTGATGATGATGGCATACACCGCGACGATGCCCAAGTTGAAGTTGTCGTGGACAATCGCCATCAGGACGACATAATAGAGGAACAGCACCAGCGGAAAACTGACGCGAAAGCCCAATGCGAACTCGAAAAGCCTTTTGGAAAACGGTGTGGGCAAAGCTGGAAGGTTCAGCTTTTTTCGGTTCAAGCAAGCAGCGTAGGCAACAAAGATGGCGATAACGAGCAAGCCCAATGCCAACAAGAACTCCATGTGAATCAGCAACACAAAACTGAATGGAAGGACAAACATCACATTTTCAGTTGCATGAAGAAAGAGGAAATCTCGTTTGGAATAACAGGTTTTCAGGAACTCGATGCGCCCGTTGCTGTGGAGAGGTTTCGTGGCAAGCAACCCGACAGCGGCATAGATCCAAGGGAAATAAGCCTTTTGTGGCCAAAGCAAGGCAGGCAGCACGATTACCACAAATGCCAAAACAACGTATCCTGCCGCAGGAGGCAACCCAAACTGCCTTATGCTTCTTGAAAACAACTTGAATTGCCACGAAAAGTAATGCTTGTATCTTTCCAAAATGATAGAATTATGCCTTAATAACTATGAAACAATTCTTATATTGCGCAAGTTTTCCTCATAGTTGGCGCAATCTATGCTTTTGATAATCTCAAAAAAACGATATTATATTGTAAGTTTCTGATTCCAACAATTTTAAGGTCGAGATTGTACCAATGGCTTCGGTGTATGACTTGGGCGGAGGAAAGCCCATGAATTAGAAAAAATCGCCCAAATGTACGGTTTTAGAGGTACATTTGGGCGATAATTCATCAAGCCTTCGCCTTGTCCATCAAAAGCAAGTCGTTCACCCAGACCTCGGTGATGGAATGACGCTGGCCTTTGTCGTCGGTCCACTCGTTGTTGCGTAGCGTGCCGTTGATGGCCAACTCCATCCCTTTCCTGACATTGTTCTCGATGCACTCGGCGGTTTTGCCCCATGCCACCACAGGGAACCATTGCGTGTCGTTCACCCACTCGTTGTTGGCGTTGCGTTTGCGCTCCGTCACCGCAAGGCTGAAACGCGCCTTCTTGTTGTTGTTGCCAAAGATTCTCACTTCAGGTTCTGCACCCGGGCGGCCCACCAATGTGACCGAATTTCTCATTGTACCCATTGTTTTGTTTGTTTGATTGATTAATACTGTGTTGATTTCTGTCTTGTCGCCCCTTGGCAGCAGGTTAGCCGAACCATCGGTTTGACGGTGCAAAGTAACAACACTTGTCAAGAAAAAGCCGTTGATTAAACGTTTGTAGTCGACAGCAGTCGTTTGTTGTCGTTTGTTGTCGGATTTATTATTGATTTTCAATTAGATAAGAAATTGGTTACTTTTCGTGCTTTTTTCTGTTTTTTCATATATGTCGAGTTTTATTATCTTTGCGGCAAATTCAATCCAATCGAAAAGGCCATGTCATCCACCAAGTTTCAAGAAATAGAAAGGAAGTTTTTGGTCGTGGGCGACTTCCGCACGCAAGCCTACGAATCTACCGAAATCAGGCAGGGCTACCTTTGCCGCGACGAACACATGTCAGTGCGCGTCCGCATCAGAGGCGACAAAGGCTACCTCACCATCAAAAGCAAACGCATAGGCATATCGCGTTTTGAATGGGAAAAGGAAATAGCTGTGGATGAAGCACTTGCCTTGCTTGTGCAAAGCGAATCGGGCTGCATTGTGAAGACCCGATATCTCGTCAAAAATACGGACGGCAGGCACACTTGGGAAGTGGACGAGTTTCACGGCGACAATGAAGGCCTTATTGTGGCGGAAATCGAACTGACCGACGAAAACGAACCTTTCGACCGTCCCGATTGGCTTGGCCGTGAGGTTTCCTTCGACCCACGCTACACTAACTCCACATTGTTGAAACAACCTTACAAGAATTGGAAAACTTAAAGCCTAACACTATGAAAAAGATACTCTTACTCCTGCTTCTGCTCCCTTTTTCACTCTTCGCGCAAGTCACCGACGACTTCTCCGACGGCGACTTCACCCAAAACCCTTCTTGGTCGGGAACGACAGACAAGTATATCATAAACAGCAACTTGCAACTCCAACTCAATGCCGATGGCGAGGGTTCGGCCTATCTTTCCTTGCCTTTCAATGAATATGAAACTATGGAGTGGCAGTTTTGGATTCGGGAGGCTTTTGCGCCTTCGGGAAACAATTACACCGATGTTTGGCTTAGTGCTGACAACGCTGATTTGTCGCAAGTTACGCAAGGTTATTTCCTCCGTTTCGGTGAGGGTGGCAGCAACGATGCCATCGAACTTTTCCGCAAGGATGCCGATGGTCAGCAGAGCATTTGTCGGGGCAATGAAGGCAACATTGCGGCTGCTTTTGCTGTCTCCGTCAAGGTGATTTGCGACCGCGAGGGGAATTGGATGATACAGACTTGTTACGACAATTCTGGAATCTATCTCACTGAAGCACAAGGTTTTGATGATACCTACGGACGTGGTGGCTTCTTCGTCTTTTGGTCAAAGTTCACTTCGAGCAACGCCACGAAGTTCTATTTCGATAATGTTTACATCGGCCCGCGAGTCATCGACCATGAGCCGCCCATTCTCTTGAATTGCGAAGTCCTCGACTTGACGCATTTGCAACTTTCTTTCAATGAGGCTCTTAACGAGTCAACAGCACTTAATCCGTCCAATTATTTGGTGGATAATGGCTTGGGTCATCCCGCTTCGGTCAGTTTCGGCGAAAATATTGCCTCGGTTGTGTTGGAATTGGAGCGCGAAATCGGCAACGGCATTAATTACACCTTGACAGTCAGCGGAATAAAGGATTTGTGGAACAATGTAATGGAACCGACTTCAAAGACTTTTTCGATTTACGAAGCCTCGGAATACGACATCGTCATCAACGAAATCATGGCCGACCCCAACCCTGTGGTGGGCTTGCCCGAATGGGAATATGTGGAACTTTACAACACGACTGATTTTGGCATCGACTTGAAAGACTGGCAGATACAAATCGGAACTAACGAATTGACTTTCGGCAACTTCGTCCTTGAGCCGCACGGTTATGTCATCCTTTGCCATAATGATGCCGTTTCGGAACTGCGCGCATACGGCGACTGCATCGGCTTCGGCAGCTTCTCGGTGGTCAACACGGCCTCGGCGATGTACCTTTACAGCAAGGAGGGCACGTTGGTTTCGAGGGTCAACTTCAGCAGCTCGTGGTACCACGACGCCAACAAAGCCAACGGCGGCTGGTCGGTGGAACAAATCGACCCGCTGAACCCTTGCGCGGGCGCGTCCAACTGGACGGCTTCGATGGATGCTTCGGGCGGTACGCCTGGGCGCATTAATTCGGTCAACGGCGAAAACAATATCCAGCCCAAGGTGGAGCGTATCAGTCTGTTTGCCAACTACATCGTTCAGCTTTGGTTCGACCAGCAGATGGATGCCGCAAGCCTTCTGTCGCCGCAAAACTATCTCGTGGAGGAATTGGGCGGGCATCCCGACCAGGTGGAAACCAACCCGATGGACCCCAACTATGTGGGCCTCATCTTCGACCACGGCTTTGAGCAGGGCATCGTCTACACCTTAATTATTAATGGCGTGACCAACTGCGTGGGCAACGCCATCGAAGCCGACACGCGCGTGCAGTTCGGTATCCCCAACGCCATCGCCGAAGGCGAGATTCTGATTAACGAAATCCTTTTCGACCCCATCAGCCCGGGTGTCGACTATGTGGAGCTTTACAACAACACCGATAAAACCTTCGACCTCAGCACTTTGATGCTCGGTGTCATTCGGGAGAGTTTCCCCAATCCCGCCGACACGACTTTGAAGGAAATCACCGCCGACAGCCGACTTTTTCTGCCCCAAACATACGTTTTGCTTTCCACCAACAGCGAAATTGTTGGCTATCAATACGACTGTACGACAGACAATTATGTGCAGATGGCCTCGTTTCCAAGTTACGCCAACGCGGGCGGCACGGCCATCCTGATGAGCAAAAGCGGCACCACGGTTGATGCCATGTATTTCTCGGAAAAAATGCACTATCCGCTTTTGAAAGTCACGAAAGGCGTGTCGCTTGAGCGCGTCAGCTTCGACCAGCCCTCAATGGCCTCCGACAATTGGCATTCCGCTTCAGAAAGGGTGCATTTCGGTACGCCCGGCCAGCCCAATTCTATGATGCAAAGCACTGAGCCTTCGCAAGATGAAATCTCCATCAGCCCCGAAATCTTCTCGCCCGATGGCGACGGCTTCGACGACGCCTGTTTCATCAATTACCATTTCGATGAGGCGGGCTACACGATGAACACCTATATCTTCAATGTAGCCGGACAACTGATTCGCCACTTGGTGAAAGGCGAACTGGTAGGGCAGGAGGGCAGCGTCCTTTGGAATGGCCTCGACGGCAACGGCAACAAAATTCCCGTCGGCGTGTATGTCGTCGTGACCGAGGTCTTCAATTTCAGCGGCAAGGTGAAGCAGTTCAAGAACGCTATAATAGTGGGCACGCGGTAAATCATATAATCCGTTACCAAAAGGATTGTAAAATCAATTTTGCAATCAATTGATTCTCAGTTTATCACGATTTTTGTACGGAAAAAAGTTTGTAAAAGCCGAAAAGAGGTTTGTAATTATTGCGATGGCCTTTTTCCTTGCGCTACTTTTGCGCCAAAATTTGGTTTTATGCAACAAGCGAACAGTTTATTCCGTAATTTTGCCTTTATGAAAATAAGTCATTTGATTTTTGGTAGTTTGTTGCTGGCCTTGGTTGCCTGCAACCCGTCACAACGCGAAGCGAAACGCTTGCTCCGCCAAGCCGAAAGCATTGTAGAAACCCATCCCGATAGTGCCTTGCGCCTCATTGATAGTGTGATGCATTTGGAAATCTATTTCACCGAAGACGAGCGTATGGAGATGGCTTTGCTGCAAGGCCGCGCCATCTACGGCAACGACCGCGATGCCACTGATCCAACTCAATCAAATGGCAACTTCTTGTTAGATAAGGTAATGAACCACATATACACCTCGCCCGACCTCGACCGCGCTCCTGCTTATTTTGCCCAAAAAGGCCAACTCCAGAAGGCGGCTTTGGCCGCGCTTTACAAAGGTTACGACTTGCAGACGATTTATGCCGATAGTTTGGCCTTGCTATCTTTTGAGGAAGCCACGAAATTTGGCCTTCGTGCAGGTGACAGTCTGACCATTGCCCGAGCCTTTTTCCAAATGGGAAGACAGTTGCATTGGATGGATAAATACAAGGAAGCCGCCGCTGCCTTGGATTCCGCCGACCGCTATTTTGGCAACCGTTTGTATGAGAGAGCCTTCGTACAGAATATGATGGGCGTGAACCAATGTTTTTTGGAGGAGTTCAACGATGCTGCAATCCATTTGGCCAATAGTATTGATTTTGCATTTGAAAGCGGCAATGAAGATGCCCAGTGGCGTGCTATGTTCAACCAAGGAATAATGTTAGGCGACAAGCATTTTGATAACAGGGATGTTGGGATCCTGCTTTTGAAACAATTGGAGACAGAAGACACTGGATTGAAACTGGCAACCAAGGCATACGGCATAAAAGAATTGTTTTTTGATCATAATGTCAGACACGATATTAAGCCGGTAAGCGACGATTCGACTGGTTATTATCTCCGAATTTGGGCGAGGGCAAAATCGCGCAGTCAAAAGTATAAATTTAGTGGTGATGACTTGTTTTCTTGTTATGGCCGACAACATGATCTTGTCCCTGTTTTTTTGTCGCATCGGATTATATCCGACGAAACATACTATGGTGCGAAATTTGGCGTGGTGCGAAATTATAGCCGTCAGCAACAACGAAACGATTATTTGAACTTGCGAAATACAATGGCTGAAAAGCAAATGCAAAAGCAGCATAAAACATTGGTTTTCTGCATTGTGGCTTTAGTTACACTAATAATAGGTGCTATGCTGTTTTGGCTGAAACGCAAGCCGAAAGCGGAAACCATTGAAACCCCAATGGAAGAACCAAAACCTGAAATCCAAGTGACAGAGCCGAAGCAGCCCGAGGAAAATCCGTTTGTGAAGCAGGAACTTACGAACCGCCTTCGCCTGATTCTATCCGCCTCCCGCATCGAGAAAAACGCCTACGACCCCAAAATGGAATGGAAGCCTTTGGTGCGACAGGTGATGAACGGGAAGGAGACCGCATTTGAGAGTGCTGTGTCGGTCATCGAGGCGGCTTATCCGGGCTTGCAGGCGATGATTGCCGAACAATTCCCCGACCTGAACGAAACCGATGCCAAGGTGTGTCTGCTTTCGTGCAGCGGCCTCTCCAACGCTGAAATGGGCGACCTGCTCGGTTTGAGCGTCTATTCCATCAACAAAAGCCGTAGCGAATTGCGCAAAAAGCTGGGTTTCGAGCCTGACGAATTGAAGAACCGCTTGTAATTTCACTTCTTTATCTTATTGTGTTTTAGTTGTTTGCAAATCGATCTCAAAGAAAGATTTGTAAGCCGCCAAATCAAAATTGTAAACCCGTTGACAGGTCATCGGCTTGGGCTACTTTTGCCACAAAATCAACAATTCAACAGTTAAACAATCAACAATTCAACAATGAAACACATTCCAACCTTAACCCTTATGCTAATGCTTTCAATGGCAGGCATAGCCCAGACCCACACTTTGAGCGGCACGGTCTGCGACGAACAAGGAACCTTGCCCTTCGCCACCGTTATGGTATGGCAAGGCAACGACACGGTGAAAGCCACTTACGGCATCACCGACAAGCAAGGCGACTTCGCCCTACACGGCCTAAAAGAAGGCCAATACAAAGGCTTGGTGAAATTCACCGGCTTTGCGCATCTGCCTTTCTCGGTCAATCTCGACAAGGACGTGCGTCTTGACACGCTGCGCCTCAAGCCCGATGTGAAAATGCTGAATGAGGTGCAAGTAACCGCCTCAAAGGTCTTTGAGGACAAGTTCGACAAATTGAAAATGAACATCAGCGAACTGAAACTGCCGCCTGCGGCCACCTATATTGACGCGCTGCGCGAAATCCCCGGCTCGTTCTACAAGGTGAGCGAAAACACACTGACCGTCTTGAACAAGCCTGTGCTCGTGTTGCTCAACGGCAGGCCGCTTCGCGTTTTGTTCAGCCAAATCACCGATATGCTGCAAGGCGAAAAGGCCGAGGACATCGCTGAGGTGGAAATTATGTACGAAACCCCGCCACGCTTCGCGGGCGAGTGGGATGGCCCTGTGGTGAACATCATCACGAAAAAGAACTTGGCCACGGGTTTCTACGGCAGCGTTTCAGGCGACCTGCAACTGCGCAAACGCCTTGGTGCGAGGTCGTCGCTCAATCTTAATTTCAGAACCTTGAAAACCAACACCTATCTGTATCTGTCGCAAAACTACAATCTGAGGGAGTATTCCTATCGCTATTGGCAGTATCGAGAGAGCGGCGATACGCTGATGCGGCGCGAGGTAAACCATACCAGCAATATGAACTCCTATTATTTGAACACGGGCACAGGCGTCCAGTTTGACGACAACAACTCTTTGGACATCAACTTCTCGGGAGACCTCGATTTCGACCACGACAACATCGATGAGCATATCCTCGACCGAGGAACGGCCATCCATTCTACCGACACGGCGCGGAACGACTCGCGTTCCTATTGGGGCGACATCTACTACAAGCACAACTTCAACGACCCCAAGCATTACATCACCGTGGATGCCAACTTGAGCCGCAACCTCAATGAGTCGGGCAACCTGCGCCAATACAACTATTTGCTTGATTCGGTGACTTACAACCGTGATGCTTCGCCCTATTCCGGTTGGCTTTTCTCGACCCGCGCCGACTATACCCGTGAATGGGACAAAATCCGAATCCAATCTGGTCTCTCTTACCACTATTCCGATTTGGAAAATGATTTCAGTTATGAAAATCTCATTGACGGCACTTGGCAACCTGACACTTTGGTAACCAACGATTTCAATTACAAGGAGAACGCCTTCATGGGCTATTTCATTTTTGACCATCAGGTGAGCGAGAAGTTCAGTTATGCCGTCACGCTTACCGACTCGTATGTGCGCACTTTGGGCATTTCGGAAACCACAGGAATCAAGACGCCATACAACTACAACGTCTTTCGTCCCAATTTCACCATGCGATTCAAACCCCATGAGGACCATTATTTCACCTTCAACTACAGTCGCAACTATGGGAAGCCCAATTTCACTTATCTGAATCCCTTCCGCAAGTACGAAAGTCCTGTATATTATGTGGAGGGCAACCCCAACCTGAAACACTCCACACAGAACAATGTAACATTCAAATACCGCTATCGTTATTGGTTGAACTTTGCTGTTGCGTATGGTCATGATGAGGACTATGTGCTACAGGTGCCGCAATTGGATGCTGACGGCGCCATCATCGGCTACACTTACGGCAATTTCGGCAAGAGAGACGAATTGTTGTTCATTCTGAATATGTCGAAAAGGTTCTTCGACAACCGGTTGAACATAGGTTTATTTGGTCAGGCGAAATATGAGAATTACAACAGCAGCGATGCTCTCGACTACCGCAATTCATTGTGGAGTTACTTTGCGAATCTTGATTTCTCGTATGTGCTCATCAAGAAATACGATGTGGAATTGGGTGGCTATGCTTTGTATTATTCTTCGCATCTCAGTGGCTATGCCAAGACACAAGGTCATCCCAAAATGGGCCTACACCTTTCGGCGAGGTTCTTAGACGGCAACCTGCAAACCACGCTTAGCGTGAACGATGTGTTCAACACCGATGTGGGTAACCGTGAAAGCCTGCTGGATGGCATCATCTCGAAGAGCGATAATATCATTGATGCGCGTTATATCCGCTTTTCCTTGCGCTACAGTTTCAACCGCAAGAACCTGAAGCGTTTCGAGAACCATCAGGGGAGCAATGCGGATAGCGGTAGGTTGTGATTACAAATCCATATTCGACAACGCCAAAATCTGTTTCGTGTCGGGATTGAAGGCGGTCAAGTTGCCCAAGCCGGGCTTGTCGGTCACATAAACGCCGTTGTCCAAGGCGATGAAGTCGTAATTGCCGTTTTGCTCGATGACCAAATTCATGAAACTGTAGTCGACGGGAATGTGCCCGTGGATGATTTTCTTGCCGTGCGACTTGCTGAAATCCACCTTGAACTTGCGCGTCCACATCATGCTCTTGGTGTCCTCAAACGGGTTGTCGATGCTGAAATTCATGCCTGCATGAACGAGAATGTATTCCTCCAACTCAATGAAAGGCAGGCAGTTGTTCATCCAGTCGATGTACTGTTTGGGAATCTCGCGCGGATGCTTCACGCCGAAACTTTCCAATGTTTTCTTGGCGCCCACGGCTTCCCAATCCTTTTGCTCGGGGTGCTTGCCGCCAAAAAGTTTCTTCTTTTGGTCGGCCTCGAAAGCCTTCACGCACATGTCCTCGTGGTTGCCCTTGATGAAATGCACATTGTATTCTTCATTTTGCAGGTGCATAAGGTAGTCGACGACGCCTTTCCCGTCGGGGCCACGGTCGATGTAGTCGCCCAAAAAATAAAGTTGGTCGTGCTTCGTGACCTTGAGGGTGTTTTCGAGCAATAGTTTCAGTGTTCGGGGGCAGCCGTGAATGTCGGGGATAATCCAGCGTTGTGACATTAGAATAAGTTATTGAGGTTCAGAGATTTGTATTGTTTTCTTAGTTTTGTCTTGAAAGTCCAGCGCACATCTGAAATCCAACGGCGGCAAAGTTCGTTGTAGTCCACGAAAATCCGATAAGACCAAAACAGCAGCATCATGCCGCCCAAGGCCCACAGCCAAGGAAGTTTGCAAAACAGGATGATGGTGCCTACAATGAAAATGAGGGGGAACAGCACAAACTCAACCCCAAAACTGACGGTATTGCCGAAGGCTTTGTCAACGAGTTTTCCTCTGATAATCAATGTGGTGAGCCAAACGGGTAGGTTGACGATGGCCGAGGCCAAATAATATGGCAATCCGACTAACAGAACGGCCAATTTCCACAGCGAATTGAGCAATGGGTATTTCTTCGCCGTCGACATGACGGAGATTTTTTGCCGTTTGCGTTCCTTGGCGAAATCCATCACACGCGCAAAGAGGTTTTTGGCTTCTTCGGGCTTTTCTTCCCTGAATTTCAACGCTTTGCTGACAGTATCTCGGTTGCGAAGCATCTTCTTATAGAGGCCTCCGGCGCGTTTCTCGTTTTTCATCTTCACGATTTCCCAAATCGCGTCATAGTCCTCATCGTCAGGGATATAGGTGAAAAGTTTGGCGATTTCGTCGTGCAATTGGTCTTTCAGGAGGTTGATGTTGGCGGCTTCGTTTTCCTCGGTGGTGTGCTTGAAAAACTCGGTCACATTAATGGGCTTCCCGAAATTAATCATGGCCGTGCTGCGGTAGCGGAAATAGTCGCCATATTCGATGGCGGTGGGGATGATGTAGACGGGGCTTTGGTCGCCGAATTGCTTGTTGGCATCTACGGCGATGTGAAACAAACCCTTGCCCATGCGCATTAATGAATGTTTGGTGCGGTGGGTGCCTTCGGGGAAGAGGTAGAGGTCGACATGGTCGTGAATCACGTCGACGGCCTTGTTGAGCGAGTCGTCGTTTTGGCGCACTGCCGCCACACCGTTGCGCATCCTGAAAATGGGCAGTATCCTGAAGAAATTCAGCAGTTTGGCCACAAAGGGATTCTTGAAAATGTCGCCCCTCGCAATGAACACTTTCCGCATGTTGTCAGACGAGAGCAACACCAGCGCGTCCATCAGCGTATTGCTGTGGTTGACACCGAAAATCAGGCCTCCTTCCTTGGGGAGGTTCTCTTTTCCATGCACTTCAAACCTGCGATAGGCGCGGCGCGTGTGCCAGTTGACATACGGCAGCAAAAACGAATACCAAAAATCCGGATCTTGTATTTTCTTGGCCATTTTCCAATCATAAAATGAGGTGCGAAATTACGAAAATTACCCGAATGGAAAGATTTTTTTCGGCTCAAGGGAATATTTTCCTACTTTTACAGCCCAAAACAACGAATAACAATGGCAAAAAGATTATACCGTGTAGTCGCAATTGTGCTTTCTTGTTGTTTTTTGGCAGCATGTCAAAACAAAGTTGCCGTTGAGGAGGAGGAGGTTGAAATTGTTGAAGTTCAGGAAGATACACTGGAAATGCAGGAACCAGAGCCTTCTTTGCCACCAATTGACACGATTCCGGCTTTCGAGCGGGTGAAGGAAAGGGGCGCTTTGGTGGCCGTGACCAATTGCAGCGATTTCAATTACAAGATGTACAAGGCTCGTCCCATTGGTTTCGAGTTCGATTTGCTCAAGGATTTCTGCAAGATGCACCAACTCCGCCTTGAGATGATGATTAATGACAATCTGGATTCTTGTTTCGCTTTGCTCAATTCGGGCAAGGTGGATGTGGTGGCCACGGGTGTGGGACTGACCATAGATTTGAGGAAACAATATGGGCTGACGAATCCCTTGTTTTCCCCCAAAAGCGTTCTCGTGCAAAGGTTGCCCAAGTCGGGGAGTGCTTCGGCTGTCGACAAAGGCCTGCTGCGCTCGCCTCTCGAATTGGCGGGCAAAACCGTGCATGTGACGGCGGGAAGCCATGCGGTCAAGATGTTGGAATTTCTTTCCGATGAAATCGGAAACACGATATATGTGGTTGAAAACGACACGCTTAATGATTTGGAATTGATTAAGTCGGTGAGCGATGGACGGATTGACTATGTCGTGGTTGACGAATATATGGCCTTGGCGGGTTCATACGGGCTTACTGGTTTGGACGCAAAACTTACCGTGGGCGTTGAGCATCCCATCGGTTGGGTGGTCAAGCAACGCGAGGCGGATTCCTCATTGCAGATGGCCTTCAACGACTGGATTGTCAAGTCGGAGCCGAAAGTGTTGAAGCTCGCGATGACGAGGTATGTCAAGAATCGGAAACTGTTTGCCAAGAAGCCCGGCGAAGGGCATGTCCGCATTTCGCCTTACGACAATGCTATCAGGCGGACGGCGACCAAGATTGGTTGGGACTGGCGCCTGTTGGCCGCGTTGATTTATCAGGAGTCGCGCTTCAAGACGAACTTGGAGAGCAACAAGGGCGCTTACGGACTGATGCAGCTGATGCCCTCAGTGATGAAACGCTATAATGTGAGCTACAATTCCACGCCCGAACAACAATTGGAGGCGGGCGGAAAACTGATCAGGTTCCTCGACAAGGCTTTGAAAGACAAGGTTGCCGACAGTGTGGAACGCACGAAATTCGTTTTGGCGGCTTACAATGCGGGCTTGGGCCATGTTCTTGATGCCCAGCGGCTGGCAGCGAAATACGAGAAAGCCCCCGACATTTGGGACAACAATGTCGGCTTTTTCATCCTCAACAAGTCGAAGCCGCTCTATTATAGGGACACATGTTGCAAATGCGGGTTTTTGAGAGGCACGCAAACCTTTCGCTTTGTGGAGGAAATCATTGAACGATACCATCATTATCAGAATTTTATAGAATGAAAATCAACGAATTATGAAAAAAACAGTTTTTTCTTTCCTTTTCTTTTTCATGTTGCTTTCGGGTGCCAAGATTGCCGTGGCGCAGTCTTTCAATGGCGGCTTGATTGCCGGCGCGACGTTCTGCCAAGTGGATGGCGACAAATATTTTGGGTATAACAAGTTGGGCTTTACTGCTGGAGGCTATGTCAATCTTCCAATTGCTAATCATTTTGCGCTCCAAATGGAGTTGAAATACACGCAAATGGGGGCGAAATCTTCGATTAAGGAAGCAGAGTTACCAACTTATGGTCAGTATAAACTTGTGTTGCACTATGCCGAGATTCCTTTGATGCTCCGATATGATTTCGGGCATTTCACTGTTTATGGCAAGTCGTTGGATTTCTTGTCGTTGGAGGCGGGATTCAGTTTGGATTTCCTGTTGAAATACTATGGAGAAATGGGTTCTCAACAGTTTTGGAAGTTCAATTTCTTTTCCGTTTCTGGCAATTTCGGGTTGCATTTTGCCCTCAGCGACCATTGGGGCCTTGGCGCACGGATGATGTATTCCATTACGCCGATGCAAACCAATCCAACGCCACAATGGTTTTTTAATCATGCTTACAACAAGGTGATTCAAGCCACTGTCACCTACAACATTAATTCTCCCGTGAGATAAACTCAATGTTGCGTTTCAAGCCCTCGAATCCGGCGCGTTTTACGGCGGAGTGCATGAAAATGCTATCGAAGTCGGCTTTGGTCAGGGTTTTCCAATCGTTTTCTTTCATGGCCAAAAGTTGCTCAGAAGGCTGAAAATCAGGCTCCAAATTGGGCAAGGCGAAACGGTTGTAGGGGCAAACGTCTTGGCAAATGTCGCAACCGTACATCCAGCCGTGGAAACTTTTTGGGTCAATGTGGTCAAAATTGCCTTTGTATTCGATGGTCAAATAGGAAATGCACTTTCGTGCATCAATGCGGAACGGAGCTTCCAAAGCACCTGTGGGACAGGCATCTAAGCATTTTGTACAACGACCGCAACGGTTGGTCAAAACTTGTCCGGTTTCGCTTAAGTCCAAAGGCAGAAACAAATGCCCAATGAAGGAAAACGAGCCTTTTCTAGGGTGGATTAATGTGGTGTTTTTCCCGATGAAACCCAAACCGCAACGCACGGCCCAAGCGCGGTCCAAAACAGGCGCGGAATCCACGAAAACGCGGGTGTTTTCAAGTTTACCTGTTTGGCTTTCAATGCGTTCTAAGAGTTGGCGCATTTTGCGTTTCAGCACATCGTGATAATCGGCACCATAGGCATATTTGGCGATTTTGAAATGCTCGCCGTCGCCCAAAGTTTGTTTCGGGAAATAGTTGTAAAGCACTGTGACAATGGACTTTGTGCCTTCCACAAGCAGACGTGGGTCGTAGCGTTTTTCCTTGTTGCGGGTCAGGTAGCCCATCTCGCCTTCGCACTCGTTTTCGAGCCATTGCTCCACATGCGCCGACTCGGTTTCCAAAGCCGTTGCATGTGCAATGCCGCAAGCATCGAAGCCCATCTGTTCGGCTTCAGCGATAATCCATTGTGAATCCATCAGAACGGGGTGATCGTCAAACCCACCGACAGCGGATGGAAGACGGGAGCCTCGTGGCCAACGGCAAATACAGGGCTGATTTGGTAGGCGGCAAACGCACTCACCCACTTCCAGCCGGCGCGTAGCGTGACCGAGTAAGCCAAACGCTCTACATTGTTGATATTGAGGATGGTATTGTCGACCGTAACGCCACTGCCATCGGTAAGCGTGCCTTCTTCATCGTCGGGACCGACATAGCGTGTCTTTGCGCCTAACTTGATGCCGACCTTGAAGCCCACGCCAATTTTCACGGCATCCTTGATGCGGAAACGCAGTTCCAGCGGGATTTCACCATAGGTCGGGCTTACTTTATAACGCTTGAAACCCTCCGTGTCGCGGTAGTTTTGGTACTCGAAATTATCGTTGGTGTAGGGATTCTTGATGCGCGAATAGGAAAAATAGTTGTGCGACGACATGCCCAAGCCGATGCTGACTGTGTGTTTCGTGCTTTCGCCCAAAGGGAAATTGTAGGTGAGGGCGAAACTCACGCCTTGGTTGAAGCCGCGAGGATCCCAGTTTTCGCTGGGCGCGAGTTGGAAGTCGCTGAACAGGTCGAGTCCAAAGGTGACTTTCTTATCTGTCTTATTGGCAATGAGTTGGGCGAATGAAGTCGCCGAAATGACTAATGCGATAAGGGTGAAAAATGCTTTTTTCATAAAGGAAACGTGTTTGCTAATGAACGGCAAAAATACGAATAAATTGTTTTATCCTAACACTTTATAATACAGATTCCTCACCAGCCCGCCATATTTTTCCTCTGTCTTGGCATAAATGTAGCCTTCTTTCAGGAAATTGTTGATACTGAAATCGTTATTGGGCGCAACCGTGGTGCAAAGCAGGTTGTAGCCTCGTGCCACGGCGATTCTTTCGACCTCTCGGATGAGTTTCCGTTGCAAACCCAAGCCGCGATAACCGTCGCGCACGAGAAACAGTTTTTGGTTTGCCGACTTGAAGTCGCCCTTCAAGCCAAGGTCATGGAAATGGTCTTCTTCCAAGCATTGTGGCACATAAAGCATCCCAATGGCTATCAGCAAATTACCTTCCCAAATGCCCAAAGTGACATTCGGCTCCTCCAAACAGGAAGCAATCATTTCTGGCGAATTGTGCCGCAGCACCGTCTTGTCGGGCAGGGCAACATAAACCGTCTCGTTCAAGTCGATGATAGTCTGTAAATCAGCGGGATAGCATTGGCGCAGTTCCATCATTCCTCGTAAATTGAACAAACGGCAAATTTTGACACATCAAACAGCCCTCGGTCGCTGAGTTTCAGTTCGGGGATGACGAGCAAAGCCATGAAAGCCAAGGTCATAAACGGCGCGTATAGTTTTGAGCCTAAGCGTTTTGCCAATGCAGTAGCGTTTTCGTAGGCGGCAGCCACCTCGTAGCCGTCTTCGTTGCTCATCAGTCCGGCCACGGGCAGGGGAACCGCCACCATTTCGGTGCTGCAATAGGCCGTCACGCCGCCCGTATGCTCAATGAGCAGGTTGACGGCATGAAGAATATCGCTATCGGTAACACCCACAGCCACAATGTTATGGCTGTCGTGCGCCACACTCGAAGCCAAGGCACCGCGCCGCAGCCCAAAGCCCTTGATGAAAGCCACGACGGGCTTGGCGGGATGGTATCGGTTGATGACCACTATTTTCAGAATATCGTTCTCCACATCGCTGACAATGCCGCCATTCACCACTTTCGGATCGGTTGTGAAACAGTTTGTAATCAATTGACCGTCAATACATTCTATAACCTTGATTTTCTTGCCCTTGTCGGGAACGAAAAGGTCGTCAGCATGGATGAAATTGGCCTTGAAAATGTTGGGCGTTTGGGTTTCCTCATATTTGATGTTCGCCACACCGTTTTCTGCCACCAACACACCTTTTATATAAGTCTGCCGCGCCACCGGATTCTTGAAATCGTCCACCACGATAAAGTCGGCATCGTCGCCTTCTTGCAGCATCCCGACATTCAAATGGTAATGCCTTACCGCATTGAGCGAGGCGGATTTCAACACATCCATTACATTGTAACCTAATGAAATAGCCTTTCTTACCAACACATCAATATGACCATCATCCAACTCATCAGGATGTTTGTCGTCGGAACAAAACATCAGTTTGTCGGGATGTGTAGCCATCAATGGAATCAAGGCATCGAAGTTTCGGGCCGCACTGCCTTCGCGGATGAGGATTTTCATGCCGAGGTTGATTTTCTCCAGGGCTTCTTCAAGTTGGAAACATTCATGGTCGGTGGTGATGCCCGCGCTGACATATTTCTGCAAGTCCTTGCCTGTCAGGGTAGGCGCATGGCCATCGATAGGCTTGCCATGTTTTTTGGCGGCGGCGATTTTCCGCATCAGTTCGGGGTCTTTGTGAATGACACCGGGATAGTTCATCACCTCCGAGAGGTAATAAATGTCGGGCGAGGCCATCAGTTCCTCTATGTCGTTGGCATCCAATGAGGAACCGGCCGATTCAAAGGCGGTGGAAGGCACACAACTCGGAGCACCGAAATAGAACTTGAACGGCACTTTCTTGCCGTTTTCAATCATGTAGCGGATGCCATCTTTCCCAAGCACATTGGCGATTTCGTGCGGGTCGCTGACGGTGGCCACAGTGCCATGGCAAACCGCCAAACGCGCAAACTCGGACGGAATCAGCATGGAGCTTTCGATATGCACATGCGCATCCACAAAGCCCGGCATGATATAGCGCGTGTTGCCCACGGGCTGTTCCTCAATCTTGGCAATCTTGCCGTCGTTGACGACAACCACGCCTGAGAAAATCCTTGAATTGACGAGGTCAACGATTTGGCCTCCTATGGTGAAACTGTTGTTCATAGATTCAAATTTGGCGCAAAGGTAAGGAAACGAATCCGTTATTTTCTTATTTTTGCCACCAAAATCCGAACAAAATGCAACAAACCCCTATTTATCCCGTCATTCGCCTCAATCCCGGCAAAGATGATGCCTTGCGCCGTTTCCACCCTTGGGTGTTTTCGGGTGCCATCCACGATGCCGCCAAAGGCTTGCAGGCTGGCGACACGGTCACTGTGACCGATTATAATGGCGAAATCCTCGGCACCGGCTTTTGCGAGTCGGAGAGCATTGCCGTGAAGATGCTCAGTTTCGAGAATTGCAGAATCGATGAATGGTTTTTCCTCGATAAGCTCAACCATGCCTACGAAGTCCGCAAAATCATGGGCTTGACCGACAATCCGCACACCAACTGCTTCCGCCTCGTCCATTCCGAGGGCGACGGCTTGGCAGGCCTGATTGTCGACATCTACGGCCATACTGCCGTGGTGCAGGCCCAAACCGAAGGCATGGCGCTTCATTTGAAAGAGATTGTCCGTGCCCTGAAACTTATGCCCGACCTTGGGCTGCAGGCCATCTACAACAAAAGTGCTGAAGCCATGCAGCGCATGGGCAAGGAAGATGCCATCATTGAGGATGGCTATCTGTTTGGAGGCCAACTTGATGAGGTGATTTTGGAGAACGATAGCCGTTTTTTGCCCAACTGGGAAGAAGGCCAAAAAACGGGTTTTTTCCTCGACCAGCGCGAAAACCGCGAACTTGTGCGCCATTTTGCTAAAGGCAAGACCGTGCTCAACGCTTTCGGCTATACGGGCGGTTTTTCAGTTACGGCTTTGAAAGGCGGCGCACGTCGGGCCATCACCGTGGATTCGTCGAAGAAGGCCATCGCCGCAGCAGAGGCCAATTTGAAGTTGAATGACTATTCCATTGAGGAAAATCCTTGCTATGTCGCCGACATGAAAGATTATGTGACCGACATGCGCGAAGGTGCTTTCGACCTCATCATCCTCGACCCGCCAGCGTTTGCCAAGCGACACCAAGACCGACATCGCGGCTTGGGCGGCTACAAGTTCATCAATGCGGAAGCCATCAAGCGCATTGCCAAAGGCGGACTACTGTTCACTTTCAGTTGCTCGCAGGCTGTCGACAAGGCCACTTTCCAAGGCATTGTCACTGCCGCCGCGATTGAGGCTAAGCGCAATGTGCGCATCATCGACCAGCTTTCGCAGCCCGCCGACCATCCCATCAACATTTTCCACCCCGAAGGGGCATACTTGAAGGGTTTGCTGCTCTATGTGGAATAAAAAAATCGGGCTGGAATCTCAGCCCGATTTTGTTTTCATCTGCCACCCAAGAACGATCCAGGTTTGTTCGGATGATTCGGCGTTTGCCTTGTCGCTTTCGAGGTCGCGTTGTTGACGCGCTTCAGATAGGCCCGCTCCACAAAGTTGACATCGTATTCGTTTTCATAGATGAAAGAATTGTCGGTAATGTCGGAAACCTTCATCATGAAAGTGCGCATATACTCGTATGGATAGGTGTATCTCGTCTTCATAATCAGCGACGACTCGCTTGCGTCGTAAGTGTAGGTGAAGGTATAAACCATCACAGTGTCAGGACGATAGATGTACGAATCGTACTCTTCGGTTTCCTCGTTATACAGCCACACGGTGTCGATGGCACTATCGCGCATCTCGCCGGTCTTGTTTTCTCTGAAAACCAAATGGATGCCATTGCAGGTATCGTTGGGGTCATAGATATGGGTTTCCATAGAACCCGCAATCGGGTTGCCTGCAAAGTCAATGTTGTAATACTCAATTTTTTCCACACCCCAAGTGCCAACAAAAGACTTGTAATCGGTTTTGTTGCACGAGGTGAACATCAAGGCCGCGATGGCCAAGGTCGCAAATAAGGTCAGTTTTTTCATTTTTATTGTAATTTGTTGTTAATTAATTGATTCGGTTCAAGAAAAAACGTTCAAAGAAAGGCGTTGGCTCCGAGAAATGGTTGGTCCACGAAGCCACAATAATGGTGTCCGTTATCTCCTCGATGACCATATCCGCACTCGTCGCGTCTGAGAATGTGGAAATAATCCATGAGGTATTGTAAATCGTAAGTATCTGGTTTGCTGAGTTATAGTCGTAATTGCAATTGAACTTCTTGATTAAGGCTGGACTGTCGTTCAGCAGCAAACGCCCTGAGCCGTCGGCATTGAAATAAACCTCGTAGCCACGACCCGTTGCCACCTCATAATGCAAAGTATCCCATTGTTCAACGCCTGTGCTGTCAGTGCGGCAACTGATGTATTGCTCACAGCCCCAATGACCTACGATGGGCGAGTTGGCATATTTCTCAGGCTTGCGGCAGGAAGTCACCGCTACCAAAACTACGGCCATCAAAGCCCAAAATCCGAAATGAGTCTTTTTTTCCATACGAAATTGGTTGCAAAAATAGGATTTATTCAAATATCGCGCCAAAATTTCTAATTTTGCTGTCTAATTTTCAAGAAAATGAAACGTAAAATCCACCTTATTATTATACTGGCCCTCCAATTGACCTGGCCCGCGATGGCGCAAGACACGCTTACTGTGATGCAATATAATCTGCTGAATTACGGCAACTACAACAGCGGTTTCGCCGAATGTTTTGAAACCAACAACAACACCCAACGCAAGGACGAATGTATCCGCACTATCGTCGATTATGTGAAGCCTGACATTTTCACCGTTTGTGAGTTTGGCGCTACTCAGGCACTCCAAAATGCATTCATCAGCCACAACCTCAACATCAACGGCGCAAACTATTGGCAATCAGACAATATCATCAACTACGCGAGCAGCAATATCATCAACCATATCTTCTATGACTCTCGCAAAATGGGCCTAAAAAAGCATGTGGCTTTGCGTACCAATCCGCGCGATACGGATGTTTACGAACTGTATTTGAAAACCCCGAGTTTGGCTGCTGGCGACACTATCAAATTGGTGTGCATTGTGGCTCATCCCAAGGCGGGACAAGGCTACGAGGCCTCGCGCCGAGCCCAGATGCAGATAGCGATGGATTATGTCAATCAACACTATCCAACTGGCAATGTGCTGATTATGGGTGATTTCAATATGTATGGCGCGAGCGAGAGCGGCTATCGGCTGCTCACCCAAACCTATAGCAACCCTAACATTTGTTTCGTCGACCCGGTTGGCATGGCAGGCGTGGGCGAATGGAACAACAACAGTCAGTTTGCCCCGTTTCACACGCAGTCCACGCGCAGTTATTCCGATGAATGTTTTTCCCCAGGAGGTTTGGACGACCGCTTCGATTTCATTCTGATGGCGGATGAAATCAAGTTCAGTTACAACCACTTGCGCTATGTGAACAATTCCTATAAGGCCGTGGGCAACGATGGCCATCATTTCAATATGAGCGTCGACCAAGGCTACAACGCATCCGTGCCTGCTGCCGTCGCCGAAGCCCTTTTTGATGCCTCTGATCACCTCCCCGTGACGATGAAAATCGCGGTGGATGCCAAACTCGGTGTGGATGAAGCTGAAGAAGCGGCATTGCAAGCCTTTGTGGTTCCCAATCCCGCCACTGATATGACCCAAGTCAGTTTCTTCAATCCATCAGACGGGGAAGTCAGTTTTGAAGTGTATTCACTTCAAGGCCAAAGGGTTTCGAGAGCCACGAACCATTACAACATCGGTTCGCAGCAGTTTGAACTCGACCTTCACGACCTTCCGAATGGTTTTTATCTGCTTCGGATGAGCCATAGTGATGGCTGGAAACAAACCCTGAAAATGGTGAAAAACTAAGAAATTTCCGTATAAAGCCCCATAACCCTATAAAAAAACCGAGTTACGGCGGATTATAGCGTATTTTTTACCGTATAAAGCCCCATAACTCGATTTTCTGTTTCGTTTTTATTCCTTGAACAGGTCTTCCATCGTTACCACTTGTTGGACAATTCCCGCGTGGGCGGTGCGCTTCAGTCCGTAAGTGGTCACCAAGGTGATATGCACGGCTTTCCGTGTCTTGGTGATTTCAACAAATTTGCTCCTGCGATGGCGAATCCGTTCCTCTTCCTTGGCCGTCATCAGGAAATCAGAATCGGCGTATTTCATCTCGCAAAGGTTGATGACCTTGTCGTTGCGGTCGATGAGCAGGTCGATTTGTGCGCCCTCCTCCTTTTCTTCGCCTTCTTCTTGCTCTTTCTTAGGCTGATACGTCCAGGAATACACTTGGCTCGACACGCCCGCAATGCCCAATGCCTGCTTGATTTGCGGCACGTGCCAGAGGCAAACCCGCTCGAAAGCCAATCCCGCCCAAGTGTTGTGGACGGGCGACTCCAACTTGGTGCTCCAATAATGCTCGTCTGCACCTTTGTTGTTTTTCATAAAACTGAAATAGAACAAGGTGAACGGGTCGATGAGTTGATACAGCGTGCTTCGTTCCTTCTTGCCGAGGCAGGCATATCGGCGTATGAAACCGCTCAATTCCAAGTCATCGAGGCGTTTGGTGAGGGTGCCGCTGCTCGTTTTCCCGATGATTTCCTCCATTTCGGTGCGCGTCATCCCGACTTTTTTCTCGCCCAAGGCCTCCACAATGGACAGATACGGCTCCGTGTTCTCAAAAAGCGAGGCATACAGGTCGTTGAATTCGCCTTTCAGTTTGCCGTCGGTGCCGAAACACAGCCTGTCGATGTTTTGCGCGAGGCTGTATTCGCGGTTGAGCAGACTCCAATAATACGGCACGCCGCCTAAAATCATATAAGCCTCCGTGATTTCCTTTCGCGACATATTCAGGCCAGCGACTTCGGCATAATGCTCACATTCAGCAAGATTGAACGGGGCAAGGTGGATGCGCTCGGTGAGGCGGTTGTGCAGTCCGCCACGGTTGCGGAAAATTTTCTTCGTGATCCAAGAACTGCTGCTGCCGCAAACGATGAGCACGATGTCTTTTTCGCGGCGGGCGGTGGCCCAACTGTTCCAGAAATGCTCCAATGCACTGACGAAATTCGACTTGGGCGTGTCCATCCACGACAACTCGTCCAAAAACACCACTTTTTTCTGCTCCGTCCGTTCCGAAAGCACATCCTCCAACATTCCGAAGGCCTCCATCCACGAGCGCGGGATGCGGAAACGCTTGCCGCTGGCGCGTTGCAAAGAGTCGCGGAAGCCCGTCAACTGCTTCGACAATGGTGCCTTGGCAAATCCAGTGTGCTGAAAGGCAAACTGATAGTTGAAGGTCTCGCGGATGAGGTAGGTCTTGCCCACACGCCGCCGTCCGTAGACGGCGCAGAATTGGGCTTCCTCTTTTTCCAACAGGTTACGCAAAATGGCTTGCTCCTTTTTCCTTCCAATCAACATAGCGCATCATTTTTCTTGTTTTCGATGCAAAAATAGGGAAAATTACCGTATAGCCCCCCATAACTCAAAAAAAAAATGAGTTATGGGGCTTTATAGGCATATTTTTGCCGTATAAAGCCCCATAAGTGGTATTTTTGAAATCAATTTTCAACCTTCACCCGCATCCCATCCGAATACGCGCTGAACTCCGGCGCATACTGGCACTGAATCAAAGCGTAGCCGTTGTTGAGGTAGCCTTCCTTGGTCACGAACATGCTGTATTCCAGCTGGTGCGTGCCCTTGGGCAGATGCTCGATGAAGAATTGCATATCGGTGTCGGTGTTGCTCTGGTAGTAACTCATTCGGTCGTTGTACTCGTAGCGCGAAATCTGCTCAATTGGCTCGAAACCGGCGGCGCGGAGGTCCTTGACGAAGACAAAGCTCATATCCTGCTGGCTCGTGAAGGTGATTTTCACAGTAACTTTATCACCAACCTTGAGCGGCGTTTCGACAGGCTCAACGACCGCAGCCCCCACAGGCCCCTGAGCCCCCGCAGGCCCCTGAGCCTGTCGAAGGGCCGTCCCTACAGGAACCAAAACCTTTCCTTTATCAGTTACTTTTTCCACAAACAATTCGCGCTTGATGGTGAAGCCTGATTCGTCGCTCTTCACTTCGTCAATCGGGACGAAATACTGGCGGAACAGGCCGCCCCAAACTAAGTGGTTAGTCGGGTTGTTCACGGTGAGCTGTTGCATCTCTTGTGTCACTTCGTTGGCGTTCCAGCGGCGTTGGATGAAGCCCGTGCCGGCCACGCCGCCCTCGGTGCTGATGGGCGTGTTGCCGAAACGCAGGGTGACTTCCTTGCCTTCCTCGAACCAGTCGCTGCCGCGCATCAGCAGGGCATAGATGGCATCGGCGGTGGAGGCGGAGTTTTCCCATTTGTTGGTCTGCTTTTGGGTAAGCAGCCACACGCGCAATTCGTCAATCATCTCCTGGTTCTGGTCGATTTCTGCGAAGGCCGCCATGATGTTGGCATGTGTGGCGATGTGCGACTCAAACGAGAAGTATTTCTTTGGCCAGTACATCCCGATTTGCTCGTTCTTCTGGGCGCACTCCTTGAAACTCTGAATCATCAGTTTCGCGGTCTTTTCGTTGCCGTTGCGGTAGAGCACCAAGGCACCCTTCGAGCGGTCGTTGAAGTTGAACGAAGTCCACTCTTTGTCGAGGCTGCCGAGATAGTATTTCTTCGCCGTGGCAAAGTCCTTGTCGGAGTTTTGCTCCTTGAAGAAACTCAAAGCGTAAAGTTCGTTCAAGGTGCCGGAGCCGATGGGCCAGTCCTTGCCTTTGCTGTAACGTTTCATTTTGCGGTAGGTCTCGGCCACCTCGTATTCAAGGTAACGCACAGCCTTGTCGCAGATGCTTTGGGCGGTGTTTTGGTCGGCCTGGCTCAACGAACTCCACGCGCCCATTTTCTGCAACTTGCCGAAGCCGCTCAAGATATAGGTGCTGATGTAGGGACTTTCGGGCATACCGTCCATCCACGGCCAGCCGCCGTTGTATTTCTGCTTTTGTGCAATGAGCTTCAGGGCGTTGGTTTGCTGGTTGCGGAGCGTGTTCACCTCGAAGAGCGTGGCGATGCGGCTACGTTGCTCGGTTTCACTTTTGGCCTCAAGCACCCACGGCGTTTCTTGCAGCATAATCGCCTTCAGGTCTTGGTCTTTCTCGAGTTGCGAGAGCAGGGCATCAGGCGTTTCAATCTGCCATTTCTTGATGTAATTCAAGAGGTTCGGGATGTGGTCGGCGATGTAAGACGAGAGCGTGTTGGCGTAGAACACATAGAAGGCGGTTTCGGCGCGGTTAGTGCTGACGTTGGCTAAGTAAGGCAGGGCCTGCACGGCGTACCACACGGGGTTGGTGCTGAAGTTCAAGGTCAGGCTGTAGTCGCGCTCGTGGCTGTCGGGGTTGGCGATGGCTTCAAAGCCGAAGGTCTTTTCGGTCTCGGCCTTCACGGTGATGGGCAGGGTTTGCGTCATAAAGATTTCGCTACTCAACACGGGCAGGAGGTGCTGCTCGGCATCGCTGAACTGTCCCGCGTAGGCCGTGAAGCGGAAGGCCAAAAGGCTCAAATCATACTGTCCCTTCACTTTCCAGCGCACTTCCTTGCTGCGACCGGGTTGTATGGTCTCCATCGGTATCGTGCAGGTCCCTGAGCCTGTCGAAGGGCCGTCCATCACAATCAAATTCACAGGCTGCATCGTGCCCGCATCGAAGATTTCGAGTTTCGCCTTGGGCGCGACAGGCTCGTCGCCCGTGTTGATGACGTTGGCCACGAACCAAAGTTCATCGTTGTCGTACATATAGCGCGGCATATCGGCCATGATCATCACTGGCTTCGAGGAAGTGAAAGTGTATTCGTTTTGGCCGGTCTTGCGGTCCTTGGTGTAGGCCATCAGCATCAGGCGCCAGCGTGTGAGGGCATCGGGCATGGTGAAGCTGAAGGTCGCGCTGCCGTCGGCATTGGTGCGCAGTTGCGGGAAGAAGAAGGCCGTCTCGTTGAAGTTCTCGCGGAGGGTGGGTTCGGTGGGTTCCTTAGACGCTTCCCCGTTATCATCCGATTCATCAAACACTACTCGACGAAATATTTCTATTGACTCTTCATCCGCAGCGTTTTGGGCCACCAAAGGGATTTCATAATCCACTGCATTAGAGGACTTTTCCAACACCGCTCCAGTCATCATAGGTGCTGATTCCTCAACATAATCATAAAGCACACGTCCGCCTTTTCTATAACGGCGTGCACCGAAGCCATAGCCGAAATCGAAGAAGGGCGCATCGGAGGGCAGGCTGAAGTTGAAGAGTTCAATGAATGTAAAGTAATCCAGCCCCGTGTTGGACGAGGTAAAGTCGTGTACACAGGTGGAAAATCTGTAACTGCGTGGGTGCCAAGGCGACATACTGAAACTCCAGTAATTGCGGGCAAATTCATCCAACGAGGCATCATACATTCCAGCGAGCAAGGCGGCTTCCAAAGGCTTTTTCTTGTAGTCGCTGACGGTCACTTCCCAAGTCTCTTCGGCTCCGGGACTGAGTTTGTCGCGCACGGTGGCCAATTTCACGTCCAAATCATAGTTGTCGAAAGGCACGGAAATATGTTCGTCCCAAGTTCTGAAAGCGTTTTCCTTCACAAGGACATAACGGAAATTGAGGCCGCCACGGTCGCTTTCGGTCACCTTATAAGTAAAGTTCTGCGCCGCGTTGCTGACCGTGATTTTCTTGTCCATACGGATTTCGTCGCCGTGGAGCAACTGCACCCAAATGTCCACATCCTTGGCCGAACTGCCGATGCTGAACTTGATTTCGTCGCCGGGATGGACCGTCGATTTGTCCACATCGCTCCAAACAATTGCGGTATAAGGCATCTTTTTGGCCTGATTCTCGTAAATGGTGAATTCCTCTGTCATTACGGCCAAGGGATCGTCCAAACTCTTCAGTTCCACGACATATTTCCCAGGTTCCAAGGTCTTGCCTTCCAAGAACTTGGCCTTGTCGTCCACCATAATTTCGGCCTCATCGACCAAAGTCTTGGCTTGCTTGTCGTAAAAACTATATTCGGGGAAGAGATTGTTCAATTGTTCATCGCTAAGCAATTGTCGGTCAAGGACTTCCAAATGTTGCATCGCCTCGAAATAATTAATCTTGGCTTTGTCGTCGTAGCGGTAAATCTTCCGCGAAATGCGGCTCTTGGCGGGCTGCCAACTGAGGTTGCTCACGATGATTTGGTACTTGCCGAGGTCCGATTTCTCGATGGTGCGGGGCAAGTCGGTGCTAATGGCGATTTCGTTATAGCCCGCGCGGATGCTATAGGTGTCGGCGTGGGTCTCGCCCTGCTTGCTCGTGGCGGTCACCTCGATTTCGTAGGTGAACATAGGCTGTTTCTCGGGCGCGATGGTCTTTGAAGGCTTCAGGTTGAAGGTGATGGCGAACTTGCCGTTTTCGTCGGTGCGGGCCTTGCCGTGGGTGATTTGCTCGTCATCGACGACTGGGTACCACCACCACCAGCAACGCCACGGGAAAGAGGTCTTGCGGACGATGCGATAGGTGTATTCCACATCGTCCAAGCCGAAACCAGCGTAGGCTTTCACGTCGCCGCGCAC
>CAMVCZ010000013.1 GCA_947166105.1 uncultured Bacteroidales bacterium
CGGGCACGGCGAGCAATGGCATGATTCTCTTGCGCGAGATCGACCCGAAGTTTGAAACGCCTGCCGCCAACAACCTCGTGTTGCAAACTCTTTCGGCCATCGTTTTGGGCTTCCCCGTGCTGCTTTTGGTGGGTTATGCCCCGCAAAGCCTCTCGGCCACTTGGATCACCTTGGGCATTTTGGTCGTTTTTTGGGCCGCGCTGACGGTTTTCATGCTAAGGACGAAAATTTTCAAAGGAAAGAAGCGGAAGGAATGACGCTTTTTTTAAACGGAAAACAAATGTTCCGAAATGCTTATGTCATAGCCTTGGTTTTGCTGGCCCTTGCCGCCTGCTACAGCCCGCAACGCGAGGCGCATGGTACGCCAAGCCAAGTGGACGGAAAGTTTGTCACATAGAACAGAAATGCATACCTTTGCGCCGAGTTGAAAGGGCTGCCCAAACGGGACTTCGGCATCCTCACAACTCGAAAATATGTAAATCAAGTATATTAGAAGTCCCCATAAAACCAGAAAACAATGAAAAAGTTATTTCTATTACTGGTTCTAATCAGTACATTCAAGGTGGGTGATGCTCAAAGCATACCTTATAAAGCCGTTATCAAAACCATGAAAGATTTCATGATTGCTTCCAAAAAAATGATGGATAATCATACAGACGGTATTGTCGCAAAGAATGTAAAGGTCTATTACGGTAAGGATGTTTCCGAAATCGAATACTATACTTTTGTGTATGATTTTTCAACAAAAAACCCCTACTATTGTGTGTTAGATACTTCTCTTTTGGACTTCTGTAAAATCGACAAGAGAAACTTGTACGAGGTGAATATCGGAACAAGAGAGATTACACATTACAAAAGTTCAGATTTGAGATATTTTAAGTCAATGAAAGGATCTGTGGAAGCACAACACAAAATCATTGAATACTACATTTATGGCAATGATAATATTAAGCCACAGGTGAATTACGCCCTATACAAGAAAACCGATACCATCATCAGGACAAAACCTTGCCTGGTTTTTTATGCCTCCAACTTCAATAAGGAATACAGAAAGGATGCCATATACTACATTGACAAATCCAACTACGAACTCGACAGCGTTATTTGGGTAGGCACAAGAAAAGACGGAAAAAGATATGTATCGAAAAAGGAAATCGTTACCAATGTCGAAAACTTCAACATGAATGAAATTTGCGATTTGTTCAACTTCGACCATCCACAATACGCAGAGTTTTCAAGACATAACGGCAAAAACGAGCCTTATAGTTTCTCCTATTCAGAGAATGAGGATCTTTCAATTCCAAAAGTAACCAGTTTTGAATTACAAGACTTGAACAACAACAAAACTTCAATACAAAATGAAAAAGGCTGGGTCTTATTGGATATATGGGAATTCGGCTGTAAAGGATGCTATGCCGGTTTCAAACGCATGGGGCAGCAAATTGATTCCATTGGGCAAACAGTCCTCGAAAAAAACGGCGTAAAAGTCATTTGCGTCAATCCAAAGAGTGACAACATGGAACTTATCGCAAAAGTAGCGGAAAAATACAATGTTCATAACTTGCTTTACGCAGGAAAAGGCTTGACAGCCTTAATAGCAATACCATCATACCCCACTTATTACCTGCTTTCACCTCAAAACGAAGTAGTGAAAAAAGGAACTCATTTCACAGATGATGAAATACTGGATGCAATTAAACAATATAACCTAAAATGAAAAGAAAAACTCTATTGTCCCCGTTCTTCCGAGTTTGCAATGCGAGATGAACCATGAGCATAGAACAAACATGTTCTATCTACGTAACTTTGGTAGGCGTGGCAGGGAACCCCGTTAGGGGTGAAAGGATATTAGGCAGGCGGTGTCAACCCCTGCCGGCAAAACATTGCATTGTCGGTGAAAATGATTATTTTTGCAGCGTAATACGATCATCATGGCGATAAAATGCCGAAACCAAAAAAAGCCCCGATTGCTCGGGGCTTTTCTTTCGTTGTTGGGATGAAGGAATCAATCACTTCTTGAGTTCCTTGATCTTGGCCTTCTTGCCGCGCAGTCCGCGCAGGTAGTAGATGCGCGATTGGCGAACCTTGCCCTGCTTGTTGAGTTCGATGTTCTCAATCATGGGGGAGGCAATCGGGAAACATCTTTCCACACCGATGTTGTTGGAAATCTTGCGGATGGTGAAAGTGCCGGTCTTGCCGTGGCCGCTGCGCTTCAGGACGATGCCCTGGAACTTTTGCAGACGCTCTTTTTGTCCTTCGATAATCTTGTAGGTCACCGTGATGGTGTCACCTGTCTTGAACTTCGGAAAATCTTTTACAACAATTTGATCTTCAACGAATTGAATTAATGCTTGTTTGCTCATTTTTATATATTTTTGTATATTTTTCTCCAAAAAGTGGGTGCAAAGATACGAATAATTTCAATATGTGACACTTATAATGTGCTTTTTTTGAAAATTTCGTACATTTCGGGGCGGCGTTCCTTTGTGCGCTGGATGGCTTGCTCCAATTTCCATTCGTTGATTTTGAGGTCGTTGCCCGAAAGGAGTATTTCGGGAACCTCCCAACCCTTATAATTGCGGGGGCGGGTGTAGACGGGCGGCGACACCAACCCGTCTTGGAACGAGTCGGAGAGGGCAGAGGTTTCGTCGCCCAAACTGCCTGGAATGAGGCGCACGAGGCTGTCGACCAACACGGCGGCACCTAATTCTCCGCCTGAAAGCACATAGTTTCCGATACTTATCTCCTTGGTAATCAAGTGTTCGCGAATGCGCTCGTCGATGCCTTTGTAATGGCCGCAAAGGATGATGAGGTTCTGTTTCATCGAGAGTTGGTTGCACAAAGGCTGGTCCAAAAGTTGCCCGTCGGGACTCATGTAGATGACCTCGTCATAGTTGCGCTGGCTTTTCAGGTGGCTGATGCAGTTGTCGACAGGCTCAATCATCATCACCATGCCCGCGCCGGCGGCAAACGAGTAGTCGTCCACCTTGTGGTGCTTGTCGGTGGTGTAGTCGCGGAGGTTGTGTAGCCCAATCTCCACAATGCCCTTGTTTACAGCGCGTTTGATGATGCTTTCTGTGAAGGGTCCCTCAAACATTTCGGGGAAAATGGCGATGATGTCGATACGCATGATCTGTGTTTTGAATTTTTCGCAAAAGTAGGGATTTTGCTTGAAATTGGTAGGTATATGGCGAAAATATGTTATTTTTGCGCGATTTTTGTCACCTATGGAATAA
Organism: uncultured Bacteroidales bacterium; assembly: GCA_947166105.1. Classification (GTDB taxonomy): domain Bacteria; phylum Bacteroidota; class Bacteroidia; order Bacteroidales; family F082; genus Limimorpha. The sequence goes on from CAMVCZ010000013.1 coordinate 3,237, forward strand.
ATTCAAATTTCAATACTATGAGAAAAGTATCGTTTTTACTTTTGTTTTTCGTGGTCACTATGTTTGCCCAAGCGCAAGTTGCGACCAACATTTATTGGGTGCAGTTTACCGACAAGGCCAACTCACCTTATTCTATTGACAATCCCGAGGCTTATCTGAGTGCAAGGGCTTTGCAACGTCGTGCCAATCAGGGCATTGGCATCGATGAGTACGACATTCCCGTCAATCCGCAGTATCTTCAGGCTGTGGCCGATTGCGGGGCGCAATTGCTCAATCCTTCGAAATGGCTGAACGGCGTTTCGGTGCGTACAACCGACCCTGCCGTGATTGAGGCCATCAATGCGCTTGAGTTTGTGTCGGTGGTGCGCAATTGCCCCAACGACCCGAAGGCGCAAGAAATCAAGGAACGCTGGTTGGCCGACGAAATGAAGCCTGTCGAGGGCAAGCGCGGTTTCCGTGGCTACTATGGCGGTGCCGAAACCCAAGTGAAGCAACTGAAAGTTGACCAACTGCACGACCAGGGCTTTGATGGCACTGGAATCATCATTGCAGTGCTCGATGGCGGCTTTGTCGGGACGGAAGAGCAATCCTGTTTCGACAACATGCGCGAGGAGGGCCGTTTGCTCGGTGTGCGCGATTTCGTTTATGGCTCCACCTCTGTTTATACGCAAAGCACGCACGGCACCTCATGCCTGAGCACGATGGCCGCCTACGACCCCAACAACATGGTTGGGACGGCGCCGAAGGCTTCCTATTATTTGATTCATACTGAGGATGGCGAAGGCGAGAACATCATCGAGGAATACAACTGGGTTTCGGGTGCGGAGTATGCCGACAGCCTTGGCGTGGATGTGTGTTCCACTTCGTTGGGTTACATCGGTTTCGACATGACCCAATGGGATCATCCCTTTGAGCATTTCGATGGTAAAACCGCTCCGATGACGATTGGTGCCGAGATTGCGGCTTCTCGTGGCATGATTTGCGTCAATGCTGCCGGAAACGAAGGTGGCGGCACCTGCACGTTAGGTATTCCTGCCGATGCCGAGCACATCCTGACCATAGGCGCAGCCAACGGTAACGGTGTGCGTGCCGATTTCAGTTCGGTTGGTCCTACTTACGACGGTCGTATCAAGCCTGATGTGATGGCGATGGGCGAAGGCACCTACGTGGCTTCGGGCTATGGCAGCTGGTGGCCTTACTACAATGGCAACGGCACTTCTTTTGCTACGCCAGTGTTGGCTGGTGCTGTGGCTTGCTTGCGTCAGGCTCGTCCTTACTCCTCGGTTCAAGAGATTTGCGATGTCATTCGTCAGTGCGGCGACCGTGCCGATAATCCCGACAGTTACAATGGCTATGGTATCCCCGACTTCAGTCAGGCATTGGAGTTGCTGCACGTTGACGAGAATCCGATGCAAGCCAAGGAAATCATCAATGTGTATCCCAATCCTACTCAAGGTGAGGTGCATGTGTCGTTGATAGAAGGTGCGCGAGCTATGGTTATGGTGTATGATTTCATGGGTCGCAGCCTATATACTTACGACTTCAACGGCTTGAACCACACATCGTTGGAACAATACCTGAACACTTTAAATTCGGGTGTGTATTTCATCAATGCCGTTTCGGAAACGGGAAATCAAACGTTGAAACTTGTGATAGCGAAGTAAGAAAATATTATTTGAAGGTTAGTGTTTTTTTGTCGAAAAAAGGTGGGGTCAACCCGCCTTTTTTCCTATTTTTGTGGTCGCAACAATTCAACAACCAACAATTCAACGATTCAACAAAAAATGTTCTCTTGTCCCATCCAAATCAGAATGAGCGACCTTGACCCTTACAACCACGTCAATAACGGGTCGCAGTGCAATTATTTCGACATGGGCCGAAGCCGCTATTTCGAGCATGTCTTCCAAACCAAAATCGACTGGCTCACATTCAAATACGTCCTCGTCCACGTTGACTTGGATTTCCGCCATCCCGTGCTTTTTCACGACCCGATTGTGTGCGAGAGTCGCGTCACCGAGATAGGCAACTCCAGTTTCAAGATGGAGCAATGCCTTCGCGACAGCAAAACAGGCGAAATCAAGACCCTATGCCACGCCGTGGTGGTCTATTTCGACCGCGAGGCGAACAAGGCGGAACGGATTCCCGATGCCGACAGGGAAAAAATGATGAACGCATATTAACCCCGTGCCGAAGGCACGACACATTATTAACCCTACACAAGCGCAGCGCAGTGTGGGGGCCAACAACAAAGCTATGAAAAGAATAACAACAATCCTGGCCCTGTGCCTCTCTCTGACCAGCCTCCAAGCCCAAACCGAAGCCGAACTCAACGCTTGGAATGATGTCAACATCTACGAAATCAACCGTCTGTATCCTCGGACGAATGTAATCCCCGTGGGTGAGCAATGGTCGCAATGTCTCAATGGTGACTGGAAATTCTATTGGTCGGAAACGCCCTCAAAAGCCCCAGCCGACTTCTATAAGGAAGGCTACGATTCCTCCAATTGGAAAACTATTAAGGTGCCAGCCAACTGGGAACTGAACGGCTTCGGCACGCCCATCTATGTCAATGTGGACAATGAATTTCGTCCCAACGAGCCGCCTTTTGCCCCGACGGTCGACAATCCCGTGGGCTGCTATCTGACCGAGTTTGAGATTCCCGAAACTTGGAAAGACCGACTGACTTTCATCAACTTCGGGGCGGTGAAGTCTGCCTATTACGTTTGGGTGAATGGCCAGTTTGTGGGCTATTCCGAAGATGCCAAGACCAATGCCGAGTTTGACCTGACGCCATACGTCAAGGTGGGGAAGAATACATTGGCCGTAAAGGTCTATCGTTTCTCCAATGGCTCCTATTTTGAGTGCCAGGACTTCTGGCGCTTGAGTGGCATCGAGCGTGATGTGGTGGTGTATTCCAAACCAGCACTGAATGTATACGACTATGAAATCCATGCGGGCTTGGACAAAACCTACGAAAATGGCACTTTTGGATTAAAAGTGCGGCTTCAGAGTACCATCGGGAAAATCAAGAAGAACCATCGTATCATAGTGGCTTTGGCAATCGCTGATAGTCGGCTGTACTTTTCTCAATCGATCAATGAGGTGAAGTTTGAATTGGCTGATGATGGATATTACTATGCCGATATTGCCCTGCATCCCGAGGAAGATCATATTGGTAAGGTGAGACCGTGGTCTGCGGAGAACCCCAATCGTTATTGGATGGAAATCAGCCTTTGGGACAGAAAAGACAATCTAATTGAGGTGCTGGGTTCCTTTTTCGGCTTCCGCACTGTCGAAATCAAGGACGGAAAATTGCTCATCAACGGGCAATACATATTAATAAAAGGTGTGAACCGCCATGAACATGACCCTTACACTGGCCATATCATCAGCCGCGAGTCGATGGTACGCGACATTGCCCTGATGAAGCAATTGAATATCAATACGGTGCGCACCTGCCATTATCCTGACGACCCGTATTGGTACGAACTCTGTGACAAATATGGTCTTTACGTTTGGGACGAGGCCAACTGCGAATCCCACGCCCAAGGTTATGGAGAAAGGAGCCTTGCCAAAGACCCGCAATACAAGAGGATGATTTGGTCGCGCAACCGCAACATGCTGGAACGCGACAAGAACCACCCCTCGGTGATTCTATGGTCGATGGGCAATGAATGCGGCAACGGCGTGAATTTCGAATACACCTACGATTGGATGAAAGACCGTGACCCTTCACGCCCTGTGACTTACGAAAGAGCGATTTACGACCGCAATACTGATGTCATTGGCCTGATGTATGCCAGTCCGAAATATCTGCAACGCTTTGTGGATGAAGGTCTTGATAGCGTATATCATCGTCCTTTTATCATGGTGGAATACTGCCACGCGATGGGCAACAGCATGGGTGGCTTGAAGGACTATTGGGACATGATTGAGGCCAACGAGCAACTGCAAGGCGGCTGCATCTGGGACTGGGTGGACCAGAGTTTTATAGTTGATAGTGAAAAGTTTGCAGGTGACAGTTCAACTAATGCCATAGCATCTCCCAACTCTAAACTCTCAACTCTCAACTCTAAACTCTTTTACGCAGTTGGCGGTGATTTCGGCCATGCCTACGGCGTGGGCGACGACGACGCTTTTTGCGCTAATGGTGTGGTCAGCAGCGACCGCAGACCGCACCATCACGCCGCCGAGGTGAAGAAGGTGTATCAGCCTATCAAATTCACGGCCAAAGACTTGACATGGGGCAAGTTCGAGGCCAAAAACTGGCTTTCGTTTACCAATGCCTCAGCCTTTTATTGTGATTATGAGATTTTTTCGGCAGAAAAGTCATTGATGAAAGGCAAAATCGACCTTGATATTGAACCTTTTGGAACACAGGAGATTAACATTGAGCGTTTGCGTATTTACGGCAATCCGGGCGAGGAGTTTTTCATTCGTTTTTCGGTGAAACTGAAAGAAGACCAACCTTTTATGCCCGCTGGGACGGAAGTCGCTTACGATGAGTTCAAGTTGGATTGGCCTTCGGCACCATTGGAACTTTTGCCTCAAGCCAAATCATTGTCTTATGTGGCTTCTGTTCGAGGTATTAATTGCGGTAATGATGATTTTCAGGTGTCGTTTGATATGAACACAGCGGAAATTGTTTCGTATGTGTATAAAGGTCAAAAACTTATTGATGGAAATTTGCGAGATAACTTTTGGCGCGCTCCAACCTTGAACGACGAGGTGGATTCTTGGGCTTTACCGCGCTGGAAAAAATCGGGTTTGCAACACTTGACTGCCAAGACAGGAGGCATACATATTGAACGGCTTGATGACAACAAAGTTTCGGTCACTGCCGTTGTGGAGTATTATGATGACAAGGAACAGTTGCAAATCGTGGTCAATAAGTTGTATCTCATTGACGGCGAGGGCAACATCAGCATCACCAACCGCGTGGAGCCAATGGAAACGGTGACCTCTTTCCCGAAGATTGGGATGCAGTTCCGTATGCCGCTTGATTATAGGAATTTGACCTATTTCGGCAAGGACACCGAAAATTATCCCGACCGCAATGCCTCGGGCAAAATGGGTTTGTACAACATGGATGCTTTGAGTTTGTTTGAACAACACGTTGTGCCACAAGACAATGGAAACCATTCCGATTCGCGCTGGTTGGCCTTGACAAGCAACAAGAGCGATGTCGGGCTGTTTGTGACGATGCAGGAACCTTTCAATTTCAGCATGTACAACTACACCGATGACAACCTCACCGCAGCCCGCCGCATCAATCAACTTAATCCTACGGATTTTCTGACCTTCAATGTGGACTACAAGCAAGCTCCCATCGGTACGGCGACTTGCGGTCCCGGTGTGGATGAGAAGTATGTGCTTAAAAACCAAGTTTATGAATACACGGTTTTGTTTCGCGCCTTTGATACGAAGGCTGTAGACCCGATAGAGTTGACTCGTTTCCAAGTGCCGAATGTGGATTCTTTGATGGTTCCGATGCCCGAAATCCATTCTTCAATGTTGGGCGACGAGAATTATCGCATCTACAACCATCCGCTCAGCATTTCAATGACTTGCACCGAAAAAGGTGCTGAAATCCGCTACACTTTGGACGGCTCCGAACCGACGGAAAAGTCGAAGAAATACACCAAACCGTTGATTATCAACCAATCGTGTAAGGTGAAGGCCAAAGCCTTCAAGAATGGGATGGTGTCTTCATTCGTGGCTTTGCGTCAGTTTAACCGCCTGAACATAAAATACACGACTTTCGTCAATCCGCCTGCGGAACGTTACGGAAAAGAGGCCGACATAGCCCTGATGGACGGCAAGAAAGGCATGGCTGGCGATTACTATAACGATTGGTTAGGCTTCCAAGGCGTTGACATGGAGGCAACTATCGCATTGTCCCTTCCGACCAATATCAATGTTGTGAAAGTGGGCCTCTGCCATGAGCCAAACGACTGGGTGATGTGGCCCAAGGCGGTGTGGGTCAGTTTCTCGAAAGATGGAAAGGAGTTTACGGATTGGGAACAGGCCGAGTTGCCCGTGTTCAATAAACCAGACAAGATGCAAGGTCATGGCCGAATTGAGGCTCGCGCCCGAATGGATGAGAAACAAGTGTTGTTTGTCCGCGTAAAGGTTGAAAACCAAGGCGTTCTGCCCGATTGGCATCCCTACAAAGGCGAAAAGGCTTGGATTATGGTGGATGAGGTGACGATAGAATGAAAAAAGGCTCAATCAAAAATTAAAGTGCTGTCTTTGGTGGTTTTTTGGAAAAAACTACCAATAATAAACATACAATTTGTATTTTTGCAGCGCATCACTTTCTGACTTTTGAAGAAGAGCGTGGATGCAACGTATTATCGATAAAGCGTAACTTGCGCTTTGGTGTTGACGACCTGAAACTTCGCAACTTTCAATCCAGTCAATAGTCAAAGTAACGAGATACGTCTTGGTATGTCTTTGATACGGTTTCAGTATTCCAACAATGCTTTGGAAGGCTTGAAAACGTGACATATCTGGCGTGGGTTTTTCGTTGCTCGTCTTGACTGGATGGGCATGCGAAGGCCTCAGGTTGTCAGACGAGTGACAGGTCAAGACTCCCACGCTTTTTTGTATTATGCACATTGACAGGGAGTTTTCAAGTGCAAAGCGGATGGAAACCAATGTCTGTTCATATCGGAAAAGCTATCAAGAAAAAGATGAAGGAGCGCGGCCTGACCGTAATCGGTCTGTCTCGTGAGTTGGGCTGCCATCGCACCAACATATACCGTATTTTTGATTCACCTACCGTGGATACAGGTGTTTTACATAGGCTTTCTTCCATATTGCACTATGATTTTTTTAAGATTTATTCCAAAGATTTGGAATCAAGGATTGACGAAAAATGAATTATTGCGACAATGTGTAGCGGAATTGTGACATGTCACAATTCCGCTACATACTTATGAGTTTTGTTATGGAAAATTGTTTTTTCTTTGCAAAAAAATACAAAATACACGAAATTCTAATTGTAATTCATACATTATGTCACAAAACAAAACGAGATTTCCTGGAATGGAAAACGCAGGTGGTAATCCTTACAATAGAGATGCATACACTAGTAGCGACAATAATTTTAGGCAACCTCCCACGAGACGGAACAATGAAAAGGCGACACGGTTTCCAGGTATGGAGGCCATTTCCGAAGAACACCAACAGCAGCAAGCCAACGACCAACATGATCCAATAGTCGGATTCTTGTTCTCGGTGTCGAGAACACCGTTTGGGGAATATTGGCCTCTTTATCTTGGTCCTAACAAGATAGGTCGAGCCGTTCATAATTCAGTGAGTTTGCCAGAAGGATCGGTTTCGGGCGAACATGCAAACCTCGTTATTGAGCAATATACCAATCCCAATGTGACCATTGCTGTTTTGGAGAACAAAGGTTCCAAAAACGGCACATTCGTAAATGGAAAACCTGTTTTCTATGGTAGGACAGAAGAATGTAAGAACGGAGATATTCTCCGCTTTGGTAGCAGTTATGAATGTTTGCTCACTTTGATTGATGTCAGAGAATTGGGCTTGAAAAAAGCAGATGGTTTCATTTCGGTTGATATTGAGGAAGAACAGGATTCCAACGACTGGGACGATTGGAGTGCTGATGATCCTTACAAACGTCGTGATAATGAGCAGGACATGCCTTTCTTCAATCAAGGGACACAAAAAGGCACAACTCCAATGAGTGGCTCTACTCCTTATGGTGGAGGAAAACATAAAACCGAACTCATGTAATATTGTATAGTTATGTCAGTAATCAGATTACAGAACAGTAGTGGTGATAATATCTATTATGAATTTGACCCTGCACAAAAGCCGTTGGGTGAGGGTGGTATGGGACGGGTATTTCGTGGAATTCAGATAGATGATAGCAATGGCTCCAACAGGAAACGCGATGTGGCCATCAAACTGCTGTTCGATGACCTTCCTGAACATGCCATTAAAAGGGCGCGACGTGAAGCCTCTGTCCGCATCAAAAATGACAATCTCGTCGAGATGATAGATTTCGTGGAAAACTGTGACGAAATTACACATTCGATACATTATCATGTAGTCAGCGAGTTTCTCAATGGGGTGAATCTTGACGAAATGCTTGAAGGAAAGATAACAAATCACGATGGAAGCCGAAATCCTACAGCAGAAAGACTTCTCAATGCATATAATAATCGCAGAAAGGCTTTTGCTGGAGAGGTGTTCAGAAGTATTTTGTCTGGCATTATGGCACTGCACGATGCGGGTTACATTCACCGCGACATTGACCCTTCAAACATCATGGTGACAACTGAAGGTCAAATCAAGTTAGTCGATTTCGGCATTGCAAAAAAAGTGAACGAGTTAGGCACCAATGACAAGCAACTGACTTCAGCAGGACTGTTCGTGGGGAAGACACATTATGCCGCTCCTGAACTGTTGCTTGGTGACCTTCAACATCAAAACCGAACAACAGATGTCTATTCTCTTGGTATTACATTGTTCCAGTTGATCACTGGTCATTTGCCTTTTGAAGGAACGTTTCAGGAAGTGTATGAGAAGCAATTGCACGAGAAACTTCCTTTAAAAGAAGTAGAAGATAAAACGGTGCGTAAAATTATTGAGAAAGCTACTGAAAAAGACCAAAAAAAGCGTTATCAGAGTGCTTCCGAGTTTCGAGTTGACATAGACAACTGGATGGCGTTGCATACTGAGAGCAATGATACAAAACGAGTTACGTTGGATTTAAGTATTCCAAGGCCCAATTCAGATTTCAAAAAGATTGCACTTATTGCTGCGAGTGTTATGATTTTTGCTGTGGCTTCTTTTTTTATTGTTAAGACAATTATTAGCAATGGCAATAGTGATGATTATGTGGGTTCTCAAGGCGCTCCAAATACTTTATTTAATTCGCCCACACCGAAAGAATTGAGTGTCAATCAGATTAGAGATCTTCTCATGGAAGGAGACTCGAAGAAAATTGAAACGCTTAGGAATATGTCCCTTCAGGGCGATTATAAAGCTTCTTTCCTATTGAGCCGAGTTTATTTCAATCCTGAAGATGTGGTAAAAGAAGGTGCTGGATTTTACAATGAGGATTGGACAACTATTCGAAACAAGTGCGGTATTGAGCCTGACAACGCTAAAGCGCATCACTATTTGATGAGTGCATATCAGACCGATGAAGGGAAAAAAGACCCAGTATTGCTTTACGAATTAGGCTGCGACTTTATGTATGAAGGCAGAGGTGCGACTAAAGATTGGGGAAAGGCTCGTACTTGTTTTGAAGCGGTAGACAAATTGGTGAACTCAGATTCGCTCTACAAAGAAGCCGTTGCAAACAGACTGAGGAGAATTGGGAAAACCCTTGCAAAACCAATCGAATAAAGATTTAATCCGAATAATCATGCCACCCAACCAAAATAGAAAGACGGTGTTTCAACGCCCAGGAGACCCATATTTATACTTATATGTGGAGCGGGAATGGTATTGCTATGACCCTAATGAGGAACCATTGGGCAGTGGTGCCATGGGGACGGTTTGGCGCGGCTATCGTGTGAAGAATGGCGATCTAATTGCCATAAAACGTGTGAAGGACGAATATGTCAATATTCCTATTATTCGCGAACGTGCGCGTTTGGAATCTTCAATGGCTTTCCGTCATCAGAATCTTATAGAGATGATTGGCTGTTGCATGGTTCATCCCAATAGAGGTCCTATTTGGCTGTTGAGCAAATTTGTTTCTGGCGAGGAGATAGACAAGTTTGCCAAAAGGTTTTCTGATGTGGAAACAAAAGTTGAAGTTATTTCAAAACTTATATGTCAAGTGCTTAATGCTTTGGAATATATCCATGCCAACGGTATCATTCATCGTGACATCAAGCCGTCGAATATTATGATTGAGGAAGGTTCAAATGCCAGGTTGATGGACTTGGGCATTGCACGTATGAGTGGCGGTAACAAGTTTTCGCAATCGGGCTTCATCGGAACGCCCCAATATGCAGCCCCCGAACAGATTACCCGAGATACTAATAGTATTATCCCAATCAATGCAGCTACAGACATTTACGCGCTTGGCGTGACCTTTTACGAATTGTTGACTGATTTGAATCCTTTTGACAGCGAAAGCGAAATGGAAACTTTGACACGCCAACTGCGTGATCTTTTGCCGAAAAGCGATCTGATTCCCAAGAGGTTGATGCAGGTGCTACTAAAGGCAACAGAGAAAGAACAGCCCAAACGATATCAAACAGCCGCCGAGTTTCGGGATGCTATCATAGTGGCAATGGTACCTCCTCCGACAATCTGGCAGAGGATGGGAAGCTGGTTTTCAGGAAAATCATAAACAGAAACAAGAAAGAAAATGGAATTGCATCAAATTAATACAAAACTGCCGTTTGTATGTTTCGGCGAGTCGCGCATCGGGGGACGTCCTGAGAATCAGGATTCGTTTGGTTATGCGGATACCAAATTCGGCCTATTAGTCACCGTTTGTGATGGTATGGGTGGTGGACCCGGTGGCAAGGCAGCTTCAAGTATTGCGGTCAAAGAAATCATCGATGGAGTGTTGGAAACCAGCGGTGATGAGACACCCTCAAATGCTTTGCTGAAAGCGATTCATCGTGCCAATCACGCTATATTGGAAGCTGTGGATGAAAACCCGAAACTGAACGGTATGGGAACCACCTGTACGGCACTTTTAATTAATAAGGTGTCGGCAATTGTTGCTCATGTGGGTGACAGCCGGGTTTATCAGTTACGTGGTCGCCGCAAAGTGTTCCGAACTTTCGACCATTCCATGGTTTTTGGGCTAGTGAAGGAGAAAGTCATCACTGAAGAACAGGCGCGTCTTTCAGAGCAGTCGAACATTATTACCCGTGCACTTGGCTTAAAACCCGAGCTTGAAATAGACATTACGGAACGACCCTACGAAAAGGGTGACCGCTTTATGCTCTGCACCGATGGCATCCACGGCACCATGCCGGAGCCTGAACTGATAAAGAGAGCTACTGACGACGGAAATTTAGGCCAAGTCGTGGACAATATCGCCACCTTCGTTGACGGCGAAGGAAGAAAAATAGGCGGTGGCCACGACAATCTCACTTTAGTTATCATCGAAACTCAAAACCATTCAATACTCAAGGAAAAAATGAGCAAACTCAACAAAATCATCCTAATAGGCATTGCGGTACTACTGACCGCGAGTGTTGTGCTGAATATCACACAATGCTCAAGAATCAAGAAAAACGTAGGATTGGAAATGGGTAGGACCATAGTGTACGATTCTATAAGGTTCAAAGCCGACTCGACCATAGATGTCCATTCCCAAGGAACACATTATCAATTCATCATGAAAAAGAAATAAATATCATATTATGAAAACTTATTCAATTGGAAGAGACAATGCCTGCGACATCGTGCTGAATGACCATACCGATGTCATCAGCAGGCGCCATGCGGTGATTACCGTGTCGTCATCGGGAAAGATGACCATCACCGACCAAAGTACCAACGGCACATATATCAATGGTCAGAAGATTTCATCCAATGTGCCGGTTCCTGTTACCCGTAAAGATTCTGTCTCATTTGCCCATGTTTCAACACTTGATTGGAATATGATTCCAAAGTCAAGCAAGGTGGGAACATATCTGTTCATTGGTCTTGCTGTGGCAATTGTGGCGGCATTAGCCATATTCTATTTCCTGCGTGAAAAGCCTGTCAAGCCTGTTCAAGACGAACCACTTGTCGTGGACACCATAAAACCAGTGGAAGCCCCCACTTATAAAGTGACCTTTGATCCCAACGAAGGTCAAGGAACGATGGAACCTCAGCAAGTTCCGATCGGCAAGAAAACGGGTCTTGTTGGAAACACTTTCACCCGTGAAGGCTATGACTTCATTGGATGGAACACACAAGCCGATGGAAAGGGCACTGCCTATGAAGACAAGGCTACGGTGACATTCAAAGGTGACATCACACTGTATGCCCAATGGAAACAGCGTACCCATAAGATAACCTTTGTCCCCAACGCCAATAATGTAAGAAACAAAATGGCGGAGCAAGAGGTTGTGGAAGGCACCGATACGGAAATTGCCCAAAATGAATTCAAGCGGAAGGGCTTCACTTTTGTCGGGTGGAACACACAAGCCGATGGCAACGGCACTGTGTATGCCGACAAGGCCTTGGTGAACCTGAAAACCGACCTTAAACTCTATGCACAATGGAAATCGAATGGCAGTAGCAAGACGGATGATTCCGGGCAGAAAGGAAAAACGGGTACGGGTGAAAAAGAGACACCAGATAAAGGTCTGGGTAGATTTTAATTTGGATATAAATAACAATAAAATCAGATACTATTATGAGTTTAAGAATTGGAAGTTCGCCCGAGAACGATATAGTGTTCAATAGCAAAAAAGTAAGTGGGCGTCATGCAGAAATTGCTGTACTCAACAATGGAGATATTCTCCTTAAAGATAAGAACAGTACCAATGGCACCTTTGTAAACAATCAACCTGTCCAACCAGGGGTGTGGGTGCCGATTCGCAGGGGAGACCTCGTGCGTTTTGCGGACATGGAACTCCAGTGGGCCTCGGTGCCGCAAGTCAACTATGGATTGTTCAAGAAGATTTACGGTATCGGTAAAAATGCGCACTATAATGAGATTGTAGTGAATGGCAACACCGTGAGTGATTTCCATGCCACGTTAAAAATCGACAAACAAGGGCATGCCTTTATCGAGGACCATAGTCTGAATGGCACCACGGTGAATGGCAGGCGTATCACTGCGCATCAGGACTTTCGTATCAAGCGTAGTGATGCAGTGGTTGTTGGTGGAGTGCCTGTCAACCTGACGAGTTTTATACCACCCGAAATTTGGCTAAACGTATTGAAAGTTGCGGGAGGTATCGCTGCTATGGCCGCAGTGGTGGCATTGGTGGTGATGCTGATTAAACCTAAGGAGTCTCAACCCAAGACCAATCTTGTCGACCAACCGACTGTTGACACCACCGTAACGCAAGTTCCCAAGATTGTCAATCCTTCAATTGATGACTTGTGGAATGCCACGGTTTATGTGTATGGTGCGTTCAAGGTGGACTTGACCATCAAGAATGACCCGTTCAAAGGCCGTCCTGGTTGGCCTGAAGTATGGGAATTCGGATATACCCGGAATGGTGGCTGGGAACTCTTCGGGGAAAACGCTTGTTGGTATTCGGGTACGGCGTTTTTCGTCTCTCCATACGGCGAGATGGCCACTAACCGGCATGTCGCCTATCCTTGGCTTATGGGAGTAGTTGACGATGAGAGTGTAGTGACAGAGATCAAGGCCCAAATGATTACCATTTTCAACCGTCTCCTGAACAGGGATTACTTCCAGAGCAATCTTGGCATTAATTATAACAACGAGGGCGACAGATCAAAGATGCAGCTTCTGCTCCAGTCCGATTTCGAAATTTCAGGTCACCACGAATTCCTTGGAGTGTTACCGCCTCATCAGACCTTCAGCTCCACCAAAGATTTTTTGGACTGTAAGCCCATTGCAGAGTCGGGTGACTCCAAGAAGGATGTGGCTCTCTTGAGATTGAACTCTCAACAGACTCCCCCTGATATTGTGAAAAATGGTTATTACCGACTGGAAAACGCTCGTGTTGACCAAACCACAATTGAGTTGAACGAGCCATTGAATAGCATCGGCTATCCTACTGGACAGTTTTTGAGCACTTTTATAGGAAATGCCAATGAAAGCACACCAACGTTCACCAACCTCACCGTGAGCAAAAGACCCGATGAATACCAGTTCCAGGCCCAGGGCCTCAGCATTGGAGGCGCTAGCGGATCTCCAGTTCTTGACAAAGACCGTAACCTCGTAGGTGTGCTATGGGGACGTGCAGGTGCTTCCGACCAAGTCGTGTTTATCTGCAACATCAAGCATTTTATTGAAATATACGAAAAACATAAAGTAATGAAATGATGAAACATTGTCTTACACTTGTTATGGCAGTTTTGCTGTTCACCTTCTCTATTCACGCCCAAACCGTGAAATGGTGCATCCATCCTGAATACGATGATATTACATATTTCGGGGAAGACCTCTTCAAATGTGTAGACCGTTCAGGGAAGGTGCAACTTATTAACTGGGACGGCAAGGAACTACTCCCTGTTGATGCGGATGCCGTTACGGATTTCGTTGAAGGTTATACCATTGTACTCCAAGGAAGCAAGATCAAAGGTCTCCTTGCCGAAACCAACGGACATAGCTTTCAATTAGTGACAGGCGATTATTCAATAACGCAATATCCGTTTTTCTCAGAAGGGCTTCTTGCTGTTGTCAATGGTGAAGGTAAGATGGGCTATATGGATGCTCAAGGCAAGATTGTCATTCCTTGCAAATATGTTGAGGCACGCCCTTTCAAACAGGGTTGGGCTTCTGTCGAAAAGAAAAAGAAAGAGGTTTGGTATGTCAATCCTCAAGGCAGAGAGATGAGGCCTGATGGATTTCATGGAGGCAAACTCACAAAAGGTTCAAGTTTTAACGAGTATGGTGAAGCAGTGGTGGCCAATTATCAGGATTATGCTATCATCGGAAGCAAAATGCAGGTGAAACGAAAGATAAAATACACACCCGAATTACCTGTACGTTCGTGCGATTATTCCTATGCAGAAAAGGCTGGGGGCGATTGTTATGAAACAGGCGTCTTTGAATTAGAGGAAGATAATCGTATTGAGAGTTATTCAAAAAATGGCGTCTATGGTTACCGATGGAATAATAGTGGAGAAGAGAATGGACTTCCTGCCCAATTTAATGATGCACAGCCATTTTTTAAGGGTCGTGCTATCGTTGCAAAGAACGGAAAGTATGGTGTGCTTGAATTGTTGGAAGGCGAATTTGTTGCAAATTGGCCAAAGGATTTGCGAGTATATCCCGATGGCAAAAGTAATCTCTTGCGATTTTCGCTTGAAGTACCTTCTTCGCTTGATAGTAAACAAGTTGACCTCGAATTTGATGAAGGTAATGGAAACTATGAGAAAAGCACGCCGTTAAGCTATGAGTTTAGGCCTAATCTTTCACATGGTTCAAATTATTGTACTTTAAGGGGAAAGGCTACCTGTGAAGGGCTTCTGCTTTGGGATAGTTCGGAGGACATAAAAATCAACCGTATTTCTATCGACATCAAACGTCCTACTGTAACCACTGAATTTGCAGATGAAAATGACGAACAAATTGTGCGAGCTGTCGTTACGAACGAATCTAACGTTAGTGTTTCGGTGGAAGCGACACTCAAGGTGGCTGGACATACTACACCATTTAAAGGAATGCTTAAACCTAAGCAGTCTAAAGAATTATTTGTAAAGGTGAAAGTGACGGAGTCGAAACAGGTTCCGGCTTCGGTGTCGGTTAGGGTTGATGGCCATGCTTGCGGAGACGAAACATCTCAAGTTTCACTGAAAATATAAAAAATAGATCAATAACTAACTAAATTAAAATCATTAAATTATGCGTAAACATTTGTTATTTGTTATGCTTGCAGTACTATGCTGTAGCAGCCTATTCGCACAAGAGTGCGAGGACGACAGACCCTATCGAATTGCTTTAGGGCCGAAAGTAGGGATTGGTTTGGATATGGGAAGCCATTCCAAACAAGAGAATTTGGATTTCGGAATGGGATTTGGATACCAGGTTGGTGCCGTGTTCAATGTCCATTTTGGACGCCGTTATGAAATGAGTTGTGGAGGAACTGGATGGTTCGGCCTGCAAGTCGAAGCCATGTATGGTGGCCGTAACATTAAACTCGGATCCACAAGTTTGGGAACGAGTTGCCTTGAAGTGCCCATTTTGGCACAATTGTATGTCATTCCGAATCTCGCTATTGAAGCTGGTGCCACAATGGTAAAGGTGTTTGGTGCATCACCTGACCAGCTTAACTATCAAGGAGTCACTTATGGCACGGGTGAAATCAAGGGTAGCGATGTAATGATAACCGCTGGTTTAGCCTATAAGACATCTATCAATACGAGTTCATCGTTGATGATGGATGTGCGTTACAACTTGGGTATGAGCCCGTTGGCAGGTAACTTCGACACCAAGGTCAGTTCGCTCATGTTCTCGTTTGTTTATCTTTTCAACATTGTCAAATAACCAAAAATAATGAAAGTCATGAAGAAATATATGATTATGTGCATGGCAGTGGTTGCCTTGCTGTTTGCATCTTGTAAAAATGAAGACATTTCGATTTCGAGAGAAGTCAATTTTGAAGTGAACCCATACAAAGTTATATCTGAGTTTTCTCAACATCAAGTAAATGACGATGATTTTGATTTTTTGAGTGGTGATTGGTTGCGTGTCCATTTATTCGTTTATGATACTAAGGGTGATTTGGTTGCCTCGGATGTTCAATTCCTCAGCGGATACCGTTCAACGATGAATTCATCTTTTAATCTTGCAGATGGCAATTATATAGTGGTTGCGACTTCTGATGTTACATCATTGAGCAATGGGAATGTGTCATTCGAGTATTGGGAGTTTTCTGGAATGAACCGTCTTGCAGATTTGAGAATTACGGATGCGAGTGGATTGATAGGGGGGGATGATAAGATTTTAGGTGTTACGAGTAATCAAGTCTCGGTAAATGCAAATAATGTTAATCATTCAATTGATGTGAATCCTGCGGGAGCGTTGTTCTTAGTTCATACTAATGGAATTCACAATTTTAGTGACGTGATTTCTTATCACCTTTATGTTGACAAGAACTCTGATTATTGTTCTTTTGGGAACGATGGCACTATGATTCCGACAATCAATGCTGGGACTACTTATAATTGGCAATTATCAACGCAAAGCACAAGCAGTTCAGGGAATAACTATTATTCATATAGGTTTGTTCTTCCTTTGGGTAATACTAATTTTATCTGGTTTGCGAAAATTAATGATGATGGTTCAGGATACTTATTGGACGATACACATAATCAGGTTAATGTTAAGTTGGGAAAGATGTACAATTGTATTTTCGATATTCCAAATTTGACTTGTGATTTATACGAATTCACAGATGGTATGAAGTTTTATTTGCCATCCGGGTTTGAAAATAGTCGAAAATTGGGACAATTCAAAAGTCTATCCATGGACAAATCTGTTAAATAATTGCCTATGAAGAAACAAATAATGATTCTGGCCTTGGTCGTTGGCTGTATGCTGACGGCCAAAGCTCAAATCGTGCAGACTATGACCCTGAAAAACGGCTCAAAGTTGCATGGTTATATGAACAAACAGACAGATGTCAGTGGCATCATTTTTTATGCCGAATACGCTGAAATTATCATGGATGGCCAGAAAGTGAAGAACATTAGTGGCATAAAAAAGTCCTATAATAGTTTGCCCGAAGAATGGAAACACTATGCCGACGAGAACGAACTTTTGGACAAGAATCGCGAATTGACGCTCAGCAGTATCGACACGGGCGGTATGATTAACAATGTCCTCATCCTTGAACAAGGCAAGACGATGAAGTATATCGAGCTGAAACATTATTATGCCTTCCGTTTGTCTGATATCGCTTTCGTCGAGTACCCGACGAGGGACGAGTTGCTGCTGACCGGAATCGACCGAATCCTAACCGTGAAGGATGGCAACACAACGAGGATTATTAAAGGTCAGTGCATTAAAGAGATACCTGGGTTGGAAACGTATCTTCTGAAAGAAGACGGGGTGGTGGAGTCTATTGACATAAATAATCTTGTGAAAGACAACGCTATCAAGCATAACCCTAACCAGTCTCTTTTTGAGCAGAGTAGGTTGCTTGACAAAATCATAACGAAGGAAGGTACTGAATATGTTGGCATTATTACCGAACGCAATTACGAGCTTGCCAATTATTGTTTCGTAATCACTATGGAAAGTGGTGGAGTGGAATCTACCCAAACAGTTTGGATGGATAAGGTGATTGAGATAAGCAAATTGAACAATCCTAAGTATAAGGAAGTGCGAGACATTAAACTAAATCCTGGTATAATTATGGTGAACCGCAATGAAGTTGAGCAGGAATCTTTGAGTGAACAGAACGGGATGTTTGTGATCACACCATCAATGAAACGTGTGGATCTTAAGTTAGATGGTAAGGAACTTGATATTGATGTTGAAGCTAACTTTAAAGACATGAAAAATGCGGTGGACAATTATTTTATCAAGGTAAAGCCCTCAGACAAAAAGGATAGGAAACGAAAAGGTTTATTCTTCTTTAGTTACCGAGATATGATTGAATCTGCGTTTTCTCCTATTGAAACTGTGACAAGCATGAATAATACAACGAAGATTTCTTACAGAGTGAACTCAACGGGGCTTTATGTGTTTTTTAACTCTAACACGAAAAAAGCAGTTGTGATTAATGTGGAATGAACTCAGTTGTTGCAATGATTAGAGTTTTAAAATGCCGCTTGGGAATCCGAGCGGCATTTCTTCATTTCGTAGTTGTTATTCTTACCATTCCACAGCCATTCGCTGCACTGGCATCGTCATGCACCGTGCGCCGCCGCCGCCACGGGAGAGTTCGTTGCCCTCGAAAGCGACAATGCACTTCTTGCCGCTGCTGAGATCGAACTTGCCGTTGACCACATCGGCAGCCGTCACCACATTGAAGCCGGCTTTGTTGAGGGCTTGCAAGGTTCGCTGGTTGCGACCGTAGCCCAAGAATTGTCCGGGGGCGAAGCAGAAGAAGTTGCAACCGCTGTGCCATTGCTCGCGGGCGGCAAAGTCGTTGTTGCGGTTGCCGCAATAAACGGGTTCGAGGTCGAGACCCACCGACTTGAGTGCCGAGAGCAGGTCGGGTACTTCGGTGCCGACGGCCTTCTGTCCGTCGATGGTGATATGGAAGGTCTTGAACGCGCTGTTCATAATGACAGGCTCGAAAACCATGCACTTGTCGACATCCAACATGGTGAAAACCATGTCGAGGTGGATGAAGGAATCGGGCGTGAGAGGCAACTCTTGGAATATCAGGTGCTTCACTCCCGGCTTGGTCTTCAAATGCTCAACTAAGGCTTCCACGCCGTGCATGTTGGTTCGTGCTCCCAAACCGCAAATCACCACATCGTCGCGGATGATTTGCACATCGCCGCCTTCCACCGTGCCAATGCCGTGGATGTCATAATTCATCACCGGATTGACAACCTTGGTCTCGAACATCGGATGGAGGTTGTAGATGGCGTCCAAAATCATGCACTCGCGGGCGCGCACCTGCGTGGCCATGTTGCTGATCATGATGTTGTCGAACATGGTGAACGAAGCATCGCGCATGAAGAACAGGTTGGGCACAGGCGTGAGTGCAGCCTTCTCGTTATTGATATAGGTGATGTCGTCAAGATAAACGCCTTCAATGAGTTGGCGGGAAAGTTCCTCTGCCGGGAGCGATTTCAAGTAGGCTGCAATGAAGCCCTTGCTTTCTGCCTTGCAGATGCGGTCGACAAGGCCGTTTTTCACGTTTTCCGAGCGGAGAATGTCGGTCAGGAGGTCGCCGATTTCGTGGACTTGCGCCACTTTTTGCAGCACTTTTTTGAAATAGCTGTATTCCTTTTGTGCGACTTGCATATTCAAAATGTCGCTGAAAAGGTAAGTGTGCGCGTTTTCAGGAGTTATTTTTTCCAATTCAGGGCCGGGGGTATGAATCAGAACATGTTGGAGTTTGCCAATTTCCGAGTTTACACTGACATTGATGGGTTGGGAATCCATAAAGATTATTTTGATGAAACAATGGGAACTGGCGTTTTGCCCGTTCCGAATATCGCTGCAAAGGTAAGAAATCTTCCTTGATTGGCAAGGGCAAAATTCAAAAAACTAATCATAAACCCGAAACGTGACTTTTTCGGGTTGCTCGATGTGGAGAAACAACGCCTCGCATTCCTTTCCGCCCCAGTTGCCCACCATGCTTGCTTCTCGCGTCAGAATTTTCAATTCATTGATAAACTCGCTGCGGGGCATGGTATAAGCACCCAAACTCATCAGATGGCTTGTTTCTTGCTGGCAATCAATAAGTTTGAAACCGTTGATTTTCAAAAATTGATGTAGATGATAAAATGTCACTTTGGAAGCATCGGTCACGGTGTGGAACATTGACTCGCCGAAAAAGACCTTCCCAATGGAAACGCCATATAATCCGCCCACCAACTTGCCGTCAAGATAACACTCGAAGGAATGGGCGATACCTAATTCATGCAGGTGACAATATGCCTCAATCATCTCGTCTAAAATCCAAGTGCCGTCCTGTCCCTCGCGTGGTGTTTCGGCACAATGCGTTATCACCTCTCGGAAACGGGTGTCGATTCTCATATCAAATTTTCCTGACCGCAATGTATGGCGTAATGACTTGCTGACTTTCATCTCGCCGGGACGAATGACCAATCGAGGGTCAAGCGACCACCAAAGGATAGGTTCGTCTTCGTTGTACCACGGGAAGATGCCGTTGGCATAGGACATGATGAGGCGTTGGGGCGTGAGGTCGCCGCCAAAGGCCAAAAGGCCATCTCGGTTGGCGTGGTCAACAGGTGGGAAAAAGCAATTGTCGTCGTTGAGTTGATAAATCATGGCGCAAAAGTACAGAATAATTCCGTATTTTTGCGAGTTCAAAAACGCAACGCGATGCCTCGGTATTTCATCCACATGGCCTACAACGGTAGCCGCTACAATGGCTATCAGATTCAGCCTCACGCGCCAAGCGTTCAGGCTACGGTGGAGCGTTGTTTGAGCCTCAAATTGGGGCAAAAGGTTGGCATCACGGGCTGCGGGCGAACCGACACGGGTGTCCATGCCCGAAATTATTACGCCCATTTCGACCTTGAAAACGAAATCAAGGACACAGAAACGCTTGCACGTCAGATGAATACGTTTCTTCCCGAGGACATCGTGATTTATCGGATTTGGCAGGTCGCGCCCGACATGCACGCCCGTTTCGATGCCGTTTCGCGCACCTATCACTATTACATCATGCGCACTAAGAACCCGTTCCACACGCGCGATGCCTATTTCCTTTACGGCAACCTGGACATCCATAAAATGCAGGAAGCCGCAAATCTTCTCTTTGAGTATGAGGATTTTACGAGTTTCTCAAAAGTCCATACCCAAGTAAAGACCAACAATTGCAAAATCATGGAGGCACGTTGGTTTGAACAAGACGGTTTGCTCGTTTTTCGTATCAAGGCCGACCGTTTTTTGCGCAATATGGTGCGGGCTATCGTTGGCACGTTGTTGGAGATAGGGAAGGGGCGCATGACTTTGGAAGAGTTTCGCGCCGTCATCGAGCGGAAAGACCGCTGCGAAGCCGGAACCTCTGTGCCTGCCCATGCGCTTTTCCTTGAAGAAGTCGAGTATGATACCGGCCCTTCGGCAAGCTCAGGGACCTAAGGCCATTGAGCCTGTCGAAATGCCGACTTGTCTTAAATCATTAAATCTTAAATCTTTAAATCCAAGAATATGTTCCAAAAAATCATTCGTTTTTGTGTCAAGTTAGTTCAGAAATACCTACCTGAACCTTTCATTTTTGCTGTCGTTTTGACTTTGTTGGCCTTCATTATCGCCATGCCGATTTGCAAGCAATCGCCCATTGAGGTGGTTGAACATTGGGGCAACGGGGTTTGGTCGCTGTTGGCCTTCGCTATGCAGATGGCTTTGGTGTTGGTAAGCGGTTCGGCCTTGGCTGCTGCGCCGTCCATCAAGCGGGGCATTAGCGCATTGGCGGCCAAGCCGAAAACGCCTGCGGGAGCCATCGCCTTGGTGACGGGCATTTCGGCCATCGCGTGTTGGCTCAACTGGGGCTTTGGCCTTATCGTTGGAGTTATCTTCGCCAAGGAAATCGCCAAGAAGCTGAAAGGCGTTGATTATCGGCTACTTATTGCCTCGGCATACAGTGGTTTCGTTGTTTGGCACGCCGGACTTTCAGGCTCTATTCCGCTGACGATGGCCACTGAAGGCTCTAATCTGGAAGCCGTCACGAAAGGGGCTTTGACGCATCCTGTTCCCATTGGCCAAACCATCCTTGCACCGCAAAATCTGATTATGGTTGCAGTGGTCATCGTGGCCATTGTGGTGGTCAATTCGCTAATGCATCCCAAAGACGACCAAGTGGTTAGCATCGAGCCGTCCTTGCTTTTTGAAGAAGAACCCAAGCCAGTACCAAAAGCGACATCTCCCGCCGAAAAAATGGAAAACAGTCGTGTCCTTTCTTGGATTATCTCCATATTGGGCCTGTCGTATTTGGTCATCAAATTGTTCTTCAAAGGCGGCAGTTTCGACCTCGGCGCGGTCATTATGCTGTTCCTTTTCCTCGGTATTATCCTGCATGGCACGCCGTTGGCATACGTCAGGGCTTTTGGAAAATCGGTGAATGGCGCGGCGGGCATTTTGTTGCAATTCCCGTTTTATGCGGGCATTATGGGCATCATTACGGGCGTGGGCGAGTCGGGGATTTGCTTGGGAGAGGTGATTAGCAATGCCTGTGTATCTATTTCAACGCCAAAGACTTATCCATTGTTTACCTTCTTCTGTGCTGCCATTTTGAACATGTTCGTCCCTTCGGGCGGCGGTCACTGGGCCATTCAAGCCCCGATTATGTTCACGGCGGGTGCGGCCTTGGGTGTGGATGCCGGTTTGACGGGCATGGCCATTTCTTGGGGCGACGCTTGGACCAACCTGATTCAGCCTTTTTGGGCTTTGCCGGCCTTGGCCATAGCCAAATTGAGTGCCAAAGACATCATGGGCTTCTGCATCATCGACTTGTTCGTCACCGGCTTGATTATCTGCGGGGGATTGCTGCTTTGGGCGTGATTTAGAAGGAATCCATCCCGTCCCATTCCACAAGGTCGTGGCGCACATAGCCCACCTTGCCTTTCACGCGGATTTTGTACCAACCTCGGGTCTTGCCCAAGCAGGGATAGGTTTCGGGAGTTTTGTCCTTGTCGAAGGAAATCTGCGTGATGACGGGCGATTCCAAGGTCGGTTGGGTTCGGATATTGACGTGCGTCCGATGGGTGAAAAGCACGCCTTGGCCGTTTTTGGCACTGTAAGTCACGATTTTATGTCCGATTTTCGGAATCTCCACATCGTCTTGCACCGCTACAGTGTATGAAGTTTGGTTGGTGCGCACATATCGTCCAACCGCATTTCCACGGCTGTCGATGACCATTTTCATGTGGTCGACGGAAGCGGCCTTGATTTTCGGGTCGCCATCGGCCTCTTCATCGTATGTGTCAGTTTCCGTTTCCGTAATTTCGGCATCGGAAACATCAGTCAGTTCCGTTTCCGTCGGGGTAGCGTCGTCGTTTTTGCCGCCTTTTCCGCCACAAGAACAGCACATGAACACTAAACCCATCGCAAGTGCCGCAGCATACCAATATCTTTTCATAAACCAGTCGTTTTAAGGTTTTGTCCGACAAAGGTACAAAGAAAAACCGTTTCGCAAGAAAAAAGCGTGATTTTTGCCGATAAACGAAAAAAGCAAGGCGCGTACCTTGCTTCAAAGTAGCGGGGATGAGAATTGAACTCATGACCTCCGGGTTATGAATCCGACGCTCTAACCAACTGAGCTACCCCGCCGTCTTTCGGGTTGCAAAAGTAGAGAAAAAATCAATACGAACAATAAAAAAGCGGAAAAATATTTTTCCGCTTTTTTATCAATGCTTTAACTATCAGGCTGTCAATAGTTTGGCGGCCTTCTCAAGTTTGTCGTCAAGTGTCTTCATGGCTTGTTCGAGGCCGTTTTTCACGTCGCCCTTCATGCCAAAGTAGAACTTGATTTTCGGCTCGGTGCCTGAAGGACGCACCGTAATCTTCGAACCACTTTCAGTAAAGAATTGAAGCACGTCGCTCTTAGGCAATGCGATAGGCGTGACTTTGCCCGTTTGCAAGTCCTTGGCCTGCTGCAACTTATAGTCGCGGATTTCTACAACCTTATCGCCTTCGATGTCGGTGGGAGGCGTGTTGCGGAGGCGTTCCATCATGGCCTTGATTTCCTCGGTGCCGCTGATGCCTTTCTTGGTCAGCGAAACGAGTTTTTCACGATAGAGGCCAAACTCGTTGTAGATGTCCATGAGCACTTGGTAGAGCGTCTTGCCCTGCTCGGCGGCCCAAGCAGCGGCTTCGGCGACCATGCTCGTGGCAATGACGGCATCCTTGTCGCGGACGAAATCGCCTGCAAGGTAGCCATAACTCTCCTCGCCGCCGCCGATGAATTGCTTCTTTCCTTCAAGTTCAAGGATTTTGTCGGCGATGTACTTGAAGCCAGTCAGCACGTCGTAGCGGTCCACATTGTACTTTTTGGCCATCTCAAACAACAGTTCAGTGGTGACAATGGTTTTCACAATGTACTCTTTTCCAGTGAGTTTGCCCAATTCGCTCCAACGGCGAAGCAAGTAGTAGACAAAAAGGCTGGCGGTTTGGTTGCCGTTGAGCAAGATAAACTCGCCCTTGTCGTCTTTCACGGCGATGCCAACGCGGTCGGCGTCGGGGTCGGTGGCCATGACGAGGTCGGCGTTCAGCTCCTTGGCTTTATTGACGGCCAAGGCCATAGCGGCAGGTTCCTCTGGGTTGGGTGACTTCACGGTTGGGAAGTTGCCGTCAACAACCATCTGCTCCTCAACGCAATACACATTCTCGAAACCTTTCATCTTCAGGATTTCTGGCACCAAGCGGCGACCAGTGCCATGAATCGGGGTATAGACAATCTTCAAATCCTTGTGCTTCTTTATGAGGTCGAGCGAAAGGGAAAGGCCGTACACCTTATTTAAATAGATGTCGTCAAACTTCTCGTCCAAAACGGTAATGAGGTCAGGGTTGCGCTTGAAGTTCACCATCGAGGGGTC
Organism: uncultured Bacteroidales bacterium; assembly: GCA_947166105.1. Classification (GTDB taxonomy): domain Bacteria; phylum Bacteroidota; class Bacteroidia; order Bacteroidales; family F082; genus Limimorpha. The sequence goes on from CAMVCZ010000013.1 coordinate 28,077, forward strand.
GGTGATTTTCTCCACCTCGGCAATGACGTTCTTGTCGTGCGGGCTGACTAATTGTCCGCCGTCGTTCCAATAGGCCTTGTAGCCGTTGTATTCCTTGGGGTTGTGCGAGGCGGTCACCATCACGCCAGCGTCGCATTTCATTTCGCGCACGGCGAAGGAAAGTTCTGGCGTAGGACGCAGACAATCAAAGATGTAGACCTTGATGCCGTTGGCCGACATCACATCGGCTGTGACGTTGGCGAAGGCGGGGCTGTTGTTGCGGCCATCGTATGAAATGGCGACGCTCAAGTCCTTCTTGTCGGGGTTCATCTTCTTGATGTAGTTGGCGAAGCCTTGTGTGGCCATGGCCACGGTGTAGATGTTCATGCGGTTGGTACCGACACCCATGATGCCGCGCAGTCCGCCAGTGCCGAACTCGAGGTTGCGGTAGAAGCTCTCAGTGAGTTCGTTAGGGTCGTTGTCGAGCATGTTTTGCACGCTCTTTCTTGTTTCTTCATCGTATTGCTCTGTGAGCCACGATTTTGCTCTTTCGATTATTTTAGGATCCATGATGTTATATTTTTGTTGGTTGTTTGTCTTGATAGGGCAGGGACTTACGTCGCCTGCTTATTGATGTGTCGCCCCTACGGGGCTGGTCGGGCGGGGATTGAAATCCCCGTTGTGATAGTGTCGCCCATTGACTTCGTCGAATCTTCGATTTCAGGGCTTGACTTCCTTCAAATTCAATTCTTCTATGCACTTTACCAAACTCTCCCGCCAATCTGGTATCTCAATCCCGGCGTAAGCCTTTATCTTGTTCAAATCCAGCACACTATAAGCAGGGCGCTTGGCTTTGGTGGGATATTGGTCAGTCGTTATCGGGTTCACTTTGCAACGCTTTCCGCCTATTTCCATGATGGCGGTGGCGAAGTCGTGCCAAGTGATTTGTCCCTCGTTGGTGAAGTGGAAAGTCTCGTGGACTTCGTTCTTGCCGTTCTTGTTGAGCAAGGTCACGAGGGCAACGGCCAAGTCGTAAGCCCATGTGGGACAACCTTTTTGGTCGGCCACCACATTAATTTCGTCTTTCGTGTCGCCGAGCATGAGCATGGTCTTCACGAAGTTCTTTCCAACGGATGAATAAAGCCAGGCCGTGCGCACAATCATGTGGTTGCAGCCGCTCTCTCGTATGAGCCTTTCGCCCTCGGCCTTGGTCTTGCCGTAAACCGATTGCGGGTTGATGGCATCGTCCACCTTGTAAGGCTCGTTGGCATCGCCGCCAAAGACATAGTCGGTGGAGACATGAATCAGCAAAGCCTTGTGTTTCAGGCAAGTTTCGGCCAACACTTGAGGCGCGTAGGCATTGATTCTTTCGGCCAATGCTGGTTCGTCCTCGGCCTTGTCGACGGCAGTATAGGCCGCGCAGTTGATGCAGGCTTCAATTTGGTTTTCTGCAAAGCAGCGTTCAACGGCGGCCTTGTCGCAAATGTCCAAGGTGTCAACATCGGTGAAAGTCCATTGATGCTGCGTGCCCCTTGCAGCGATTTTCTGAAGTTCTGTTCCTAATTGGCCTTTACAGCCTGTTACTAATATATTCATTTCCAGTGGTTTAAAAATTGTGTACAAATGCAATGCCTAACGATTCCTTGACTTGGAGCTTCGGCACATTGTCTACTACGGTTTCCACGCCTTCAACGGTTTCGTAAACGGGGAAGGTGGTGTTGTGGTCATACTTCAGGTGTACGAAGAGCATCGTCGTCAGGTGTTTGCTGATGGCGAAGTTGATGTTGTTTTCCCAGTTGAAATCTGCGGTCAAAAGGTTGTCGTCGCGTTTCTCGGTGTAGTTGTAGAATCCGTTGAGAATGGTCGTGTAGGTGACGTTTTTCCCGATGGGTTGCTTGTAGTTGATGATGACGTTAACACCCAAGGCTGCCGCGATGTTCTCGCCCGGAATCCAATTGCCATCTTGGTCGTAATAGCCTTTTTTCACGCCGAAATTGCCCGCATCAGCCAAGTCTTGGTTGAACACGAAAGTGACTTTACCGGCCATTGGGCTTAGGAAGATTTGGAAACGCTCGTTTTTTGTTTTGTAGGTGTAACCTGCTGAAAGCGTGAGGTATGCGGGAGCGAAAAAGGTGGAAATCACGGTGGAGTCGTTGGGATATTTGTAGCCGTCGGCAAACTGCGTATTGAAGGTGGCCACCATCGAAAGGTTCCAGCGTGTCTTGCTGTTGAGCGAGAGGGCATAGGTGAGGTCGATCTTGTCATCTTGCTTTTCAAGGCGTTTGTCGGCGAAACGCGAAATGCCGAAAGCGAAGGCTCCGACAAATTTTTGTTCAAAGGTCTTGTTTTGGTAAACGAGCGAAAAGTTGGCAAAGGCTTTTCCAGCCCATGAGTTTTCGCCACCTGCCGCCCAGTTGGATAGGGCCAATTGGTTGATGTTCAGGCCATAATTGCCATGAAACGAAAGCCTTTCGCTGAGGATGTCGATGATGTTCATCTTGGGTCGTGGCCCATCAGGGCGCTTTGGGGTGAGCGAGTCGATATGGCGGTTGATGGCGGCCAACTCCGATTCAACGGTTTGCTGCTCGTTGATGCTCTGCTCGAGATGCCGATTGAGTATGTCGATGGTGTTGCGCAGCTGCATCACATCCTGATCAATGGCGAATTGCTGCATGACGAGCGATTGTCTGATGCGGATATAGTCGAGCGAGTTGCGGCAGATGGAATCGACTTCGGGGGTAAAAAAAGAATAGCGCACTTGCCCATAAATCGGGCAAGCGGCTATTGTTGATGTGATAATCAATAAGATACGAAATAACTGCCTTGGTAATCTCATTTGGAAACTAACGCAGGTTTTAGGCAATTATTATTCTGCATCCAACGGAATTTTGTGGTTGGTTTGGTAGAGGTGCTTTTTGACGTTCTCGTATTGGTAAGAAACCTTGGTCCAGAGTTCGACGCTTTTCTTGATGCCGAGGATGCGGCGCGTAGTGGTGCGAAGGTCCTGACCTAAACTGTGGTAAATGTTTCCTGAGATACCCACATAGAAAGGACGCGCGCATTCCTTCGAGATGCGCATGGCCTTCAAAATGGAGGTGCCAAACCATGAAATGTGCTCTCCGCCATTGTCTGACTGGCATTTGGTCCCCATGATATGCCCGTGATCAAGGCCCATAGCAAACTCCAATGCCGACAGGTTCGTGAACTGTTGTTTGAAGGTCTCGCTAATGGCGTAGGAGATTTTCATGGCTCCGGTGACGGGTTTCTTGTAGTCTTGGTCGGTGCCGGGATAAATGATAAGGAAAGCATTAGGTGCAAAGCAGTTGACAAAAGCACCGTCTTGTTTTGCGATGGCCGTCAGCACTTCTTTGTACATGGTGTAGATTTGGGCGGTCTTGCGTCGTCCGTTTTCCTTGAGAAGATAACTCAAGTTCTTGATTTCAAAATAGATGACCGTGGCTTGCATGTAGATGCCTGTGCAGCCAAGGTCGAGCTTGGAGGCTTCACGAATGTCTGATGTTTCGATATAGTCGAACTCGGCACCAGCTAAAGAGTTCACCTTATCGATTAAAGATTGTTCCCAATCGCTCATAATAATTTGATTTATTAGGTTTTAAGTTTGTCAAATTACTCCATGTTGGTATAAACGGCCTGCACGTCTTCATCCTCGTCGATTTTGTCGAGGAACTTCTCGATTTCCACCATCTGCTCGTCGGTGAAACTGACGGTTTGGTTGGGGAAACGCTGCAAGTTGGCCTTCACGATGTTGATTTTGCGCTCTTCGAGGGCGTCGTGCATGGTGCCATAGTCGGTCCAAGCGGTGTAGACGGTGGTCGTGGTGGTGCCTTCCTCTTCGTCTGTCTCGCTGACGATTTCGTCCAAACCGTAGTCGATGAGTTCAAGTTCCAGTTCGTCTTTGTCCATGCCGGCGGGCATCTCGATTTCGAAGACGGCCTTGCGCGTGAACATGAATTCCAACGAGCCGATGGGCAGGAACGAGCCGCCGCACTTGTTGAAGTACGACTTCACGTTGGCCACGGTGCGCGTGGTGTTGTCGGTGGCGCACTCCACCATGCACTGGATGCCGTAGGGGCCTTTGCCTTCATAGCAAATTTCAACGAGGTTGGCAGCGTCCTTGTCGGTGGCGCGCTTGATGGCGGCATCGATGTTGTCCTTGGGCATGTTCTCCGCCTTGGCGTTCTGGATGGCCTGGCGCAGTTTGGGGTTCATGTCGGGGTCGGGACCGCCTTCCTTGGCAGCGATGGTGATCAGTTTTCCGAGTTTCGGGAACACTCTCGACATGTGTCCCCATCTTTTCAATTTGGCCGCTTTGCGGTATTCAAATGCTCTTCCCATATTTTAAGTTTTTGTTGATTTCGTTTTAGGGCGCAAAGTTAGGAAATTGCCTTGAACTGACAATTTTTCTGTCGAAAAAACTTGCGTTTTGTCGTTTTCGGCTATTTTTGCGGCACAAATTAATAAGGTATGAGGATTTTGGTGTTTACGGAAACCGATGCTTGTTGCGGCCCGATGGCTGCAGCATTTTTGCATGACTATTCGACCTCGATTGAGGTGGTTTCGGCGGGAAGGAATCCTGCGGAAACCATTGAACCATTGTTGATTACGGCGATGAAAGAATGTTTGTTTGACTTGTCAGGCTATCAACCGAAAAATGTTACAGAATTCGACTTTTCCGCTTTCGATGCAGTGTACGAGTGTCCCGATTTTCCCGCGCCAACAACCCTCGAAGAATTTCGCGAACTACGCGACTTCATCAAAAACGAGGCATATCTGTTTTTCCTAAGCATTCGCCAATCTCCCCAACATCCCTCAACCCCAAACTCTCAACTCTAAACTCTAAACTCTCAACTCTCAACTATTTATAAACCTCGTTCTCGTCAATCAAATTATTCAACAAAGCATACACCGTCAGGCCCGAAACAGACTTGATTCCGGTCTTGCGCGTGATGTTCTTTCGGTGCGAGATGACAGTGTGGATTGAAATGTTCATCTGGTCGGCTATCTCCTTGTTCATCAAGCCTTTGGCAACGGCAACAAGCACATCGATTTCGCGTTTCGAGAGTTCCACGTCGTCAGGTTTCTCGTTTTTGTCGGTGCTTTGAGCGATTTGGTTCAGTTTGTTGATGATTTTCAATTTGCTGTCGTTGATGCCGATGATGCCGTCAAAACCCTTAAGGGCCGACTCATCCGTGTAGACGGTCACCAAGGCGATGCGAACCAATTGCGGGTTTTCCTTGACCCATTGCGACACCATGCTTTGGCAGTTGAAACCCAATAACAATGGGTTTATTATCAGTATGTTGGCATCCGAAACGAGCAGTTTTTCCGATAGGTTTTCAGGAGAGTCCAACCGCATGACGACATCGAAGCCCGCCATGCCTTGGATGATTTCGTGCAGCCCGTTGGTGATGATTTCGGAGGCTTCGCAAATGATGACACGGTTACTCATGGCTTGGCGTTTTCGAGGGATTCGACGAAGGGGATGAGGATGTGCTCCTCAATGAGCGAGTGGCTGCTGAGGTCGGCTGAAAGCTCGATGATGTCGGTGGCGATGCACACGCGCTCCGAGGGCAAAATGTTGCCCGGCAGGTACTTGATGAGGATGTTGGTCATGTCCTCAAGTGCATCCTCGATGTTGCTGTGGTTGTGGCGGAACTGATCGATGCTGTAGTCGGTTTTTTCGCCTTTGCGCAAAGCGGTGATATACGGAAACACCACTTCCTCCTCGTATTTAAAATGCTTCACCATTTCGCGCTTGTATTCGTTGTAGAAATGGTCGAGCATGTTGCCGTATTTCGGTCCTGCGGCCTTGATGATTCGACTGAGATGCTCCTCGATGTGGGGGAATCGCTCGTCCAAATAGGCTCTGTGCGAAGCACTTAGGTAGGAGAGGAGCGAGGTGAGGTCAACATCGTTGGGTGCTTCGATGCGGACGGGCGTGTTGGGGTCGAAGTGGAGGCTGCACACGGCGAGAAACAGGCGCGTGCTGACCTTGTCTTGCTGGCACACCTCGGCCACGCTGCGGTCGCCGAAGCCCAATTGTATGCCGAAACGAGGGAGAAGTTGCAGCAGCTTCGGGTTGTCTGCAATCATCTCATAGAGTTTCGATTTTTCGGAAAAAAGAGGTTGTTTGCTCATCGTATTGGCGTTTGAATGGTGAAGATTGGCATTCGTTAGGCTCAGGAGCCCTGATGGGTCGCGGTCGTTGAGCCTGTCGAAACGCCGCTTCTCGTTGTTTTGGACTGCAAAAATAAAAAAAACCGCCCGATTGGGAGCGGTTTTTCGTGTTTTCTGAAATATCGCGTTTAGGCTTCGGCAGGTGCTTCGGCTGCCGGGGCTTCCTCAGCGGGAGCCTCTTCGGCGGCAGCTTGAGCAGCGGCTTCGGCTTCAGCGGCTTTCTTGGCTTCCATTTCAGCAATGCGCTTCTTGGCCAATTCGGCGGCGCGGGCCTCGTTCACTTGCTTTTCGGCTTCCAGACGGATCTTCTTTTCGCCACGAGCCTTCTCTTCGTTGGCCTTGATGATGTTGGCGGCCTTGGCTTCCTTCTCCTTCATCCAGTTCTGGAACTTGATTTCGGCTTGTTCCTCGGTCATAGCGCCTTTCTGGACACCACGCATCAGGTGATACTTCATCATCACGCCGGTCTTGCTGAGCAGTGAGCGGGCGGTGTCGGAGGGCTGAGCGCCAACGCTGTACCAATACAAAGCCCTGTCAAACTTGATGTTGATTTGGGCCGGTTCGGTGAGCGGGTTGTAGGTGCCTAATTTCTCAATGAATTTGCCATCACGTGGTGAGCGAGAGTCGGCAACTACGATGTGATAGAAGGGTTGACCCTTCTTGCCATGTCTTTGCAATCTAATTTTTGCAGGCATAATTTAATGTTTTAAGTTGATTTTTAATGAATTAACTAAAATCTACCCGAGATTTCGGGTGCAAAAATACAAATTTTCGGCGAACCGGCTCACAAAATTCCATAAATTTGCGAACTTTTTTGAAATCGCAATATGAATAGGGAAAAGGAAGTCTATAAAGTGACCCTTTGGGGCAGTGCGGTCAATGTGGTGCTGGTGGTGTTCAAGTTTGTGGCGGGCATCGTCGGCCATAGTTCAGCCATGATTGCCGACGCGGTACATTCGGTTTCCGATTTTGCAACCGACATCATCGTTTTGGCCTTTGTGCGCATCAGCCACCGGCCCAAGGACAAGTCGCACGACTACGGTCACGGCAAGTTTGAGACCTTGGCAACCACGCTCATCGGCATTGCGCTTTTCGCGGTCGCCGTGGGCATTTTCATTGACGGTGCCAAGAAAATCGCATTTTGGGCCAAAGGCGGCATTTTGCCCCAGCCCGGAATGTTGGCATTGGTGGCGGCTTTGGTTTCCATCTTGCTGAAAGAGTTGACGTTCCAATACACCAAGCGCAAGGCCGACCAACTCGATTCGCAGGCCATGAAAGCCAACGCTTGGCACCATCGCAGTGATGCTCTGTCGTCGGTCGGCACTGCTATTGGTATCGGTGGAGCCATCCTCTTGGGTGAACGTTGGGCTGTTCTTGACCCCATCGCTTCCATTGCCGTGGGTGCGCTCATTGTCAAGGTGGCCATCGACTTGCTCAAGAATGGCATGGGTGAGTTGATGGAACAATCCTTGCCCGATGAGGTGGAGAACGAGATTTTGGACATTGTGAGGCGTGTGCCGGGCGTCGCCGAGCCACACGACCTTTGCACCCGTCGCATCGGCAACCATTATGCCATCGAAATGCACATCCTCATGGACGGCGACATCCCGCTAAAGGAAGCCCACGACAAAGCCTCCGAAATGGAACGCTTGCTGAAAGAACGCTACGGCGAGGAAACACACATTTCCATCCATGTGGAGCCGAAGGAGGAAAAGATTTCTGTTTGAGGAAAGCAGTTGAATGATGGTTTGACTGAGCGGATTAGAAGAGTATTATGTTTATGATGGAACGATTATCTTGCACCATTTCCAAAATTTCCCTATCTTTGAACCCCGAAATTTAGAGTCGATTTTATCCCAACTCTAAACTCTAACCCCTAAACTCTCAACTGATTATGTTTTTAGTCTTCGATACAGAGACCACGGGTCTCCCAAAAATAGACAACGCTCCGTTGACCGATTTCGACAATTGGCCGCGTATGGTGCAATTGGCTTGGCAGGTTCACGATGACCAAGGCCGATTTGTGGAAAACCATAACTATCTCGTTCATCCAGAGGGCTTTGAGATTCCCATTGCTGCCAAGATGGTGCATGGCATCTCCACCGAACATGCCATGAAACACGGTAAACCTCTCAATGAGGTGCTGGATATTTTCATGCAGTCGGCGGCCAAAGCCAAGTATTTGGTTGGGCACAACATCAAATTCGACCTCAATGTGTTGGGCTGCGAGTTTTTGCGTAGCGGTCGCGAGAATCCTTTGCGCCGTTGGCAGATTATTGACACCTGCACGGAAAAGACTGCCGATTTTTGCCAACTTCCGGGCGGCAAAAATGGTAAGTTCAAGTTCCCCAAGTTGGAAGAAATCCACCAAATCCTGTTTGGCGAGAAGTTCGACTCGGCGCACAATGCTTCCGCCGATGTGGAGGCTACGGCGCGTGTTTTCCTCGAATTGGTTCGTCGCGGCGTGATTGACGAAAATGACTTGCGCGTTGATTCCCAATTCATTGCCGACTTCAAAGCCGCCAATCCCGATGTGATTCAGCCGGCAGGAATCAAAGTTGAAGCCAATTTCGACGATGAGGAAGTGGAGGAGGAATCGGTGCCGGAAATCGGTAATTATATCCCGCAGCATTTCACACACCTGCACGTCCACTCGCATTATTCCATGCTCGATGGCATGTCGAAAGTGCCTGATTTGGTGGAGAAATGCAAGAAATACGGCATGTATAGCCTCGCCCTCACCGACCACGGCAATATGTTCGGTATCAAGGACTTCGCCGATACAGTGAACAAGGAAAACGGCAAAGTGAAAGACGCCATCAAGGAGCAGCAGGCTATCATCGCAAAGCCTGAATCGACCGAGGAAGAAAAGATTGCCGCCCAAGAGCAAATCGAAAAACTGAACAAGCAGTTCTTCAAGCCGATTTACGGAATAGAAACTTATTGTGCGCCAGTCAGCATTGACAAGCGGGATGGCCGACAAGACCGAGGCTGGCACCTTATTTTATTGGCCAAGAACAAGCAAGGCTATCACAGCCTTTGCAAGTTGAGTTCCATCGCCTACACGGATGGTTTTTATTACAATCCGCGCATTGACCACAGCCTTTTGGAGCAGTACCACGATGGCGTGATTTGCAGTTCTGCCTGTCTTGCAGGCGAGGTACCGCAAAAAATCATGAACGGCGACATAAAAGGTGCAGAAGAGTCAATCGAGTGGTTCAAGAGTCTGTTTGGAGAGGATTATTATCTTGAGGTTCAGCGACATAAAACCGACAAACCGGGGGGCGACACCGAGGTTTACGAGCGCCAAAAAGAGGTGAACAAAATCATTTTTGGTTTGGCGAAGAAGCACAATGTGAAGGTTATTGCCACCAACGACGTACACTTTGTGGAGGAGGAACACGGCGAGGCGCACGACCGCCTCATCTGCCTCAGCACGGGCAAGGACTTAGACGACCCCACGCGAATGCACTACACCAAGCAAGAGTGGTTGAAAACGCCTGCCGAGATGGGCCGCATCTTCTCCGATCATCCCGAAGTGCTTGAAAATACACAGGAAATTGTCGATAAAGTCGAAAACTATAGCATTGATTCCGACCCGATTATGCCAGTTTTTCCGATTCCAGAGGATTTTGGAACGGAGGAAGAATATCGACAAAAATACACCGAAGAAGACCTGTTCAACGAGTTCACCCGCGACGAGCACGGCAATGCGGTTTTGTCGCAAGAGGAAGCCGAAAAGAAGGTCAAGAAATTGGGCGGCTACAACCGTTTGTATCGTATCAAACTCGAAGCGGATTATTTGGCCAAACTGACTTGGGACGGTGCGCACCAACGTTATGGCGAAAACCTCACCGAGGAACAGATTGAGCGCATCAAGTTTGAGCTTCATGTGATGAAGACAATGGGTTTCCCAGGCTACTTCCTCATCGTGAGCGACTATATCCGTGCAGCGCGTGAGGAATTGGGTGTTTCAGTGGGGCCGGGTCGTGGCTCGGCGGCTGGTTCAGTAGTGGCCTATTGCTTGAAAATCACCGACTTAGACCCACTAAAATACGACTTGCTGTTTGAGCGTTTCCTCAATCCCGACCGTATCTCGCTGCCCGATATTGACGTGGACTTCGATGATGATGGCCGCGAGCGCGTATTGGACTGGGTGACAAAGAAATACGGCAAGGAAAAGGTGGCGCACATCATCACCTATGGCACGATGGCGGCCAAGTCTGCCATTGCCGATGTGGGGCGTGTGCAAAAGGTGCCGTTGCCCGAGGTGAACAAGATTAAGGGCTACATTCCTGACCGCAATTTCGATGAAGCAGCAGTGAAGGCCGTGGAAGGCACGCTGCCCAAAAAAATGCCAAAAGTCAACCTGAAAAACTGCTACAAATACATCCCCGAACTGCATGAATTGCTGACTGGCAAGGACGAGAATATCTCCTCCATGCTGACTTACGCCGAGGAGTTGGAGGACACCAACCGACAAATCGGTATCCACGCTTGCGGCGTGATTATCGGTGCCGACGACCTGACGAATGTCGCGCCAGTCGCCACGGTGGAAGATAAATTGACGAAGAATAAAGTCGTTGTAACTCAATACGATGGCCATGTCATTGAAACCGTCGGCTTGATTAAGATGGACTTCTTGGGCCTGAAGACGCTTACATTAATAAAGGATGCGCTGCGCAACATCAAGAAAACGCGCGGCATCGAAATTGACATCGACCACATACCGATTGACGACAAGGAAACCTACGAGTTGTATTCGGCGGGCAACACCATCGGCACGTTCCAGTTTGAATCGCCCGGAATGCAGAAATATTTGCGCGAGTTGCAGCCTTCTGTCATCGGCGACATCATCGCAATGAACGCCCTCTATCGCCCCGGACCGATGGACAACATTCCCGACTTCATCGCCCGCAAGCAAGGCCGACAACAAATCACATACGACTTTGATTGCATGGAGAAGTACCTAAAGGACACCTATGGCATTTGCGTGTATCAGGAGCAGGTGATGTTGCTTTCGCGCGAGTTGGCCGACTTTACGAGAGGTGAATCTGACACTTTGCGTAAAGCAATGGGTAAGAAGCAGTTGGCCAAGATGGAGGAGCTTTACGGCAAGTTCATGAAACAAGGTGTGGCCAAGTTGACCAAAACCGAAAACCTGCCCGAAGACGAGGTGAAAAAACGCCTCGAAAAGATTTGGGAGGAGTGGAAAAAGTTTGCTTCCTATGCTTTCAACAAGTCGCACGCGGCCTGCTATTCGTGGGTGTCGTACCAAACGGCCTACCTGAAGGCACACTATCCGGCAGAGTTCATGGCGGCGGTCTTGAACAACGAATTGGGCGACATCAAGAAGGTGAACTTCATGACCGAGGAGTGCAAACGCATGAAAATCGCGGTGTTAGGCCCCGATGTGAACGAGTCGGAATACACGTTTTCGGTCAACGAAAAGGGCGAAATCCGTTACGGCATGGGCGGCATCAAGAATGTGGGCGAGGCGGTTGTGTCGGGTATTGTTGCCGAGCGCGAAGCCAATGGCAAGTTCAAGGACTTCGGCGACTTTTTGATGCGTATTGCAGACAAAGCCTTTAATGTCAGGGCGTTGGAGAGTATGGGCATGGCGGGCTGTTTTGACAGTTTCAAGGGCTTCCATCGTGCCATGCTGTTCAACATTGCACCCAACGAGTCCTCGCCTTTCTCCGAAAAGGCTTTGCGCATGGTGGCTTCCTACAACGAGCGCAAGAACTCATCCCAAATGGATCTCTTTGGTTTTGGCGGCGACGAAGGTGGGGCAGAGGAGGCTTTCTCCATGCCGCTGCCCGACTGCGAGCCGTGGTCGAAAATGAAGGAGCTGGAGATGGAAAAGGAGGCTTTAGGCTTCTATATTTCCTCGCACCCGATGGAGGTTTATCACCTGCCGCTGAAATATTTCGCCAATTGTGACGTGGAAGGCCTGAAAAACGCCATGAACGATGTGGAGAAAAACCTCAGAAGAGCGGTGCGCCTTGGCGGACAAATCACTCGTGCTGAGGAGTTTACAGCGAAAAACGGCAATCCATACGGGCGTTTCACCATCGAAGACCAGAGCGGCGCGTTGCAGTTTGCCTTGTTCAAGGAGAACTACCTGAATTGCCGAAACTTATTGACAGTCAACTCGTTTGTGATGCTTTATGGCACTTTGGACAGACCCTTCCCGCGTCCTGGCCAAGACCCCAACGCGGCTCCTACGACGCTTGAGGTGCGTTTCACCGAAGTCCGTTTGCTGGATTCGCTGTTGGAAAGCACTTCAAAGACGGTTTACCTTACGCTCAATGTGGCTGAAATGAGCCAGACCGAGATGGAGGAATTTGTTAAGATGATAAAGCAAAATGTTGGAAAACAGAACTATAAGATTCATCTTGTCGACCCGTTAGGCAAAAAGTCCTGCAACATGACCCCTGTAAAAGGCTCGATTAATGCTCAGGAGGTTCTGCCGTTGTTGGAGAAAGCCCCATTCTCGAATTTTGTGGAGTTTGATTTGCGGTAATCGGAAAAATTTGTATCTTTGCAAAACGGAAAAAACTTGCGTTATGGATAAAGGTCAGATATTGGAGAGAATCAAGCAGTTGGCAATGGCCGTGTTGCCCCAAGGCAGTTCGCTTTGGCTATATGGCTCCCGCGCCCGTGGCGATGAAAGCCAAAACAGTGACTGGGATTTGCTTATCTTGATCGACAAGTCAAAAATCACTTCCGAAGACTACGATTTGGCTTATTTTTTCCGTGAATTGGGTTGGGAATTGAACGCTGAAATCAGTCCGCATATCTATTCCAAAAAGCAATGGCAAGGGTGGAGCTTCCTTCCTTATTACAAGAATGTTGAACAGGATAAAATCGTATTGGTATGAGTTTGAGCGATGAAGAACGCAAAACGATGGTTCAATTGGAGATGGAGCGAGCCAAACGGACTTTTCAGGAAGTAGAGATTTTGAAAGAGGCTGGTTTGTGGAACGGCGTTTCAAACAGGTTGTATTATGCTGTTTTTCATGCTATTTCAGCTTTGTTCATTCACGATGGGCATCAAGTGCATACACATCACGGCTCTCATGCCTTGTTTGGACAGAATTATATCAAAACTGGCGTGTTGCCTGCCGATTATGGGAAATTGTACAATCAATTGCAAACGATGCGCGAACAAAGTGACTATAATTGTGCATTTGAGGCGGATCCAGAGGAATTGAAAGATAAAATTGAACCCGCAAAACAAATGATTGAAACGATTTGTAAGATGATTAATGATTGATTTTATCGAAATTTTTGTATCTTTGCAATCTCATTTATTGAAAATTAGTATCATTATAAACTAAACTAACAAGAAAATGGCAGTAATTCAAATGACTGACGACCGTTTTGAAGAAGTCGTCCTGAAATCGGAACTCCCTGTGATGGTGGACTTTGGCGCCACTTGGTGCGGCCCTTGCAAGAAGGTTGAACCCATCATCGAAGAACTCTCGGAAGAATATGCAGGCAAGGTGATTGCCGTGAAATGCGACGTGGAGGAATGTCCCGGCACCGCTGGCAAGTATGGCATTATGAACATCCCCACCGTCCTGTTTTTCAAGGGTGGACAGCCCGTCGACAAGAACGTCGGAGCCGCTCCCAAGAAGGTGTTTGTGGAGAAATTAGAGAAGTTGTTCTAAAAGGTTCGGCCCTTCGACAGGCTCAGGGACCGAGGTCGTTGAGCCTGTCGAAACGCCGAAATTAGAAGCATTTACATCCTTTGGACTTTTCAATCGATAGGAACCGGCTCACGCAGTTCGGCAGCCTTGAGTTTTTGGCACGACAAATCGTGGAGGGATTCATCACGGGTTTACACAAGAGTCCTTTCCACGGTTTTTCCGTTGAGTTTGCCGAACATCGCCTCTACAACACGGGCGAACCCATCCGTCATATCGACTGGAAACTCTATGGCCGCACGGAGAAACTCTTCGTGAAACGCTACGAGGAGGAAACCAACCTGCGCTGCCAATTGGTCATCGACCAAAGTTCAAGTATGTGCTTTCCCGTGAGGCAAAAGGTTGACTTTGAGCATCCTAACAAACTCTTTTTCTCCATTTATGCCGCCGCCTCGCTGATGGAACTGATGCGCCGCCAACGCGATGCCGTAGGCTTGGACTTGTTTGACGAAACGATTGCCTTCCACGAGCCAGCCAAGTCGTCAATGGTTCACAATAAGTTGATTTATAGTGAATTGGAGAAACTGATTGACGATTACGACAAAAACAACCGAAAAACCACATCAACGCCTCAATGCCTGCACCAGATTGCTGAAATGACGCATCGCCGCAGTCTCGTGGTGATTTTCACCGATATGCTTGATGGCCTTGCCGACTACAAGCCGATGTTTGAGGCCTTGGAGCATTTGAAATACAACAAGCACGAAGTCATCTTGTTCCACGTGTTTGACAGCAATTTGGAACAAAACTTAGACTTCGAGAACCGCCCGTACCGTTTTGTCGATTTGGAGACGGGCGACACGCTGAAACTCAACCCCATAGAGGTTCAGGAAACCTACAAAAAGATAATGACCGAGCGCAAAGAAGCCCTGCTACGCCATTGCTACCAATACCAAATCGATTACGTTGAGGCCGATATTAATAAGGATTATAATCAAGTGTTGACGAGTTACTTGATTAAGCGGACGAAATTGCATTAATTTTTTCCAATAAAGTGTAAGATTTCCCGACTTTCTACGATTATCAAATAGAAAGAAGCGGAAAATGACCGATCAGGAATTCAGAAACCGGGTGCTGCAATGGCAGCCTTATATGCAGAAGTTGGCGGAACAACTGCTCGACGATGCCGACAACGCCTCTGATGCCGTACAGGATACCGTGGTCAGTTTGTGGGAGAAACGCAAAGAATGGGACGACTCCGCCGACCTGAAATCGTTGTGGAGCACTGTCGTGAAACGCCGCTGCATCGACCAACTTCGGAAACAACGCCCCACGGTTCCCATTGACACGGAAAGCCTGATGCTGACGGAACCTTCGCCCGACGACCTTTCGGAAGAACGCTACCAATTGGCGCGACAACTCGTTGACCGCCTGCCAAAACGCCAACGCGACGCCATCCTGATGAAATACGAACAAGGGATGAGCAACGCTGAAATCGAGCAAGCGACGGGGATGAGCAGCACGCACCTCTACGCGACCCTCTCGCGGGCTTACAAATCACTCAGAAACGCTATCGAACAACATAAAAACGCACAAAGATGAAAGAAGAAAACGAAATAAACGACGAACTCAGGCAACTGCTTGACGCACTGGAAGAACACGGACGCAATGCCCGCCGGCAAAAGGAACTCGGCGCATTGTTGGACCGCCTCTCCAAACAAGAATCTGAAAAACAAAGCAGGAAGCCCATCGCGCTTTGGTGGACTTTAGGTGCGGCTGCGGCTTGTCTGGCGGTTTGGTTGTTGCTGAAACCGACAACAAAGCAAGAACAGATTAGGGAAAAAGAATGGTTTGCGGAGGAGGTTGTTCCTGTCGATACGGCGATTTCCAGATTGGAAGAAATAACCGTCTTTGAAGAAGCGGTCTTTGCCGAGGAACCGATTGCGGAAGTGAAACCCGTTAAACCGAAAAAGGCCAAAGCCAAAGTGGAGAAACCTGCGGAAGAGGCTGAGCCTTTAGAGGAAATGTTGGATACAGCGAAGGTTCATACGGAAAAGCCGACAATTCTCCCTGAAGAGCCATTGGCCGTGCAACAACCCAAACGGAGAATCATCCGAAGTGAAAACTTGGTGGGTTATGATAAACGAGGAAAACCGACCGCTGAACCGAAAACCAAGCCTATTTTGGAGGACAAGACCATCTTCGGGCAGCCGCAAGATCCCAATATGAAAAACGGTATGTTGGCAATGGAAATCAACCTTGAAAATTTACTAATTAACAATTAAAATTTATACAAAATGAAACGCATCACCTTACTAATTATGTCGCTTTGCCTGACCAGGTTAGGCATTGCCCAAGAAGAAATCGCAATCGAGCAAACCATCAACCAACCCATTGGCTATTTGGAAATTGGCGCAGGATGGGATGTGCGACTTATGAACCGAAACACGGATTCCTACCGCTTTGCTGTAGTTGTCCCCGATAAGTTCGCTGGAATCGCCAATGAAACTCGTGTCTGCAACTTTGCTGGCGACACACTGACCATTCTCGAAAACACCATACTGCCTAAAGGCACGGTGGTGGAATTGGAAGGTCGTCTGGGTTTCAGGAAAATCAATGCTTTTGACAAGTCCACCGTTATGGCAGAGCAAATCGACATTCCCGAAAACGCTGATCCAGTGTACATTGAACTCGGAGAAAAAGCCGATCTGAGCATCAAAAAGTTGGTTTGCCAAGGCGACCCGCATTTCGAAATGGGAGAACGCAGCCGTTTGAACATCGACACTATTTGCGGAAGTGGCGACATCCATATTGCTCGGCATAATGCTGAATTTCAATATGGAACAAGCCTGAAAGAAGGAAAAATCCACATTGACATTTATGAAAGGCCGAGTTGGTATTATGTGAAAGAGAATCCAATCATCATCACAACGAAGTTGGAAGACGGACAGCCTGTTACCACGGAACGCAATCGGATTTGGGACAATTCTTTGTCCATTAGTCTTGGAGTTGGCTATCGGAATGGACTCAACCCTGTGAATCGCAACAGCCCGTATACCAATTCTGGTGGTCTTGACGTTCCCATCGGCTTGTTGACAGGTTTCGTGTTCACCCCGCATCTCAGTTTGACAACAGGTCTGCAACTGAATCTCAACCAACGTTGGATGGATTATCCTGTGAAAATGGGGGAAAATGGTTTGGAGGTCATAGAAAATCCCGAAATGACCCAACATAACAAACTTGTTTCCACTTATTTATGTATTCCCGCAGAACTGTACTATTATTTTGGAAAGAGTAAATCCTACGGCATTTCAATGGATGTCAGACTTGGTTACCTGGTTGGTGCTCAACTTATTACACGCTTTCCGAGCATTGGCAATCAAGGTTCCGTTGGTGAAAATGCTCGCTCTTTGTTCAACCCGTGGAAGCTGGAAGCAGGCATCAGTTTCAATACCAATGTGTTAGGCATCATTCACGGTATTCGGGTCTATACCAACCTCTTGCCCGAATACAACAAGGCAGTTACAACGGAAAAGTTCAGGAGCATTGGTGTTGAGATAAAATTCTGACAATCAATTCTATGTCGCAGAAAAAAGTCCGAGAGCCACGCTCCCGGACTTTTCTTTTTCCCCGAAAGGAGAAACTTTTACTTAACAATGACTTTCACGGAAACCTTGTTCTGATTGTTCTGTAAATTGATGACATACAAGCCAGTGGCAAGATTGTGGCCAATGCGTTCGGTGCTGCCAGCGTTGATTTGCTGCTGCATCATCGGCTGGCCGAGAACATTGTAAACCGTCATCGTGTAGTGGCTGTTGTCGCCGTTCTCGATGATGAATTCGTTGTCGGAGCTCCAAATCTTCACATTGGTTTCTGCGGATTCCCCAACACCGACATCTGTCAGGTCGATGAAGATGGGTTCATCGAGGCCGTTGGTCGGATTGACGGTGTTGGCATTGGGATACCATTGACCGTTATACTCGGTAGTGCGATATTCTTGGTACCAATAGTGCGTTATGTCGTAGACCATAATTTTGTTAATGCCATACTCGTTGTCGTTGGGCAGGATGCCTCCAAACCAGCCGTCCTTGCCAGCCACCTCTTCCTTGTAGAAGTCAGCGTACTGGTTGATATTGCCAAAATCTACACCTGTGGTCTCGACAATAGTGGCGAATATCGGATGTTCGTTAGGGTTTTGGTTGATATACATTTGGGCAAAGGTCATCGGGTTCTCATTGCTCTTGACATAAAATGCCGAGCCTTGGTTAGCATCGTGTTCAGTGCCGAAGTTGATTACGGTGGCGTAGCGTTGGGTAGTGAGGGTGTGGGCCACCGTGGTTCCATCGTGACCGTCATTGAGGCGGATACGCAGATAAACATAGTTGCCGGGCGTAAAGCGGGCATTGGCTGTAGGCTCATTGACGAACCAAACATGAGCATCTCCATCCCAACTGGTTGTAAATTCACCGTAGCCGCCTTCGGTAGCTAAACTCGGGCTGGTGCTGCGGTAGAAGCCATCCAAGTTGGCGTAAATCACATTGCCGGCACCGGCGGTCTCGGGACCGTCGTTTTCGTCAACAAATTGGTTGGTGTAACGGTAGGTTGTGTGTGGTTCAAGGTTACCGAGCCATACGTATGTGGCGACAGGTACACGGTTGTTATTGGAACCATTGTTGCCTTGGATATAATACGGCAAATCGTCCCATAATATGGAAGGATCGTTCTCGTAGTGGACGATACCAGACACATTGACTACTACAGCGGCATAGTTGATGTCGTCATAGTATTCATTAGCGATGTAAACTCCATCGTATGTATTGGGGGCAAGGCTATCCATCATGCGGACATAGACGGTCGCAGGTAGGTCGGTGCAGGGGAATTCAAGCACTTCTGTAAACGTTTCATTATCCAAAGAAATCTCGTACCATGAGCAAGAAACTATGTGGATATAGCCTTCGTCTTCGAGGTTGACACCAGATAAGACGTAACTCTGTGATTCTGACGGGCCATGACCCACCACATAACTGAAGTCACCAAGGTAATTAGGTGTGGCAATGAGAGTTGGGGTGGGCGAAGTGCTTCCAGAAGCAAGTTTGATGTCGTCAACCTCCCAACCAGCTGCGTCTTCGTCACTGGTGTATTTGAAGCCAATGTAGCAGTTCGAGCCGCTGAATTCGTCAAGGCTGATGTCGCCCGATGCAACCCAATTCCAACCACCTTGCGAGAGTTCGCACGGCAAGGGAATCCAAGTTGCACCATCAGGATTTTCGCCGTCGTAATCATTGGAGAAGAACACTTCGAGGTCGGGACCGTTATAGTTCTTGGCGGTATTAAAGGTCAGCACCACATCATCGTAACTGTCCAAGTCGAATGCGGGCGAGATGAGCCAGTCAATGGTTTGAGGATGGTTGTAGCCGTTGGCGTAGGCGTAATGGTTGCCGCCGTATGAAGCAACGCGCCAGAGTGAGTCGCCCATAGTGCAGCGTTCAGTCCAGCCCTGCCAAGGCTCCCAGTCGTTTTCCCATTCTTGCCAGAAGATGACGACGATGTCGTTTTGGATGAGGTATCCCGCATTGACAACAGGGCTGTCGTTGTAACCTTCCTTCGAGGCGTAGGCCCAGATGGAAGCAAACTCTTCAACCGTGATGGCTTCTGTGTACGGAGTCCAAGGACCATTTCCTGAAATGAGGCTGTACCAAATGGTGGCTCCCTCTGTAGCACAACTGATGGTCACGTTTTGTGGTTCATAGTATGTGCCTCCCGCAGGGTTGAAAGTCGGGGCAGCCACGGTAGGAATGGGCGGTTCGCCGCCTTCGCCTTGCATAAAGATGTCTAAGAAGAAGTTGTACTCGCCATTGGCCATATTGCTGGTGGCGTAGGCTTTCACGATGTTTTCCGTTTCGGTGACACGCAAGGCAAAGGCACGGTTTTCGGTGGTGGCATTAACGATGTTGAAACCTTGGTAGTTGGGCACCAATGAGCCTTCTTCTGAAATGCCGTTGGCAATGGTCCAAAGGGTCTTTTCGCTGTTCATCACGAAGTTGGTGCCGCTGTTGCCGTAGCCAATCGTGTCGCCGTTGGCATTGGTGAAGGTGTAGCCGTCGGCAGTGATGCCCACCGTCCAATAATAGTTGTCCTCGTCGGCCAAGATATTGGCGGGGATGATTTCGTCAGTGCCACTCATCTCGCTCATGAACTCGGTTGTGGCAAGTTTGCCGCTCGATGGGGTGCTTTCGATGGCCAAGTAGGCACCCGTCATTTCGTTGTAGCGCGAAGCCAAAATGACTTTGTTGCCCGCCGCAAGTTGGGCGACATCCAGGATTCGGACATAATCGCCTCCCGGAACAGGCGGCTCGGTGACGACGCCATTCAAAGTTACGGTGGTTTGATCTGATGAAGATGAGTGAATGTTAATAACACCACTATATTGGCCGACTTCCGAACCGTTCATTCTCACATAAACTGGGGTGGGTGGGAGCGTTCCAGCGATGTCATCAATGTAGAGCTGCCATGTAAATTCCTCGTTGTCAAAAGAAATTTCAAATTCGTTTTCCATGGATTGAATGATAACGCTACCTGTTGAGCCGCCACCCGGTGCAGGACCGATGTTGACCCCCGACAAAGTGAAATATTGTGATTCTGACGGGCCTTCTCCTACAACATGTGTGAACCCTGACAATGAGTTTGGTGTTGCAGTAAGATTCGGGACAGTGGTGAATCCAATGAGTGTGATGTCGTCAACTTCCCAAGCCGCTGCCTCGGTTTCTGTTGATGTGTATTTGAAAGCGATGTAGCAGTCGTGGGCTGGATAAGGGGTAATGCTAATGTGTATATTGCCTGACTCAACCCAAGTGTATGACCCTGGCGACATGTTGAAATCAAATGTCCACCAATTGGCTGCTGTTGGGTCAACGCCGTCGTAATTGGTTGAGTATTTCAGTTCCAAATCCGGACCAGTGTAGTTCTTGGCATTTCTGAACGTCAAGATTACATTGTCGTAATCGTGCATGTTGAACGCGGGGGAGATGCACCATTGCTCATTGACGCCGCCGTTGTAACCGTTGGCGTAAGCGTAATGGTTGCCTTGATGCTCACCGACAGTCCAGGGCTTGTTGCCTTCAACGGTGACAAATGTCCAGCCGTTCATTTCGCCTTCCCAGTCTTGGTTGAAGATGGTGACTGCACCAAGTTGGATGGTATAGGTGGCTTCGGCAATATCGCTGTCGTTGTAGCCTTCTTTCGTGGCGTATGCCCAAATCGTCATGTTTTCCTCCACGCTGATGGCTTCGGTGTATTCCGTCCAAGGGCCGTTTGCTGAAACCGTGCTGTAATAAATGGTGGCACCTTCGGTTGTGCAACTGATGGTGACTTCTTGAACTTCATAATAAGTGCCAGCGGCAGGGGTGAAGGTCGGGGTGGCCACAGTGGGTGTGGGCGGAACGGGCGGCTCGCCTCCTTCGGCCTTCACGAAGAGGTCGAGGAAGAAGTTGTAACCGCTGCCATTCATGTTTTGGATGTGGTAAGGGCCAAAGTTATGGTTGCTGTTCAAAGCAAAAGCTCTGAGCGGGTTGTTGACATTGCCCACAACGAAACCAGTGTAGTTGGGTACCATGGCACCTTCTTCAGAGGTTTGTATGGTGATGGCCCATTCGGCGTTGTCGCCGCCTGTCGCGAAGTTGGTGCCCGAAATGTAACCAATTGTTTCGCCAGCGGCATTGGTGAAGGTGAACCCGTTGGTTGTCACGCCGACCGTCCAATAATAGTTGCTTTCCTCGTCCGTGATGGATGTGGGAAGGATCTCGTTACCCTCGTCGGTAGTCGAGGCGAACAACACGCCCGTGGGCTTGCCCGACGATTGGTTGCTCATGGCGTAGTAGTCGGTGGCGTTTTCATCAAAACGTGCAGCGAAAACTACATAGCTGCCTTCCGTGAGTTGGCTCAAGTCGCTGATGCGGACATATTCGCCTTCCGGTGTGGGTGGGGTAGGTGGGGTAGGCTCGCCGCCCGTCACTTCGCCCGCGACATTAATAAATAAGGTGTCGACTCCTTCGGTGACGGCATAAACCTGTTCGCTGTAAGTGCCGACTTCAAGACCTGCTTTCATGCGCACATAAATGTTGAAGTTGCTGAAATGGCCGGAGTTGTAAATGACGACTGGGTTTTCGGCAATGAAAAGATTGCCGCCCAAAGTGGAAACCTCAAAACTCTCCGATGGATAAACAAAAGCGGAGCCGACAAGGTTGTTGCCGCTCAACTGGAAATCCATGATTTCGGAAGGACCTTCTTCGTAGGTGTAGGTGAAGCCCGTGAGTTCGTTGGGAATTGCACTCAGTTCGGGTTCAGGCTGGGCTGGCGTGTTCAAGGTCACGTCCGAGGCCAACGCCACACGGATTTGCGGCACATTGAAGTAACCCACCACGCCAATCACATCCACCACATCGCCTTCCTCGATGCCCGTCAAGGCGGGCACCTTATATATATTAATGGTGTTTTCGCCTTGCGTCAAGGGTGTGTTGCCGCTCGTGTTGATGGCACCGATGGTGGCCTCCTCAATCATCACGCGGGTGCATTGCAGGGCTTCGTCGCCGCTTTCGTTGATTTCGGCAATGGTCTTGGTGGCCAAGGGCAGCGGATTGTTTGAGGAAAGAATGTCGAACTCATCGGAGTTGTTGCCGCTGATGTTCGACAACTCCTTGAGGCCGTTGTAGTTGGCGCGTTTTCCGTAGGCTTGTACCATGTCGCCAAGGGCAAGTTCTGAAGGAACGGTGCCGCTGTTCAGGAATAGGCAGATGCCGCCCGTAGCGTCCTGAACATAGATGTTGCGGTTGTCAATGAAATTGACCACACCTTGCACCATAGCATACTCGTTGACCTCGAGGGCGCGGGCTTCGGCGATGGTGAGCAGGGTGGGGAAGGTGTAGGTGGCCGAAGCGATATTGCTGGCGGTGTAGCCTTCTTTCCATGCCTTGACCTTCACGGTGGTGGTTTCGTTGATGGTCAAGGGTGAAGTGTAGAGACTGCTGGTTTCGGTCGGGTCGGTGCCGTCCGTGGTGTAGCGGATTTCGGCATTTTCAGTGGTGCAACTGATGCTCACCGATTGGGCATCATAGTAGGAGCCGCCTGCCGGGTCGAAGGTCGGGGTGGCCACGGTTGGCTGCTGGCCGCCCGTGTCGTAAGTCACCGTCATAGCGCAAATGCGGCGGTGCCCCGAAGTGCCTTCGATGGTGAAGGTCACCTCGTTTGATTCGCCAGTCCAAGTGGGAGATTCAAAAGTGCCGACTTCGGTGGTAATTTCATTGGAGCCTTCTCCAGAGGCGAAAGAGAGCGTGATGGAACTGATGCTTCCCGTGGAGGCGACCACGAAATTGTTGCCTCCATAAACTCTGATGGCCGTGCCAGTGTTGTAATACTTCGGCGGGTTGTTGCCCGTGCCTTTGTTGAACACGACGGTAACATTGTCGTCAATGTCGATGACGACGCCGTCCAAGTCTTGGCCGTTTTCGTAGCCTTGCTCCGCGAAGTTGATGGAGGCTTCAGTCCTTGCTTGGGCAAACAAGGCGGTTCCAGTCAACAGGCATAGCACTGTCAACAAAAATGTAAGTTTTTGTTTCATAGGATAAATATTTAATTATTTGATACTTAATGATTTGATTCCAAAGAAAGGCTTTATAGTCAAAGTATCAAAATTATGAAAATGTCATGGAAAGAAGTAATTGAAACTCAATAAGTTTTCAACAATTTTTCAACATATTTTGTTGATAACTTTTTGTCGAAACGAAGCTGAGAAGTCTTATTCTGGCCTCCTGAACCGCTCTCCCGTCTGTTCAATCACGGCTTTTTTCCATGAATCAGGATAGCCGGGTTGCTTGGGTCGGACAGGGTAGCCGTAGCCGTTGCGCTTGAACTGACCGTTTTCCTCTTGTTTGACATTGCTGTCCAAATACTTTACTAACAGGTAGTTGTCCAATTCTTTCCAAGTGGTCACAGTGTTGTGTCCGGCTTGGTTGGAGAAGTCGGTGAGGTAGGCGATGGCCTTTTGCGGGTCTTGTTCGTAAAGGCTCAAAGCCTGATTGTCGGCATAGTTCACTTGCTCTTGATAGCCGCTTTCCAATTCGTTCTGCACGGACTGAATGTCGCCGATGACCCTATTATAAAATAGGTATTTGAAATGCGCCAAGCGGTTGAAGACCCAGAATGCGGCGTTGTCGCTGTAAGTCAGCATGTCACCGTTGCCCACGCGGTATTCAATCGGCACTTCGGTGATGGAACAATAGAAGGGTGTGTAAACCGTTGAATTTGTGTCGTCTACGCCAAACCAAATGATGCCGCCGATGGGATTGGGCAGCCAGTTTCTACTCTGCGCGATGAAGGAGAAACCCGTTTGCACCACTTCAATGCTCCTTTCATTGAGGTAAGGCTTGCCCTCGTATTCCCAATATAGCGGGTTGAAACGGAAGGGCGAACCGAAGGGACCGCCGCCCACGTCCTTGGTTTTGTCCAATTCCGTGCCTTGGAAGTGGTCGCGCTGGAATGCCATCATATCACTGAGGCTGACTTTCTGCTTCGGCTTGACATACAGCGGCATACGGTGCGTCAAATCCTTGCCAGTGACATAATCCCAATACTCGTCCATGCCGTCGCAAACCTTGTTGAACATCGTCCAAACGCGGAGGTCGCACACACGCGCTGCGCTGAAATCGACGGGGGCGTAGGCCGCCGAAAAATCGAAGTCCTTGTCCTTGCCGCTGAAATATCCCTTGCGACGGGCGAAGTCGATGATGTCGTGCTTATAAATCACCTCAACTTGCTCATTATAAAGTTTTTTCCAGTCCTTGTCGGTGATGGAGGTCTTGCCGTCGCGCAAGGGGAAAGTGGTGATTCTTGCGGCGTTGGCGTGACCGCTCACACAGCCGTCGGGGATGCGGATGGCCACCCACACCGCGCCACGGTCGGCGTTGATGGTGTCGCCAGTTTTTGTCACGGTCGGCGTGTAGCCTTTTGGCATGATTTCCATGTACCAAACCTCGTTGGCATCGCTGATGCTAAACGACTCGCCGTCAGAGCCGTAGCCGTATTCCTCCACCAAGTCTGCCATCACTTTGATGGCTTCACGGGCCGACTTGCTACGCTCCAAGGCGATGAACATGAGGCTGCCGTAATCCACGATGCCCGTCGGGTCGATAAGTTCCTCTCGACCGCCGAAAGTGGTCTCGCCGAGGGACACTTGAAACTCGTTGATGTAGCCCACAACTTGGTAGGTGTGAGGCGGTTGCGGCACGCTGCCACGCGGCGCGTTGGTGCCACGGTCGTAGCACACGCGCATACTGCCCGCCGGCCAATCGGCTGCAGGGGTGAAGTAGAGCTCGCCGTAGCGGATGTGCGAGTCGGCGCAATAGCTGATCATCGTGGAGCCGTCCACGCTGGCTCCTTTGGTAATCAGGAAGTTGGTGCAGGCCTGCACCGCGTTGAAGGCGGCGAGCAGGGCGAGAAGAAGGAGGGATTTGATGGTGTTCATATTGAATCGTTTATTGGGCAATAAGGAAATCGACAAGTTGTTTTTGGTTTTCAAATTTGTACATTTTAGGATGGGGTAATCCTAATTTGCGCTCATGTTCACGTCCTTCCGACACGGATTTTAGCATGGCTTTGGTCGTTTCGTTACAATTCAAGAAATTGAATGTTTTGTCGCAGTTTGCGACGATGATGTTGAAGAGTTCATCGGTGAACGAACGCGACATGAAATTGATGCCATAAAAATCCAATGACACTTCATTTGCATTATGGATGATTTTGGCGTTGAGTTCACTGGCTTTGGCTCTTGAAAAGAGGTCTGTGCCGAAAATGTCAATAAGTTTGATGTTTTGTTTCATTTTTATAGTAGTCTATTCTAAATAATCAATGTAATTGAAATTGGAAGGAGCTGAAATAGGAATATGCAATAGAATCAAAGTGCCGTTCCAATGGAAAAACTTTCCTACATCGGCATAATAGTTAATGTCAGATTTCTCGTAACGGTGGAAAGCGCTGCCAGAAAGCATAAAAAACGACCCCCCAAGACCTTCGACGAGCATTCGTTTTGAGGTCGATATGCCATAACCTCTGTTCTCTGCTCCAGGACGGTTTTTCGTTGATCGGCCTTCGTTGGCTAACCGCAATGATTCTGATTCATCTTGTCCGATTTCTTCCTGAAACAGACCTGCTTTTTCATAGCTTTTAAAAATAGTGATGCCCGAGTCGGCAATGCACAAATCGATACAACCTTCTTGTTCAAGAAATTGTGAAAACAGGAAACCGTTTGGGCTTTCGGAGTGTTCATAAATGTTGTCAATCAGTTCGCTGATGAAATAACTTATTGGGGTTGAAATGCCTGCACCGACTTTGGCTTGCCTAACGATAAGGTCACGGGCGATGGAACTGAAAGCGTCTTTATTGGCATCAGTCATTGAGAAACTGCATAATGGGATGTGTGTGTGACTGGCATATTGTTCAATTACCATTTCCGCAGTTTCTTTGGCTGCATTTTCGAAATGGAGCATCCGGTCAAAATAGATGCTATTCAAATAGGATTGCATTGGTAACGAGATGCTTTCACAGACAATTTCTTTGACCGTTTGGCTCTTGTAAATGGCTAATGGGGCAAGGAAAAATGGGTGCAAAAAAGTGACATCACTAAAATCCCAAACCACTTTGCCAAGTGTCCGTTCGGTTTCTTCCACAACTTTAACGAGATGATTGAAACTGCTTCCTATGGACTCGTTTTCCTTTTCGTTAGGTATGTGTATTCTGGAGTTTTCCATTTCGCACAATATATTCACGGGACAAAAATAGTGAAAATAATGCAGTTTTGTTTGTTGAAGCGCTTTTTTTCGTTTCTTTGCAGTGTCTTTTTCGGAAACGAGGAGGATGACATAACAAGAAGGCGTTTGCTAACGCTTGTTTTTGGTTAGTTTTGAACCTGAGAAATTCGGACTTGTAAATCAAAAGCATGTCAGAGGTGGATGCCGCGCGGTGAAGTGTATTACTTCCCGTTAGTGTGCAGAGGTGCAAAAGCCTCATGCACACTTTTCGGGTTTAATGTTTATACCGCTTGCGTGGGTATCAATCTGTTTGTTTATTTACAAGGGTTTCTCAGGACCTAAAACTACGAACAAGCAGAGGCATAAGATACCCCGCTTTTCTTTTGTGTGGTTTGGAAATGAAGTTTAATCTGTCCGGGTTTGGGTATTTGACGGGCGTTTTTTTAGCCGTTATGTTTATTGTAAAGTTATTGAAAAAAATGAAAAGAATAAGTCTTTTGGAATTGCAAGAAGTTAATCTTTTGAAAACCATTTATTTCAATTTCCATTATTTCCCGTTTAAGAAAGCGATTCATCTACCTGTTTTGATTTGCTGGCGCTCGGAACTTTTTAAGGTCAATGGCAGAATTGTTATTTCTGGTCCTTTGAAAACAGGTATGGTAAGGTTTGGGGCTCATACTTTGGGAACACAAGATTTGTTGTATTCAAGGACGATGTGGGAGGTTTTTGGAACATTGGTCATCAAAGGACAAACTTTTATCGGAAGAGGTAGTAAAATTAGTGTAGGGAAAGATGCAACTTTGACAATCGGAGAGAACTTTGCGATAACAGGTAATTCAGAAATTATATGTCAAAAGGAAATCACTTTTGGTAGGGATTGCCTTTTGTCCTGGGACATTCTCATAATGGATTCTGATTTTCATCATATATTGGATGAAAACGAGACGGTAATAAATGCTCCTGCCCCAATTGTGATTGGTAATCATGTATGGATTGGTTGCAGAAATACGATACTTAAAGGTGTTTCGATTGCCGATAATACTATTGTTGCAGCTAACTCAACAATAACTCAAACTATTCTGGATAAAAACTGTGTTATAGGAGGGCATGGCAAGTCTCTCGAGATACTTAAAAGAAACGTAGGTTGGAAAAATTGAATGGGTGATTTGTATCTTTTATAAGCTATCCTCTCGCTTACAATTGAAAAAATAGAGTAGGAGGGTCGGCTTGTTTTTGTGCATTCAAGTAGGATTATGCATCCGTTCTCCGTTCTTCCGCATTTGCAATGCGGAAGTCGTGAGTATTAGCATTTGCAATGCGGGAAAACAACGATATGTGGCAGCCGCAAATTTGTTTAGATTTATGTGAGATTTGTTTCCTCTGTCGTCAACCTTCCAGCACAAACTCCTCAAAAACATCTGGCGTAATCACCTTGAATGTTGTGGTGGGGTATGCCTCGGCGAAATGCTTTGGTATGACTACCTTTTTCTTGTGGCTATACTTGAATTCAAAAGCGGAAAGCTGGCCATCGCGGTCTTCCACATAGTCTATCTCCTTTTGTTCGTGGGTGCGCCAAAAATAGCGGTTGCACCACAAATGGCAGTAACATTGAATACAATCCACAAATTTTGCCAAAATCGTGGAATTGAATCCAAGAATTTTGCCAAAATCGTGGAATTGAATCCATGAATTTTGCCAAAATCGTGGAATTGAATCCGTAAATTTTTCTAAAATGATAGCAAACAAAAAATAGTTGTACCTTTGCGCAAAATATTCAGCGATGCAATCCACCATCCCATTAGCGGAACGCCTGCGCCCGACCTCGCTCGACGACTATATCGGGCAGAAGCACATCATCGGCGAACATGCCGTGTTGCGCCGTGCCATCGAGACGGGGCGCGTGCCTTCCATGATTTTCTGGGGACCGCCCGGCGTGGGCAAGACCACCCTGGCTTTCATCATTTCCAAGCAGGTGAAACGGCAGTTTTTCCAACTCAGTGCGGTCAGTAGCGGCGTGAAGGAAGTGCGCGAAGTCATCGACCGCGCAAGGATGCTCCCTGAAGCACCTATTTTATTTATAGACGAAATCCACCGTTTCAGCAAGTCGCAGCAGGACTCGCTGCTCGGTGCGGTGGAGCGCGGCTTGGTTACTTTGATTGGCGCAACGACGGAAAATCCAAGTTTTGAGGTCATTTCGCCATTGCTTTCGCGCTGTCAGGTGTATGTGCTCAAATCGTTGGAAAAAGAGGATTTGGAAATCCTTTTGGCGAAGGCCGTGAAGGCTTTGGAATACGACTTCGGCAAGAAAATCACCGTCAAGGAACCTGAAGCATTGATGCAAATCAGTGGTGGGGATGGGCGCAAGTTGTTGAACGCCATAGAATTGGTTGTCACTTCGCTGAACGACTTGGACGAAACCGCCGAGGAATTGGTCATCACCAACGATTTCACGACACAATGCATACAGAGCAACCTCGTGAAGTACGACAAGCAGGGCGAGATGCACTACGACATCATTTCGGCCTTCATCAAGAGTATGCGCGGCAGCGACCCTAACGCGGCTTTGTATTACCTCGCCCGAATGATTGAGGCAGGGGAAGACCCGCTTTTCATCGCCCGCCGAATGTTGATTCTCTCGTCGGAGGACATCGGCAACGCCAATCCTAATGCCTTGCTTTTGGCCAATGCCTGCTTTGATGCGGTGAACAAAATCGGCTGGCCGGAGAGCCGCATCATTTTGGCGCAAACGGTCACCTATTTGGCTTCGTCGCCGAAGAGCAATGCAGCCGTGGCCGCTATCGACGCGGCACAAGCCTTGGTGCGTGAAACTGGCGATTTGTCAGTGCCCTTACACCTCCGCAATGCCCCGACCAAACTGATGAAAGACCTTGGTTATGCTGATGGTTACAAATACGCACACGCTTACACGGGCAACTTTGTGGAGCAAGAATTTTTGCCCGCCGAGATTTCTGGCACGGTTTTGTATGAGCCTCAAGACAACCCGCGCGAGCGCGAACTGCGGAAGAGTTTGCGGGAAAAATGGAAAGAGAAGTATGGGTATTAGTTTAGAGTTGAGTGTTTAGAGTTTAGAGTCAGTTGATAGATGTTTAGTTTGGCGTTGTAGCGAATCCCGTAGGGATGAAAGATAATAGGCAGGCGGTGTAAACCCTTGCGCAAAAATCGAAGATATGAGCGAAGAAACCAAAGAAAAAAGCGTCAGTTTGTGGAACAAAGTGCTGGAAACCAGCCTGCGGTTGCCTTTCGTGAAGGTGAACCGCGAGGAGTTCCTGACAAAGGAACTGACCAAGTTCTGTACTCCGATGGAGGTGATGACAGCCTTGGACGACACACCTCTCAAAGTGTTGAACAAAAAGGAAATAGACAAATTGGCCAACCAATGTATCAACTACCATTTGACTATGGTGTGTGGCACTTCGGCTTTGATGGGCTTGCCCGGCGGATGGTGGATGGCGGGTACCATACCCACCGACCTTACCCAGTTCTACGGCCACATCCTCTCGCTGATGCAAAAACTGATTTACCTCTATGGCTGGCCCTCGCTGACCAATGTCAACCAACAATTGGACGACGAGTCGCTGAACATTATGACCCTTTTCGTCGGTGTGATGATGGGCAACAAATTGGCTGTGGAGGCACTGACCAAGGTGGTCGGGCAGATGTCGAAGAATGCGGGCATCAAGATTTCGGAGGGCATCATGGCGCATTACATCATCAAGATTGCGCAATGGATTGGCATCAACATGACCAAGGAAGGCTTTGCCAAAGGAATGGGAAAGGTGCTACCCTTGGTGGGCGCACCTATCTCTGCCACAATTACTTACTATACATTCCGACCCATGGCGCGTCGGCTCAAGAAGCATCTTGACGATCTTTATGACATGCGCCACGGCGAGTTTTAACGCTTGTACTCGAACAAGAACATGTCGTGCAGTTCGTGGTCAGCCGTTTGAAGGATGGCCTTGTAATTGAGTTTTTTCTCGTTCATCAGCCAGAAGATGAATTCATCTACGAACTCCTTGATTTCAGACTGGTTCATCTTGATATACAGCAAGTTGAGTTTTGCCTTGGCTTCGGTTTCGTTGAGACCGTCATTGGTCTTGATCATTTCGGTGAGTTTGTCCATTGCTTTTGCCATATCGTTGTGTTTTAAATTTCAGGTTGCAAATATAGGAAAGAATTGTTCTTTTGTCAAGTCGGTGATGGAAAAAAACACGGAAATTTGCCTCATTGGACAAAAAGTGGACAAATTATCCCCTTGAAATCCACAGATTTTGGATTTATTTTCCAATATCGAAAAAAATTGAAATAAAATGTTTCTGTGAATTAAAAAAGTAGTACTTTTGCAGCGGTTCTTATCATTAAGACCTGTGGCCGTGAGAACGGCTACAAAAGGTTTCATAAATTTTGGTTTTTGGTTCTTGAAAATCCCGGCGCATTTTTTTGCTGGGATTTTCTTGTTGTTGGGGGTTGGAAAAATCATTCGTGGTGCAATTGTCGGGCAATTGTTCCGCAAAAGAAAAACCGTAACCTGATTTTTACCAAGTTACGGCTTTGTTTCGTAGCCCATAGCGGAATCATAAACCTTATTACGCTGAAATAATTTTATTATTTAATATCATTGATATTCAATTAAATATCCGACAAATTATTAAATCGGATAATAGAAGTATTACGCTATATTGCATTTCTTTCGGGCATTTTTACTATTTTTGCCCGAAACTAACACACACACATTTTCATTATGGAACGCATTACAATTCTCACCATCGGGACTTTCAAAGACGATGAAAACGATGGCAAAACAAAAAAGTCCACTAAACACACAAAGAAAACGAGTGGCATTGTAAGATTAAGATTCAGATTCTATGACAGTAAGAAAGCCGATTTCTCTTATAGGAGTGAAATTGTAGCCGACTTAAAGGATTTGGCAAAGTTCAACAATGATGGTACACTAAAAGCAGGGACGAAGATTTACGACCCTGTTTTGGTTAAACAGATTGCCAATGAAATTGACGCGATGAAAAGAGCCTATTCAGCAATGAAACAGGGCGGTTATGACATGACAAGCAAAATGTTTAATGAAATGGTGTATAGGGAACTTCACCCCGAACAATCTGAGCCAAGCAAAATCGTCACTTTGTTGGAACGCTTAAACGCTTTCATTGAGGATTCATATAAACAAGGCGTTTGGGGTGAAAGCCGATACTCACTTTATAAACTTGTCGCCAAAGAGGTAGAGCGATTCTTGACCGTGAAAGGTAGAACCTCCATAACGTCCTCGGATTTCACCCCAAATGATGTAATGGAATATCGCCAATTCATCGTTGATGAATACAAGTATGTGAAGAAATGGCCAAAGTTATACGCAAACGAACCCTCAAGGCACATTCCTGATGAACCAAGAAACCAAAACACGGCTGCAACCCGCGTGAAACAATTAAAGTCGTTTTTCAGTGCTTTGGAAGATGCTGACGAAATCGCAAAGTCACCATTCCGCAAGTTGGGCAAAGATCGTGTAAAGATGGCCACAAAAGAACGCTACGACGAACCTGTTTTTCTCCATTTTGAGGAGTTTATGGCCGTGATGAATACCGATGTTCCCGAAAGCCACAGGGAAACAAAGGACGCTTTTTTGTTGCAATGTGCCTTTGGTTGCCGTGTGGCTGACTTTCAGAAACTGACGATGGCCAATGTTGGTGTGGATAAAAACGGCATTCCATACATACATTATTTGCCAAATAAGACGAAAAAAGAGCAACGCGACAATTCTGAAATCGAAACCCCAATAATTCGTTACGCTTTGGATATTGTGAAAAAATACAAGTTCAATTTCCACATTCTCCATTATGTGAGTGGGGAATGGGGGTACAATGCCAAAATCAAACAATTGTTGCAGATGTGCAAGATTGATAGGGAATGCAATGTTTACAACGAGGAAATAGAGGATAACGAATATAAACCTTTGTATGAGTTGGCTAGTAGTAAACTTTGCAGAAAAACCCATGTTGATATAATGAATAAGGCGCAAGTCAATCTTTATGCGGCGGGACTTCATCGAATTGGGTCTGATGCTGTGAACAGATACACGAAACTTGAATTGTCCGATAAATTCAAACTGATGTGTTTTGCCTTTGGGCAACCTGAGTACAAAGTGGATAAATTATTGAATGTGATTGATTGAAGTTTTATGTGAAAAATGGATTATTTGGACACGTCTAAGTTTGCATATTTCACTATGGGAAATTAGTATTGATGCGTTAATTTTTGAAATATGCTTGTAACTTATTGATATTCATTTTGTTATTTATGTATTTCGATTTTTTGATTTGAAATCGTGTTTGAGACCAATTTGGGGATTTTTCCCAGTCTATGGATTCCATATCATTCATAATCAAGTATATAGCAAACTATAGACTGTACAATTAATTGACTATTGAAATTATCGCATCAGTAGTAATGGGAAATGGTAAACGCGGTATTAAAGGCCGCGTTTCTTTTTGTTGAAAAGTTAAACATTATGTTGAAAAAAGGTTGAAAAAGGTTGAAAAAGGTTGATTATTTAATATGCTATATTTCATTATATTACTTTTGCATCAAATTTCATTAAAACAACAAAGACATGTTTAAACAACCCACAACACAACAGGCGGTTATTTCAATTCAGATGACCCCTGAACAATTCGAGAGAATAGAGAAAATGTTTGATTTGATTGCGGAGCGCACCAAACCCAAAGAAGAAAAGCTTTTGACCATTAAACAAGTGGCGGAACTGTTAGGAGTGACAGAACCGACCCTTTGGCGATGGAACAAAGAAGGGATTCTTAAAAGGGTGAAAGTGGGCAACAAAGTCCGCTATAAAGAAAGCGATGTTAATAAGGTGTTGGAGGAAATGGCATGACTACAAAAGCAAAGGCTATTCCCGAACCAATTGCTCGTTATCATGACTTTGATGACGATGTAAAGAAGGAATCTGTCATGCTATTGGAATAATTAAAACTGATACATATTAAAACAAATGAGATAATGAAACACTACATCAAAAATAGCAGTTGGTTCCCTGAATATTCAGAAGAAGACCTTGGCCGGTATGTTTTTGACGGCTTCCAAGAATTTTACGCGCAAGTTGACAACGCTATAGAAGATAAAGGCTATATTGGAATAAAAGATTACAGATTGATTCAGGAATCATTTATTATGACAGAGGTTTGGAACTGGCACATCCTACAAATGAGAGACAACCCTTATTATACAATGACATGGCATGATGATATGAGAATAAATGCCACACAAAAGTCGAAAAGGCTTTGCAATGAAATCATCATCAACGAAACCATGAAATTTAGTTGCATAATAGGTACGATAACTGAAGAAGAAATAAAGAAAAGTGTTAATAATAGGATGGAAGGAAATAAATTACCCGAAGAACTATTAGGAGATTTACAGGATTATTACTATACCGATGAATATTGGGTTAGGCGATTTAACGATTTGAGGTTTTTGTATTGGCTCCCCAGTGCCCTGTATATCATGTTTTCTGATTTGGTTGAAATCAATGGTATAGAATGGATAGACTTGATTTTGAACGATGCGAAAATGGAATATATGGAATTGTTCAGTCAATGGGGTAAAAACAATAGAGACATGTTGACTTACATGGATTTATGTGCTGATAGAGTTAAGCTGTTGAATGATAAAATGCTTTCACGAATGGATGTGGAATACAAATACAACCCTGAATTGCTTCGAATTTTTCACGACAATAAAAGCAATATGCAATTGTTTCTGAAAAACATTCAAGGGCTGAGAGGTGCGGACATTGTTCACCGGGTTACAGCTGCTATTGACCAAAAGATGATTTATGCAGATGATGCAAAAACTCCATTGTATAAAGCATTGAAAGCACTTGGTTACCTTGTTACCAGTTTGCAGAATTGGAATAGGGCTCTTTATAGCAAAAAAAGAGTTCCGCTTATTGAATAGATTGTATCCAAGGCATGTCAAAGGAAAGTGAATTGATGGCTAATCGTGAGGGCAGACAATGATCAATGCACCATTAAATGGGACGAGTGATACCCGTCCCAATAGTCAAGAAAATGATTGCAATAGCGTAAGTATGGCTGAAAAGAGCTATTGTGAACAGAGACTATTGGCTGTTGGCATTACGGATGATGATAATCACCTATTAGGTGTTACTGCTTCCGACGGATTTCATGGGATAAATGAGTTCCGTTTTTTCACTTCCGACAAAAATGAAAATCTCGTTATCAATTACCTTACTCCAGACGCACGCATCCTTGAATACGAGGACCATACCCGAAATGAAGGCCGGAACACCCCGCCTTATTTCAGGACACGGCTCAAGAATCCCAAAGACCCAAAGCAAAAATACATACAGCCTAAAGGAACAGAGGCCTTTCCGTTTTTCACCCCAAAAGCGATAGAGGCATATAAGGCTAAGGAAAAGGTCAACACTTTATTCATTGTGGAAGGTGAAATAAAGGCATTTGTGTTGTCGAAATTCGGCCTTTGCGCAATTGGCATTGGCGGTATCTACAATTTCACAGCTAAAGACAAAATGAGGTTGCATCCTGACATGGTGGACTTCATCGAGAAGACCAATCCGAGGGAAATCGTAATTCTGCATGATGCTGACGCACTCCAACTGAAAGACTTTGACGAGACAAAAGAAGCCACGGAACGTCCGAGACAATTCTCTGAATCGCTAATCAAGTTTTACGACTATCTTAGGGAATCGAAAGTGTATCAGGGAGATGTGTTTTACGAACACATTTTACGCGATGTGGGAGGTAAGGGCATTGACGACCTGCTTTTCAATGGGCAATGTGACCAAAAGAAATGTATCGCAGAATTGCAGGCAGTAAAGAAAAATTCCCAAGGCACATACATTGCCGTAGAGAAAATCACTGGAACAAGCCAAATACGTAAATACTTTGGCCTGGATAGCGTCAGGTCGTTTTACAATCGTTACCAGGAAGATATAGGCGATCGAGAATGGACTTACAACCATACGCGATACTATCGTGACGACATGGGCAAGATCAAGCCTGCCTTTTCCGAGGACTTGAACAGATACATGATGGTCGGACCTGATTTGTATAAGCTGACCATTGACGACTTGGGAAACCTGTTGTTGACAAAATGGTCAAAACAAAGGCTGGATGCAGACTTCTCCAATCCGAAAGAGTTCATTCGGCAAATCCCTAAATATGACGGCTTCGCATACGAGCCTGAAAATGATCCGGAGAAATACAATCCTGCCCCGCGATACGAAAAAATGGGCTTCCATTCGGTGCTTTACAACAGGTTCGCCAAGCTTACCCATGTTCCAAAAGAGGGGAAATGGGATAATGTCAACAAGGTGTTGCATCATGTTTTCGACTATCCGAATAATGACGGGGAAACGCTTTACGAGATGGCGTTGGATTATTTCCAATTGTTATTTACCAATCCGAAACAAAGATTGCCTATTTTGTGTTTGGTGAGTTGGGAGCAAAAGACGGGAAAATCAACGTTGCTGCATTTCTTCAGTTCTATTTTCCAGGAAAACGCAGTGTGCATGGACACGGTTAGGCTAAACAACAAATTCAACGCCATGTTGGAAGGAAAGGAGCTGGTGCTTGTCGACGAAGCAGCTTCCATCGATTTGAACTCCGTTGACTTTATGAAGATGGCCACCACCGCAGACGAATTGCCCTATGAGCCAAAAGGGAAAGACGCGAGAAGGGGAAAGTGCTTCGCAAAGTTTGTCCTATGTACGAATAACGAGACAGGTTTTGCACCGCTTACCTCAGCCGACACGCGTTTTTGGGTGATAAAGGTCTCTCCTTTTGAGGGCGCAGAAGATACTGAGATTGAGGAAAAAATGAAGGCCGAGATTCCTGCGTTTCTCCATTACCTAAAGAACCGCAAACTACACTATCCCAAGGTTGGCCGTCTCTATTTTGATGACAGTCTTTTCCGCACACCGGCATTGAACGCAGTCATTGAAACGAGTGAGACACCTCTGGTTAAGAATGTCAAGGATGTGTTGTTAACCCAATTCTTCACGCTGAATCAAACGGTCATCAGATTGTCAGTAGAAGTGTTGTTCGAACTAACGAAGAGACAGACAAAGGAAGCCGATAAATCCGAAATTAGAAGATACTTGAACGATGCCGTTAAGAAAGGACTTTTGGCCAAGGGTGAGAATACCACTTTCGTGTATTTTGATGGTAAGGAAACGCAACAAGGCAAGTCAAGGATTTATATCTTCCATGCCAAGAACTGGCTCAATGAAGAGGATTACGATGAATTGAAAAGGCAGATTGAAGAGCGGGAACATGAAAACTCAAATTTTTGATTTTGTCTGTGGATTTGTGGATTTTGTGGATACTGCTAATATTCAATGAATTATAAATCCACATTTTTTTTATCCACAAGTGGATAATGTGGAAAACATTGAAAGTGAAGCCGTTAAGTAATACCGAAAAATCAATTGTGGATATTGTGGATATAACAGCGCATTATAAAACATTGTAAATGATGCGTTTCCACAAATCCACAAAATCCACAGTATTAATATGTTTCTTGCATTTTGTTGATATTCCTCTGCAAAGGCTCTGGCAGCCCATACGATTCATCCACTATTCTGCCCTTTTCTTTGCCCTTAAACAATGTTAATAATCAGCTAATTACAACTTAATACCCCCATTAAATAATGTGTAATTACTCGATTTCTTCGCCCATTTCTTCGCCCTTTCCAATCATGTAATACATGTAATTCCTTTTCCCTTCTGTTTTTACCAATCCTTTCTCTCTAAGTTCATCAAGATACCTCCTCATTTGTTTCTCCGAAATATGGTTTCCCATGACCTTATCCAAATCTGCCCGCTTTGCCTTCCCATATTTCTGCAGGAACGGCTTGATCACCGCCCACACCTGATCAATGTCCCAATCTGTTGCCAAAGAATAGGATGCCATGTCGCCAGCCAGCTCGTAGTATCGTCTTGGCAGAATATAATGGACGGCATTTGTCTTGCCCTGCTTCTCCAAGAATCCCATCTGCTCCAGCTTTTGAGCTATCTGTTTGTTGGTAAGTGGTTTCTTGCCGTCCCTCACCTCGCAAAGCGTCATCACGTCAAACACGGTCAACTTCTTGTCCTCGGGCATCGACTGCTGAATGCCTTGCACAAACATCGCAAAAGATTTATCCTTCACATTGGCCGACAGTATGGCCGTCACATTGAA
The DNA here is from genome assembly GCA_947166105.1 of uncultured Bacteroidales bacterium. Lineage (GTDB taxonomy): Bacteria > Bacteroidota > Bacteroidia > Bacteroidales > F082 > Limimorpha. Next base: position 65,971 of record CAMVCZ010000013.1, read on the forward strand.
GTCATCGCTTTCTGAATAGTCAGGCTCTGGTTTGCCCTCCGAAAGCGTGTTCAGAAAAATCTTGTCCATGCCTTGACCTGAACGCTCTACGAAACCCGTCTTGGCCAAGATGTCGACCAACAGCCTGTTACGTGGTATGCTTGGCGTGGTCAGCAGGTTATCGATGGTTACACCTTTGGGGAACCCACCAGCATTGATGATGATCAGTTTCATAGGATATTGTTTGACCACGATTTCACTGTTTATCCTGTAGCTTCGATGCGCAAAAGCATTGTTTGCCACCTCTCTGATGACATCTTCGTTAAAGAACGGAATGCCAAAGATATACGAGCCTTCTCTGATAGGCACTGAACCGTTACGCATATTGATGGCATCCCAAAGCTTGTCTATCAGTAGGAAGAACGGCTGGCCAAACTGCATACGGTTGTCGAAATGGATTTGCGCCTCGGTATTCCTGTACTCCAGCATCACTTTGGCTTGTGGAAATTGCTTGTTGATGAACGCCTCTTTACCAACCAACAAAACCGCAGCGTTGGTCACACGGTCGCCAACAATGAGATTCAAGTCGCTCAAAACCTGTCGGTCATCAAGTGCAACAAAGGAAGGATTATTCTGCCTCTTGGCATACATCTCCTTCATCACCTTGATGGCCTCCAAATCCAAGTCCTCAAAGGTGGCTTCTTCGCAGAATTGTTCGGAGAAGTCAGGCTCTTATTCCTGAATGATGGAAAGGTACGTCTTGTCGTCCATCGGCAATGGGTCTTCGCCAACCCTCATAAGCGACACATCTTCAAACCTGAAAGCCTTTCCCGTAGGTCTCGAAGGCACTTCGATGATCAAGACACGGCCAGTCTTGTTGGTTTCATCTTCAAACAACTCATAAACATCCACACGAATGCCCAAATCCCTATAGATATTGCTTTCCAACTCGCCAAGGGCATTCTCGTTTTGTCTCGTGCCGACAACCTTGTGGGGATGCTCGTCTTTTATGGCTAATCTTATTTTCATGCGAATCTACATTAAAATTCAACTTACTAATTTTCAATTACTTCCAATTTTTGTGCGAATCTACCACGCTTAAAAGTGCGCCTAAAAGTGATGGGGGAGTCCACGACTGCTGTCGAGAAGATGACAGCTATGACGAGAAGCACGGCCCTCGCGCTGCCAAGATGATAGAAGGTTTGAGGGGAACCCTGTTGAAAGACTTGACGAATGAGCAATTCAAATTGCTTCAGGAAGCCTGCCGCCTACACACCAGCACCCACAGCACAGGCAATCCCACAATAGATGCTTGTTTTGATGCCGACCGCCTCGACCTCGGTAGGGTAGACATTGTTCCACGTCCCGAAAAGATGGCCACTAAAAAAGGAAAGAAGATAGCAGCCCGAAACCTCCGCAAAAGAGGCTCCTATTACTGAAGCTTTGTAAGTGCCAACCGCATTCCAAAGCAACACAAAAGTAATCAAACTTTAGTTTTCGCCCATGATGTATTCTACAGCGGCTTCAGCTTTACCTGCGGCAGAAACAATTAGTCTAGGGTTTTGTTTGAGCTGCTTCGACCATGACTGAATATAGGCGACATTGTTTTTGAACACTTTTTTGGAATCAATGCCAGATCTATTGATTAAGAAAGCAGCGCCAATTTCAGCGACCAATTCTTCTCTCGCATAATCCCCACGCCCGATTCGTTTCTTTTGTGTGCCAATACGATTTAGACGCGAAGCGTGTCCGGTTGAATGTACCATTTCATGAAACAGCGTTGAGTAGAACTCTTCGGTTTCCATATACTGCTCCCTAAGAGGGACATGGATCTCATCTAAATCGCAGCAATAGTAGGCCTTGTTGCTGTTTTCGATGTGTAAAGCCACGGATTCACGTTGAAAATAGTTCTCAATAATTTTTTCAGCACTCTTGTTTACAAAGACTAAATTTTCACAGCCATTGTCATTGACTGGATGTTTCGGGGAAACGCCTTCACACTGGTCAATATGCCAAACATTGTAATATCGAAGCACGGGAAAGTGTCTCTCGTTTTCATTCCCTTCTTCATCAATTTCTAAGGTTTTGGCATCTTTCCAAAATACCACAAATTTGGATTTTTCGCCTCTTTTAATAAAACCTCCTTGGGCTTTGACTTGATTGAATGTCACATATTCTCCTGATTTTCCACACAACAAAAACTGGTTGAGCAATGAATAGGGCTTTCCTGTCGTATGGCTAATGGCACCACTTACTAAATCCCAAGGTCTGTGCCAAGGGACAATCCCTTTGTTGAGTTGTTCAAGGATGTTGTTGGTTACCATTGTGTAGATGTTGCTTTGCATGGCATAATTGTTTTATACGATGCAAAAATACACCGGCAAATTCCCCTTGTTTTATAGGATGCTTATAGTATCACCATCTTTATCCTATTGCAAGTTCCCAAACAAAATCACGCTAAGTTCCCAAGCAAAATCATGCCAAATTCCCAAATGAAAATACGCCAAGTTCCCAAATAGAGGAAGAAAAGCTTGTTTAATTGACTAATATATAGTATTTTTGCAGCGTATTTCAAAAACGACTATTATGGACACTTACAAACCGCGAATTGCCGACCAGATGTTGGCGGCTAGATTAAGGAGAAAAGGAGCTGTTTTAATAGAAGGCCCCAAATGGTGCGGGAAGACGACTACAGCTGAACAAAAGGCCGCAAGCGTCTTGTATATGGCTGACCCTATGCGCAAGGCACAGAATATCCAAGCTGCCAAAATCAATGTCAAGCAACTCCTCACGGGCGATACACCTCGGCTTATCGATGAGTGGCAGATTGCACCCTCGTTGTGGGATAGCGTAAGGTTTGAAGTGGATCACCGTAAAGGATACGGGCATTTCATACTCACTGGGAGCACAGTGCCACCCAAAGCCGAAGAGATATTTCATTCCGGCGCAGGGCGTTTCGCCAAACTAAAGATGCGTACGATGTCGCTCTATGAATCCGGGGAATCAACTAGTGCCGTCAGTTTGTCGGATTTGTTTAACGGCAAATGGGAACCTGTTGTCGGCACCAGCCCAATTGACATCAACCGTTTGGCGTTTTTGATATGTCGAGGAGGATGGCCGGGCGCATTGGATTTGGAAGAGAGTGATGCCATAGGCCAAGCCTACGATTACTATGATGTGGTGTGCGACAGCGACATATCGCGTGTCGACGATGTGCAGCGCGACCCGCAAAGGGTCAGGCTGCTCATGCGCTCCTATGCACGGCACCAAGGTACCATGGCCACCATCGGCACCATACTGGCCGACATGAAAGCCAACGAAGCAAGCAGCTTGTCGGACAACACGGTTTACGATTACATCAAGGCATTGAAGAAAATCTTTGTGATTGAGGATATGCCAGCATGGAATCCCAACCTCAGAAGCAAGACGGCCATCCGCACCAGCGACAACCACTATTTCATAGACCCCAGCATTGCCACATCCGCATTGGGAGCAAGCCCTAACGACCTCTTGAACGACTTGAAGACCATGGGGCTGATGTTTGAGACGATGGCCATCCGCGACCTGAGGGTATATGCTGATGCTTTGGATGGCCAGGTGTATCATTATCGCGACAAAAACGGTTTGGAGTGCGATGCCGTCATTCACCTCAGGAACGGCTCTTATGGGCTTATTGAAATCAAGCTTGGTGGCGATGACCTGATTGAAGAAGGGGCGAAGTCGCTCGCAGATTTGTCGGCAGACATAGACACCACACGAATGAAATCCCCGTCGTTTATGATGGTGCTGACCGGTGTAGGAGATTTCCCTTACCAAAGGGATGACGGCGTTCTCGTAGTGCCCATCGGATGCTTAAAAGCATAAGCGCGTTGGCACTATTCCACTACACTTATAATATATTGGGCCTCCACAAACTCAGTAAGCCAAACACCATTCCTGCTGAGGAAAAACTTATTGCCGTCCTCGCTCATCCGCTTGGCATCAATAGCCAAAACAACCGGATCTCCATGCCGCTCCCCTACTTTAGTGGCCATCTCAACGGTTGTGGAAAAGTGGACATAAAGCCGCTTGCCTTTCAATATGCCCTGCTTCATAATGGAGTCTGCAAACTCCTTGGCCGTGCCATGATACAGAACATCTGGCGGAATGGCTTCCTCCAGCTCCACATCCACTTGAATGCTGTGGCCTTGCCTGGCACGGATGCGCGTCATGTCCTCTGAAAACTCATACCGCTGCTTGTTGTTGGTGGCCACAATCTCGCTCAGCTCTTCCATGGTAAAGCCATGATTGCCCACCAAGTCGCTCACCTCGCGCCAGCCATGCTCGTCGAAGGCATAAGTCTTGTCATGGCGGAGAAGGTATGAGAGTTTTTTGCCTCGTTTTATATGATTGGCGGATAGAGTTTCCATATTATTAGTTCCTTTGTCCAATTAAAAACAGAACACCTGCTACTAAAGCATTTGAATACAAACAAATGGACAATCGCCCGATTCTCCTTGAGCGATTGTCCAAAATGATAGCGAGAACTTAATCATGCATTTCTCTGTCTATCGCATGAAGTACTGCATCTCGGGTTGGGATAGGTGCATTCATTAAAACCTGAAAGGACCTTAAAAGCGTCCTTTGACTGAAGCTGTTGGCTCTTCATAGCTTTCATCTCTTTTACTCTTTCCATAATTATGAAATTTAAATGTTAAACATAGAATTTATTATAAGGAATGGGGGCTTCAGGACACCTTGGATCAGGATAATCCCAATGCTCATCACCGTATGCCATAATTACCATTTTCCAACAAACACCTTTGTTAAGTCTGCAATCACGAAGCTTATTACAGGAATAGCAATTGCTTTGATTTGAGAAATAATCATTTTGAACAAAGAACAAGTTTTTTGCTTTCTCTGAATTCCAAATTTCCATAATGCTGTTTTGATTAATATCACCAATTATGAAATGTGGATTCCAATATAACTCTTCACAAATAGTAACCTGTCCATCGGGCAAAACATTGAACGCTTTTTGGTTTGCTGTACACAATGAACGCTGTTCAAATGTTTCCCACTTTTTGCACTTATAGTTGTCCGCTCGCTCTTCATCTGCCATTACAAGCCAATAGGATGGCTTCCCCAACGTTACAGAATTCAAATATTCTCTTACGGAGGAAATCTGTTCAACCGAAGGGTGTAAATCTTCGAAAGCATGGGCGTCCTTATACATCGGATAACCAACAGGGGTGAATTTTATTCCTTTTAAATGAGAATAATTAGAAATCTCTATTATCTGTTCCTGAACATCCTTGATGTTACAATTATGTTTTGTCAGCACAGTATTAATCTGCCAATTGAATTCGTACTGATCCAAAAGCTGCATAGTTTGTCTTAACTTTGACAAATAGTTCTTGTCCACATTAAGCAAAGTGCTTGTTTTTGTAGAATTAAGGCTGTCCAATGATAATTGAACTCTGGTCATCCCAATTTTTTTCAAAAAAGCTATTTTATCTTCTTGAAGAGGGATTTTTGTCGAAATTAAGGAATAATAACCACAATAGGCTAATTCCTTAAGAATGCTATCAATACCAGGATGCATCATTACCTCTCCTCCGTTTATCTCAATATCAACAAACCTATTCTTTTTGGCATCTTTTATGAATCTTATAGCCGTATCTGTAGGAAGATAATCATTGCCATGCCCCCTTTTGTCCGCATAACAATAAATGCAATCCGTTAGGCAACGCATTGTCAACTCTAAAACGGCATGAATAGGTCTGTATAATCTGACCGTGCTTAAATCTATGTCTCCCTCAATAATAAAATCATTTGGACTATATGTTTCCTTTCTTGTTTTGTCTGAACTAATTAGCAAGTATGCTGGTAAGACCATTTTATTCCCATTAAATTCCTTGATTAATGGACTATTATTATTAATCATGGGTTGAATAATACCTGTCACTTGCTCAATAGACAATTGAAAAAAACATGCAATCTCGTTCTTAATCTGCTCCAATGGCTTCCCATTATTAGAAGAAAAGAACGATAATAGCTGGGCAATAAAAGGGTGAATCGAATACAAAAAGTGAGGCACATAATGCCCAGTGCCCATATCGGGGAACTCGAAGGTGCCAATAATGGCTCTATGAATGTCATTCCTTAGATAATAGGCTGGATTTAATATAATTATGCTATTCTTCATATTACAATGATATTAATAATCGACAAGCCAATCTGACAAATCTCATAGTTTTTGCCAATGCAAAAATACACCAATTTTCCTAAAGCATGAAAATATTATTACATTATTTTCAACATAATAACCAAACCTTGAAAATTGTCTGGATTCACAATGTCCAAGATGCACCCACAATTCATCGACCTATAAGCATGCTGCGCTATAATCGGGCTTGAAGAAGGTTTCATATTACGATGTTATTAGAGTGCAAACGGTACTCATTTTTTTCTATCGCCAACTACGCACGATTTTACACCAGAATTCAGCAGACTTTGGACTCACCGGTTGAAACACTACCAAACCACAAAACTCCTATAAGTCAATATAAAGCGTGGGTTCTATTATTACATGTCTATCGATAAAACAATTATTTGAGGATTTGTTTTATTCTTATTAAACGTTCTTTCCCCCTTAATCGAAGTATTGTTGGAATGAGCTCTTTATACGCCAAACAATGTGGATCTTTTTTATTTGTTCTTTCAATAGGACAACCACTTGTACACATATACCGATAAATACATAATTTGCAATCCAGAGACACTTCACCATAAAATGTTTTTCGTTGAATTATTGACAAAAGGTCATCTTCCTCATAAATACTGCCTAAAGGCTGTGTTAAACCAAAATGCCTTTGACAAAAATAGACACCACCATCTGTATATAATGCACCGCCATTAAATCCATTGCTACATGTTTGAAACGAAAGATTATCAAACTTTAAATCACAAAGTTTATGTAAGGTTGAAAACGCATACCCCCTTTCAATGGCTTTGTCATACAACTCATAACAAATCTTCATTTTCAATATCAGTTTTTGTATGTCAATATCTTCACCAGATACAAAAGAGTA
>CAMVCZ010000014.1 GCA_947166105.1 uncultured Bacteroidales bacterium
GACAACCACGCTGCAAATCTAAGGTTTGCAGTCTCAATTATTGGGTACATTATACAAATAGCAATCTCAGACGCATCGTGGCAAAAGTAGAATTCTTTTGAATGAAATAGCCACACTTTTCCTACTTTTTTGTAATTTTGCCGCTTGAATTTTTAGGAAAATTTCTAATAAAATGCAGAATATCAGAAATATAGCCATTATCGCTCACGTTGACCACGGCAAGACTACCCTTGTGGACCGTATCCTTTACCAGTCCCAACTCTTCAAGGAGTCGGACGAGGCTCCGGGGCAACTCATTTTGGACAACAACGACCTTGAGCGCGAGCGCGGCATCACCATCCTTTCAAAGAATGTGTCGGTGCGCTACAAGGATGTGAAAATCAACATTATCGACACTCCTGGTCACGCCGATTTTGGCGGCGAGGTGGAGCGCGTTTTGAACATGGCCGACGGCGTTTTGCTGTTGGTCGATGCTTTTGAAGGTCCCATGCCGCAGACCCGTTTCGTGCTGCAAAAGGCCATCGAATTAGGTTTGAAGCCCATCGTTGTCATCAACAAGGTGGACAAGCCTAATTGCCGTCCCGACGAGGTGCAAGAGGCCGTCTTCGACCTGATGTTCAACCTCGGCGCGACCGAAGACCAATTGGACTTCCCGACGGTTTACGGCTCGTCGAAGCAAGGCTGGATGTCGGACGACTGGAACCACGTCACCGACAACGTTTCCTACCTTTTGGACGTCATCATCGACACCATCCCGCCCGCGAAGTTCGAGGAAGGCACGCCGCAAATGCTGATTACTTCGTTGGATTACAGCTCGTATGTGGGCCGTATCGCCGTGGGTCGCTTGAAACGCGGCACTTTGCAAGCCGGACAAAACGTCTCGTTGGTGAAGCGCGACGGCTCCGTCACCCGCTCCACCATCAAGGAACTTTACACCTTTGAAGGTTTGGGCAAGGAACGCACCAAGAAACCCGTCGAGGCCGGCGACATTATCGCGCTCATGGGCATCGACGACTTCGAGATTGGCGACACCGTTGCTGACTACGAGAACCCCGAGGCCCTGCCGCCCATCCATGTTGACGAGCCGACGATGAGCATGTTGTTCACCATCAACAACTCACCGTTTTTTGGCAAGGAAGGCAAATATGTGACTTCGCGCCACCTGCGCGAGCGTTTATACAAGGAAACCGAAAAGAACCTCGCCCTGAAGGTGGAAGACACCGATTCGCCTGATTCACTGATGGTTTACGGTCGTGGCATCCTGCATTTGAGCATCCTCGTGGAGACCATGCGCCGTGAGGGTTACGAGTTCCAACTTGGACAGCCCAAGGTCATCGTGAAATACATCGACGACGTGAAATGCGAGCCTATCGAAGCCTTGACCGTCCTTGTGCCTGAAGATTTTTCGGGGCGCGTTATCGAGCAGGTGAGCGCACGTAAGGGCGAAATGACACAAATGGAACCCAAGGGCGATCGCATGTGCCTCGATTTCGACATCCCTTCACGCGGACTTATCGGCCTGAGAAACACGCTTTTGACCGTCACCGAAGGCGAAGCTATCGTTTCGCACCGCTTCAAGGACTACGAGCCTTGGAAGGGCGAGATGCCTTCGCGCAACGTGGGTGCCTTGATTTCGATGGAAACGGGCCAGGCCATCCCATACGCCATTTGGAAACTGCAAGACCGTGGCATTTTCTTCGTCAACCCGAATGAGGATGTGTATGCCGGCGAGGTCATTGGCGAGAACACGCGCAGCAACGACATCGTCATCAACGTGTGCAAAACCAAGCACTTGACCAATGTGCGCGCCTCGGGCAGCGACGAGGCCATCCGCCTCATCCCACCCGTGCGGTTCTCGTTGGAGGAATACATGGAATACATCCGCGACGACGAATATCTGGAAGTCACACCCAAGAGCCTGCGCCTGCGCAAAATCATCCTCGACGAGATTGAGCGCAAACGCGCCTCGCGCCGTGGAGAGGAATAATGCCGAAAAATATTTTCCAAAAGTCGGGCTGCATGTCCGACTTTTTTCGTATTATTGCAAAATTATAGACGAGCAGAAAACAAGCCCAACGCTTGTTGGATTTTTGTGATTTATTAAATTGATTATTAGATAATTACAGACATGTCAAAACTTAAGAGAACCCTTATAATTTTATTCGTCACGGCAGGATTGGCCTCGTGTGACGTGCTCACTCAAGTTGCACAAATGGCCAACTTTGCCAATTGCACCTTCGATTTCAACAGTGTCAACCATATTGAGATGCTCGGCATCAACCTGAGCAAGGGCATGTCGAGAGAGAACCTCAACATTTCGCAAGGCTTGGCTCTCGTCAACGCAATCAGCAACAGAAGCCTGCCCGTTACTTTCAATGTCAACCTTGATGTAAGCAACCCCAACTCCATCGCCGCTTCGATGGCCAAGATGGATTACATATTGACCCTCAACGGAAAGCAAGTTGTCAGCACCACCATGAACAACAGCGTGAACGTTCCCGCCAAATCGAACAGCGTGGTCACGATTCCCGTCACTACAGACCTGTTCCAACTGTTCAGCGGCGAATCGGCGGATGCCATCGTGAATTTGGCCTTCAAATTAACTGGCGCGAGCAGCAATCCCGTTAATGTGGGACTTCAGGTGAAGCCTTACATTACCGTTGGAAACCAGCAACTTGCCTATCCCAATTACATCACATTAAACAAAACCTTACAATAAACTCCGAAATGACGGAATTCACCGAAAAGAGATATAGCATCGACCCTGGAAAGGGCAAGAAAATGCCCGGATGTCCATACTCCATCTATGAGGACGGACGAGATGTCAAGGATTATATCATTCCACCCAAAGGACATGTGTTTGTCGGCTTCAAGTACGACCCCGATGCCAGCAACCAGATTTACGACGGAAAACTCACAGCGGAATATGCGAAAGAGCCATTCCTCACCCGCCTCAAGTCTAACATCTGGATGTTGGTTTTGGTGCTTGCCATCGCCTTAGTCATTGGAATTGTTATTTTGTTGGCTTTCAGTGTTTTTAAAGACCCAAAACCAAGCACTCCGAAAACAAAGGATGTGAAGCCGAAAACTGAAATCACCAACAACAAAAAGGAGAAAAAGGATAAAAAAGAGAAAAAGACTGCCGAAAAAGCCACAAACAAGCCCAAGCAAGCTGAAGAAACGGCTCCTGTCCAAGCCCAACCCGAGGCAAAAGCTCCTGTCGAGGAACAACCCGCAGCAGCCATCAGCACTGTTGAGCAAACGACCAACGCGCCAAGCCAACAGCCTGCCGCAACCGACCCCAATGAGGTTTTCAAACGCGATTTTTGGACTTTGGTACACGAAAAATCAGGCTCGATGGATGCCTACACCGACCTTTACAACGCCAACAAAACCAAGGTGGCAGGAGAAGAATTCGATTATCTGCGTTATACCATCCTGAAAGACTTTGTGACCTTCAAGGCTTGGTATGACAAGTTGAAAAAGATCCCAGAGAAGGAACTTAATTCCATCAAAACCATCGAAGCCCTCAGAAAAAGTGTCGGCTGATTCGACCATGAAAGAAACAAAAATATTTTCAAACAATTCAGAAAACCATGAGTAACACGACCAATTTCAAGCAATTTAGAGTTGACCCCGGGATGGGAAAGAAATATAGGAACTGCCCTTATTCCAGATATGAAGACGGCCACGATATTGTGGACTACATCATACCACCAAGGGGCTATGTTTTTGTTGATTTCAAATTGGTGCCTGATCGCGATACCAACTACGACGGAAGGCTCATCGCTCAATATGAGAAGAAACACAGCAAACAACCCATTCTTTGGGGTGGAATCATTACGGTTGCCGTTACGGGAATCATCCTTTATTTTGCCGTTTTCAGCAAGCCCAAGTCCAAAACGCCCGCCAACGATCCCAAGCCTGTTGTTGAGAATGTGATGACAGACACCGTCAAGTCGGGACTTATGGCTAACAACGCACAAGACACAGCAACAGTTGAACCAGAAATAGCCCAAACGGCCATCGCCCAAAACACGGAAACCCAAACCTATGAGGCTCCAAAGGCAACCACAACACCCGAAGCCGTTGAAGCACCGAAGCCGAAAGAGACTCCCAAAGTTGAGGAAAAGCCAAAGCCCGCCGAAACCACCCCAACAGTCCAAGAACAAACCACCAAACCGGCAGAAACCGTCAAACCTGAAAGCAACGACCGAGGCACCCAATTCAAGAAGGAGTTTTGGGAACTGATTCACCGTCAGGAAACGAACATGGGTACCTATCATGAACTTTACCGCAAATACAAGAAGGACAACCTCAAGAGCAAGGAATTCTATTACTTATACTTGACCATCCTCGAAAACACGGCTGGTTTCAATAGATGGAAAGCCGATTTTTTGCGCGTGCCTTCTAACGAAATCAAGTCCATCAACAATATCAACACTTTGAAACAAAAACTTGAAGAATACAAATAAATCATAATCAAAACAATCGTATATGATCAGAAATAATTTCATCAAACGCCACAACGGGCCTACCGCATCCGACGCTGAAAAGATGCTCAAGGTCATCGGCGTTGCCTCGCAAGAACAACTTGTCGACGAAATCATCGCTCCCGAAATCCGTCTGCCGAAAGACCTCAGCATCGGCGATGGCATGAACGAGTACGAAGTCATCAGCCACCTCAAGGCCTTGGGTGCCAAGAACAAGCAGTTCCGCACCTACATCGGCTTGGGCTACTACAACACCATCACCCCGGGCGTCATTATGCGCAACATCCTTGAAAATCCGGGCTGGTACACCTCTTATACTCCCTATCAGGCCGAGATTTCGCAAGGCCGCTTGGAAGCCCTCGTGAACTTCCAAACCGTCATCAGCGACCTGACCGCCATGCCTTTGGCCAACGCCAGCCTGCTCGACGAAGGCACAGCCGCCGCCGAGGCCATGCTGATGTTCTGGCACAGCCGCAGCCGCGCTCAGGTGAAGGCTGGCGTGAAGAAATTCTTCGTGGCTTGCGACCTGTTCCCGCAGAGCATCGAAGTCATCAAGACCCGCGCCCACTTCCAAGGCATCGAAGTCGTGATTGACGACATCAACAAGTTTGAAGCAAACGAAGAATATTTCGGCGTTATCATCCAATGCCCCAACCAGTTCGGTGAAATCGTCGACAACCGCGCCAAGGTTGCCGAATGGAAAGCCAAAGGCATGCAAGTGGCCGTGGCCGCCGACCTGCTGAGCCTCACCCTCATCACTCCTCCCGGCGAATGGGGTGCCGACGTGGTGCTCGGTTCCAACCAGCGTTTCGGTCTGCCGATGGGATTCGGCGGTCCTCACGCCGGTTACTTCGCCACCACCGAAGCCTATAAGCGCGAAATGCCCGGACGTATCATCGGCATCAGCGTGGATGCTCTTGGCAATCCTGCTTTCCGTCTTGCCCTGCAAACCCGCGAACAGCACATCAAGCGCGAAAAAGCCACGTCAAACATCTGCACGGCACAGGCTTTGTTGGCCATCATGTCAGGCTTCTACGCACTGTATCATGGTCCCGAGGGTTTGATTGAAATCGCACACCATATTAATTGCCTTGCCGGAAAACTCACTTCAGAGTTGGCCAAACTCGGCGTGAAGCAACTCAACAAGCATTTCTTCGACACGCTGTTGTTCGAAATGCCTGAAGGCGTTTGCACCTGCAAGGTGAAGGAAGCCGCCGAGAAACACGGCATGAACTTCCGTATCATCGACAAGCAACACTTCGGCATCAGCCTCGACGAGACTACGGCCCGCGAAGACATCAACGAGATTGGCATTGTCGTCGCCGAAGCCCTTGGCAAGGAGCATGAGGAACTCGTTTGCGACCCGAACTGCCAGAAGTTCAGCGGCATCCAACCCGAAATGCAGCGCACCTCCAAGTTCATGCAAGCTCCGATGTTCTTCAAGTATCGCAGCGAGACCGATATGATGCGTTACATGAAGAAACTCGAAAACCGCGACCTCAGCCTCAACCGCTGCATGATTCCGTTGGGTTCTTGCACGATGAAACTGAACCCCGCCACCTCGATGTACGCCCTCAGCTGGCCTGAGTTCGGCAACATCCACCCCTTCGTCCCCGCCGACCAAGCGGAAGGCTATCTCGAACTCATCGCTGAGATGGAGAAAGACCTCTGCGAAATCACGGGCTTCAAGGGTATGAGCTTTATGCCTAACTCGGGTGCCAGCGGCGAATATGCCGGATTGCTCACCATCCGCCGTTACCAAGAGGCCAACGGTCAAGGTCACCGCAACATCTGCCTGATTCCCGCCTCGGCCCACGGCACCAACCCTGCATCAGCTGCTATGGCTGGAATGCAAGTGGTGGTGGTGAAATGCGACGAAAACGGCAACATCGACCTCGAAGATGCCAAGGCCAAGGCCGAGCAATACAAGGACAGCCTGTCGGCCTTCATGGTCACCTATCCTTCCACCCACGGCATTTATGAGGACGGCATCCGCACCCTCGTGAAGATCGTCCACGACAACGGCGGCCAAGTCTATATGGACGGCGCCAACATGAACGCCCAAGTCGGCCTGACCAGCCCCGGCTATATCGGTGCCGACGTGTGCCACCTCAACCTGCACAAGACCTTCGCCATCCCGCACGGCGGTGGCGGTCCGGGCGTGGGTCCCATCGGCGTGGCCGAACACCTGAAGCCCTACCTGCCCTCGCACATCCTGTTCCACTGCGGCGGCGAAAAGCAGGAAGGCGCAGTTTCTGCCGCTCCGTTTGGCAGTGCCCAAATCCTCACCATCACTTATTGCTACATCAAGATGCTGGGCGGTGAAGGCCTGAAGAAAGCCACTATGGGTGCCATCATGAATGCCAACTACCTGAAGGAAAGACTGAAGGATTACTACCCGATCCTGTATACCGGCAACCACGGCCATGTGGCCCATGAGATGATTCTCGACATCAACGGCATCAACAAGACTGTTGGTGTGGCCGCCATCGACATCGCCAAGCGTTTGATGGACTTCGGCTTCCACGCTCCTACCGTGGCCTTCCCCGTACACGAGACCCTGATGGTGGAACCCACCGAGAGCGAGCCTATCGCCGAGCTTGACCGCTTCGTCGACGCCATGATCCAAATCCGCAAGGAAATCAAGGACATTGAGGACGGCAAAGCCGAGAAGGGCAACAACATCATCAGCCACGCGCCTTACACCGCCGAGATGCTGATGGCCGACAAGTGGGAGTTCCCCTTCAGCCGTCAAGAGGCCGGCTTCCCGATGAAGAGCGATGTTCAGGATAAGTACTTCCCGCACGTCACCCGCATCGACGATGCATACGGCGACAGGAATCTGGTCTGCAAGTTCTCTGCTGAATAAGGAATTGTTTCACGCAGAATACGCAGAATACGCAGAAAATGAAGAGATGTACCAAGCACGTCTCTTCATTTTTTTTATGGCATTTTAATCTATATTGGAAATGATGTCCTTCAAAAGCGCATTGAAGTCGATGACATGATCGGGCATGGGCGAATAACCTAATATCGCGACCACCAAGTCCTTAGAGGGTATGACGAATATCCTCTGCCCATCGTGGCCCTTGCAGTAGTACATATCCTCAGGCACATCAGGGAGATCTTTCCCTCTATTCAGCCAGAAAAATGAGCCATATCCATTTTCACTATTGGACGCGGGCGTGGTCGTGTAGTTCACCCAGCCTTCGGGAAGAACCCTCAACGAGTCGACACAACCATCCTCTAAATAAAGTTGGCCAAAGCGGGCGAAGTCAGTGGCCGTGATGTAAAGATACGACGAACCAACGGGGGTACCACTCATGTCTGATTCAAAAACAGCATTACGAATACCCAAAGGCGCGAAGAGTTTCGCGCGAACATAGGCGAGGAAAGCTTGGTTAGACGGGAACTTCTCGCAAAGATAACGCATAACGATGTTCGTGCTGCCGCTGGAATAGTACCAAAAACTACCTGGCTTGTGTTCAAGGGGTTTGTTGAGGGCATAAAGACCCATGTCCTGCTCACGATGGAGCATCAGATTGACGTCAGAACGGGCACCGTAGTCCTCGTTCCACTCCAAACCGCTCTGCATCTGCATCAAGTCGTTGATGGTAATATCTTTACGGTCATCGTTTTGCCATTCGGGTATGTCCATTGGAGCATATATATCAACAAAACGGTCTCTTACCATGACACCTGCGATGGCGTTGGTGAAGCTTTTGGCCATGCTCCAGCTCAGCAGTTTCATATCGGGTGTAATGCCCTTATCATAGCGCTCTGCCACCACTCCACCTTTATGGAGCACCACAAAAGCAAAGGGATGTCCGTTATAAGCCCTATCGTCCACAAAGGCCTTGGCGATTGGCTCCAGCCTCGCCTTTGTTGCAGAATCGCCCATTGGGAGCGGTCTTATTGGCATGCTCTCATCGGAGGAATGACAAACCTGTTGCTCGAGGTCAATGTCATGGGCACCACGCAATAAGGTGACTCCATAACCTTCTCGATAGGCCGCAGTGGCTTTTCCCCAAAGGAATCGGCTGGTGACCGTCTTATTCTCATAATCCACCTTATTTTTATTGAAACGGATGAAGGAGAAATTGAGGTCCAAGTCCTCCACGGTCTTGGCATCGCGGCCCGAAACAAACACGGCTGAGGCCAGGTTTTTTGCCGCATAACCCGTGATGATTGGCATCAAACTGTTCAAATAAAGGCAACCGCCAATGACGGCGGCGATGAGCAATGCTCCTACAATGGATAAAACTTTTTTCATAATAATTCCTATTTATTAATCCCACCCTTCTACAAGGATTTCATAATTCTCGAAAACAATGATTTCACCAGCGGTTATCTTCGCCCGCTTGCGGGTCTCCACCTCGCCGTTGCGGAGCACCATGCCAGCACTGACGACCTCTTGGGCCTCAGCACCCGAATACACCACATCGCAGGCTTTCAGCAATGAAATCAGCGGGATAAAGTCTTCGCCCTCGCGAAGCGTGAATTCGATTCTATTCAGTTTTCTTGCCATGTCTTTTCGGTTTGGGATTCAACAATCGCTCAGCCTGTTTCCTTGCGGTATGCCTTGCCATCAGTTCCAACAGATATACCGTTGCCGCGCCAAGAACCATCATAACGACGGCCATCAGCAGTTCAGAGTTCCACTGCGGCAGATGGAAAGCGAAATCCATCATGTCGGCGGTAGGTTCTTTCCAAGGGTAGACCACTGGCAAACTGCCTAACATGAAGCCAGCGAGTGCCGACAGCGTTTCGTTGCGGAAATCGCGCATGAGCCACGAAAGCAGGTAAGAAAACGACACGATACTCACCACTGACCCCAAGGCGAAAGGAAACAGAATCCTTGCACCGTGCATGAAAGTAGAAGCCTTTGTCAAGGCCGGAATCGCCTCAGTAACAAGCAATTCGTAGTTGCCCATCAGCAGCATGAGGTGCGAGCCTGAGATGCCCGGAACGACCATGCCGGTAGCCCCAACGATACCACAAAGGAAAAGATAGAGGAAATTGTCGTTGGAATAAGGATTTGATTTAATAGACAGCATGAAAGAGATTGCGAATCCCGCCAAAATGAGCAGTATGTTCTTGATATTCACCTTCTCTATGTGTTTCATCACATACACAACCGAAGCGATGATTAGCCCGATGAAAAACGACCAAGTGTAGACCTCGTAGGATTTCAGGGACTGCTTCAGGAAAATGGCTGTCAGTATCATGCCCGTAAAAAGTCCCAAAACGATGGTCAAGAAGAACTTGAAATCGGTGCGGCGGGCAAACTCAGAGGCTTGACCCTTTCGAAGATACCTGAAATTCTTGGGGTTCAGCGACTTGATGGAATTGACAAAACGCTCGAACACACCCAAGATGAGCGACACGGTGCCGCTTGACACGGGAAAGACATTCACCACGCCCATAATCATCCCCTTGATGAAAACTTTTATCGTTATCCACAAAGCCAACATCCTTATCGGAATTTCGATTTAAAACTACAAAAGTACGACAAAAATTGTTCCAGACAGGAAGTTTTCACCCATCAAGCCGAAATTTGCTTCATTTTAAGAAAAAACATGCAAAATTGGCACCACCAAGCCATGCTAAAGAAGCCAAAAACGACCGCCCTCAAACGAGAGCGGCCGTTTTTCAATCCGTTAAGGGTTGGTCAAGGCTTATTTCACGGTCGTTGGGAAGACAAATACCCTGATGCCGTGAATATTCGAATTATAGATGAAGCCCTTTCCGGGTTCAAGCATGTTCAATTGGCCTTGCCATCTGTTGCGAGTATATTGGGAGTTGCCTGTCTGCGACTTGAGCTTATCACCATTGACTGCAAATCCCGCAAAAGCATTGGTCAAGCTCATGTTCGCATCAAGTGGAAATCCAATCCAGTTGTTACCGAAGTTGATAGTGAAGGGAAGTTCGGAGGAATTGATGGTTTCGCCATATAGAGTAAACTCACGATCGGAAGCTACCTTAACCATGTACATCTTAGACAAATCCAAAGAATTCAGTTGTCCAGTCCACCGATGATTGTTGGGATTGTATGAAGTGTTTTGGGTCTGCGACTTGATAACGATTTCGGTGTTCGGCAAAGCTGCAACAAGGGCTGACTTCAGGTCGTCCAAGGTGATTTCAAGATAGGTTGACCACCAATTCCAACCCTGCGTCAAATTGAAAGTCTGTTGCGCCGACGAAGATGCGATTCCAAGGATAATCTGGTTTTTCTGCGTATAACGTGAGCCAGTGTATCCCGATGGATTGGCCGGGTCATAGTTGGTACTACCGTTGGAACACCGGATGGATTGGTAGCCATTGGAGTTGAACACACGGCAAGCCATAGAACTTGAATAACTTCCCGTGTTGTCGTTGATGACTACAACGAGGTTTGAGGTTCCGTTGTAGGCAAACGGTGTATCAAGGGTGATGGTCGTCCAATAACCTTTGGTCATGGTGACACTGCCGCTGAAAACAAGGTCGTCTGCCGAAACCGTAATCCAGTCGTAGTTGTTATCGAAGGTAGACTTGTCGGTATGCACCAAGTAGATGTCGAAGCTGCGGGTTCTTGTTCCTCCTGCGTTGTAATAAGAAATGGATGTGATGCTTCCTGCCTCTCCTATCTCATCGGGAGTGTAAATCTGCTGTGAAAGGTTGAAAGGATAGTAGGAATAAGTCGGCAAATAAGAATTTGTCGTCTCTCCCGATCCGATAAGCGTACCTTCAAGGAGCATGAAGACCGCTTCAAAGTCGACATCTTCTGTCACGGTGAAACTGTAGGTTGAACTACAACTGACAACTACGCCGTTTTTGCTCCAATTCAAGAACAAGTAACCTTCGTTGGGAGTGGCGGTCAAGGTGCAGCTATTGCCGTAGTAATACACCCCATCTCCGACTATTGTGCCTCCTTCAGCCAAATTGGCTGTAGCAGAAACATTAATAGGCAATGAGAAACGGGCCACCAGATTTCGGTCTTCGATGACGGTAAAAGCATAATTGGCATCTGTTGAAACCGTTACTCCATTTTCAGCCCAATAGCAGAATTCATAGCCTTCGTTGGGTATGGCGGTCAAAGTGATGGCAGTGCCACCATCGTAAGTACCCGCACCCACCACAGTGCCGCCTTCTTCGGGAACAACAGATGCAGTAATGGTGTGAGGTGCAGTGGCAACTGCACAGTTGATAGCGAGTTCTTTTTGGAAACTGGAATTAAGATTCGCGCCATGATAAATCTGGACGCCATTGTCAAATCTGACATCGAAGGAACACTGATAGGTGTTTGATCCAGTAATCCATGACAATGTGATATTGCTTCCTGTAACCACTTCACGAGTATAGGAAATCGACGAACCGCTTGGCAAGGTGAGTTGTTCGGGGCTACCATCACCATAGTCAACAACAAGGTAGTTACCATTCCATCCGTTGCCGTAGGAGTCGTGCAAGTCGAAGGTAATTGCGCAAGTCGACCATCCCGCTACAAAGTTGGCCACCAAATGGGTGTCATAATTGACATTGAAGGAATAGGCTGCATCGTATGAAACCACTACGTCATTCTCGGTCCAATTCAGGAAGTAATAGCCGGGGCGCGGCGTTGCCGTCACCGTGCATGTCGAACCAAATGCATAGCTTCCTGAGCCGCTCACCGTACCACCGTTTGTGGGATTGGCAGAAACCGTAACAATGTTGGTGCCATGAAAAACCATTTGGTTCTTCACCGACAGGAGCGAGCCTGAATAAACGGATGGATGTGCCGGGTCAAGGTCGGTGTCATATCCGAGACAATAGATAGCTTGTCGCGTGTCTGTTCCGAATGAGCGGCAACTTATGCTACTCGACCAATTGTTTGAGTTGTCATCCACAATCAGGGCGATGTTTGAAGTACCGTTGTATTGGAATGAGTTGTTAAACACAATGGTCGTCCAACCCTTAGTCGTCATCGTGACATTTCCGCTGAATACCTGATTCGCTTCAGTGACCGAAATCCAATCGGAAGGACTGGCAAACGCTGTCTTGTTGGTATGGACCATGTAAACTGCCAAATTGCGGGTTACGTTATATGTACCTGTGTTGAAGAACGAGATGCTGGTGATTTCAGCAGCTTCGTTACCCAACTCGTCGGCTGTATAGATTTGCTCCGACAACGAGTACTGATAGGAAGGATAAGTCGGGAGATAAGAATTGGTGGAAGTGGCATCACCCACGACTATACCTGCCATTTTTTGGAAATTCGCCACATATTCAAGATTTCCCGTCACGGGAACCTGAACTGTGGAAAGGTAGGAAACCACTTCGCCATTCTTTGTCCAGTTGTTGAACACATAATCCTCGTTAGGCGTTGCGGTAAGGTTGACGGGCTGGCCGTAGAAGTAAAGACCTTCATGTGCGCCACTCACCGTGCCACCCTCTTCAGGATTTGCCGTCACCGACAAAGTGTATTCGTAAGTCGGGATGCCGAAGACGACTTGGTTCTTCATCGACATGAGCGTACCTGCATATCCTTGGGGATTATACGGGTCATAGTCGTTGCCTGAGCCGGAAATACGGATGGCTTGGTTGCTATCGGTATTGAACGTGCGGCAATACGTATAGGAATTGTAGCTGTTCGAATTGTCGTCCACAATCAAGGCGACATTGGAGGTGCCGTCGTAAGCGAATGGCGTGTTGAAGTAGATGGTCACCCAACTTCGGTTGGTCATGGCCACACTGCCGCTGAACACCAAGTTGGCATCCGTCACGGGAATCCAATCTGTAGTGCTCCCAAACGATGTCTTATCGGTGTTGACCATATAGACATTCAATTTGCGATTCACGTTGGTAGTGCCTGTGTTGAAGAACGACACACTGGAAATTTCTGTTGCCTGACCACCCATCTCACTGGCGGTGTAAATCTGCTCCGTCAGGGAATAATAGTAATACATCGGGAGGTAACTATTGGAGGCAACCGCATCTCCAATGATGATTCCATCCATTTGTTGGAAATTCGCCACATATTCTGCCGATTCGGTCACAGAAACCTGGGCTGTTGCATAATATGACACCACTGTACCGTTCTTTGTCCAATTGGTGAACACATAGCCTTCGGCGGGCGTGGCACTGATGGTGATGCGCTTTCCGTAATAATATGGTCCACCTCCACCGCTTACCGTACCGCCTTCAGAAGGATTGGCCGAAACCGTCACCGTGTAGTCGTAACTTGGAATTCCGAAGACAACTTGGTTCTTTTCCGACAAGAGCGTACCATTGTATCCTTCAGGATTGTAGGGGTCAAAATTAACCGAGCTACCCCCTTGAATGTAAATGGCTTGGCTTTGCTCCGTGCTGAATGTGCGGCACTTTATCCCCGTGTACGAGCTGTAAGTGTTGTCGTCTACAACCAAGGCAACATTGGATGAGCCGTTGTAGTTGAACGGAGTGTCAAAGTAGATGGTCGCCCAACCATTACTAGTGAAGGTAACGCTGCCACTATACACAAGGTCGGCTTCCGTAACCGCAATCCAATCCGTATTGCTTTCAAAAGAAGTCTTGTTGGTATGAACCATGTAAACATCCAATGTACGGCTTCGTGAATAGGTAGTGTTGAAGAACGACAGGCTTGAAATCTCCGTGGCTTCACCACCCATTTCTTCAGCTGTGTAGATTTGCTGCGACATGTTATATGTGTTGGCATAAGTGGGAAGATACAGGTTAGAGTAAGATGCGTCTCCAATGATGATACCATCTTTTTGCTCGAAATTGGCAACAAAATTGGCTGCCTCGGTAACAGAGACATAGTCGGTAGAAAGGTAGGAAAGCACTGTGTTGTTCCTCATCCAATTGTTGAACACATAGCCCTCGTTGGCCGTGGCACTGACGATGATAGGCTGGCCGTAATAATAAACCCCGTCGCCACCGCTCACCGTGCCGCCTTCCGTAGGATTGGCCGAAACCGTCACCGTGTAGTCATAGCTTGCTATGCCAAAGACCACTTGGTTCTTTTCTGTCAACAGTTCGCCAGTGTATTGTGACAGATTATACGGATCATAGTAACTGTTGTATGAGTAAGCACAAAGGGTTTGTGTACCAACGGCATCAAATGTTCGGCAGGAAGTATAGTTCCATTGGTTGGTTTTGTTGACCACCAAAGCCACATTCGACGAACCATCGTAACTGAATGGAGTGCTGAAATAAATAGTCGTCCAACCATAGCCAGTCAAAGAAACGCTCCCGCTGAAAAATTTGTCGTTTTCCGTAACAGGAATCCAGTCGGAAGAACCGTTAAACGTGCTTTTGCTCGTATTGACCATAAAGATGTCGAGGCTGAGGCTGCCGCTATATTCGGTGTTGAAGAATGACACGCTGGAGATTTCGCAAGCACCAGAATTCATCTCGTCGGCAGTATAGATTTGCTGCGTCATGGAATAGTAATAGTAATGCGCCGGCAAATTCAGGTTGGTATGCTCAGCCTCTCCAATGACGATGCCGTCCATTTGTTGGAAATGCGCCACATATTCAACATCACCGAGCACAGGCAAATTGTCTTGAGAGAAATACGAAGCCACCTCATCATAACCATATTCTTCGTTGTACCTCGTCCACTCATTGAACACATAGCCTTCATTAGGCGTGGCCGTGATGGTGACAGGCTGGCCGTAGAAATGCAGACCTTCGCCACCGCTCACTGTGCCACCCTCAGCAGGATCGGCTGTCAAAGTCACAGTGTATTGGAAATCGGCAATGCCGAAAACCACTTGGTTCTTCTCCATCATGAGTGTGCCTGAATAGCTATTGGGGTTGTACGGGTCAATGACGTAATAGTCGCCATAATAATTGTCATAGCCGACAACATACATAGCTTGTGCCTGGTCGGTATCGAAAGTGCGACACGACATGCCCCAGTTCCATTCCCCGGTATTGTCATTGATAATCAAGGCCACATTGGAGGTGCCGTCGTAGTCAAACGGCGTGCTAAAGAAAATAGTTACCCAACCTTGGTACATCTCCACTTCCCCACTCAACACCAAATCCGCTTCCGTGACATTAATCCAGTCGTATGAATTGTTGAATTTGGTCTTGTTGGTGTTCACCATGTAGACATTGAGGTTGCGGATCATGTCATAGCCTGTGTTGTAGAACGACACGCTGGAAATGCTGCAAGCCCCCGAGTTCATCTCTTCGGCGGTAAAGATTTGCTGCGACATGGTATATGGATAATCTGTATAAGAAGGAAGACTCAAAGAGGTATGCTGCGCCTCTCCGATGATGATGCCGTCCATCTGCTCAAAATGCGCCATATATGCCACATCCCCTAATACGGGAACTTGATCGGTGGAATAATAGGACACCGTTTCATCGTATCCATTGTCCTCATTGTACCTTGTCCAATTGTTAAACACATACCCCTCGTTGGGCGAGGCACTGATGGTAACGGGTTGGCCGTAGAAATACAAGCCGCCGCCACCGCTCACCGTGCCGCCTTCTGTAGGAATGGCCGAAACGCTAAGCGTGTACTCGTAAGTTGGAATACCAAAGATAACCTGATTCTTTACCGACATGAGCGTACCAGAATAATTCGGATTCATCGGGTTATAGTTCATTCCATCACCGTATATCCTGATGGCTTGCGTGGTATCGGTTTCGAAGGTGCGGCACGACAAACCCCAATTCCATTCATTGGAATTATCGTCCACAATCAGGGCAACATTGGAATACCCGTCATACTGGAACGGCGTGTTGAAATATATCGTCGTCCAATTGCGGTAGTTGACGGAAACGACGCCGCTAAACACCCTGTCGGCCTCCGTGACGGCTATCCAGTCGGTTTCATTTTCAAAAGCCAACTTGTCCGTATTGACCATGTAAATGTCGAAGTTGCGCGTTGGGCCTGAGTCTGTATTGAAGAAAGTCAGACTACAGATTTCGCAAGTCCCTCTATTCAACTCGTTGGCGGTGTAGATTTGTTGCGTCAGCGAATATGGATAATAAGAATAGGTTGGGAGAGTGCTATTGGTTCCAGTAGGTTCGCCAATGGCAATGCTGTTGTCGTCCAATTGCATGAACTGAGCCACATAGTCACCGTTTGACGTGACCGAGAAGGTATAAGTGGGCAAGCACGAAACCACGCTACCATTCCTCAGCCATCTTGAAAACACATAGCCTTCGTTGGGCGTGGCGGTGAGGGTGCATTGCTGGTTGTAGCCAAACTCGCCGCCGCCGCTCACCGAGCCGCCTTCTGTCGGATTTGCCGAGACGGTGACGGCAAAGGGTTCGCCGAAGTTGGCCTCCAACTGCATGTTGCCCGTGACCGGGAAAGTGTAAACAGGGTCGTATGACTTTATCGTGCCGTTTTCCTTCCAATAGTAGAAGCCATAGCCTGGATTGGGTGTCGCGGTAAGGGTGCATGACTGACCGAGATAGAAATTGCCTCCTCCCCCGCTCACCGTGCCGCTGTTGGCAGGTGTGACGGTGGAAGTAACCGTGTAATCATAATGCGGAATACCAAAGACGACTTGGTTCTTCACCGACATAAGCGTGCCTCTATAGGAGCCAGGGGCATACGGGTCGTAGTTCAGGCCTGAGCCATAGATGCGGATGGCTTGGTTCGTATCCGTGTCGAAGGTGCGGAATCTCGTGTACGAATTGTAGTTGTTCGAGTTGTCGTCCACCACAAGGGCGACATTCGACACGCCGTCATAATGGAACAAGTTCCCGAAATAGACATTCGTCCAGCCGTTGGCACTCAAGGTGACACTACCACTAAACACCAAGTCGCTCTCCGAAACTGCAATCCAAGCAGAATCGTTTTCAAAAGATGTTTTGTCGGTGTAAACCATATAGACCGACATGTTGCGGGTTCGGGATGACCCGGTATTGTAGAACGACACGTATGAAATGTCGGTTGCCACGCCACCCATCTCTTCAGCGGTGTAAATCTGCTCCGTCAAGGAGTAATAGTAATATGTCGGAAGATAGGAATTGACGGAGGTGGCATCGCCGATGGCAATACCGTCAGCTTGTTGGAAATTCGCCACATAGGTAGCCGATTCCAGCACATTGAATTGGTAAGTGGACAGGTAGGAAACCACTTCGCCGTTCTTGGTCCAGTTGTTGAACACATAACCATTGTTGGGCGTGGCCGTGAGGGTAATGGACTGGCCATAGTAGCAGTTGCCCCCGCCGCTCACTGTGCCGCCGTTGGTAGGATTGGCGGTGGTGCTCACCGAGTAGCCATAAGTCGTCTTGCCGAAAACGACTTGGTCTTTCACCATAGGACGGGTACCGCTATAATTCGTAGGATTGAACGGGTCGTAATTCGTGTAATCGCTATAGACATAGATGGATTGGTTGCTTTCGGTAGGAGTTACCCTATATGACATGGACGAAGTATAGCTGCCCGTATTATCGTCGATGATAAGGGCAAGGTTGGAAGTCCCATTATAATTGAAAGGTGTGTCAAAATAGACAGTGGTCCAATTATAGGAATTCCAAGCCACAGTGCCGCTGAAGACTTGGTCTGCCTCCGAAACGGTAATCCAATCATTACCATTCTCGAAAGAAGCCTTATCGGTATTGACCAAGTATACTGTCAAATTGCGGGAATATCCATACTCCGTGTTGAAGAACGAAACATTCGAGATCTGGCAAGACCCTGTGTTCATTTCTTCGGCGGTGAAGATTTGCTGTGAAAGCGTATAACGATACCAAGAATAACTCGGAAGATAGTAATTGGTGGTCGAGCCATCGCCGATGAAAATACTATTGTTGAACGCTTTGAAGTTCGCTACGTAATTGGCTTCACCCGTGACTTCAAAAGTGTAGGTGGGCAGATACGACACCACTTCGTCATTCAATGTCCAACTGACGAAAGCGTAACCGTTGTTAGGCTCGGCTGTAATCGTGCAGGATTGTCCCTGTCCGTAATAGCCTGCCCCTGTCAATGTGCCTGCACCCGCAGGATTGGAAGCGAGTGTGATGGACTTTCTCCAAAGCTCGAAATTCACATTGGTGTGCTTTTGGGCGGCATCCACAAGGTCGAGGCCAAAGCCAATGGAGTAGCTTTGCGGCGCACTATTGGAGAGGGTGACACTATAGTTGGCCGAGGCTTGCCCGTCCACATTGATACTGCCGAATGACTTGTTGTTGCTATTAATGGTTAGGTAGGGATAAGAGGTCGACAAAGCACCCACTACCGATGTCGCTGGGTCGTTGCCCACATTGGAGATGGTGACATGCAAGTTGCCGGTCTCGCCCGGCTCAAGGGAGCCGTTGCCATTGTTGTCGTTCAACACCGTGACTTCAGTGAATTTCAGAATGTGGCCATACACCATGACACTAATCCTAAAGGTACCAATCATTTCTCCTCCCACATAGGTCTCGGCCAAAAACTGGACATTCCTCTTCGACGGAGCATCGGCACTCAGGGAGAAGGCAAACATGTTGTTGATGGTACGGGTTTGTCCTGCATCGAAGTGGGGCAAAGTAGCCGACCCGTCAGTGATGGTGACGTATTCCGATTCAGTGGAAAGCACCATCGTTGCGCCGTCAAGGGCAAGGTCGGAATCGTTTGTCAAGGTGAGGTTGAGGGTCACCGATTCACCTGCATTGAGCTTGCCATCGTTGTTGCCCTGTCCGTCGCTGACGGTATGCGAATCAATCGTCAGCGGGCCAGAATACAAGGCATTGATGGCAGCCAACACGTCCACACGGCCAAAACCGTATGTGTTGCTCTTGCCTTCGGCCAACGGCACTGCTGTTTCTTCCAACACTTGGCAAATCTCATCTGGTGTGGCGGTCGCCTTCTTGCTCAGCAACAGCGAGATACAGCCTGCCATGCAAGGCGTAGCCATCGAAGTGCCGCTCATGGTGGTATAACCATTATTGCCAATATAATAGGCCGAAATGATGTCGACACCCGGCGCACACACATCGGGACGAATCAGGCCGAAATCAGTGGTGCTGCCATAGGCATACGGGTAGTCGTTAAACACGGTATTCATCCATGTGACGGGGCCGCGTGAGGTGAAAGAAGCCGCATAATCGCTGTAGTCGACGGCACCCACGCAAAGCGCGCACGACAAGCCGCCGGGATTGTTTTCCTGAACGGGATCCATGTAGGGAGGCGGGCAACTGCCAGGCACACGCACATTGTAAGGCTCGTTGCCGCTACCTTCGTTGCCAGCGGCAATGGCTCCTATCACACCAGCATCCAAAATGGCTGCGCAAGTGTTGCGGAACAGCTCTCGCTCCGTTAGAGTTGCATTTGCCCATCCCAACGACATGCTGAACAAGTCGCAGCCTTGCTCAACGGCCCATTGCATGGCGTTGCAAGTGACGGCTGCCGAGCCGTAGCCGCCCGAATCCAACACCTTCACGCACATCAGCGTGGCATCAGGTGCCATGCCCGTTTGCTGGCCCGCCGTGCCGTCGCCGCACACCGTGCCGGCGCAGTGCGTACCGTGGCTGTTGTCGTCCATGGGGTCGTTGTCGTTGTTGCAGAAATCGTAACCGTGGTGGGGATATTCCACACCGCCGTCTCAAAGGTGGTCGGCAAGGTCCAAGTGGTTGTAGTTCACGCCCGTGTCGATGACGGCCACCACCACGCCTTGACCCGTGTAGCCCAAATTCCAAACTTGGTCGGCGTTCACTTGAGTAACGTTGGAGGTGATTCCACGTGTGTTGCTCGCAGGTCTGGACTCTTCACCGAACAGGGCATATTTCTTTTCATCCAAACCGATGAGGGCAATGTCCCTACGCATGGCCAAGTCGTTGATAGCCTGCTTGGTAGCTGAAAAATACAAGGCATTGGCCATCCAAATCACTTTGGGTTCGGTGGTCATGTCCTGCCTTTCCATCTCGGAAAGCGTAGAGCGCAATTCATACTGCGAGGCCTCGGCAAACTGCTTCAGTTCGTTGACTACGAACTCGCGTCTTTCGGCTCGCGTGACATAATGCGCGGCGCGGCGGCCAAGTTGCTGCCTGTCGTACTGCGATTTCATGATGACGACGACTTGAATCTTTTCGTCGTCGGTCCGTCGATCCATCTCTTGCAACAAGACTGGGTCGATGCTTTGTGCAAATCCACAAATGCAGGATAATGCAAACAAAATGAATAAGATAGACTTTTTCATAGTATATGGATTTTAAATGAATTATGTTATTTTGACCCTCAAAAGTAGAGAAAAAATCATACATTATTACGGTTATTTTGATTTTTTTCAAAAACAAACAAAAAAAAGAAAGAGGATGTGTCCCCTTTCGACACACCCTCTTTTCGTATTCGGAAAAAGGATTATTTCGCGCTCGTTGGGAAAGTGAACACCCTGTCTTCCATTGCATTTGACTTGTAAATGTAGCCTTGACCGGGCGCGAGGGCGTTGAGCGTTCCTCTCCATGAGGTGCCGTTGTAGTTGGCCGCTCCGTTGCCCTTCGACTTGACCGCATCTCCATTGATGGCAAATCCCGCAAAGGCTTCGGTGAGGGTCTTGCTCTCGCTGAACGGGAACGCAATCCAGTTGAAACCGTTGCTGAGGGTGATGGGATGCTCTGCCGGATTGATGGGCAAGCCTTCCAACGTGATTTCGCAGGCCGCTTCGACATACACTCTATACATCCTCGACAAATCCAACGATCCCAATTGCCCTCTCCATACTGTTCCATTATAAGTGGCGGCACCTTCGTTCTTCGACTTGATTGTGATACTGTTTGTCCCTGGCAATGCCGCCACCAATGCCGCCTTCAATCCATCCAAGGTGGTTTCCACATTAAACGACACCCAATTCCACCCGCTAACCAATTCTATCGTCTGGACAATGCTGTTGTTAAGAAAAGCATCCTGATCCACAAGCAGTTTGTGCAGGGGTAACAACACGCTGGGGACATTTTGGGTTTCGCCAATGCTTGCGGGAGCGGTGGTCGTGAAGATGGCGGAGCTTGTTTGTCCGTCATTGGGACAGACGACAAACACGGCCTCTCCTGGCTTGATGGTCGTTCCTGCCTGTACTGCCACGATGGCATCGCCAGCGTCATTCATCCTAAAAAACGGCATACTCTGGTTGCTTTCATCCAACAGATAGGCATTGCAAGCAAAGGGATTGCCTACAAGGTTGAGACCCAACAAAGGAATGGCAGCCGTACGGCTCAGCGGAACGTTTACTATCTCGTTGGCGGGATTCAGCGTTCCCCTCAGGCTGAGGGTGACATCCTCGCTGTTGGCATAGACGTACCCTTTCGCTGCCTCCAATTCGGTGAAATTGTTCGCCATGTTCTCGTGGTTCATCCAGTAATGTGTCGGCTCGTTGTAATAGTAAAAGTCGTAGTCGTTTTCCAGCAGGTTCTCCATTTTCGCAATGCTATCATTTCCCGCAAAGGAATAGCCGATGAGATGCCAGCCGTTGTTCATACCGTTTTCAGTATTGTAGGCACTGATGTTCCTTTGCAAAGTGGCTTTTGTACCCGTGTTGGGATGGATGACCTGCGCGCCGTCCTCGATGACGAAGTTTCGTGCATCGCCCGTTGTGTATACGAAGTTACTGGCAGTAAGGGTGTTGCCCGACTTCACGGTGAGACGCTCGTAATACCCATACTCTTCATCATAGTAATTGCCGATGGTGATAGAGCCTACTGTCACGTCCATGTCCATTTCGCAGTCGCTCATAATGCCGACTTGCGCACCTTCGCCCGGCACTTCGCCTTCGGCCCAATTTTCCGGGTTTGACCAAAGTTGGTCATCACCTAAACCGACAAAGCTGTATTCACATACTCCTTGGGGGAAGATGGTGCCGAACTGACCCCACACGGGATGCTGGCTGTATTCGTATTGCGAGCAGAAGGGTACCATGAGCATCAGGGTGTCGATTCTGAGGCCGTCGAAAGCGCCCGTGCCCACCGAGGGCGGCGTGTCGGTATGGTAAAGCCCCAAATACTCAAGGCTGTCGCAGTTGCGGAAGGCAAAGTCGCCGATGGAAAGAAGGTTGGCATGGCAGTCGAACCACTTCAGGTGCAGGCAGCCGGCGAAGGCGTTGTCGGCGATGCCGATGACGGTGTATGGGGTTCCTTGGTGTTCAAAGTCCTCAACGGAGATGCCTTCCGTCGTGGCGTAGGAATCGTCATAAACCACCATCGCCGTATTGCTGCCGTCGCACGCAAGCCGGTAATACGTGCCATACACCTCCACCAGTTCGGCGGTATTATTGGCGTAGATAGTGATGTTTTCTATCGTGGACATGGTGAGCGTATAATAGTCGCCGTTATCATAAAGAGTGCCTGAGGAAGCCAAAAAATAGATGCAGCCCCATGATTCGTAGTTAAGGTAAAGTCTGACGCTCTGCCCTCTACCGGCATAGACGGCACCGTTGTAGGCCACGCCAGTGGTGCCTGCCAAGGCGATGGAAACATCCTTACCGCCTCTGACGGCATAGCCGCGCATAGCTTGGCCCGCCACATCGCTGGGCAATCCTACGCTGCTGCCGATGCCGCCTAATAAGGCACTAACATGGTAGTTGTTGGATATGGTGTTGTTCTCTTCAACATTTCCGACAATGCTGCCATAAAACGAGATGTATGTGAAAACGACCCAAACCTCACCTAAGTTCAGGTTATTGGTGATAGTGGAGGAACTGATTCGTCCGACGATGCCGCCAAGCATATTACCCCCTTCAATCATCACATTGCTGCCCACCACACACCTGTTTATGGTGCCATTAACGATCATTCCTGCAATGCCACCGACTGCCGCACACCCGTGTATGGTCACATCGTTGGTCACTTCACAATTGTCTATGGTGCCTCCATTGACAATTCCCGCAATACCTCCGACATGGTGTGCGTCAAAGTCTGTGGTTCCACTGCTGATGACTTGGCTGTCGGCAAGGCGCAGGTTCTTCACCATGCTACCCGGTCCCAAACATCCGAAAAGGCCCAAATAGTTGCTTCCAGAATTGCCTAAATCATCATAGGAATAACTGTTTTCATTGATGTTCGCATGGCTGATGGTGTGTCCGTTGCCATCGAAAGTGCCATTGAATGCTACTGTCTGATTAAATAGAAGTTCAGTACCAATAGGTTTGTATTCTTTTCCCGTATAGTCGAGGTCGACCTCCAAGCGGAAATGGAGACCGCCCATGTCATCGCCTGCGTTCACCCGAGTGGCAAGCGTAGTCATGTCGTCGGTAGTGAAAATGAGAAAAGGCGACTCCGCTGAGCCGTTGCCACCTTGGAAGAATTCGTGATAGATGGTGAAGACAGTGGTGGTGTAACCGCTGAAGAGACCTATGCCCTTTATGCCAAAAATATAGTCACCCGGATAAACGCAGTCCCCTTCGGGCGGAACAACCTCGTAATCAGTACCTTCAATGAGGGTGACAGGGGTACTTCCCATGTTGTCGATGACAGTGATGACGGGCGTAATTGGCTCTTCCGTATAAG
Organism: uncultured Bacteroidales bacterium; assembly: GCA_947166105.1. Classification (GTDB taxonomy): domain Bacteria; phylum Bacteroidota; class Bacteroidia; order Bacteroidales; family F082; genus Limimorpha. The sequence goes on from CAMVCZ010000014.1 coordinate 23,895, forward strand.
ACTGTTGTGGCGTGTTGATGCTTACCCAGGGCGCATAGCCGATGTCGCGCACGGGCGGCAAGGCCGAGATGACGACCTCGCCCGAGGCGGGCAGCGCTAATTCATGATATAGGCCGCAAAACACCAATGAGTCGTTGCTTGCACTGAAAGGAACCACATAGCCATCGGCCACAGTTCCGCTGTAGGCCAGTGTGAGCCTGACGGTGCTTCCTGGCATGTAATAGGCAGTGCCGTGTACGGTTACGGCAGGCAAGCTGATGATGTTGCCGCTCACCCCTTCTGCATAAATGATTGGGGAAAGGATGCCGAAAGTGGTGCCTTGCGAGGAGCCATACTCGCCGATGGGGTCAATGGTGCAGTTGCCGCCCACATGGCAGTTGGTGAGCACATTGCCATTAATCTTTCCGATGATACCGCCAACGTATGAGTAACCTGTCACTGTGCCCAAGTTAGTGCATCCCGTAACAGGTATGCCAGAATGGCCCATATAGCCGATAATTCCACCAACATTGCTGCCGCCAATTACGGTGCCCTCATTGGTGCAGTCGCTGATGGAGCCGTTGCCGATGCTGCCGCCGCCGTTGATCCATTTCATCCCTACGATGCCACCTGCGCCAGAGTTGGTAGCACGGATAACGACATCGCTACCCACATGGCAGTTCCTGATGGTGCAGCGGTCGGAGGTGCCGATGATGCCCCCAGCATAATAGCTATCTGTGATGTTGCTGGCTCCGCCGAGGGTCAGGTTTTCAATGATGCCATATTCTGCATATCCGAAAAGCCCGCTGGCTTGACTGGTGCCGTTGTAGATCACATTGCTGATGGTGTGTCCGTTGCCGTCAAAACTGCCCACGAAAGGTTGTCGGGGGTTCGGATAAAAGCCATTTGTACCGACAGGTTGAAAACTGATGCCGCTGAAGTCGAGGTCGGCATCGAGACGGAAGTATTCCCTGAAATATCCGTTGCCGTTGTTTACATTGTTGGCCAATTCGAGCCAATGACTGGTGGTTCGGATGATGTAAGGATCGATTTGTGTTCCGCTGCCGCCGCCGAACTGCGCCCGCGCCGCGAGAGGCGCAAGCAGCGCGAGGAGCCAGGCCAAGAAGAGTGTCTTGGGCCGTTTCATGTTGAGGGTTCGTGAATTGGTGTTTCTGCAAACACTTGGTTTGCAACGGTTTGCGCTGTTGAAGCCAGCAACGCCCGAAATCAAGGTAGCGGTGGTCAGCGTCTTCTTTTCGATGGAGATGTTCGTCATCGTTAGGTTGATTTTAAAGAATGAATACTGTTAAAGAGCAAGTTTTGCGGTTGCAAAGATAGGGAATTTTTCGGTTTTGTCAAGAGGAAAATACGAAACGGCATGGCAAATTCGATGAATTATTGTATTTTTGCGGTTGGATTTCTAACATTCAGAGTGCTATGACCAAATATCCTATCGGTTTGCAGAATTTCCAAGGCCTCCGCGAAGACGGCTATGTTTATGTGGACAAGACGGCCTTTGTGTACCAACTGGCGCAAAGCGGGAAATACTACTTCCTCAGCCGCCCGCGCCGCTTCGGGAAGAGTCTGTTCCTTTCCACCTTAGAAGCCTACTACTTAGGCAAAAAAGAACTCTTCAAAGGGCTGGCCTTGGAGCGGTTGGAAAAGGATTGGAAGGTATATCCTGTGCTGCATTTGGATTTGAACGCCGCGAAATATACTGAACCGAAGGCTCTGACAGATATTATCGAGTGGCATTGCCGTCAATGGGAAGAAATCTATGGTGAGAGTTTCGCTGAATCGAATTTGTCTGACCGAATTAAAGACATCATCATCCATGCTTACGAAAAAACAGGGCAAAAGGTCGTTATTCTTGTGGACGAGTACGACAAGCCGCTCTTGCAAGCCATTGGAAACAAGGCACTCCAAGACGAATACCGAGCCATGCTGAAATCCGTGTATGGCGTGGCCAAAACGATGGACGGCTATATCCAGATGGCGTTTTTCACCGGCTTGACGAAAATCCAAGTTGATAGCCTTTCCGGTGACCTAAACAATATTACCAACATCTCTTTAGATAATTGTTTTGCAGAGCTTTGTGGCTTTACTAAAGAAGAACACAAAACGACCGCCCCAAAAAAGAGCGGTCGTTTTTCATTCAGGCAACCTGAAACAATCATTCGCCTTTCTGGGCTTTCTCTTGCTTCTCAAGGTTTTCCTTCAGGCCGGCAAGCACTTCGAGGTCGCCGAGGGTGCTGTGTTCAATGTTTTCATTGATTTCCTTCACAGTACGCTTGGCTTGCTTGGCTGCCTTTTCGGCGGCCTTCTCTTCTGCGCTCTTGGGTTCCTTCTCTTCCTCTACCTTAGGCAGGGCAAGGATGATCTTCTTGCTTTCCTTGTTGAACTCAAGGACCTTGAACTCGAGGGTGTCGTCCACCTTGGCGTTGGTGCCGTCTTCCTTCTTCATGTAGCGGCTGGGGCAGAAGCCTTCCACGCCGTAAGGCAGTGAAACGACGGCGCCCTTGTCGTTAGCGCTGATGACGGTGCCTTGGTGCATCGAGCCGACGGTGAACACGGTCTCGAACACGTCCCAAGGATTCTCTTCGAGTTGCTTGTGGCCGAGGCTGAGGCGGCGGTTCTCTTGGTCGACGTCGAGGACGACGACATCGATGCTTTCGCCAACCTTGGTGAACTCAGCCGGATGCTTGATCTTCTTCGACCAGCTGAGGTCGCTGATGTGAATCAGGCCATCGACACCTTCTTCCAATTCGACGAAGATGCCGAAGTTGGTGAAGTTGCGCACGGTGGCGGTGTGCTTCGAGCCAATCGGATAGCGGTCGGTGATGTTGGCCCACGGGTCAGGCATCAACTGCTTCATGCCGAGGCTCATCTTGCGCTCTTCGCGGTCGAGGGTGAGGATCTTGGCCTCCACCTCGTCGCCCACCTTCAGGAAGTCCTGAGCGGTGCGGAGGTGCTGCGACCACGACATTTCCGACACATGGATAAGACCTTCAACGCCGGGGGCAATCTCAACGAATGCGCCGTAGTCGGCGATGACGACCACCTTACCTTTAACGGTGTCGCCCACCTTGAGGTTGGCGTCAAGGGCATCCCACGGATGAGGAGTGAGTTGCTTGAGACCCAAGGCGATACGCTTCTTGTTGTCGTCGAAGTCGAGGATGACGACCTTGATCTTCTCGTCCAACTTGACCACCTCTTCGGGGTGCGTGATGCGGCCCCAGCTGAGGTCGGTGATGTGGATAAGACCGTCGACGCCACCGAGGTCGATGAACACGCCATAGCTGGTGATGTTCTTGACCACGCCTTCGAGGACTTGACCCTTCTCGAGTTTGCTGATGATCTCGGCCTTCTGGGCTTCGAGTTCGTCCTCGATGAGGGCTTTGTGAGAAACAACCACGTTCTTGAACTCTTGGTTGATCTTCACAACTTTGAATTCCATCACGCTGTCAACAAATACGTCGTAGTCGCGAATCGGCTTGACGTCAATCTGCGAACCGGGCAGGAAGGCTTCGAGGCCGAACACTTCGACGATGAGGCCACCCTTGGTGCGGCTCTTGACGTAACCGTTGACGATTTCGCCGCTTTCGTAGGCTTCGTTGACGCGATCCCACGACTTGAGGATGAGGGCTTTCTTGTGCGAAAGGACGAGTTGGCCGTTGGGGCCTTCTTGGTTCTCGACGTAGACTTCCACCTTGTCGCCCACCTTCAGGTTGGGGTTGGTGCGGAATTCAGCAACCGGAATAACACCATCCGACTTGAAACCAATGTTGACGACGACTTCGCGGTCGGTGATGGTCACCACAGTGCCTTCAATGACCTCGTGGTCAGCGATTTGGTTCATTGTGCCTGCATACTTGTCTTCAAGTTTCTTGCGCTCGTCAGCCGTGTAGTTGTCGAACTTCTTGTGCGAAGAGGTCCAGTCGAAATCCTCGGCGGGAACCGGCTTCGGTCTTGGGGTTTTCACTTTCTTCTCAACCGGCTTTTCAGCGGCTTGTTCAACGACTGGCTTTTCTTCTGCTGGCATGGCCTCGTTGATGATGTTTTCGTTTTCTGCCATTTTTTTAATTTTTGTTTTTGTTGTACCCGCTGGCGTTCCAGAACCCCGCCGCGAGGAGGTTAAACCTTTGATTACCAACCCAAACCGCTGATGTTGCCATCATTCTGGATGGCGGTTGAAATTGGGCTGCAAAAATAGGAAAAATTTCAATACTCCTTGAAAAACATGGGATTAAAAGATCATTTTTCTTCAAAAAACGCCTTAATCTCGTCTTCCCTCATGTTGCGGAAACCATATTCGTGAACCACTTCCCCGTTTTCCATAAAAACAATGACGGGGACATTTCCATCGATGATTTCCAGCACTTTGACTATATCATCACATAGTATGTAACGGTAGGCTGGCGACCCCACTTCCTTGTAAAACCGAGCCACACCCAACGAGGTTCCCACAAAAACACAGGTGATGTTTTTGGCCGGAAAACCATAAAAGCGCTGCATGAGAGAGAGTTTTCGGGCCGCCATCTCACAATACTCGCAACTTGTTGAGAAAAAGCAAAGTACCTTCTTCCCTTCCCGAAGATTCATGTTGACAAAAGGAGGTTGGTTCAATGTTTCCTCAAACAATTCCATCTGAACGACATGCTCCGGATCGTAGTTGGGCGTATAGTTGTCGGGCGGCGAAATCACAAAAACAGCGATGGTAGAAGCCATGATGTTGAGGAAAAAAAACGGCCAGCGTAATGGTGTTTCCAATTCCTCCGAATTGTAAATCATCAGGAAAATGAGTATCAGCACCCCATTCTTGATGAGGCTTTGCTTGGGGTCGAGTTGGATGAAATCGCCAAAACAATGGCAGCTGTCGGTGCGCCCGATGTATAGCGCGTATAATAATATTAAGGTGTAGCCCGTCAGCATGGCCAAGCTCCCCCACCAATAAACCTTATGCAAAGTATTGGAAATCAACCCAATTCCAAGAATCACCTCAAGAATGATAGCCAAGCGGGCTATCAAGAAAGAGGCATTGAGGCTGAAGAAATGAAAACTATAAATGTAAATCTCGAAGCTGTCCATAGCCAAAAACTTCAGGACGGCTGAGACGAGGAAAAAGAGTCCCAACAGAATCTTAACGGCCGGTCTACCAAGCAAGAATGACATAACAAATCATTTAGGAACAGAGTTATTAAACAGGTTTTGCCACCAATTCGGCTTTTGGCCTGTCACTTCATATTCAGAAACTTCGGTGCAAATCACCTGCCCCCATCCCACAATTTCCTTCGACTTGTCGGAACACGACGAACCGTCCTCAATCGTATAGTAATCCTCACCCAAGTTCACGACTTCCTCATTCTGGATGGTCGTGCATCTGCAATAGCGCGTCTTCTTGCACGAAGACAATGCCACAACCATCAAGGCGAGTAAGACAATCAATAGTTTTTTCATTCTCATGGATTTTAGGCTGCAAAAATACGAATTTTTGCCATTAATTGGGAAGAAACGGTGAAAAATAAATCCTATTGCGCCTTTGCGACAACAAAAAACTCGGGGTGCAAGGCCATGAATTTCCGCTCATATTGGCGAATACGACCCAACGTGCGCCGTGTCCACACAAGGCGCAACTCGTCGCGTTCCTCTTCCGTTAGGTGCCAAGCAATGTCTGTGGAATCATGCAGTCGGTTGGTTAACGAATAAAGCAGCAAAGCCGCCGAAACACTGATATTGTAACTCTCAGTAAATCCGAACATTGGAATACGAATGTGCATATCGGCATTCTCAACGGCATAGTCCGAAAGGCCGAGTTTTTCCGTCCCGAAAACCAAGGCGATGGGCTGGTCCAAAGGAAGCGTGTCGGGAGTGAAATCATCGCGATGAGGGCAAGTGGCCACAATCTTGTAGCCCTGCTCCCGCAAATGCGAATAAGCCTCCGGCGTGTTGAATTCCTTGTCCTCGTAATGGTAAAGGTTGAGCCACTTCGTACTGCCCAACACCACATCAGGATTCACGTCATAATGGTTGACATTCTGAACAATATGGATGTCCTGAACGCCCCGAAGGTCGCAAGTGCGCAACACCGCGCTGGCATTGTGGGGCTGAAAAATGTCCTCCAAAACGACCGTAACGTGCCTTGTGCGGAAATCAAGCACTTCCTCAAAACGTTGCCTACGCTCGTCCGTGATGAACTGCGTCAAAAACTCAAGCATGGCCGCGTCGCGAGCGGCGTTTTCACGCATCTCCGCATCGCTCGAATCGCGCCCGTCATATATAATGGATTTCTTCATTGGCTTAGTGTTATGGGGTGCAAAATTACGAAAAAAGAAAAAAAAGAAAAAAAATGGTCGATGGTATGTCGAAAAAGCGTACTTTTGCACGCAAAATTTTGAACAGTTATGGCAAAACAACAAGAGACAACAAAACAAGGAGATGAAAGGCTCGAGAATGTAGAAGAAGCCTTAAGCAAAACCGAACTTTGGATTGAAAACAACCAGAAAACCCTGTGGATTATCCTTATTGCGCTGTTGGTAGCTGCATTCGCCGTCTATGGCATCACCAACTACAACAAGAAACGCAACGAGACAGCCAAAAACCTGAGCTTCCCGCAGGAAATCAACTTTGAGCAGCAAGCTTCAAAAGCGGTTGACTTCGCTTCATATTACATGCAAAACGAAAACTACGCCACTGCCCTGAACGGCGATGGCGAAAAGCCCGGCTTCCTCGACATCTACAAGGATTACGGCTCGACCAAGGCTGGCAAGTTGGCTGCCTACTATGCAGGCCTCTGCTACCTGAAGCAAGGCGACTACAACAACGCCATCGAATACCTGAAGAAGTACACCAACGACGATAAGGTGTTGGCTGCTATGGCTTTAGGTCTTATCGGCGACTGCTACCTTGAACTCGGCGACAAGCAAAACGCCATTTCCTATTACGACAAGGCCACCAAAAAGAACCCCAACGATTTCACAACCCCCATGTTCCTCGTCAAGTTGGGCATGACCCACGAAATCATGGGCAACAACGCCAAGGCTTTGGAAGCCTACACGACCTTGAAGAAGGATTATCCGCTGAGCAACGAGGCTTTCGAGATCAGCAAGAACATTGCCAACCTCGAAAAGAAAATGAAATAATAATAGTATTAATGTTTTCTGTGTGCCTGGCCTTTGAATGGGTCAGGCTTTTTTTTGACAATGATGAAGAAAAGAATCAGAATCGCCTATTTTGGCACCCCCGAATTTGCCGCTTCACAGTTGGAAGCCATACTTGCCGCCGGATATGAGGTGGCCGTCGTGGTCACCATGCCCGACAAACCTGCCGGTCGCGGACGGAAAATACAACATTCCGACGTCAAGAAAACCGCCTTGGAGCACAACTTGCCCCTGCTCCAGCCCGAAAAGTTGAAAGAACCTTCGTTTTTAGAGCAATTGGCATCCTACCAAGCCAACTTGTTTATCGTGGTGGCTTTCAGGATGTTGCCTGCCGCAGTATGGCAAATGCCCGAACTTGGCACCTTCAATCTCCACGCTTCGTTGCTGCCGCAATACCGTGGCGCCGCGCCCATCAATTTCGCCATCATCAACGGAGAGAAAGAAACCGGACTTACCACATTTTTCCTCAACGAGGAAATCGACAAGGGAGCCGTCATCATGCGCGAGAAGGTCGCCATCCGCCCCGATGAGACCGCAGGCGAATTGCACGACGAACTGATGCTTCTCGGCAACAAAGTGGTCGTTGATACCATCAGGAAAATCGAAATGGGAGAGGTTTCCGCCCAACCACAGGAAGAACTGACTGAAAATCAACCCCTAAAGCCTGCCCCGAAAATCACGAAAGCGTTTTGCCTCATCGACTGGAACTTGGACTGCACTACCGTTTACAACCACATCCGTGGCCTTTCGCCCTACCCTGCCGCCCACACTCAACTCATTTCCGAAAACGGAGAAACCATTGAAATGAAAATCTTTTCCTCCGAAATGGAGCTTGTCGGGCACGATTTGCCAATAGGCACCGTCGTCACCGACAACAAGAGCTTCCTCAAAATCGCCGTGAAGGATGGTTTCATCCACCTTACCATCGTCCAACAAGCCGGCAAAAAAGCCATGCCCATCGCCGATTTTTTGAGAGGCACGGCTTTATTTGGTCACTGGAAAACCACCGATGAATGAGCGAAATAGGCTATTTTTGGCATTTTTTTAGTTTTTTTTGGCAAAAATTCCACTTTTTTTTCCAAAAGTACTTGTATGTGTGAAAAATACATTATTTTTGTCGGGCAAAAGTTTAACCACTAATTATACTAACTATGAATAAAATTGAATTAATCAATGCTGTGGCCGAGAAAGCTGGCATGACCAAGGTTGATGCAAGAAAGGCCGTTGACGCCATGATGGATGTCACTAAAGATGAACTGAAAAAAGGAGGCAAGATTGCCCTCGTAGGTTTGGGAACTATGGGCGTGACTGAACGTCCTGCCAGAGAAGGCCGTAACCCCAGAACGGGTAAGACCATTAAAATCGATGCGAAGAAGATCGTCAGATTCAAACCCGCAAAGGACATTCTGAAATAAGAGAACAAGAGCGAAACCAAAGCCGTCATTGTTGACGGCTTTTTTTATTTCCCCTTGCGCTTCACCTTGCCCTCGCCATCCATCTGAATCACGCCGTTGTCGATAAGAAATCGTATGGAATCCAACACTTTAGCATCATCATATTCACCACATTTCGACAACACCTCGCGCACCGATTGACTCTCTTCGCGCATCACGCTTCTCAATTTCTCCTCAATCGTCCCGTATGGAACGCGGTTTTTGCCTTGCTTCAGGCACACATCACATTGGCCACAAGTCTGGCAGGTTTCTTCGTTAAAATAGCGCAACAACTGCACACTACGACATTCCTCATCGTTGTTCACGAAGTCAATGACAGCCTTCACCCGCGCTTCGGCATCCTTTTTCCTACTATGGTAATTCTCTTTGGAAAGGTTAAAATGCTTTGTATCAACAAATTCCGAAAGAAAAAGCACTTGCGGCTTGTCGTTGCGCGGAAGGTAAGTCAAAAATTGGTAATCGTCCAAAGTCTTCAGTTGCTTCTGTAGTTTTTCCAACGGAACTCCCACTCTTTTCGCCAACACTTCCTCATTGATTTTCACAAAATCGGTCATCACTCCAGGCAGCGAGCGCAACATACACTTAATCACCTCACTAAATTGCGGATTATTGACTTGGAAACCGTAAATTTCTTCACGCGAGGCCTTTATCATCACCTTGGAAGGTTCGTCGAAACTGTCGGAAAGGATGAGAAAACCCTCTTTTTCAAGGATTTTCAGTGTGTGGAACACTTCCAAGACCGAAAACCCATAATGCTTTGCAAACTCGCTGATTACCAATGGATAGGAAACATTCTCCCCTGCTCCAACGGGAATATTGAAATAGTTTCCCAAGGCATTGTAAATCAACTTGATGCGGTCAAGTTCCGGGAAAGATTGCGTCAAGTCGTCCTGCAATTTCTTGATGTCGGCAGGCGATACCAAAAGTATAGCCTCTGAAGGCTTCAGGTCGCGGCCTGCCCGACCTGCTTCCTGAAAATATGCCTCGATGCTGTCTGGCAGGTCCATGTGGACGACGAGGCGCACATCAGGCTTGTCAATGCCCATACCGAAAGCATTGGTCGCAACGATGACTTTCACTTTGCCTTTCATCCAAAGGTCTTGCCTTTCGTCGCGCGTCTTTGTGTCCAAACCAGCATGATAATACGTCGCCAAAACGCCCACCGAATTGAGCCAGTCCGCAATGACTTGCGTGCGCTTGCGGTTGCGCACATACACGATGGCACTGCCTTCCGTCATGGCCTCCAGCTTGCGGCGCAACATACCGTATTTGTCAGCGTCATGGAAAACATTGTAAGTCAAATTTTTGCGTTCAAAACTGCTTTGAAAAACATTTCTTTGTTTGAAGCCAAGGCGCAACTGTATGTCGTCAACCACTTTGGCGGTTGCGGTTGCAGTCAAGGCCAAAACAGGTGTCGTGGGGATATAAGGCCGGATTTCGGCAATTTTCAAGTAAGGCGGACGAAAATCATAGCCCCATTGCGAGATGCAATGCGACTCATCGACCGCCAAAAGGCATACTTTCATCCGCTTCAAAGCCTCTATGAAAACATCTGTTTGCAAGCGTTCTGGAGAAACATAAAGGAACTTCAACCGACCGTAAACAGCCTGATTGTAAGCCAATTGTAGTTCGTCTGTGTGTTTACCCGAATAGATGGCCGCAGCGGGAATTCCCTTTTTGGCAAGGTTTGCCACTTGGTCTTTCATCAAAGCGACAAGCGGTGTGATGACGAGGCATAGACCATCCATCGCCATCGTTGGCACCTGAAAACAAATGCTTTTGCCGCCGCCTGTAGGCAACAGCGCAAGCGTGTCCTTCCCAGCCATCACAGAATCAACGATGTCTTCCTGAAAAGGCCTGAAATTAGGATAGCCCCAATAGCGGGTCAAGATGGTTTTGGCAAGCTCACTCATTTGAATTGCAAAATTACGGCAAATTCCACGAATACCAACACAAGTAACAAAAAAAGAGGCCAAACGAGCTTTTGTCTAAGAAATAGTGTTATCTTTGCTGCAAGAAAAACAACGACTTAGCATGACAGACCCTAAACAACAACTCATCTACCCCCAAAACTTTGACATCAAACTGATTATCGCCGCCGAAATCCCCAACGAGGAGGCCAAGCGGAACATCAGCCAAGCCTTGTCGGAGAGCAAAACGGTGCATAGTTTTGTCAACATAAGAAGCAGTGGCAAAGGCAATTACCTCAGTTATTGCTACAACATCGACATTGAGAGCAAGGAGCATCTTGAAAAGACCTACGCCCTGCTCAAACAGATTCCCGGATTAAAGTTTGCGCTATGACAAAAGCCTATTCCATAAGGATTTACGGTCGGGTGTTCAATGTCGGTTTCCGGCGTTATGTGCATCGCTACGGGCTGCAATGCAATGTGGTCGGCTATGTGGAAAACGACCGCGCCGACGGCAGCGTCCACATCGAGGCCGAGGGCGAGGAAAAGGACTTGGACCGTTTCACCCTGCTTTGTGGCGAGGGCACACCTTATTCATATATTACCGACATGAAAATCGATTCCGTCGCACCGTCAGGAAAGTACACTGATTTTCAAGAGATTCGATAAACATTTCAACCATCAACAATTCAACGACAATGACATACCCCGACTTCTCCAAAACCCTTTTTCTTGACATCGAAACCGTTTCGCACGAGAAAACCTTCGACCAACTCTCAGAGCGGATGCAAAAACTTTGGTCGCACAAGGCTGAGCAAATCGGCAAGGGCGACGAAAACGCCACGCCCGAATCGCTTTACGACCGTGCCGCCATCTATGCAGAATTTGGCAAAATCGTCTGTATTTCAGTGGGTTTCTTCAACGACCAACGCTTCCGCCTGAAGTCGTTTTACGGTCACGACGAGAAGGCCTTGCTCACTGATTTCGCCAATATGCTGAGCCGCTACTATGACACGCCCGATGCCCAACTTTGCGCCCACAACGGCAAAGAATTCGACTTCCCATACATTGCCCGAAGGATGCTCATCAATGGCATACAAATCCCTCGCATACTGCAAGTTGCGGGTAAGAAACCGTGGGAAACCAACTTCATCGACACGATGGAACTCTGGAAATTCGGCGACTACAAAAGTTACACTTCCTTGGACTTGCTTTGCGCCGTTTTGGACATTCCAACGCCCAAAGACGACATCAACGGGAGCGAGGTTGGGCGCGTTTATTGGCAGGAAAACGACCTTGAGCGCATCAAAATCTATTGCCAGAAAGACGTTTTGGCCGTCGCCCAACTCATGCGCCGCTTCAACTACTTGCCACTCATCACCGAAGACTGCGTCGACTACACCAACTGACCATGCACATTCTCTCCAAATCCACATATATCAAGGGGTTACAATGCGAAAAGGCCTTGTACATGCAGAAAAAGCACCCTTATTTGCGCGACAAACTCAGCATTGAGCAAAGGGCTAAGTTTCAGCGCGGTACGGATGTGGGCGTATTGGCACATGAGTATTTTCCAAACGGTGTCGACATGTCGCCCAATTCGCCTTCCCAATTCCCGAAGAAGGTGGCGGAAACTTGGGCCAACCTCAGCAATCCCGAAATCAATGTGATGTATGAGGCTGTTTTTCAGTACAATGACACACTCATCATGCTTGATATGCTCGTTCGCGACGGCGACCGATGGTTGGCCGTGGAGGTGAAGAGTTCGTTGCGCCTCAGCGACACCTATTATAATGATGCCGCGCTTCAATATTATGTGCTGCACGGTTGCGGAGTGCCGCTGAGCGACTTCAAACTGATGTACCTCAACGCCGATTATGTGAAAAATGGCCCGATTGACGTGAAACAGTTGTTCAAGTTGGAGTCGGTGATGGAGTATGTCATTGAACGAGAGGCGTTTGTCAAGGAAAATGTGGAACGGTCGAAAAAGGTGGTCGCCCTGCCCCATTCGCCTTTGGTCAATATCGGGACGCAATGCAACAATCCTTATCCTTGTGATTTTCAAGGACATTGCTGGAAATTGGTTCCGAAAAACAGTTTCCTGTTCACAACGGCCATCGATGACGAAACCCTGTTCCAAAACTACTTCAACGGCGTGAACTCCAACGCCAAGATGCTCCAACAACTTGACCCAAATTCATTGGAAGCGCACCAAATTGAGGCTTTGGAAACCAACTCGTACTACATTGATTACAAGACACTTTACTCGTTGGCTCAACAGCCCAAACCCAAATCCATCGCCTACTTGAACCTGCTTTTGCACCGTCCCGCCGTACCTGAACTTGACGGAACGAAACCTTACGAGGAGTTGATTTTGGCCTTCGCCCTGCAAGGCGAGCATGAACCCGACGGAAATTTCGTTTGGGATTGTTTTGAAAATCAAGGACTTTGGAAAAACGCCATCGGCCTTCTCATTGAGAAACTCTCTCATTATGAGCAGATTGTATGCTTCACTCCGCAAAACCTCACCACTACCCTACTCCGCCACGAAATCATCCAAAACAAAGAGGTCGGCTACAAGGTCTTCAACCTCTTCGATGTGCTTCAATCGGCCCAATTCTACCATCCGGCCATCAAGCGTGGCTTGACATTGCAACGCATTGAAACGGCACTTTTTAGCGAAGCCAAACTGTTCGAACACAGCCGAATCATCCTCGAAGCCACCAGCAACGACCTCATAGGTTATCAACAAGCGCGAGAAGACTTAATTGCTGAGAATGAAATCGTTGCAAAAACTTATCAACACCTTTTCAAGTAGTTGATAACTTCCTTGAATTGCTTCGGAAGGGTCGGGAAATAATGCTTAATTTTGCCGTCCAAAACAGAAAAATCATGCCCAACGATACCATAACGCGCCGTCCATTCGGCGATGCCGCAAAACGAAACTTGATGACTCCAGAGCAAGTGTTTGCTACTCAGGGGCGTATCCCTCCGCAAGCCACCGACCTTGAGGAAGTGGTGCTCGGTGCCCTCATGCTGGAGAAGGAAGCCGTCAACGAAGTCATCGATATTTTGTCGCCCGAAGCCTTCTATTTGGACAAGCACCAGAAGATTTTCGCCGCCATCAAAGCCCTTTTTGGAAAGTCTGAACCCATTGACATTCTGACTGTTACCAACGAACTGAAGCAACGGGGCGAGTTGGAAATGGTGGGTGGTGCCTACTACATCTCGAAACTTACCAACCGCGTGGTTTCGGCGGCCAACATTGAGTATCATGCCCGTATCATCATGCAGAAACACATTCAGCGTCAACTGATTCTGATTTCTTCCGACATGATTCACGAGGCTTTTGAAGACACTGCCGATGTTTTCGACCTTTTAGACAAGGCCGAAAACAACCTTTTCCAAATCAGCGAGAACAACCTACGCCGGAGTTACGACTCGATGCAAGACCTTGTAAGCAAGGCCATTAAGGAAATCCAAAACGCCAAAAACGCCGACAACAAGCTGCGCGGCGTGCCATCGGGCTACACCGAACTCGACCGCATCACACAAGGCTGGCAGAAGTCGGACCTCATCATTTTGGCCGCGCGTCCCAGCATGGGTAAGACGGCTTTTGCGCTGAATTTAGCCCGCAATGCCGCCGTCAATTTCAACAGGCCGATTGCCTTTTTCTCCTTGGAAATGTCCTCTGTTCAATTGGTTACGCGACTGATTTCGACCGAAACATCACTCACTGCCGACAAACTCCGCTCCGGCGACTTGGCCGAATACGAATGGCAGCAACTGAACACCAAAGTCACGCCGCTCACCGATGCGCCCATCTTCATTGACGACACGCCGCAATTGTCCATTTTTGAACTCCGAGCCAAGTGCCGCAGACTGAAGCAGCAGCATGATATTCAGATGGTTTTCATTGATTATCTGCAACTTATGACCGCCAAAGGCGACAAAGGCCTCAACCGTGAGCAGGAAATCAGTACCATCTCGCGCTCATTGAAGAGTTTGGCCAAGGAGTTGGAAATCCCTGTTTTAGCCCTTTCACAACTCAGCCGTAGCGTGGAGCAACGCCCCGGCTCGAAAAAGCCCATCCTTTCCGACTTGCGCGAATCGGGTGCCATCGAGCAGGACGCCGATATGGTGATGTTCATCTATCGTCCTGAGTATTACAAAGATGGCGTGGATGCTGAGGACAAGCCCAAAGGCTACACCATCATCGACATTGCCAAGCACCGTAACGGCAAATTAGGCGAAGTGGAGTTGCGTTTCGTTGGTCAATACGCTCGTTTTGAAGAGTTTGAGCAGGGCTTCGACAATAGCAATTTTACTACCATTGGCCCTAACAACCAGTTCGATAACCAACCTTTGGTCATCGGCTCAAAGATGAATGACGACGAGGGCATGACCTCCTATCCTTCCATCACCTCCGACGAACAAGTACCGTTCTAATTCAAGATTGAAAATTTAAAATTTATTATTCAGACTTAAGATTCGATGAAAAAAGATAGCAAAAGAGCTCCCCATAGCAAAAGCAACCCACTGAAATTCAACGTGACAGAGGAATCCAAACTGATGGAATTCCTGATGAAGAAATTGGACGGCATCAGTAGGAACAAGGTGAAAAACATGTTGGCCAACAAGGTCGTCAGCGTCGACGGCAAGCGCACCACTCAATTTGACTTTGCCCTCGAACCCGGCATGGTCGTCGAAATCGGGAAACCTACCGCCAAGGAACGCTTCCGCAGCCCATGGCTGAACATCATCTATGAGGACAAGTACCTTTTGGTCATCGACAAGAAGGAAGGTCTGCTCACCAACAGCCCCACCAAAGAGAAAGAAACGGCACAAAGTATTCTGAACCAATATTTTATCTACACGCAACAACGTTGCCGCGCCCACACCATCCACCGCCTCGACCGCGACACCAGCGGCTTGATGCTCTTTGCAAAAAGCAAGGAAGTGGCCCTGACATTTGAGGAAGACTGGAAAAACACCGTCTACGACCGCCGTTATGTGGCTGTGGTGTGCGGTTGCGTGGAGAAAAAGGAAGGCATGGTGGAATCGTGGCTGAAGGACAACAAGGCTTTCATCACCTACTCCAGCCCCACCGACAATGGCGGGAAGTTTGCGCAAACCTATTACAAAACCCTATATTCCACCCCGAAGTATTCCCTGTTAGAGTTGCAATTGGAAACCGGCCGCAAGAACCAGATTCGTGTCCACATGGCCGACATTGGGCATCCCGTAGTAGGCGACCCGAAGTATGGCACTTCGGCCTACAAACAGCCCCAAGGCACCGATGCCTACGACAACTCCTTAGGCCGCCTGTGTTTGCACGCCTACAAACTCTGCTTCCATCATCCCTACAAGAAACAAGACATGGAGTTTGAAACGCCGTTCCCTAAGACGTTTATGAGGCCGTTTCCGATGTTGGAGAGGAAATAAAATCCAACAAAGCCGCCCACTCCTTCTCACTCAACTGCTCTTGCAACCATTCCCTAAAATCTTTCTCCATATTGGCTTCTTGATAGCAAAGGGCAATATTTAGGAAACACGTTATTGTATTTGGATGGTTCTTGATGGTGTTTAGCAGTATCCTAAATGCTTTCATATAATACTCCCAAGCCTTGTCGTAGTCGCCCTTGGCATAATACACCCCAGCAATGTTGTTATAGGTCGTGGCCGTGTCGGGATGGTCCTTGCCCAACTTGGACTCACTAATTTTCATATCCTTTTCATAATACTCCAAAGCCTTGTCGTAGTCGCCATTAGCATAATACACCCCAGCAATGTTGTTATAGGTCGTGGCCGTGTCGGGATGGTCTTTGCCCAACTTGGACTCACTTATTTCCAATGCCTTCCCGTAATACTCCAAAGCATTGTCGTAGTCGCCCTTGGCCTTATACACCAAAGCGATGTTGTTGTAGGTCGTGGCCGTGTAGGGATGGTCCTTGCCCAACTTGGACTCATAAATATCTTTGGCTTTCTCATAATACATAAGGGATTTGCCGTAATCACACATATTGGAATACACCAAGGCGATATCGTTGTAGGTCGTGGCCGTGTCAGTATGGTCCTTGCCCAACTTGGACTCACTTATTTCCATATCCTTCTCTAAATACTCCAAAGCCTTGACATAATTTCCTAAAGCCATAAATACTTTAGCAATGTTGTTGTATGTCGTGGCCGTGGAGGGATGGTCCTTGCCCAACTTGGACTCCCTTATTTCCAAGGCCTTCCCAAAATACTCCAAAGCCTTGTCGTAGTCGCCCATATAATAATAGCCATATCCTATATTATGAAAAACCGAAGCCAAAGTTTCCGTTTCTTCTTGCTCAATTGCACTTATTACAGACTCGCCAATATCTATCCTTCGCTGCAAAGAAGCATAACCATCATCAATCCTAAACCAATAGGGGTCTGTACTTAAGAACTCCAAAATCTTATCCGTGGTTCCTTCTGGCGCAATGGTTTTCTTGTGGCCTAGCGCATCATCAACGAAATCGAAACGGACAATCGCCCTCACCAAAGGATGCATCGAAAAGGCTTGCTTGCCCTCGTCATACGTCAGCCAACCGTCTTGTATCAAATCGTCCAAATCCTTGTTTTCAAAGCCAAACCATTGCCCTATTTCCTCAAGGGAGCACTCGCAATTCACAGGCAGCACGGCAAAACTGTTCAGCACTTTCTTGTCGGCCTCCGGGCGTTTCTGAAGATTGAACAAGCATCTCAAATGCCATTCAATGGTCGCATTTTCATCATCATATTCTGTGGGTATTATTCTTTCAACCTCATCAAATCCTTTCTTAATCTTCTTATAATAGGCTGCAAGGTTTTCCCGTTTCGCGCCCTTGGCCAGCAGTTCGATGGTAAAAGTATGGTAATGGGCCAATGCAACGATTTTGTCCACCCATTCAGGGTCGGCTTCGCTTCCATAGTAATGGTTGAACACCGCTATGCAATCGTCCTCGTCCAATGCTTTCAGTTCATATCGGGAATAGGGGCGCAAATCCTCCTTCAATCTCGAAGTCAACAATATGGCCGTGTTTTCCCATCCCGTCAAGTTTCGCAATTCCTTGTCGCTTAATGGGTTTTGGTTGGTGTCATCGTCCACATTGTCAATGATGAACAGTTTCGTTTTCCTGTCGTTGTGCAAATCGTTCATCATTGCTTCCCAAGGGTCGTTCCTATCCTTATAATCCTCAATGCGATACAAAAAACTATGCCTCAAACTTCCTTTATAGCCAATCCAAGCCACCTCATCAAACCGGTCCCTGTAATTATGGAACAGGAGTTGGGCCAATTTGGTCTTGCCAAGGCCCCCCAAGCCCGAAAGCATAACGTGTTTCTTTTCGGAAAGCATCTCCCAAAGTCCGTCCAAGTCTTTCTCACGGCCAATGACGGTGGAAGAGTCGGCCCACGCGGGAACGGAAGTCAAATAACGGATATTATCATCTATGTTTCGTTTCAATTCTTTAATCTTGTCGTCCAATCTTCGTATTTCCCTTTCATTCTTCTCATTTGATTTCTTGACACTATAATTCAACAGCAAGATTTGCAAATATGCCCAAGTGTTGGCATCCTTCTCCAACTCTGTTTTGAACTGGTCCAAGAGTTTTTTGTCAAACAGGTTTGTCGGAGGAATTGAAGCATCGGGAGAATCCACCATCCAAACCAAGGCATCAATGACATCGTCTTTTTGTATGGCTACCTTGTCTTTCCAGATTTCATTGCCACGCGCCACCTTATCCAAGGCATCACCCAAAGCCTGTTCCACTTTTTCTTCGAGAGACTTGGTAGGAAGAAGTCTTTGCAAAGCATTTGACGCGGCTTCTCCCGCAAGGAACTTCACTATTTCTAAAGCAATCTTTTCCATATCCTAAACCGATTTTCGACTTGCAAAAATACAAGTCTCGCTCTTGAAACACAAAAAAATCGCAAAATTTGTGGCGATTCCGTCAATCCAAGCCAAAACCACAAAAGAAAAACCCTAACTGTCAGTCAGTTAGGGTATCTTTTTTCTTTAGTGCCCCGAACAGGAGTCGAACCTGCACACCTCTCGATATACGCACCTGAAACGTACGCGTCTACCAATTCCGCCATCGGGGCTTGGAATCAGTGCCCAGGACAAGAGTCGAACTTGCATGCCGTAATCGGCACCACCCCCTCAAAGTGGCGTGTCTACCAATTTCACCACCTGGGCTTGAAATCGGCTGCAAAGATACAGCTTTTTTCAATGCGACAATGCTTTTTCAGAAAAATTTTGTCGTTTTTTTTCATCGCATTACTTAATTCCCTATTTTTGAACCGCATAAAAACCTAATATCATGTTTACAGATCAAGACCTTCAACAGCTTTCGGAAAGAAATATCGCTGAAAATCAGGTGTTACAGCAAGTGGCCCAACTGAAAAGAGGCACCCAATTCGTCCAACTGATGCGTCCCGCCACCCTCGGCAACGGCATCCTGCGCCTCGACGACGAGCAAGTGAAGCAGATGACCGCCGACTTTGAAGCCGACAAGGAGTATTACCAATTCACGAAATTCGTGCCTGCTTCGGGCGCGGCTTCGCGCATGTTCAAGGACTTGTTCGCTTTCGCCGAATCGGGCGAGGAAACCAAGTTCACGGACATTTTCTTCGCCCACATCCATAGCTTCGCCTTCTTCGACGACCTCAACGCCGCCGTGAAACGCCTATACAGCCTCGATATTGATGCCATGCTTCAACAAGGCCGCAAAGTCGATGTGGTGAAAGCCCTGCTCCTCGAAAATGGATTGAACTACGGCAAACTGCCCAAAGCCCTACTGAAATTCCATCATTATGAGGGATTTAACCGATTGGCTTTGGAAGAGCATTTGGTGGAGGCTGCCCGCTATGCCACCGACAATGATGGCGTGGCCAAACTGCACTTCACCGTTTCGCCAGAACATGAAGAGCCTTTCAAGAAGACGGTTAATGCGCTGATTGACAGTTACGAAGAAAAATACCGCGTGCGCTACGACATCACCTATTCGTGCCAAAAGCCTTCCACCGACACAGTTGCCATCGATGCCGACGGCAACCTGTTCCGCGAGGCCAACGGCAAGATTCTGTTCCGTCCGGGCGGTCACGGGGCACTCATCGAGAACCTGAACGACCTCGGCGAGGAAATCGTCTTCATCAAGAACATTGACAACATCGTGCCCGAAACCAAGGCGCAAACTACCATTATATATAAAAAGGTGTTGGCCGGACTGCTGCTCAAGTTGCAACAAAAGACCTTTGAATACCTCGAACTGCTCGACAGCGGTTTTGTCATCGAGGAAGAATTAGAGGAAATCACTCGTTTTGCGAAAGAGTCGCTGATGATTGACATTCCCGATTTCGTGAAGGAATACAACGAGTTTGAAAAGATTGATTATCTGTACAATAAACTCAACCGACCGATGCGTATTTGCGGCATGGTGAAGAACGAGGGCGAACCCGGTGGCGGTCCCTTCTGGGTGAAAAACGACGACGATGAGGTGTCGCTGCAAATCATCGAATCCTCGCAAATCGACCACAAAAACCCGCAACAGGAAGCCATTTTCCAAGGCTCGACCCACTTCAACCCCGTCGATTTGGTATGCGGTTGCTGGAACTACCAAGGCGAGGCCTTCAACCTGACGGACTATGTGGACGCCAACACAGGCTTTGTTTCCAACAAGTCGAAAGACGGTCGCGAACTGAAAGCCTTGGAGTTGCCCGGCCTCTGGAACGGCGCGATGGCCGATTGGATTACCATCTTCGTTGAGGTGCCCATCGAAACCTTCAACCCCGTGAAGACTGTGAATGATTTGCTGAAGCCGATGCACAATTGAATGATAACCAGATAATCAGAAGCATCAACATACATGAGGAAAAAGAGAAGGAACGATGAACCGCGCAGTTTGAACCTCCGTTTCTGGCTGAGGTCGATTGTATTGTTTGCAGTACTGATAGCGTTGTTTTTGGCACCCATGTATAGTGGGGAATTCGCAACGGTCATCGGGAAATCATGGTTCCAAATGACAGGTTTGACATTGTTTTTGTGGCTTATCATCTCGATTTGCAACAAACTGACTGACATTTTCATCCTTCGCAAGCAAGAAAGCGGCCTGACTTGGTGCCAAATCGCCATCCTCATCGCCGTTGCGCTGTGGATTCTCGGTTTCCTTCTCGTCTTCGACATACAAAAAGACTCCAGCTATTTCTTGGTTTTTGGCATTATCGGCACCGTGCTGAGTTGGGTTTTTCAAGACACCCTGAAAGGCGTGGTGGCGTTCCTTCACGTCAGGTTGAACCATCTCCTGAGTATCGACGACTGGATTCAAGTGCCAAAATATAATGTTGATGGCGAGGTGAAACGCATCACTTTGACGACGGTCACCATCCTCAATTGGGACACAACCACCTCGTCAATACCCACCAGTGTGCTACATGCCGACCATTTTATCAATTTCCAGAAGATGGCGGAAGGAAAGACCTACGGAAGGCTTTTGACGAGAAATTTCATCCTCGACACAAGCCGGTTTCGTCCCATTTCCGCTGAGGAGGCTGAACGACTGAAAAACATGGACGAGTTGAAGCATATTCTGCCCGCAGAGGAAATCCATGAAGGAGTCCTCAACGCCCACTTGTTCAGGACTTACCTGTTCCATTGGTTGATGAACGACCCCGTTGTTTCGCAAAACCCACGACTGATGGTAAGTTGGAAAGAACAGAAGGATTCGGGGATGCCTCTGCAAGTGTTTGCCCACCTTTTGAAGACCGGTTTTTCCACCTTCGAATGGGAGCAATCGAGAATCACGGAGCATATTGTAGAATCGCTCGAATGGTTTGGCCTCCGTCTTTACCAAAGCCCGTCGAGTTATGACCTCAGCACTTGCATCGACCACCTCAAAGAGGCCACAAACAGAAAGGAAAACATAGCATGAGCAAAGGTTTCAAAAAAGAAAAGCCCTTTGAGTATTTGAGGCGGAAAAACGGCGAGAGGTTTTCGGACGAAACCGTCAGGAATTGGTATGTGGCACGAGCATACGTCCTTGACAGACTGAAAGATGTGGTCATTTGCCAAGAGTCGGGTGAGCATTTGCAAGTGGTGGTCAACGGCGACAGTCCATTGATGCTTTCGGTTGCAAGGCAAGTAGCGTTGTCGGCCCATTTTGCCAATTTCGACGAAACATGTCCCATGAGAAGTGTCATCACCATTGTGAGCAAAAACAAGCAGATCGCTGAAGTTTTAGAACAAGAGGAATATCTGTGCAACCTTCCGTTGTTATGCAAGCTATCAGTCTATGAATCAATAACTAAGAACGAAGATTCGCACATCGACATTGAACTTCGTGTGGTTGAAAATTGGCAAGAAAACAGCACCAATGAGGCCATTGTCATATCGGAGGACGAAGTGAGGGCGTTCTGCAACAAGGACATTTATTGCATCGACACGCGCAAGGCCGTTTTGACCCAAAGGATGTATTCCTTAGGCTCGTGGATTGATAACTTGCCCGCCGAAAACATCCATAACGCCGAGCGCTATGCAATGGCACTCAACATCTTCCAACACAACCTTTTACGGAAGCCCATCAATCCTTTAGTCAACGCGAAAAAATGGGAATCCGACATGACCACGGTCAGAAACGGTTTGTCAAGTATCTTTTGTGGCGATTGTTTTGAATCGAGAGCTGCTGGAGTAAAACAACACGCAAAGAATCAAGGGATTACAGAAAAAGAAGCATGGAACGACTGTGTAGAGGGATTGTCGAAGAGCGAACATGCCCGATGGGTGGTCGAAAAACTCATCATGGGTTTCAGGCCATTGAATGAGAAGGAGCGCATGAAAGACGAAGTTTTGTTTGGAGCGGAAAAGAGGCAATATCGCAACAAATTGAAAAAGAACGCTTTAGACCCTGCTCACATCGATCTCTGTTCTTTTGCAGAATTGCGACGCATCAACCCTTCCGACCTGAAATACGACAGCTTTTTGATGCTGGCTATCCCCGGAATATTGGAAAAACTGAGTTAAGCCCATTCTCTTAAAACCTGATTGACAATCCCCTCAGCGTCCAAACCAAATTTGTGCATCAATTCTGAGGCTTGCCCCGACTCGCCGAAACGGTCTTTCATGCCAATACGAACAACCTTAATGGGATGGTTTTCAGACAGATATTCGGCTACTGCACTACCGAGTCCACCTATTATTTGGTGTTCCTCGACGGTGAAAATCATGCGGGTTTCTGAAGCGGCTTTCATCAAAATATCACCATCCAAAGGCTTGATGGTGTGCATGTTGATGACACGCGCCGAAATATTCTTTTGCTCAAGGATTTTGGCCGCTTCAAGGGCTTCCCAAACCTCGTGACCAGTGGCCACAATGGTAATGTCATTGCCTTCGCGCATCAGTTGGGCTTTTCCAATCTCAAATTCTTGATTCTTAGCGGTAAAATCAGGAACAGTCTCACGACCGAAACGCACATAGACAGGGCCTTTGCACTCCAAAATGGCTTTCTCAGTGGCGATTTTGGCTTGCGTGGCATCGCAGGGCGAAATGACGGTCATATTGGGCAGCACGCGCATGGTGGCCATGTCCTCCAAAGCCTGATGTGTGGCTCCGTCCGGCCCGACCGAAACGCCCGCGTGTGCGCCACCGATGACGACATGCACATTGTTGTAACACACGGAGATACGAATCTGGTCGTTGGCCCGGTGCGCCGCAAAAACGCCGTAGGTGCTGAAGACGGGAATCTTGCCGCTCAAGGCAAGGCCGGCAGCCGTGGCCACGCAGTCTTGCTCGGCTATGCCCATCGAGAAAAACCTGTCGGGAAAAGCCTCCGCAAAAAAGTTCATCCCGACCGAATTGGTGATGTCGGCACCCAAACCGACCACGCGGCTATCTTGTTGAGCCGCAGCGAGAACGCCCTCGCCGAAGCCTGTTTTTGTGGGTTTGTTTCCTTTATTGATGTAATTCATGCAAAAAATCCTTTAATTGTTCCTTGGTCGGCACCTTGCCATGCCATTGGTTGTTGTTTTCTATGCTTTTCACGCCCTTGCCCATGATGGTGTCGGCAATGATAACCGTCGGTTTACCCTTCTCATTGTCAGCCATTTCCAATGCCATCTTGATTTGACTGAAATCGTGGCCGTCAATTTCAATCGTATGCCAGCCGAAGGCCGCCCATTTGTCGCGCAAAGGGTCGATAGCCATCACTTTTTCCGTACCGCCATCAATTTGTAGACGGTTTCGGTCGATAATAGCGCATAGGTTGTCCAATTTGTGATGCGCCGCCGCCATCGCCGATTCCCACACGCTTCCCTCCTGCTGCTCGCCATCACCCATGATGCAAAAAACGCGGTTAACGGTTCCTGAGCCTACAGAAGTACCATCCATCTTGGCCGCCAAAGCCATGCCCAAAGCCACGCCAAGCCCTTGTCCCAAACTGCCCGAACTAGTCTCCAAACCCGGCAAGCGGAACTCATAACTCGGATGACCTTGCAAACGGCTGCCTAATTTGCGCAGCGTAAGCATCTCATCCTCTGGAAAATAGCCAGCTGCCGCCAAAGTCGCATACAGCACGGGAGCCGTATGCCCGATGGAAAGCACTACCCTGTCGCGGCCTTCCCAATCGGGATGCTTGGGATCGTGGCGCAAATGATTGAAATACAATACAGTAAATATGTCCACCAAATCAAGAGAGCCGCCCGTATGCCCTGAACCAGCCTCCGCCAAGGCGGTCAAAATCAATTCGCGAATGTGCTTCGCCTTTGCTTGCAAATCCATCATATCAATCCAATTAAATCTCTGACAATAAAGTAAATACAGACACAAGCATAAACTATTTTAATGCCTGTGCCGAGCAAAAACCCGATGAACGACCCGAAGGCCGACTTCCAAGCCTTGTGGTCGTCGGTGCCTACTGATTTTTCGCCGAGGTAAGCCCCGATGAACGGCCCCAACAGCACCGCAATAAAGCCTATCGGGAAAATGAAAGTGATGAAAAGTCCAGCAAAAAGCCCGATTGTGCTGCCTCGAACACCCGCTTTTGTGCCTCCAAATCGCTTCGTGCCCCAAATCGGGACAACATAATCCACTACAAAGACAACGGCTCCGATGACACCCATAATCACCAGAAATTCAGCGGAATAATCGATGCCTTTGACAAAAGACAAGGCCAACAAAGCCAGAAAACTGAACGGCGTTCCCGCGATGCCCGGCACCACGGCACCCACCAACCCGAACAAAGCGAGAAGAATGGCAGCGATAATCAAAACATACATCATAACGTTTTCGTTTTGACTGCGAAAATAGGAAATTATTTTGTTTTTTGAGAAATCAGCCTTAAATTTGCCCCATCAAATCTTAATTGCATGAAGAAATTTCTACTTTTATTCACCATAATTCTCACTACCTCAACACTTTTCGCCTACGACTTCATCCATCCAATGGGCGGTCGCGCGGCGGCGATGGGAGGCTCGTCGGTGGCCTCGCAAGGGCTATGGGCAATGCAAAACAATCCCGCTGGCATGGCCAATTTGGAAAAAATCAGCCTTGGTTTGTACTACGAAAACCGTTGGCTGATGCCCGAAACCGCCTACAAGTGTGGAGCCTTTGCCCTACCCACCAAATTCGGGTGCTTAGGACTGAGTTTCAACCAATTCGGTTCATCGAAATACAACGAAAACAAGTTTGGTCTTGCCTATGCTAAAGACTTTGGTCGCTACCTGCAAATCGGCCTCCAACTCGACTATTTACTGCTCAAAATCGGGAACGACTACGGGAGTTTTAGCGCAGTCACCTTTGAGTTGGGTATTCAATCGCAAGTTACTGACAAACTGACACTTGGCACCTACATCTTCAATCCTGTCAATTTCAGTTTCAAGCAAACTTTGAACCATGAGAAGATTCCTATAGTGATGCGTTTCGGGTTGGCCTACAAGTTCACCAAGGACTTCATTGGACAATGCGAAATCGAGAAAGACTCGGAACGTGAGGGTGTTAGCCTGCGCGGTGGATTGGAATTCGAAGCCGTAAGGAACTTTTTCGTCCGCGCTGGAATCCAGACCAACCCGGGCATTTTGAGTTTTGGCCTCGGCTATGCCATCAGTTTCGCACAAGTTAATGTGGCTGCTCAACTGCACAATGAATTAGGAGCTTCGGTTCAAATCGGCATGATTTTCAGCATTGGAAAGTGACATGAAACGATTAGTTTTCATCATATTATCCTTTTTTGCGGCCTCCATTGCGAAGGCTCAAATCGCCATCGATACACTCAACACAGAGGTTTTGAACCAGTTGCTCATCGAACAAATTGAACGCTTGGCCGAAGACAGCGACGAAGACATTGATTTTGAAGAACTTTTGGAGAATTACATCTTCTTCAGCGAGAACCCCATCAACATCAACAGCGAGGATGTCATGCAGTTGGTGGAACTGCGGCTGCTCAGCGTGTTTCAGTATGAGGAACTGAAGCGATACCGTCGCTATTACGGTGATTTTCTGTTTCTTGAAGAGTTGGAGATGGTCGAGGGCTTCGATGAGCAGACTTTAGCCATCATCCGACCCGTCGTCTATGTCGGCAAAGACCAAAGCAAGGACAAACTGACCCTTAACAAGATGGCTCGTTACGGCAAGCACCAGATTGTGGGGCGTTATGAGCAAATCCTTGAAAAACAGCAGGGTTACGAGCCTTACGACGACTCTCTTTTGTTGGCCAAACCCAACTCGCGCTACCTTGGCAGTCCGCAGAAATACCAATTCAAATACACCTATAATTATAGGAACCGAATTCGCGCGGGATTCGTGTTGAAAAAGGACGCGGGCGAACTGTTTTTCACCGACAAGGTCAGCGATACGATTCAGGCTTTGTTGGGCAAAAACTACCGAAAAGGCTTTGATTTTTTCGGTTTCCACCTCTACGCCAAGGACTTGGGCATCGTGAAAGCCGCCGTTTTGGGCGACTATCAACTCGCTTTCGGTCAAGGACTTACGATGTGGTCAGGATTGAGTTTCGGCAAGGCTGGTGCGGGTAGCAGCGTGATGAAACAAGGTCGCGGCATCATCCCAAAAAGCTCCGCTAGCGAATACGGTTTTCTGCGTGGGGCGGCGGTCACTCTTGGTGGAGGTCCATTTCGAGGCACCGTGTTTTATTCCAACCGCTGGATTGACGCCAATGTCAGCGTTTTTGACACCATTGACAATGAGGTGGCCGAATTCGTCAGCAGCCTGCAAGAAACTGGTTATCACCGTACTATAGGTGAGTTGCAAGACCGTCACGCCATACGGCAACAGGTGATTGGCGGTCATTTGAGTTACGCCATGAACCATTTTGAGGTCGGCTATACTGCACACCACACTTGGCTTAGTGCCCCATTGCAACTCAAGCCAAGCCATTACAACCAATTCTATTTCCAAGGGCAAAAACTTACCAACCAAGGCATTGATTTTAAGTATGTTAAAGGCAAATATGCGCTTTTTGGCGAAGTCGCGATGAGTATGAACTTTGACAGCACGGCTTTAGCGGGCGTTTCGGTAGGCTCAACGACCCTCAACCGTTTTGCAGGTTTGGTCGCATTGACCGTCAAACCTGCTGGTTATCTGAACTTTACCCTCATGTATCGCGACTTTGGCAGAGCCTACCAAAACCTATTCAGCAATGCCTTTGGCGAAGGCAGCCGCAACCAAGGGCAGCGCGGCATCTACCTCGGTGTGGAAGCCGCCCCTGCACCCTATTGGCACATCCTCGCTTACGCCGACCAATTCCAGTTCACTTGGCTGACCTCGCAAGCCTATGCGCCGAGTCGCGGCCACGACTATTATCTGCGCATCAGCCACAGTTTCAATCGCCGAACCCACGCCTATCTGCAATTCCGTTCCAAGACCAAAATGAAAAACTCGACCGACGGTTTTGCGTTCACCCACTACCCTATTTCGTACACCAAAAACGCCGTCCGTTTCAATATCAACTATCAGATGGGCAGCGATTTCCATTTCTGCAACAAGGCCGAATATGCCCATTACCACAACGACGACGGCATCAACGAACATGGCTATTTCCTTTGTCAAGACGTTGCCTACAAGCCTGAAAACAAGCCCTTTAGCCTCACTTTCCGCTACGCCATCTTCGATGCGAAGGACTACAACGCCCGCATCTACACCTACGAAAGCGACATACTCTACTCCTTTAGCGTACTAACCCTTTACGGCAAAGGTATGAGGGTGTATCTCTTAGGTAAAGTAAAGTTATTCAACGCCTTAACCCTTTACGCCCGCATAGGCCGCACCATCTACAGCGACCGCGACCAAATCGGAAGCGGCCTGACGCTCATCGATGGAAATCATAAGACAGATTTGAAGGTGGAAGCGATTTGGAAACTATAATGGAAAAGGTTGATTTCACTCCACCACTACTCTATCCATTTCTTGTTTCCCGCCAACATTAATTAATAAGGTATAAATTCCCTTGGATAAACCTTGCGTCGGAATGACAAAGGCTTGGGCATTTGAACTATTGGAATAAACCATCCGCCCTGTCATGTCGTACAGCCTGACGGAGGCTTCGCAAGCCTCGGCAAAATGGATGTTGATTCTATCCTTAGCGGGGTTCGGGAACACTTCAACAGTTTGAGTCGGCCTTTCGACAGGCTCAGAACCCTCAATGCCCCATGTGCCGCAGGCCGCATTGATTTCAGCGTCCAAATAGTTGAATCGGGCTTCCAACCAATTGCTCATGTAGGTCAGTTGGCTTTCATCGAGGGTGAACTCTGGCCAAGCCTCGTGTTCGCGGTCATAGGCACCGTTTTCAAGCAAGGCATTGTATTGGTTTTGAACCAATTGCATGATATGCTCCTTGGTCAAGATGGTGTTGCGCAAGGCATTGTAGCGGGTTTGCGCCGAAGCGACAAAACCGTTGTTCGTACAGTCATGAATCAAGCGGTCATAGAAACCATTGCTCATCAGGCCGTTGGAGTTGTTTGTGGGTTTGCCATCGGTGTCCAAACCCCACACTGCATCCAAGTCCCAAGGCAGGTAGAAGTAAGGTCCTGTCTTCTTGTAACGCGCCAAAAACAGATTTCGTCCCATGTTGTCCATTGCCTGCAAAACATTGATAAACAAATAGTAATCAATGGCATTGCCCTTATCGAACTGGGCACTGTATTGGGCATAAAACACATTATCGGAGGCATTCATCACGAAATTGGTAAAACTATAAAGATGGCTCCAATCGTAGGAAGCCTCGGCCTCGTTGGGATACACCCACTCGTAGTTGTCCCAAGTGCCAAGCGTGTTGTCATAGGCAGGCAAACTCTCGAAAGTCGGGGCACCGGAGCCGTTGCCTTTATAAAGCAAACCTCGGTTCTCTCCGTTGAATTTCTTCAGTTCGAGTTGCTTGCGGTCCATGCGCTCGCTGAGAGCATAGATGCCAACATACGAGCCATTGACGAACACATCGGCATATTCCATGCGCACACCGCTACGGGCATCTGGCTCAAGGTCTTGATAATAAAGTTGATGCATTTCCATCCAAAGTTCGTTGGCCACCTTGTCGCGAAGGCGGAGCGGTTGCGCCCACATCGCCTCAAGGTTCCAGTCGTCGTCGCTTCGTAGTCCAAGGAAAGTGGTGTCCATCATGGTTGAACCAGTCGCATCCGCCCACAGTTCAACACGATACGATTTCTTGTCGTATTGCTGCGATGAAGTTCCCCTAATCTTGAATCCCGCGTGCATCTCAATGACATTGCCATCGGCATCAGTCACGCTGATAGTGCCGTGAACAGCGGGCGAATTGACAATTGGCCCTTCAGTGGCAATAGTGATGATGGGCATTGGCGTGCGAAAAAGTTTATAGGTTTCTCCTTGTATTTCAATGGTTTCCGACCTGTTCTCACGGCCCGAAACCACGATAATCTTCTTTTGCGCGTCCACGCAGTAAGTGCCTTTCGTAAATGGCAATTCTTGAGCCGAAGCCGCAACCGTCGCCATCATCAACACTATAGTTGAAATAAGCAAATTCCTTTTCATTGTATTATTGTCTATTTAGTTCATATTCAATCAATTCTGACCACTTCCATGACTCTCTCAATGGATTTGATTTTCGTCATTAACTGCTCTAAGGCCTCAACATCGGCGATTTGCAAGACGATTCTACCGTCGAAATAACCTTCCTTGTCGGAGTTGAAGACGATGTTTTTCATGTTCACCTGAAGGTCTTCGGAAATGATTTTGGTTATCTTGCCCAACAAGCCGAGCACATCGCGACCATAAATGCGGATGGTGGCTTGCGAGCCTTCGTTTTCGATGCCGTTCCACTTTACGTTGATGATGCGGTAGCCGTAACGTTGCTGCATACTCTTGGCATTCGGGCAGTTGATACGATGGATGCTGATGGTACCCTCGTTGGTGACAAAACCAAACACCTTGTCGCCCGGAATGGGATTGCAGCATTTGGCCAACTTGTAGGTCACATTATCGATGTCCTCGCCGATGGAAAGACTTTCCTCAGACTCGGCGATATTGTCTTTTCTCGACTCAACCAACTCAGGCACAGACTTTTCCGACTTGTCGGACATGCCCTCGAACTTAGTGACAAGGAAATGTTTCACATCCGCCATGTCGATTTTCTCGGTCGAAATCTGATGGTAAAGTTGCAATGAGTTTTCCAATTTGAACTCCTTCACCAACATATCAACTACGGTCTCAGAGAAGGGTAACTTCCAGTTTTTCAGCCTTCTCTGCAACATGCCCTTGCCCAATTCCGACTCTTTCAGTTCCTCCTCCTTCAGATAACGCCTAATCTTGTTCTTGGCCTTTTCCGAAACAACCACATTAAGCCAGTCGGCACGCGGCGACTGCTTCTTGCTCGTGATGATTTCCACCTTGTCACCGTTAGTCAGCACATGGCGGATGGGCACCATCTTTCCGTTCACGCGGGCACCGTTGCAGGTCTCGCCCACACGGGTATGCACCTCGTAGGCGAAATCAAGCACAGTGGAGCCAATCGGCAACTGCTTCAAGTCGCCTTCGGGCGTGAAAATGAAGATTTTATCCGATTTATATAGTTTCCTGTAAGAATTCTCGAATGAAACCAAACCCGGGTTTTCGAGCACCTCGCGCACATTCAAAAGCCACTCCTCAGAGGTTTCCTTCTCACCTTTATATAAATAATGTGCGGCCTGTCCCGTTTCGGCAATGTCGTCCATGCGGGTGGTCCGGATTTGCACCTCAAACCACATTTTGTCGTCATACTTCACCGTCGTGTGAAGCGACTCATAACCAGAGGCTTTCGGTTTCGTAATCCAGTCGCGGAGGCGTTCCGGCATAGGCTCATAAATGTTCGTAATCGCCGAATAAACGCTCCAGCAGCACTCCTGCTCGTCCTTCAAGGCGCAACGGATGATAACGCGAGCCGCCATCAAATCATAGACCTCCTCGAAAGGCACGTTTTGCGCCTTCATCTTGGCGTAAATCGACGGAATCGACTTCAAACGCCACTTGACGGAATACGCGAACTTGCTCTTCCCGTTTTTCTTGGTGCGTTCCAACTCAGCATTGATGGCCTCCGAAATGCGAGCCACGAACTCCTCAGCGGTTTGCCTGCGTGCCTCACTTGTGGCCTCTATTTTGGCCTCAATCTCGTGAAACATCGCCGGATTCTCGTAAAGCATCAACTTCTCCTCTAACTCGGCTTTCAACTTGTACAAGCCAAGTCGATGCAAAATCGGAATATATATGTACTTGATTTCGTGGAAGTAACGCGACAATCGGCCTTTATCAACATCATTCTGGTTGCGCACATCATATACCCGGTGAACCATCTTGAGCAACACAGAGCGCATGTCGTCAATCAGCGAAAGGTACATCACTTGGAAGTTGTCGGAGTTGTAGGCCACTTTTTCAGTGTCCAATCTCGAAATCTCGCTGAAATCTTCCAAAATGATAGCCACCGTTCTGCCAAACTGCTCTCGTAATTCCTTGATAGTCACTCCTTTCTTATAATCAATGCCGTGAAGGAATGCCGCCACAACCGATATGTAGCCCAAACCCACCTCCACCACGGCGATGCGTGCCATGTCGATAAGGTGCAGCATATAGGCCTTGCCCGAAAGCAGATAGCGACCGTCGTATTTCTCCAAACAATAGCGGTAAGCCTTGTCAATCAAGGCCAAATGTTCCGGCGCGTTGACGGAGGGATGAATGTCGTCCAACATCGACTCGTAGGCCTGTTGGATGGCCAATATTTCCAATGAAGTGTAGCCTGCCATTAGTCAGTGATTTTTACCGTCAGTTGATGACCAAGCAGGATGTCGTAATAGGGTTTGAGCTCCTCGAAACTGCCGTGCATGACGGCGCATTTGCCCTTGTAGTGCGTAATCCAAGCGCATGTTTCGGCCTGTTCGCGGGTATGGTGGCACACCTTCATCAAGGTGTCGATGACAAATTCAAACGTATTCACATCGTCGTTGATGAGTAGCAAACTCTTCTCATTTTCAACGAGTTCCTCTTCCAAGACATCAATATCTTCCTGTTCCTTGATCATTTCCTTTAGTCAGTTTTTCGCGGGGTAAAAATACATATTATTTCCAAATTGGGGGCGGAAAAACAAATGAAATTGTTTTTTTCTATACTTTTGTTGCTCAATTGTCAGTCGCACTAAATGCAAAACCGCTTCATAAAAAATATCATTTTCCTGTTGTTTCTCAACCTGTTGGTGAAGCCGTTCTGGATTCTTGGCATCGACCGCGAGGTGCAAAACCTGCTCGGCGACGCCTCCTACGGCACCTACCAAGCCATTTTCAACTTCTCCTACCTATTTTATATATTGCTCGACCTCGGCATCACCAACTTCAACAGCCGCAGCGTCGCGCAAGACCCGAAAAACCTTTCCAAGCACTTCGGCGGCCTCACCGAAATCAAGCTGCTACTGGGACTGTTTTATGCCGTCGTCATCTTCGTCGTGGGCTATTTCGTCGGCTACAACGAAGGCCTGAAACTCAAACTGTTGTTCTGGTGCGGACTGAACCAAATCCTGCTGTCATTCATCTTATATTTAAGGTCGAACATACAAGGCTTGCTTTTGTTCAAGCAAGACAGCATCCTGAGCGTCTTCGACCGCGTTTTAGCCATTGTCATCATGTGCCTCGTGCTGTGGAGCGGCTGGTTCCCGAAGGAAAAGTTCAACGTCATTTGGTATTTGCAGGCCCAAACCGTTGCCTACATCGTCACCCTCGTTTTCGCCTTGACCGTCGTTTTGCGCCATGCTGAAAGCCTCAGTTTCAGGATTAACTTCCAGTTTTTCAAGGAGATATTACAACAGAGTTTGCCCTTTGCCTTGCTCGTGCTGCTGATGAGTGTCTATAGCCGCATCGAGCCTGTCCTTTTGGAAAGGCTGTTGGACGACAAGGGCGTGCAAGCCGGCATCTATAGTCGTGCTTACCGCCTCTTCGACGCGGGCAACAACATCTCCAACCTGTTCGCAATCATGCTCTTGCCCATGTTTGCCGCCACTTTGAAAAACAAAACGGACTTGAACAATTTGGTCAAGACTTCGTTCAATGTCATCGTGGCAATGGCAGGTATCGTGCTGATAATGTGCGTTTTCTATCGTCAAGAAATCATGCAAATGATGTATAACCCCGAAGAAGCCGAAACCGAAGCAGCCTACCTCTTGCGCATCGGGCAATATGCCAACGTATTCCCCTTGTTGATGGGCAGTTTCTTCTGTCTTTCAACAACATACGTTTTCGGCACACTGCTCACGGCCAACGGCAGTTTGAAGCAACTCAACCTCGTGGCAGCTGCGGGCGTAATCATCAATATCTTGCTGAATCTCATCGTCATACCACGTTTCAAGGCGGTGGGAGCGGCCTGCACCAGCCTTTGCGTGCAAACCGTGACAGCTTTTCTGCAATATTTGCTCGCCAAACGCATTTTGAAGTTGGAAATCAACGGGCGTTATTGGCTTCACATTCTTGTTTTCCTTGCCTCGGTTATTGTGGTAACTTTGCTTATCAAACAATTGAATATCAATTGGATGATTGGCTTCGCCATCGCGTTTGTCATCAATTGCGGAGCCATCTTCCTCACCCGCTTGTTGAGCCTCAAGGAGATTGTCAGCCTCGTCATTCCACATGA
Source organism: uncultured Bacteroidales bacterium (assembly GCA_947166105.1). Taxonomy (GTDB): domain Bacteria; phylum Bacteroidota; class Bacteroidia; order Bacteroidales; family F082; genus Limimorpha. The sequence goes on from CAMVCZ010000014.1 coordinate 57,517, forward strand.
AAAAAAGGCCTAAATTGACATTTTTCATTGCCATTTCAGGGGAATTCCCTATTTTTGACGACTTATTTCACACATTCTATGGAAGAACAGCAACATAACACGTACAATTCCAAATACTTATGCAAACTTTTGGTGGAATATAGGAAACCCATCCTCATCATTCTGGCGGTGGCCGCCCTCTGCGCCGTGATTTTCAGCGCACCCTTCTTCATCACCCCCCTTTTCAAATCCACCACAATCATCTACCCCACCTCCAGCAACTCCATCTCCAAAGTGCTGATTAGCACCACTTACCAATCGGAAAAGGACATCATGAACTTCGGCGAGGACGAGCAAACCGAACAGATGTTGCAAGTGCTGAACTCGAACCGCGTGCGCGACAAGGTCATCAGTCGCTTCAACCTGATGGAACACTACAACATCAAGCCCGACAGCAAGTATCCTTACACGAAACTCAACAAATTGTACGATGCCCGCATCAAGTTCCGCCGCACGGAATATAATGCGGTGAAAATCACCGTTTTGGATTCTGATGCTGCACTCTCAGCCCGCATCGCCAACGAAATCGCGGAAATCTTCGACAGCACCATGAACCAAATGCAGAAGGAAGTGGCTGTGAAGGCTTTCCGATTGGTGGAGGAAGAATACACCACGCTTTGGAACGAAATGCACCAGTTGGAAGACTCGCTGAACACCTTGCGCAAGTTGGGCGTGTTCGATTATGAATCGCAAGTGGAAATGCTCAGCCAGCAAATGGCTGTTGAATTGGGCAAAGGCAACACGCAAGGAATCAATAACATACAGAAACAATTAGACATTTTGGCAGAATACGGCGGCGCGTCATACGCCATCAATGAACGTTTGGACAACGACCGCCTTCAACTTTCGTTGGTCAAGTCGAAATACGAGGAAGCCAAGATGGACGCCACGCAGGACATTCCCCATAAATTTGTGGTCACTTCGGCGTTCCAAGCCGAGCGCAAGAGTTACCCCATTCGGTGGATTATCGTGGTAGTCACCGTTTTGAGCACCTTCCTGTTGCTCATCTTCTGCATCGTATTTTACGACCGCTCGAAAGACTTTTTTCGTCGGGAGGCCGAGAAAAATTCGGTCGCCAAAACCCCGCAAAACAAAGAAAACAAATGAATTAGCCTCATTTACCAACCCTTTCAACATCAATCGGAAAATAACACAAACAACAATGGATAACAATTTCAACAATCTTTCTTTGGTGCAACTCATCCTGAAATGGAAATGGCACATCATCATCATCACTTTGGCTGCGGCCATTTGCGGCGCCATTTTCTCAAGTTCCATGTTCATCACCCCGCTCTACAAGTCGGTGGCCGTGGCCTATCCCGCCAACATCAGCCCCTATTCCGATGAAAGCGAGACCGAACAAATGCTCGAAATCATCAACTCAAGGTCGATTATGGACTCCATCATCGAGAAACACGACCTGTGGACCGACTACAAAATCGATAGGAACTACAAGTTTGCCAAGACCTATATGATTAACGAGTATCGCAGCAAAATCAAGATTGGCAAAACGCCTTACGAGGCCATCAGCATCACCGTCATGGACAAAGACCCCTTTGTGGCTTGCAACATCGCCAACGACATTCTCAAATTTTATGACCAAAAGGTGCACAACCTTCATAAACAGAAAGTTGGCGAAGTGGTTGACATGTACGACATGCAACTCAAAATGAAGCAACGCGACATTGATTCGCTTAAACAGAACCTTACCGACCTCGCCACCAATTACGGCGTGCTCAATTATTCCGGCCAACTCCGCGAAGTGACGCGCGGCTTCATCAACGGCTCCAACAAGGCCAACGAACTCAAGCAAAACCTTGAACAATACGGTGCCGATGCCGTCGATTTGGAAACCAAAATCATTGCCGAAGCCAATACCTATTCTCTCATCAAAAGAGACTACGAGCAGAACCTGCGTTTCTACAACTCCAACCTCACTTATTCCAACATTATCACCGAACCCTTCCCCGCCGACAAGAAATCCTTCCCCGTGCGCTGGGTGGTGGTCGCTTTGAGTGGCTTGGGGGCTTTGTTGCTTTCCATCGTTGTCATCTTCATCATCGAGAACCGGAAGCGTTTCGTTCCCGAAACAAAATAAGTTGTGGAGAAAAAAGCGAAAATAGCCTGGCTTTATCTCATCGCGGCACTTTTCGTGGCCGTTGGGCTGTTCCTTGTGGTAAAGAAGAACACCTACTTCTTCTTTGCCCTGCCCGTCGTGCTTGGCGTTTTGCTGCTCTACATCTTCTCATTGGATAAAGTGCTGTTGCTCACGGCTTTCACCGTGCCCCTTTCCATCAATTTGGACTCCTTGGATGCGGGTTTGGCTATTTCGCTGCCCGCCGAACCGCTACTAATGGGTATTTTGGTGCTTTTCATCGCCAAAATGCTATACGATGGCCGATACGACAAGCGCATCTCGCAGCATCCAATCGCCATCGTCATCTATTGCATGTTCGCTTGGATGTTGGTCACCACCATCACGAGCGAAATGCCCGTGGTGTCCCTGAAGTTTATCGCCTCAAGACTATGGTTTGTCGTTCCGGGTTTCTTCCTTTGCGCCTTGCTTTTCAGGGAGCCGAAAAACATCCATCGTTTCATTTGGCTTTACATCGCCGCGCTGTGCATCGTGTGCGTTTTCACCATCGTCCACCATGCGCAATACGGCTTCGACGGCGACTCGGCGCACTGGGTGATGTCGCCTTTCTATAACGACCACACGGCCTACGGCGCGGCTTTGGCCATCTACCTTATCCTTGCCCTGACCTATGTTTTCCTGCCCGGCATCAAGAAATCGAGGAAACTGATCATTATAGGTGTAGTCGTTTTGCTGAGCGTCGCACTAACGCTCTCCAACTGCCGCGCGGCTTGGATTAGCATGATTGCCGCCTTGGGTGTCTTGTTCTGCGTATTGCTGAAGATCAAGTTCCGCTGGATTGCCACCATTTTGGTCATTTTGGTTGGGCTGTTTTTCACTTTCCAAAACCAAATCATCGACACTTTGGAGAAGAACAACCAAGACGCTTCCGGCGACCTTGTTGAGAACATCCAATCCATCACCAATATCTCCACCGATGCCTCCAATTTGGAACGCATCAACCGCTGGCAGTCAGCTTTCCGCTTGTTCAACGAGCGGCCTGTATTTGGCTGGGGGCCTGGCACTTACCAGTTTGTTTATGCGCCCTTCCAGATGTCGAAAGAGAAGACCATCATCAGCACCAACGCCGGCGATGGCGGCAATGCCCACTCCGAATATTTCGGCCCGTTGGCGGAGCAGGGCTTGGTAGGCTCGCTCCTCGTGCTGACCTTTGTCATCGTGACGGTCTATTGCGGCATTATGGCCTACAACCGCTGCAAGAACAAGAAAGCCAAAGTGTTGGTGTTGGGAGCCACCCTCGCCTTCATCAGTTATTTTGTCCACGGTTTCCTCAACAACTTCTTGGACACCGACAAATTAGCCATCCCCGTATGGAGCCTCGCTGCATTGATTGCTTCGATTGATGTTTATTATGCTGATAAAGAGGGATTTAATTCTGAGATTAGCGAATGAAACCAAACATTCAAAGGCTACGGTTGACCTTGTTTCTCTTGCTTTTTGCGCTTACATCTTACGCAATCAACAATGATACAACAGTAACTTTTTCAACTCAAGGCGGCTTTTACGACGCTTCTTTCAGCCTCGCATTAACTTGTCCTGAAAACCTTGTCATCCATTACACCCTGAATGGAAATACACCTACCACCAAGGATGCAGAATATAGTCAACCATTGTTTTTGGACCAAAATCTATATTCAAACTCAAACATTTACACCGTACAAACTTGTCCTGATTCCGCATGGTTTGTTCCTGAATCTGTGCAAAAGTGCATCATTATCCGCGCTGCCGCCTTCGATTCGAAAGGCAACCGCGTCGGTGCCACGACCACTAACTCTTATTTCATCAAATCGCTCGATGATTATCCAAACGACTTGCCTGTCGTTTCGCTATGCTCCGACTCAACTGCACTGTTTGGCTATGAAGAAGGTATCTATTTGCAAGGCGGTGCCCACAACAATTGTTTTCAGCACGGAAGAGATTGGGAAAGGCTCTGCAACATAGAATTTTACGAACACGACAACAGCGGCATCAACCAATTGGCTGGGCTGCGAATGCATGGCAACGCTGCAAGAAGTGGTACACAAAAAGGTATGAAAGTCTATGCAAGAAAAGAATATGGAGAGAAACGGTTTTGCCATAAGTTTTTTGAAACCACTGAAATCAGGTGTTTCAAACACCTTACACTGAAGCCCCTGAAAGACGAAAGTTACTTCGGCGATTTTCTATGCAACCGTTTGGCATACTCGGTTAATGCAGAAACTATGGCCGATCGTCCCGTTGTCCTCTATTTGAACGGTGAATACTGGGGCATCTATTTCCTAAAGGAAAAGCCTGATGCTCAATACATCTCTGAACATTTCGGATACGACAAAAACGATGTCAATGTCATTGAATCGTGGTACGGGCATGTGGCCGATGGGAAAAATGACAATTTTGTAGCCATGATGCGATGGTTCATCAACTCCGATTTGACGGAAGATGAGTCTTACAAAAAAGCCTGCCAACTGATTGACATAGATTGCTTTATCGATTATTATTGTTTCTATATTTTCACTGGAATCAGCGATTGGCCAGACGGAAACATGCGGTGCTGGCAGGCCCGCGACGGAAAATGGCGATGGATTTTTTACGATGGCGATGGTGGTTGCGGTCCTTGCTATCCCAACACTTTTCGGCTTGCCATCGACAACTTTGGCAGAACAGTCGCTCCAGTCCTAATGTTCTCCAAACTGCTCACAAACCCCAACTTCAGGGACAAGTTCTACTGCCGTTACGGAAATCTTCTCGCCAACGAACTCAGTTATGCCAACACAAACCGAGTGTTTGAAGTCTGCCTTACTCCTCTTACAGGTGAAATCGACAGGCAACTTGCGCGTTTTTCGCCCAATGGCAAAGGAGCATGGGAACGTTACATTCATCTCACAGACATTTTCCTGAAACACAGAATAGTAAGTGCCGCAGGAATGGCCTACAGCATTTGGTCATACAACAATTGGGAATACAGACTTTCGGCCAATGCGAAACAGTCCCGTTTCAAGTACAACCCCAAAAGCTCCAGACCAACTTATTTGTTAAGAATGTGGAAACAATTCGACAATTCTGCATATTTGAAGGCCTATTTCTCATACGAGCCTTATCGAATTAGGGAGAGAATGAAAGATACCAGATTATACCAATACCTCAAAAGGAAACTGAAATCGTGAAAACAAAAAAGGGAGATTGCAACACTTGAAGCAATCTCCCAACTTGATTTCAAGGTCAATCTCACTTAATCTCAACCAACTCCAACTCAATCTTCAGAGGCGAATAAGGAGGAATGTCCTCGTCTATACTGAACTCGCCAAAGGCCAATTCCGAAGGCGTAACCAAAGTGACCTTCGCTCCCTGAGCCATGGTCATCAGCGCCTCCTCGATGGCGGAAATCATTTCGTTGTTCCCGATTTTGAAACTGATGGGCTGGTCAAAATCGTAACTCGACTCCACCTCTTTCCCGTCCAAAGTACACAAGATGTAATGCACCGCCACTTCGTCGCCCCATTGGGCCAATTTGCCAGTGCCTTCTTCCTGACGGACAATGTAAAGACCTGATTCCGTTGGTGTTTCAGTGATATTGTTCGATTTGATGAAGTCCTCAATCGACTTGCTCTCCAACGACAACATACGGTTCTTTTCGGCCTCTTTTTCAGCCTCCAAAGCGGCCTGATGCTTGTCGTAGGCTGCCTGATCCATCACACTGTTCATCTTCAGCACGACGACCAAAGGCGTGTAAGGCTGGATGTACTGCTCAAAACCAACGCTGTCGAAAGCCAAAGCGGAAGGAATCACGAAACGCATCGAGCCGCCATTAGGCACCAATCCCAAGGCTTCAGTGAACCCCTTTCCGATGAACTCCTCGCCATACTGCATCTCAACAGGTTCCACGCCGAAAGAGTTCATGATGGTATCACCGTTGGGGTCGCACATCGTGAAATCGAAATCGACATATTCACCCATCTTGGCGGGTTTGCCTTTGCCAGTCTTTTCAAGGATGATAAGTCCTGATTCCGTCAAGGTGTTTTTGGGGTCGTCCCTCAAAGGGGCCAAGAAAGCGTCTTCCACGGCTTTCAGACTGTCCATCAATGCTTTACGCTCGACTTCCAATACCTCAAATGGTTTCACTTCAAGAAGTTTCAAGTCGTAATAGATGGGCTTGCCTGAGTATTCGGCAGGAATCTCCTCCATCTGGAACATGACGGTAAACACCGAGTCGGCCAACACCACAAGTCGAGCCGAGTCGCCCACATGCATCATCAAAAGGGCATCGGCCACATCGCCGACGAAATCGGCTTTCTGTAGCACGAGGCACATTGGTTCTTCGCCAGCAGTGGTAAACAGCAGCGTATCATTAAAATACTGAGCCATCTCGAAGGTGACCTCGTCGTTAAGGCGAGGCATCACCTCCGAGTTGCCCTTGCTGTAAAACTTCATGTAGGCTCCGCTCTCCATCTTCTGGTATCCGGAAAAGACCGAATCGTTGCGGCACGATACTGCCGTCACCATCAGCACAAGAGCGAAAAACGGGATGAAAACCCTTCTCATCTTATTCGAAATCAACAAGTTCAACCTCAAATATCAGATTGGAGAACGGGACAATCTTTTCGCCAGCCTGTCTTTCACCGTATGCCAAATAATAAGGTATGTAAAGCACACCCTTTTCGCCTTTCGACATCATCTGAATGCCTTCGTCCCAACCTGGGATAACCTGACCCACGCCAATCGGGATGCTGATGGGCTCGCCTCTCTCAACTGATGAGTCGAATACAGTGCCATCGAGCAGCTTGCCCGTGTAATGCACCTTCACCATTTGTCCGGCAACAGGCTTCTCGCCATTGCCTTCAGTGGTCATCACATAGTAAAGGCCCGATTCCGTAGGATTGGCTTCAATCTTGTTTTTAGTCAGATACTCAGCCAATTGCTGAGCTGCAGTAGCAGTCTCTTCCGCATGATCGGCCTTCAGCTTGGCGATGCGTTCTTCGTTGGCCTGCTTGACTTTCAAGGCAATACGTTGGGCATATTCGCTTTCAGGATAGAAATCGTTCAAACGAATATCGAAACGCATCACATCCGTCGAAGTGAAGCCTTCTGGCAGTTGCGGATGACCCATCAAATACTTGAAAGTGGAGTCGATATTAACGATGAATGAGGCGGAATCGCCTTTGTGCATCATGGCAAAACCCTCGAAAAGGTCGCCGGCAAACTGCGATTCTTGCAACTGCATGATGTTTTCCATGTTAGGAATGATGACTGTGGTATCGTTCACCATGCAGGCCAATTTGATTTCAAGCAGGTCGCCAATCTGAGGTTGTGGGCCTTCGCTTTTGTCGATGAACTTGTAATACAGTCCGTTTTGTGTTTTTTGGAATCCCACATACGGGGTTTTCTCACCGCAGGCACACACCGTACCCGCAACCAGCATGGCCGCAACGGCCATCATAAAGATACTTTTTTTCATTTTTGTAAGTGTTTAATTGTTGATTGATTATTCTTATTTATCCATAATATCCAGTAACTCAACATCAAAGACGAGGTTTGAGTAGGCCGGGATATAACCGTAGGTGCTTTCACCGTAGGCCAACGAGTAAGGAAGCACAAAACGCGCCTTCTCTCCCTCACGCATCAGGCCGATGCCTTCGTCCAAACCTTGCAGCACCATGCCCTTGCCATATTCCACCTCATATTGGCCGCCCAATTGGTCAGAATCGCCCAACGGCGTGCCGTCAAGATAAGTGGCCACAAACTTAATCAGGACCTTCTGCCCCACCTTCGGCTGTGCGCCTCTTGTGGTCTTCAACTTGGAATAGTAAAGCCCCGAAGGAGTGCTATCCGTGACATTGTTGGCTTCCAAATAGTCCAAAAACGCCTTTTCCGAGTCTGCCTTCCGTCTTTCCTTCAGCTTTTCGATGTCGTCCTGAAACTCCTTTTCGGTTTTCACTTCCACTAATTTCACCTCATAGCGGAAAAAATCTTCTGGCTTCAAACCGACCGCCTTGGGGTCTTGCTCATAGTAAAGCACGGCAATCGAATCCGCCTTCACGTAAAACGAAGCCGAATCGCCAACGTGCATCATGGCGTAAGCCTCCTGCAAATCACCAGCAAAAACCGGCTCCCGCAATTGGGTGTAGACCTCCTTTTGCGAACCCTGCCAGTCATAATACAACGAGTCATTCAAATAGCAAGTCATCTCAACTTTCAAGAAATCAGTCAATTTTGGCTGGATGGCTGACTGGTTTTGGCTATGGAACTTGTAATACAGTCCACTTTTTGTCTGCTTATAGCCCGGATATTTCTGGGTGCAAGCGGTAATCATCATTGCCGTGAGGCAAACCAATGCGAACAACAATCTTTTCTTATTCATAAATTATTGATTATCAATTATTTTTATTGTATAAACCAAAGTTGCATATTCAGGAATCCTATTGTCGTCACCATGAAGGCCAAAGCCCAAATGGAACGGGATGATGAGTTTGGCCACATCTCCCCGATGCAAGTAAGTCATGGCCTCATCAAGGCCCGACTCCACAGCACCTTCACCAACGACAAAATCCTTAACTCCTTCTTTTTCAGATGAATAAATCAAATCTCCAGCGATGGAATGTAGCTCATATTCCAAGGTTACGCGCTCCCCTTTCCCGATTTTCTGTTCCGAGCCTTGTTTGAGAATCTGGTACCTCAATCCCGTTCCCGTCGAAGTCATGGCCAAACCGTGCCTTTTGATATAATTCTCAATGTCAGTTTCCTCCTCGTTCAGCAAATAGCGGTTCGCTTTCTCCATGCTGCTTTTCATCTCGCTTTTTGAAAGGGTTTCAGCCTGTTTCTGCGGCTTTTCACCACATGAGATAAAAGCCAACAACAGCATAAAAATCAGATATTTAACAGCAATCTTCATTCCGCTTTGCTTAACAAATCCTTGTATTCGGGCAACACCGCCTTCAATTGTATTAAAGCTTCTTCAAACGAGCAAGTCAATGTGCCGCCCGCAGCATTGGTGTGACCACCGCCTTTGAAATGCTTTTGCGCCAACTCATGCACCGAAAAACTGCCTTTCGACCTGAACGAAAGCCTGATTTGGTCTTGCCTTTCCGTAACGAGCACCGACATCTTGATTTTTTTCATCGACAGCGGGAAATTCACCACACCCTCTGTGTCGCCAGTATGATAGTCAAAACGCTCCAAGTCGCTCTTGTTCAACGCAATAATGGCCGTGGAAAACTCATCCAAAACTTCCATCCTGTTGTTGATGGAATGGCCCAAAAGTCGCAAACGGTTCTCCGACATGGTATCGTAAACCAACTGATGGATAAGAGTATACGGCATGGAACGTTCAACCAACAAACTGCAAAGTTCAAAAGTGCGCGGATGATACATGGAATGTGCAAACGAGCCTGTGTCGGTCATAATGCCCACCATCAAATTCGTAGCAATGCTCTCCGTGAAATGGCTTTTACCGTAGTGCAGAATAATCTCTGCCACGATTTCGGAAGCACTTGAAACACAAGCATCTGAATAGGAGCAATAGAACTGGCTTAAATCGGCATCCCTATGGTGGTCAATCAAGATTCGCGGGCAACGTGTCTTCCCGATTTCGTTGTGCAAGATACCACAACGCGCCAAATTATTGAAATCCAGCATCATAATAACTTCCGCTGCAGCTATGGCCTCCTTACAAGCCTCACCGTTTTGCTCAAAAATGAGAAAGTCCTGAGAACCCTGCATCCAATGCAAAAAATCAGGGAAATCATTGGGAACTACCATTTTAGTCTCATGTCCCTTCGCTCTCAGGAACTCCGACATGGCCAAAACCGAGCCAATGGCATCCCCGTCGGGATTGACATGACAAGCCAAAACAACACGTTTAGGTGACTGAATCACAGCATCAAAGCGTTCAAAAAAGGTATCTTGCGACATAACTTCAATTCAAGCCTGCAAAATTACACTTTTTTCCGATTCGACACCTAATTAATATGTGACAAAATAATCATCGAGGCGTTAGCACCTCGAAGGTGTTGTCATCATACACCAATATGAGTTTCTTCAATCCGTTATCTTGCAATGGATATTGCTGTTTTTCAGACTTATATGACATTTCTGGCGTAGCAAATAATGTCCCATCCAAAACATCTGCCTTGTTTTCTTCAGCTTTCATTTCAGGTAAACCAGTTCCAGAAACAGGCATTATGTATGGTTCCGACACCGTCATCGGGCCTTTGCCCATCACAATCCAATCCAAATTGTATTCGGGGAAGGTGTCTTTCAGTTTTCTCACAAAATCCAAACTCGGATTGTTGCGCCCCGAAAGGAGGTGAGAGATGTTGGAAGGTTGAATGCCCAAGCGAATGGCAAACTCGGCAGCGGTCAGGTTTTTGGCTCGGATAATATGAGCAATCCGATCTTTCATTTCTTCATTTTCCATACTTGTATACTCCTCAAATTTTCATTTTTCGCTTCAATTTGATTGACAAAAGTAAACATTTTATCATTACAAATCACAACCTTAACAAATTTATTTTTGTAAACCATCCATACTTCCCTAACACATTGACGAATTACTTTATAAATCATAATATAAATACTTAAATACTAAATATTTGAATAGTATTATTATAAATTCGTACCATCACCATAAATTGACACATTATTTCTATAATATCACTTTAAATAAATATATGTATATATTTGAATATCAATTATAAACAAAACAAAATCGACTATTATTCCATAGTTTTACAACCATCTTTCGTTTGTTTATTTAAACTTGTAAATATTACATTTGTAATATTTTGATTTATATTATTGATTTTCATTTATTTATTTCTAATTGTTTTAATAATGTAAATTTTGTGGATTTGTAAATTTTACATAATTAAACATTGCGAAATTTGCGTTTTTGACCCCAAAACGACCTTCTCTTCCATCCCAAAAACAAACATTCCCAAATGGCCTAAAAACGCCCTCTACCCTCTTCCGACTTACTTCGTTTTTCGCCGACGGTTTTCACGACCTCCATACCGTTTTCCCATACCTTATTAATATTATCACCATAAAGCATTGAAAAAAGTCCTACCTTTGCACCCTCGATGAAAGCAAAAGAAAACCATATCCAGAAATTGATCCAGGAAGGCGAACATCAGATGCTCGACTTCAAATTCGAGATTTCGGACAGTCGGCGCATTGCCCGTTCCCTCGCCGCATTCGCCAATACTGACGGCGGAAGGCTTCTCGTTGGCGTGAAAGACAATGGTTCTATCGCTGGGGTGCGCTCCGATGAGGAAATCCACATGATTCAGGCCGCTGCGGAAATGTATTGCCTACCCAAGGTGGAATACACCACCGAGGAATGGGAAATCAATGGCAAGACCGTGCTGGAAATCATCATTCCAAAGGACAAGCATCACAAGCACAAAGCTCCCGACAATCAGGGCGAGTACAAAATCTTTGTCAGGGTTAAAGACGAAAACCTCGTTGCCGACCCTATATTAATTAAGGTGTGGAAATCCGAGAAGTCTTCCCGACCCGCCAAAATCACTTTTACCGAAACCGAAGCCAAACTTCTCAGCTTTCTTTCCGAGCATGGGCAAATCACGCTACAAGAATTCCAAAAATTGGCGTGCATCAACCGTAGAAAAGCCGAAGCAATTTTGACTGATTTCATCATTGTTGGAACAATTGAGCTTGTTCAAACCAACCAAAACACCATATTTTGCCTCATCGAACCACCAAAAAACGAGTAAAAACCGCCCATTTTTCGGTGAAATTTGCAGATTATAAAACTTTTATAATTATGATTTACAACAATATATAACATTTGATTGAAAATAATTGAAATTTTTGATTGCCATTAACCAAAATGGTTGTACTTTTGCAATCCGCTTCCGAGGGAAAGAGGGGATGAAACGAAGGATGAGGGAGCAAGTTCTTTGAGAGTCTGAGGCCAGCACAGAGCCGCAGCCCGTTGGGGG
>CAMVCZ010000015.1 GCA_947166105.1 uncultured Bacteroidales bacterium
AATTGAAGTAATCATTCAAATCAGGCAAGTTCAAGCGGATGTCCTCGCCGATGATATAGACACAGGCACCGCATGTCAGCGCTGGATACATATCCATCATGCAGGCGTCGAAGCCGTAACTGGCATAGGCGGCCACCTTGTCGTTGGCAGTCAGGCCATAATGACACTGGTACCAATGGCAGAAAGCCACAAGGTTGCCATGTTCGAGTTGGCAGCCCTTGGGCGTGCCCGTCGAACCCGAAGTGTAAAGCATGATAAATAGGCTCGAAGGCGTGATGTCGACCTTTACAGTATCAGCCGTAGGCAACTTGTCGATGTCTTTCGTCAACAGCACTTCACCTTGGTATTCATCAACGATGGGACGCAATTCTTCATCGGCGATGAGCAACTTGGCGTTGGCATCCTTCATCATGAAGTTCAAGCGCTCGGCAGGATAACTCGGGTCGAGAGGCTGATAAGCGCAACCGGCTTTCAGCACGCCCAAAGATGCAATGGCCATCCACTCGCAGCGTGGAATGAGCACAGAAACCACATCCTCGTGGCCAAGGCCTTGCTGCACAAGGTAATTGGCGATACGATCCGAGATGGCATCCACTTCTTTGTAAGTATAGTGCTTGTCGTGATACACAACTGCCATGTTATCAGGCGTTTGCTCCACTTGACGGTGGAACAGCGAAACGATGGTCTGCGTGTCGTCGTAAGGCACTTCTGTCTGGTTGAAACTGTCGAGTACAGCGGTTTGCTCGGCATCAAGCAAGGAAACATGTTGCAATGCCATCTCTGGCTGACGGATGAAGGCGTCAATCGCATTGCAGATCGACTGCGCCAGGCGTTGCATCAGGCTTTCGCTGTAACGGCCGTTGTCGTATTCAATGCAAACACTCGGCACACCGTCTTTCTCCTGGATGAAGAAAGCGATACGGAACTTCGGAGCGTCTAATTCAAGCGGCTCAACCTCAAGCTGTTGGCCATTGACAACATAGCGGTCGATAATCCCTAACTGGTAGGCAAACATGATTTCCGCCGAAAGGTCGTAATCCGCAGCGATTTGAGCGAAAGGATAGTTCTCGTGCCGGAGCGTCTCGTCAAAGTTCCTGCTGGTTTCATCGAGAAAGTCCATCACGGTCTGCTCGCCAATCTGCGCACTCAATGCCAATGTGTTGACGAACATCCCCACCGTGTTGCGGATGCGCAGGTCGGAACGCCCGTTGCTGATGGTGGTGATGCAAACCTGCTCATTGTTGGTGAAACGTGACAATGAATAGAACACCGCCGCCAAAGTGAGGTGGGCAGGAGAGATGTTGTGTTGCTTGCAGAAAGCTTCCATCGCATTGAAATTCAATGCACTGGATACTGAGCTGGTCGAACCTTGCTCCAGCGGGTTGGTCAGGTCGGAGGGCACTTCGGTGACACCTTCCAACTTGCCCAAACGTCCGTTGAAGAAGTCTTTGGCCTCGGTATGGCTCTGGCTATTTTCGGTGGCTTTCTCGTCAGCAACGAAATCGGCATAGCTGATAGCTTCGGCTTCGATTTCTTGGCTGTTCATGAGTTCGCACAACTGGCTCAGGAACACGTCAAGGGAGCCACCGTCGAAAATCAAATGGTGGACATCGGCCAAGAGATAAACTTGTTTCTCGGTTTCGACGATTTCCATGCGGTACAACGGCCCTTGTTTCAGATTGAATGGCTTAACAAACTCCGATTTGTATTTTTCCAATTCCGTTTCACCTAACTCACTCTGTTTGATAACGATAGGCTGGTTAACTTCAACGATTTGTACAACATTGCTTCCTTCGCTTCCAAAATGCACCCGGAACTGCGGATGTGCCTTGATGACGGTTTCCACACATTTTTTAAGTAATTGTGTGTCAGTTTCTTTCGGGAAACGGATAAGCGACGGGATGTTATAAAGCGTGGTGGAAGGCTGCTTGACACATTCCACATAAACGCCCATCTGCGCATACGACAACGGAATATTGTTCGTGTCGGTATGGGTCTCGTTTTTAACTGTTTCTTTTTCAGCGTCTTCACTCATCATCTTGGCCAAAATCTCGTTCTCGATGGTCTGCAAAGTGCCCGTCTTGGCCAGCGACTTCGCTTCGAGGGAGACACCGAATCGCTTGTTGATCTGAATCGCCAGCTTGATGGCCATGATGGAGGTGAGGCCGACATAGCCCAACACCGTCGTCACACCGAAGTCCTCGGTGTTGATAATCTTTGCAATGATGCCATGGATTTCCTGCTCCAACACATTCATCGGCACCTCTCTAAACTCTAAACTTTCAACACCCAACTGTTTCTCGGGTTTTGGCAGCGATTTTTTATCGACTTTGCCGTTCGGATTGAGCGGTATCTTGTCGATTTGCATCGTCACAGCTGGCACCATATAGGGCGGTTTTTCATCCATGATGAAAGTGCTAAGTTTCTGGATGTCAACGGTATCGTCGGAAACGATATAGGCAGCGATGAACTTGCCGCCACCTTCTTCGTCGAAGGCCTGCACGGTCACATCCTTGATGCCCGTGAACTGCCTGATGACGGCCTCCACTTCTTTCAACTCAACACGGAAACCACGGATTTTCACCTGGCCGTCCTTGCGCCCAACAAATTCGATGTCGCCCGAAGGCAAATACCGCACAATGTCGCCCGTGCGGTAAACCCGATGGTATTTCTCCCCCTTATCGAACGGGTTTTCAAGGTAGACCTCAGCGGTCTTTTCGGGACGGTTGAGGTAGCCTCGCGTCACCTGTGGACTAGCCACCCACAACTCGCCATTGGCACCCACAGGCAATCGATGTCCTTGTTTATCAACGATATAGCACTTGATGTTACGTTGCGCCTTGCCAATCGGGATATTCTTGCGTTCCTCGGTCACGTCGAAGTTGGTGACATAGCAGATGGCTTCCGAAGGACCGTAGCCATTGGCCATCACATAATGCTGCGGCGGCACCATCGAAGGTAGTTTCTCGCCACCCGTCATCAGGCGTTGCAGCGACTTACACTCAAAGTTGGTCGCAAACTGATAGGCCACTTGCGTTGTCATGAACGAATGTGTGATGCCGTTTTGCACGAAATAGTCGTTCAAGGCCATCAAGTCGAGGCGGATTTCCTCGGGAATGATGTGCAACTCGGCGCCAATGGTCAGACTACCGAACAATTCCTCAATCGAGGCATCGAAACCGAAGCTGGCGTATGCGGCAATCTTGCTTTGCTCAGTAATGTTGTGACACGCTTGATGCATCAAGCAGAATGCCACCACGTTACGATGCTCTATTTGACAACCTTTGGGAACTCCAGTAGTGCCCGAAGTGTAGATCATCGTCATCAGGCTGTGTGCCGTTGGAGGACCGATTTGCACATCGGCTTCGACGCTTTGGTTAAGCTCTCGGGTGAGCAATACTTCACCTTTGTAAAATTCCACAAGCGGAAGCAGTTCTTCATCGGCAATGAGCATTTTTGTACCTGAATCTTGAACCATAAACTCCAGACGCTCTTTGGGATAGGAGGGATCCAAAGGCTGGTAGGCGCAGCCGGCTTTCAGCACGCCGAGAGAGGCAATGGCCATCCATTCGCAACGCGGAATCAAGACGGCAACCACATCTTCGCTGCCCAAACCTTTTGCCGCCAATCTTTTTGCAATGTTGTCGCTCAGTTCGTCAAGTTCGCGATAGGTATACGTCTTGTCCTTGTAAACCACCGCCGTCTTGTCGGGATGAAGCTCGGCTTGCTTCTTGAACAATGAGACGATGGTTTGCGTTTCGTCGTAGTCGACATCGGTTTCATTGAACTTGTCAAGGAGCTTTAATTGATCATCAGAAACATTCTGTATGTCTTTGAGTTGCAAGTTCAAATCCATCATGTGCGTCAGGATGGTTTCGTAGCTTGCAATAAACTGGTTGATGAGCGCCTCGGAGTAACGATGTGCATGGTAGGAAAGCACAATCCTATAGCCTTCAGCTTGTTGGAAGACCTGTATTTCGATAGGCTCGTTTGTTGAGTTATCAAATAGCGGTTCAATCTTTATCGGGTAACCACCGATGCTGGCTTCATTGTAAAGTTTCCCTTGATACACAAACATTTGATGCGTCTGCGTACCTTGTTCGCTGCAAAAGTCGGCGAAAGAATAAAGGTTGTGCTGTCGTGCGCCTTCCGAAGTCAGTTTGCCCTGTTCGAACAGGTCGCCCACGGTCATCTCGCCATTTAGTCGATACAAAGCTGGCAAAGTGCGTACATACATGCCGAAGATGTGATTCAAGCGTTGGTCGTTGCGCCCGTGCCAAATGGTGGAAAACAGCACTTGTTCGTCGCCCGTGTAGCGCGACAGAAGAAGTGCAAACGCAGAACTGAAGAAGTTGCTCTGTTTCACGCTATTATCCTTGCAAAAACGGTCGATGGCGGCTGCATCCACATTCAAGATTCTCTCGATGGTGTGGCTGCGGAATTCGTTTTCTTCGAGGTCGGGGAGGAGTGAGGTGTCCACATCATCGCAAACGAAATGGTCCTGATACCATTTTTGGTCGGCTTTCCAAGCCTCGCCTTGCCTCAACTCGTGCTCTTCGATGGCATATTCGATGGATGAAAACTTCTCAACATCAAGGCGAAAGCCTTGATATGCCTTATCGATGTCTTGCAGCATTGTGGTGAACGATGCCCCGTCAAAAACAACATGATGGAACTGGAAATAAATGAAATTGCCCTCTTTTGCCTTCAACAATTTGAAATAAAGCAACTTTTCTCCTTCGAACCCCATCGGTTTCAGCAATTTGGGCTTCTCTTGTTCGATGCTGTCGATCTCTTCAATGTCAATTTCAAACGCCTGGTTGTCAATGTATTGTTCTGGAACGCCTTCCTCATTCACCTTCACGCGACAGTTGGCGTAGGGGTGCGCTGCGAGCATTTCCAAGATGGCTTTCCGAAGGCGTTCAAGGTCGATTTCCTTGTTTACATGAAAAAGATAAGGAATGTTATATACTTTGTTTTCAGTGCTTTGCATGCATTCGGCGTAAATGCCGACTTGCGATTGTGATAAAGGTGCGGTTTGAGCTTTCATATATTATTTTTTTATTTCTTGTCTTGCCAAGTGGTTGTATATATTTTCGGTGTTATGGACAGCATCAGCCATCCCCAGCGCATCCTTCGCGTTTCCTCAAGTTGCTGAAGGATGGCCATGGTCTCCGTGCCCATCAGGTAAGAGAAGCCCGCCGACAGCTTGACGAAATCGGAAAAGGCATAGCTGGCCCTGATTTCGAAATCGTGGCCGAGGCTCTTTGATGGGACGTAATCCAGATTGGTTGCAATGGCGAAATAATGGTACGAAAGGTTGATGTTCAGTTTCTTGACGGGGTTGACCGTGCCACCGACAAAGAGGTTTTGAAGGCCAGGCGTGAAGTTGCCGACAAAACTGTCGAGGTAGAAAAAGTCCATCGCGCCATAAAAGTCGTGGTGCGAGCCATAAATGGAATTGAAGCCTCGGATGGTGTCGTGGAAAACCATGCCTAAGGCGCCGTGGGGAGGCAATGCGAAATACTTGTCGCCGCTCAAATAGTCGTAGCCGGCATAAACGGAGAAAATGTCGTTGGGCGTGAATTGCACTTTTGCGTTACCCATGAATGCGCTTATCGGAATGCCGTCTTCTTGCCTGCCCATCTGGTAATAGAAAGAACCCGTCACAGCCCAATGCTTTGGCGTGAACGAAAGGTAGGTTCCGAGCAGTTGCTGGTAATAAGTCTTAGGGTGTTCTGGATCGGTGCTTTGCATTCCCACGTTCATGAAGAGCAATGACCCGCCGAACAACGAACTGGGCGTATCATAATGATACCAAAGCGTTTGCATCGACTTGTGGGGCTGGATGCCGTCGGAATAATAAGTGTTGCCTGTGTCGGGGTTGTCGGCATTCTGGTTGTAGGCAAGGATAAGGTGAACCTTGTGTCCGTGGCCTTCGTAGCCGAACTTCAGCACGTCGTGGGTGGGGGCGGTCATCGTCCAGTCGTCATAACCCAAGATGCGCTCATCGTCGTAATTCAGGATCTGACGACCTATTTTGGCAAAAAAACCATTTTTCGATTTCACCAAAGCCCAGGCTTCGGCAAGGCTCAAGCCTCCACCTGCGGCTTGTCCCCAAACACCAGCTTGTTTGGGCGAAAGATGCAGTTCGAGCCACGAACGCTTGTAGTCGAAATCCAGCTGATACGAACCCAAAATGAAATTGGCGATGCGGTCGTTATCGAGGCTGTCGGCCTTGAAACCGCCATAACGCAACTCGCCACGGGTATTCAATTTGGCACTGATGCTAAACTCGTTGTCGGCTTCCTGCCCATACACACCGACTGAAACCACCAGTGTAAATAAAAGCAACGAAAGCCTTGGCAATCTGAAGTTTGAAACTTTCATAGGATTGGGGTTATTCTATGTTGAAAAGGTCGATAAAGCCCGTCATCTTGAAAACTTCCTTGATTTCGTCGTTCAGGTTCTTCAAAACCACCTTGTTGCCCTTGCTTTTGGCACTTTTCAGCAAGGCCAAGAGGATGCGCAAGCCGCTGGAGGCGATGTAGTCCAAATGGGCGCAGTCGATGGTGATGTCTTTCCCGCTCAGTTCATGGAGGGGTTGCATGGCTTGTTCAACTTCAAGGGCATGGGCGGTGTCAAGTTCGCCTTCGAGGGAAACGATGTATTTCCCGTCTTTTTCTGTGATGTTGGTATTCATTAGCAATGATTTTTAATATAAGGCTGCAAAAGTAAAAAAAAATCTTTTTTCCATGCCCAAAACAGAAAAATCCGCCAAAATTTGGCGGATGGTTTTCTTTAGTTCGGGTCTTCAAATCCCCCTGCCCCCTTTGCAAAGGGGGGCAGGGGGGATTCAAAACACACGGCTATTCAATTACAATCTTCTGTGTCCGAACCTTCTCGCCATTAATCAAGCGCAACACATACACGCCTGCCGTCATTCCCGTTGTAGGGACACACCGCGTGTGTCCGCCAATGGAAAGAACGATGCGCCCCGTCATGTCAATCACCTGTAGGGTTCCCTCGCCGTTGACGATGATGTTGCCGTTGCTGAAGAAGGCGAAGGTGTCTGAGCCTGTCGAAGACCCGACCGCGAGGCAGGGTCAACGAGGCAGTTAGTAATCTTGACGGTCTTGTAGTAACCCTTCCATCCCACGAAGCCGCCGTTGCCGCTGCCTACACCGTTCTTCTTGAGTACCTTTCCGTTGAAGAGGCATCCGTAGAAGGCAATGGTATAGATGGAAGCTCGGCTCCAGCCCACAAAACCGCTGCCGCTGCCGGTGCAGGTGACGACGGCGCTGCTCTTGCAGTTGGTGAACGTGACGGCGTGCTCGCAGAGACCCACGAAGCCGCCAACCCTGTCTTTTGTGGAGTTGATTTCGACCGTGCTCGTGCAGCCCTTGATGGTGATGCTGCCAAAGAGGTGGCCGATGAGTCCTCCCACGCCGGGGTCGCTGGAGCCTGTGTAGGCAGCGTAGATATGTCCGTCGATGTTGAGGTCGATGAACTCGGCGTTGCCCGACACCTCTACGAAGGGGGCTACGAACTCGGCATCGATGGGGGCTTGGGCGGTGCCGTAGTTGAGTGTCAGCGTTTTGTGGTTGCCATCGAAGGTGCCTGTGAAGGCGTGGTTGCTGCCGCCCGCCATCTGCGTCACGGTGATGTTGGCACCGAGTTTCACGGTCTTGTCGCTGAAGTGGTTGTAGGTTTCGTTGTCCCGCAAGGCTTCGCAGAAGAAGTTCCAGCCGGTGGCGGTGTGGATAGTGTATTCTGTGCCGTCCGCATTCACCGAGAAATCATCGGGGTCGGGGGCGGTGATGGTCAACGTCCCAGGATTCACGGTGACAAGGTAATTGGCAAATTCAATAGGGTTGGTTCCCTCATAGCTGATGGCGTAATCGCCCATGGCTTCGCCCGCTGTTCGGGTAAGATGTCCGTTGAGCCGTTTGGGAAGCTGGTAGTTTCGCAAATTGTTTATCGTATCCTGTTGCACCGCTTCATCCCACACGAGTTGCCAAGTGAACGCAGGGTCGTCGGCTCCATAGTGTTTCTCGCAGTTGGGGATGTTCACGGTCATGGGGCGCTTCTCAATAGGATACATCTTAGTAAGAACAATACCTTGATAATCATCTTCTGCAGTGATTGTCACGTAAATCACGCAACTATTTTCTCCAGAATCGATGTTTCTTCCGTAGGTAACAGTGAACTGAGATTCGTCATATTCAGTATCATCAATAGTAACCCATGTTACCGAGGGTCTGATTTGGTTACCTGTAAAATAGAATGGCGGGGGAGTGTCTAATGTGAATTCTGCATCTTGCGCCCACGCCGTTGCGCAGGCCAAGATGAGTGCGAGCGTCATGGCCGCCCGCATGAGGTTGTGTTTGATTAGACTTTTGATTTTCATTTTGTTATGTTGTTATATTGTTGTTGTCTGTTCGTGTTCCCCCCGACTGCGCTGCGCTTGTCGAGGGTTACTATAGTATCGTCCCTTCGGGACGATGCCACCCGCCCGAAAAAAGAACTGGCAAAAGTAGGGAAAAATTTGGTAGTCAGGGACAAGAAGACATTTTTTTGCCGAAAGGCTTGCGGAATGGGAAAAAGGTTGTCTTCATAAAATATACAGATCGAACATCGCTCATCACCAGTTCGTAGGCTTCTTCTGGAGTATAGAAGTCTTTCTCGTCGAGCGACGGAATGTATTGGCTGTCTTCAAAGAGAGATTTGTCGCTGTAATCAATTATTTTATTACCCTGCATACCTATTGTTATTTTGGGAAATCGGTGCAAATATACAAATAATGCAACAAAGATATTGTGTTTATTCGCAAATAGTATAAAAAAAACTGAATTTCAGACAACAGTTCCTCTCACCGGAACCGCTTCTCCATCCTAAGCACATTCTTCCCGTCAACGCGCTCATAATTGATGCTGTCCATCAGGTTGCGGACGAGGAAAACGCCCAAGCCTCCTATGGGACGCTCGTCAACGGTGAGGGTGGTGTCGGCCTTGCTCACGCCGGTGGGGTCAAACTCCGCGCCCGAATCGCTGAGGATGAATCGTACCCGACTCTCGTCGGCCTCAATGGTTATGTTTATATTTCCCTCTGTACCATTCGGATAGGCATAATCAATCACATTGGTGACGGCTTCCTCGACGGCCAACTTGATTTGGTTGGCAAGCCCGGTTTCCATGTTCAAGGCAGCCGTGGCCGACTTCACAAAGGCATTGAGTTTCGTGATTTCGCTCACCTTATTGATTAATGTGAGGGTATCGCTGAAGATGATAGGCTTCTCCTGCGGCGTGTATTGGATGGCAAGCAAGGTGAGGTCGTCGCTTTGCTCGGCACCGTCAACAAAACCATTCACCCGATTGGTCATAGTCCGAATGAGTTTTTCCGATGTATTGGATTCTTTCCCAATGCAATCCCGCAATCCCTTTTCAACACGCTTCAACCCAAATTGTTCGTGGCTTTCGTTCATTGCTTCGGTGAGGCCGTCGGTGTAAAGGAACAGGCTTTCTCCCGACTGCAACACGGTTTCCTGAATGGTGTAAACCATGTTGTCCATCACGCCCAATGGCAAATGGGGCTTGGCAGGCAATGGCTTGATTTCTTCGCCGATAACGAAGGGCTTGTCGTGGCCGGCATTGCAATAGCGCAAGCGTCCCGTAGGCAAGTCGAGCACACCAATGAACATGGTGACGAACATGTTCTGCTCGTTGCGCTGGCAAGCGGTCTCGTTCAACGCTTGCATGATGCGGGCTGGATTGCTCTCATGCGCTGATATTGAACGGAATAGCGTGTGCGTCACGGCCATCACCAAGGCGGCGGGGATGCCTTTTCCGCTCACGTCGCCGATGCAGAAAAAGAGTTTCTCGTCGCGGATGAAATGGTCGTAAAGGTCGCCACCAACCATTTTGGCAGGGTCGAGCGAGCCGACAATGTTGCAGTCGTCGCGCAATGCGGTTTCTTCACTTTTGGGCAACATGTCCATCTGGATTTTCCGTGCGATATTCAACTCACTGTCAATGTGTTCGCGCTCCAACGTGGCCTGTTGCAGTTTGGAGATGTTCTTGGCGGAACGCTGGATGATGAAGGCGAGAATCAGTAGACCGGCCAAGGTCAGCAGCAGGTTTCTCCATTGCATTTTTATCAAAGGCTCAAACACCTCGTCGTCGTAATTGATGACTGCGATACTCCAGGGGCGGATGGACCTTGGAGAATAATAATACACCGATCCTTTGGCATGGTCTTCCCAGTCGTCGAAAGAAATCACTGTGATACGCCCTGAAGCGGTTGTCGTGTGTTCGACGGTGGTGTCATTAATCAAGCCCTTGATTTGCTCCACATCCTTGTGCTTTATCTCGCCAACAGGACTAAAAATCAACCTGCCCTTACCTGAAAACAAGAGGTTGTAAGAAGAAGGAAACATGTGTCTGGAATTCAGCAATTTACTAAGCCATTCTGTGCTTAAGTCGACACCGACAATGGCTGCCATGTCCCCGTATGCATCGTAAATTGGAAAAGTATAAGTGATGAGCGTCACATCCGGGTAGTCTTCGTCCTGATAGGGTTCGCTCCAAAAGGAACTGTCGTTTTCAGCCGCAATGATGAAATCCGGATTTATGCTATAATCATGTTCCTCAGAAGCAAGTTGAAAGGTTTCAATCACCTCGCCGCGACGCAGGGTGTAAGGCTCGAAAAGACGGCCTTTTTCGGGATAGTAGTCGGGGACCATGGCAATGCAGCAACCCGCAAAATGGGGATTTTGCTCCACGATGCGGCGCGTGACGTCAAACAGGGAATCAGGATAGGGGAGGAACTGCTCGAATTCCCAACTGCGGTTTCGTAACGCCAAACTCACATCCTCAAGCGAATGTCTGACATCTATAGCCTTGATAATCAATTCCATTTCAGCATTGCGCTCCAAGTTAATGCGGATTTGCTTGCGTGCAGAAAACTGCTGGATGCCCGAAATCAGCAACATGAGAACCGCCGCCGTGATGAGGATGGCAACGCTGGACCTGTTGCGGATACTTTTTGAGGTGTTGTTTTTTAACTTGCTCATAATTAATTATTTACCGACGCAAAAACGGGAAAAGATAGAACCGAGCACCTCGTCTGTAGTGATTTCGCCAGTAATCGTTCCAAGATAATGGATGGCTTCGCGTAAGTCTTGGGAAACCAAGTCGGTAGGGATGTTCATTTCAAGTCCTTGTTGAACTTGACCAAGGCTATCTGAAGCATGGAGCAAAGCCTCATAATGCCGCACATTGGTCACCAAAGTGACGTCGGGATAGGAGAGGGGCTGACTGTGTTTCAAGGTGTTATACAAGTCATTCAAGCCAAACTTGTGCTTCGCCGAAAGACAGATGACCATGATTTCGTCGTTGTCCAAATCGGCGCGAAGTTGGCCTAACAGTGCTTCGCCTTGGTCGTCGAGCGTGTCCACCTTATTAATACATAAAATGAGTTGCTGGTGCTCAAGGTCGATTCTTTTGAGGATTTCGTGTGCTGCAAGAAGCACATTTTCAGCATCTTTCGTTGCGTCAAGCATCCCGATAACCACCGTGGCTTCGGCAATTTTCCTATAGGAACGCTCGATACCGATTTTCTCGATGGTTTCCTCGGTCTCGCGCAGGCCTGCCGTGTCGATGAAGCGGAACAGTATTCCGTTGACATTCAGCGTTTCCTCAATCGTGTCGCGGGTGGTGCCGGCAATGTCGCTCACAATGGCGCGGTCTTCGCCCAAAAGGGCGTTTAAGAGCGTACTTTTTCCCGTATTGGTCTGCCCAACGATGGCCACGGGCACACCATTCTTGATGGCATTGCCCAAACGGAACGAATCCTTGAGCCTGTTGACTTTATCCAATGCCTCTTGAAGTAACGCTTTAAGTTGGCTACGGTCGGCAAACTCGACATCTTCTTCAGAGAAATCCAATTCCAATTCCATCAACGAGGTCATTTCCAACAACTTGGAACGCAACACTTGAAGTTCTTTCGAGAAACCGCCACGCAATTGATTGATAGCCACGCGATGAGAGGCTTCGCTTTCTGAACTAATCAAGTCGGCGATGGCTTCGGCTTGGGCCAAGTCGAATTTCCCGTTGACGAAGGCGCGGCGCGTGAACTCGCCAGCATCGGCCATGCGACAACCATTGGCAATCAGGACTTGGAGCAGTTTCTGCTGCACAAACACCGAGCCATGCACACTGATTTCAGCAGAATCTTCGCCCGTAAACGAGTGTGGCGCCTTGAAAAAAGTCACCAAAACCTCATCCAACAGTTCACCTTTATTAATAAGGTGTCCATGAAAGGCCTTGTGGGAAACGATTTCGCTGATTTCCAAAAACTTGCCACGATGTTGGAACAAAGTAGCAACAATCGGGAAAGCCTTGGCGCCTGAAACTCTGACCGTTGCAATCGCGCCCATGCCATGCGGCGTAGCGATGGCGCAGATGGTGTCAGTATTTAAGAAATTGGTTTGCATGATAAATCGGCGTTTCGACAAGCTCAACGACCTAGGTTTTTGCAGGTTCCTGAGCCTGTCGAAGGAGTCGAAGGGCCGTTCAATTTAACATAATGTCAGAAGGGCAGGTCGTCCACGCTGTCGTCGCCCGCCGGTGGATAATAGTCCTGAGTGGGCGCGGCGGCAGGCGGTGTTTGGTGCATCATGGGTTGTTGCACGGGTTGAGCGGGAGCCGCGACGGGTGAAGCAGGCGCAGCAGCAACGCCAACGGGGTCGAAACGCCACACGCGCACGTCGGTATACCATTTGCCATTGAACTCGCGCGACGAAATCTCAATCTGAGCCTTGATGGTTTGTCCGGGCGCGAATTTCTGTGCCTCGTCAATTTGGTTTGTCCAGCAAATCAAGCAAACCGTGCGTGGGTATTGTTCTTCGGTTTCGATGATGAGTTCTTGTTTGCGCCACGGTCCGCGTGCGCTGGTGCCTTCTGTAAGGGTTCCGAGTCTGACGACTTTTCCTGTAATTTCCATATAATTTATGATTTAATATTTGATATCCAATGATTTAATGATTCTTTACGCATCAGTTTTGATGCGTATGAAAAGAACTGCAAAGGTAATCATCATTTCGGTTTCGTCAAACAAAAAAGTTGAAAAAAAGGTTTGTGAGCTTGTCGAACTAGTGTTAGTGAGCTTGTCGAACTATGGCTCGTTTTTGCCGCATTTTTAGTTTTTACTGTTTGAAAATAATACATATTATGTTAAATAGAGTATTTCAGCAACCTCTATCACACGATATTTTGCTCCAAAAAAATCAGAAAATATGCATCGCAATCACTGCGCAGGCCTCGGCATCGGCCAAGGCGTTGTGATGGTTCTTCTCGATGTCGTAGCCGAAATGCAACGCCACGGTCTGCAATTTGTGGTTCTCCACATCGGGCACCAATTGCTGCGAACCCAAATGCGTGCAATAAAACGGATAGTTCGGGTATTTTATGCGGTAATACTTGTGCAACGCCTTCAGGCAACGCTCGTCAAACGACTTGCCATGCGCCACCATCGCCAAACCCTTCAACTTGTGCGCCACCTGATACCAAACCACAGGAAAAATATCCGCGTTCTCCGTGTCTTTCTTCTTGATTCCGTGAACTTTAGTCGTCCAAAAATCGTAATAGTCCGGCACAGGATGAACAAGGCTGTAGAACCTATCGACAATTTCATCATTCCTGACAATGACCACGCCCATGCTGCAAACGCTCGTCAATTCGGCGTTGGCAGCCTCAAAGTCGATGGCGGCAAAGTCGCGCAGATGATGCTTGGGGATATATCCCGGCCATTCGGCATCGGGCCAGTCGCCGCCGCCCCTGATTCTTTCCTTCGGTTGCGTATTTGGGTTCCAAGTCATTTCGGGCGCAAAATTACGGAAATTCATTTGCCGTTCCGAAAAAATATGCTACCTTTGCCCAAAATTAGAGGGTCACTCCTACCCTTTTCAAATGTCAAATTTCTATAACTTATTAAATATCAACAACTAAACAATTTAAAAATGGATCTGAAAGGCTCAAAGACAGAAGCCAACCTGATGGCTGCATTTGCAGGCGAATCGCAAGCCCGCAACAAGTACACCTACTACGCTTCCAAAGCTCGCAAGGAAGGCTACAACCAAATCGCCGACCTCTTTGAGGAAACGGCCAACAACGAGAAGGAACACGCCAAGATTTGGTTCAAACTCCTTCATAATGACGACGTTCCTGACACGATGACCAACCTCAAGGATGCCGCCGACGGCGAAAACTACGAGTGGACCGACATGTACGCAAGCATGGCTGAGACCGCCCGCGAGGAAGGTTTTACCAAGATTGCCAAACTGTTTGAGATGGTCGCGGCCATCGAAAAGGAACACGAGGAACGCTATCGTAAGCTCCTGAAAAACATTGAGGACGGCATCGTCTTCTCTCGCGAAGGCGACACCGTTTGGCAATGCGCCAACTGCGGCCACATCGTCATTGGCAAGAAGGCCCCTCAAATCTGCCCCGTGTGCAACCACCCGCAAGCCTTCTTCCAAATCAAGGCTGAGAATTATTAATTTATGTCGGCCCTTCGACAAGCTCAGGGACCTAAGGTCGTTGAGCCGGTCGAAACGCCGATAACGGCTATACAAATCATTAACTAAACAACTTATAACTATGAAAAAGTACGTTTGCGACGTCTGCGGTTATGTTTACGACCCAGAACAAGGCGACCCCGACAGCGGCATCGCCCCCGGCACCCCGTTTGAGGCCATTCCCGACAATTGGAAATGCCCGCTCTGCGGCATCGGCAAGGACAGTTTTTCTGTCA
The DNA here is from genome assembly GCA_947166105.1 of uncultured Bacteroidales bacterium. Classification (GTDB taxonomy): domain Bacteria; phylum Bacteroidota; class Bacteroidia; order Bacteroidales; family F082; genus Limimorpha. The sequence continues at coordinate 14,812 of CAMVCZ010000015.1, forward strand.
TGGAATAAACGAGAGACTTAGGACATAGGACTATAGGACTGGGGACATCCCTCCGTCCTAAGTCCCTCGTCCTTAGTCAATTAATGCAACAAATAATGGATACCAAGGCATTATTCAACATAGGCTACGGCCTTTATGTGCTGACCACCAATTACGACAACATCGACAACGGCTGCATCGTGAACACCGTGATTCAGGTCACCAGCAACCCGCTGCAAATTGCGGTGACCGTCAACAAGGGCAACTACACGCACGACCTCATCAAGGACTCTTGCGTATTCAATGTTTCGATGCTGACTACCGAAACGCCGATGAAGGTGTTTGAGCATTTCGGGTTCCAAAGCGGGCGCAAAGTGAACAAGTTTGCCGACTGCGAAGCCGAACACCGCGCTGTGAACCATGTGCTCTACATCCCGAAATACACCAACGCTTATTTGGCCTGCCGCGTCACCAAGAGCATCGACTTCGGCACACACACCATGTTCATCGCCGATGTGCTTGATGCTCAGGTGCTTTCCGACAAGCCTTCCGTGACCTACGACTATTACCAAAAGAACATCAAGCCCAAACCGCAACCCGCTGAGAAGCCCAAGGACGGCAAACGCCGCTGGGTGTGCAAGGTGTGCGGCTACGTCTATGAGGGCGATTTCCTCCCCGACGACATCGTTTGCCCGCTGTGCAAACACGGAAAAGAGGATTTTGAAGAAATTCTGTAATTATGCAACAAATAAAATTAACCGAAAACATTTATTACGTCGGCGTGAACGACCGCCGCACCGAACTTTTCGAGAACCATATCGAACTGCCGAATGGTGTTTCCTATAATTCATATCTCATTGTGGATGAAAAGGTTGCCTTGATTGACCCCGTCGAGGCGGGCTTCATCGAGGAATATCTTTTCAAAATCAAATCGGTGCTGCAAGGCCGCAAAGTCGATTACCTTATTATTAATCACGACGAGCCAGACCATAGCAGTAGCATCGCCGCCGTGCTGAGGGAATGGCCCGAAGTGCAGGTGGTGGGCAACGCCAAGACTTTTGCACCACTTGAAGCATTTTATGGTCCCATCGAGAACAAGAAAACCGTGGCCGAAAGCGAGACTTTGAGCCTTGGCAAGCACACTTTGCAGTTCTTCATGGTGCCGATGGTGCATTGGCCCGAATCGATGGTGACTTACGAGCAAACGAGTGGCATCGTGTTCAGCAACGATGCTTTCGGTGGCTTCGGTGCCTTGAACGGCGGCATCTTCGACGACCAAGTCAATTTGGCCTTCTACGAGGACGACATGCGCCGCTACTACGCCAACATTGTCGGCAAGGTGGCCATGCAAGCCCTGAAAGCCATCGAGAAACTCGGCGGATTGGAAATCAAGATGATAGCTCCTTCGCACGGCCTCGTTTGGCGCAGCAATTTGGCTTGGGTCATTGGCAAATACACCCAATGGAGCAAGCAAGAGAGCGAAGAAGGCGTTGTCGTCGTTTATGGCTCGATGCACGGCAACACCGGCGTGATGGCCGACATCGTGGCACGTGGCGCAGCCGAGGCTGGCATCAAGGAAGTGAAAGTCTATGATGTGGCCAAAACTGAGGTTTCGTTCATCATGAGCGACATCTGGAAATACAAAGGTGTCATCATCGGAGCCTGTGCCCACTACGCCAACATGTTCCCCGACATGACCCTTTTGACCCATGAAATCAACGAGTTCAAGCCGAAGGACAAGTGTTACGGTCTCTTTGGCGGCATGAGTTGGAGCGGCGGCGGCGTGAAGGCCCTCTCCAAATGCGCCGAGGAAGGCAAATGGAACCTCGTGGCCGACAGCGTCGAAGTGAAAGGCGCACCCATCCGCGAAGAGGATTGGGACAGGCTCTACAACCTTGGAAAGGCTGTGGCTGAGGCCGTTAAGGGTTGAGTCCCCTGCCCTATTCATAAACAAGAAAAAGCCCCTGATTTTCAGAGGCTTTTTCATTTTACATTGCTAACATCAATTCTTGCAAAGTTTTGACGAAATCCCGAATATCCTCTTCCGTGGTGTCAAACGCACACATCCAGCGGACGACATCTGCATCCTCGTCCCAATCATAGAAGAAGTAATGGTTTTGCAGTTCCTTCCAGACCTTGCGGGGCAACTGGGCGAACACACCATTGGCTTGAACGGGATAAACCACTTTCAAGCCGGGGATGTCCTTCACGGCTTGATAGAGTTTTTGCGCCATGCGGTTACTATGCTCGGCATTGCGTTTCCAAAGGTCGTTCTCGAAATAGGCATCAAACTGGGCCGCTATGAAACGCATCTTCGAACAAAGTTGCATGGCCTGCTTGCGACGGTATTTGAACTCAGGACAAAGTTCGGGGTTCAAAAGCACCACCGCCTCCCCCATCATCAGGCCGTTCTTGGTTCCGCCAAACGAAACGGCATCCACGCCAAGGTCGGTGGTCATCTCTTTGAAAGAACAACCCAAGGCCACGGCAGCATTGCCCAAACGAGCACCGTCGATATGGACATACATGTTGTATTCTCGTGCCAAGCCCACGATGGCTTTGATTTCGTCCAAAGTGTACAAAGTGCCTAACTCGGTCGGTTGTGTGATGGAAATCACCTTAGGCTGCGAGTGGTGCTCAAAGCCGAAGCCGTGCAAGCGAGTCTTTATTAATTCGGGCGTCAGTTTGCCGTCGGGCGTGGCCACCGTCAGCAGGCGGCAACCCACAATGCGCTGGGGTGCGCCACATTCGTCCACATTGATATGTGCGGATTCTGCACACACCACTGCCTCATGTGAATGGGCCATCGCATCAATGCAAAGGGTGTTGCAGCCCGTTCCGTTGAAGGCAAAGAACACACGCGCCTGTTCGCCAAACTGTTGCTTGAACTTTTGTTCAGTTGCAGCGCAATATTCGTCATCGCCGTATGCCACAGCGTGTTCCGTGTTCACGCGGGCGATGGCTTCCAAAACCTCGGGACACACGCCCGAATGGTTGTCGCTTCCAAATCCTCGTTTCATCACACCATCTTTTTCGCTTCCTCCAAAATCATGTTGGCGAAACGTTCCGCCTCGGCCTCTGTCTTGCCTTCGGAATAGATACGGATGATGGGCTCTGTGTTAGACTTGCGCAGATGCACCCAACCTTCCTCGAAGTCGATTTTCACGCCGTCGATGGTGGTCACTTTCTCGTTCTTGAACTTTTCGGCGAACTTGGCCAAAATGCCGTCCACATCAATTGAAGGTGTGAGTTGGATCTTGTTCTTCGACATGAAATAGGCGGGATATTCCTTTTTCAGTTCGGAACATTTCACCTTCTTTTCGGCCAATTGAGTCAGGAACAAAGCCGTGCCGACGAGTGCATCGCGGCCATAGTGCAACTCGGGATAAATCACGCCTCCGTTGCCCTCGCCACCGATAACAGCACCAACTTCCTTCATTTTTTCCACCACATTCACTTCGCCCACAGCAGCAGCAAAGTATTGTTGTCCATGCTTTTGCGTCACATCTCTTAAAGCACGAGTTGAAGACAGGTTGCTCACCGTTGGACCAGGTGTATGTTTAAGAATGAAGTCGGCCACGGAAACCAAAGTGTATTCCTCACCGAACAGTTCGCCATCTTCCTTGACGAAAACAAGGCGATCCACATCGGGGTCAACGACCACACCGAAATCGCATCCTTGTTCCTTGACATAGCGGCAGATGTCGGTCAGGTTTTGGGCCAAAGGCTCAGGTGTGTGAGCGAATTTGCCCGTCGGCTCGCAATTGAGTTCCAAGACTTCCTTCACACCGAGGGCACGCAACATCTTCGGGATGGCAATGCCGCCCGTCGAGTTGACCGCATCCACAGCCACTTTGAAGTTGGCCTTGGCAATCACCTCCTTGTTGACCAAAGGCAGTTGGCAAACCATGTCGACATGCTTGTCCATCCAGCCGTCAACTTGCTGATAACTACCGATTTCCTCAATCGGAACGAAATCGAAATCGTCCTTGGCTGCCACATCAAGCAGCCATGCACCTTCTGCGGCAGAAATGAACTCGCCCTTTTCGTTCAAGAGTTTCAGGGCGTTCCATTGCGCTGGATTGTGGCTGGCCGTAAGGATAATGCCAGCATCGGCTTTCAAGCCTGTCACAGCAATTTCAGTGGTGGGTGTAGTGCTCAGTCCAATGTCAAGCACATCGGCACCCATAGCCTGCAAAGTGCCGCAAACCACCTGATTCACAAGGAATCCCGAAAGGCGTGCATCGCGACCGACCACGATTTTCGGGCGTTTAACTCCCTTATGATGCTGGACGAATTTTACGAATGCAGCGGTGAATTTCACCATGTCGATTGGCGTGAGGTTGTCGCCCGGCTGGCCGCCAATGGTACCACGAATGCCGGATATGGATTTAATAAGGGTCATAGCGTATTTGTTGTTTGATTAAGATTATTAACTGATTGGTTTTCAGGATTGATGGAAAAATCCAAAAGAATGGGGTAATGGTCCGATGCCTTGAAGCGGCAACGCTTGAAATTGAGGGGGACAACACCCTTGTTGGCCCAGATATAGTCGATGCGCAACAACGGCAACTTGCCCGCGTAAGTCGGCTTGATGCCGCGCCCTACCTTGGTGAAAGTGTCCACAAAACCAGCCTTTTGCAATTGTCGATAATTGTAGGAAAGCGGAGGCTCGTTGAAGTCGCCACACATGATGATAGGCCCTTCGACGGGCGGCATTCCATCCAACACATTTTTTAGTTGTATGCTGCGTCGCCGGAAAGCATCGCTCAATTTGAGCAGCACCGTCATCCCAATCGTGTCCAACTGGTCCTGATGCCCAGACGTATTTGTCAGAACATCAATTTCATTGTCGGAAATCTTATAAGAAAGCAGATGAACATTGGCCACATGAAACTGTCCCTTCTCCCCTGCATCCACCGACACCATCACGCCGTAAACTTGCTCCTTGCCGATTTCCGAATCCTCCGTGACCTTAACGATGGGATATTTCGAGAAAATGACATTGCCTCCATAATTCCTTTTTCTATTGTAATAAATGTATGGGAAACCGCAGTTTTCAGCAAAGATATTGATGCATTTTGGATGGGCAATTTTGAGAATGAAAGATGAAAATTCTTGACAGCAAAAAATATCAGGATTTTGTTCGCGAACCAAGTTCATTATCTGATAGGCACAACGCTCCTTATCTATTTCACTATCAATATGGTCAAATGCATGGACATTGTAACTCATCACGCGGATACTGTTTTCTGCTTGCGCTTTTGAGCCTATGGAATACGACTTGCTGATGCCAGGGATGGCAATGAGCAAGGCCAAGACCGAAATCCATGCCTTTTTCGACCAAAGCAAAAGCAACAACAAGAAAATGAACACATTATAAAATAGAATCACCCAAAACGCCAAGCCAAACATGGTGGTCCAAATGAAACGTTGCGGGTTGATATAGGCATTGACGACACTCAACCCCATGGCAATCAGTCCAACGACCGCCAAAATCGTCAGAATGAAGACCAACAACCTGCCGAAAAACCCTCTTTCTCTCTTTTCCATGTCATTTGCTGTTTTTGAACAAAAATTCCTTTTCTTCTTGCGTCAAACTGGCATAGCCATTTTTTGAAATCTTGTCCAAGATGGCATCCACATCACGCTCTCTTTCAGCCTTTTGGCGATTATATTCGCCATCGTTGCGCGACACCCGAGGCTCGTCCTTGACTTCCTTGTAAGGCGAGTATTTCGTCTGCGACTTGCGTTTCCACGATTCAAAAATCTCCTTCCATTTCCTGAAATTCTTGTTGGGTCCAGCCGGATTCTTCCTCCAATACAGAATCAACAGCAAGCCGAACAACATGCCGCCAAGGTGGGCGAAATGCGCCACATTACTGGCACCAGAAAGTCCGCTGAGCAACTCAATGACAGCATACCCGATAACGAACCACTTTGCCTTGATGGGAAAGAGGAAATACAAGTAAATCATCGAGTTAGGGAACATCATGCCGAAGGCCAACAGCAGGCCGTAGATAGCTCCCGACGCGCCAACGGTGGTCATCATGTTCAGGTAAGCGTCCATCGGAACGATTCGTCCGCCCAAGTTCACATTGGCATAATCGGCCAAAGAGGTGGCATATTGGATGTATTGCACCAACTCCTGACACAAACCCGCCCCAATGCCGCAAACCATGTAGAACAACAGGAAACGCTTTGAGCCCCAGATGTTTTCGAGCGTGTTGCCGAACATCCACAGCGCGAACATGTTGAAAAACAGATGCCCAAAATTGCCGTGCATGAACATGTAGGTGAGCAACTGGTAAATCCTGAAATCGCTGGCTTTGAAGAAATGCAGGCCGAGAAGTCTGGTTAGGTCAATGTTGAAACGGGTCAAGGTGACAGTGGCCAAATACATCAAAACATTGATAATCAGCAGGTGCTTGACTATCGTAGGCAACAGCCTGAATCCCGTTGGACTGTATTGTTCGTTCATTTGAAAAATTCCTCCATATTTAGTATTACAAATATTTTCTTGCCATTCGGCGCAACCTCGGCCACATTGCAGGCAAACAATTGGTCTACAAGGTTTTGCATCTCCATTTCCGAAAGCCTCGTCTGCGGCTTGATGGAAAGTTGAGTCGCCAAGGTCTTGGCCATATTCAACTTCCTATCCAACAGCAAATCGGTGCGGTTTATTTTATAGTTGTCCAAAATCTTTTCCAACAAGGCCACCGCGTCGCAACCCGCCGCATCGGTGGGCGTTCCGTTAATCATAAAAGTGGTCGGATTGGCTTGCTCCAAGGCGAAACCAAGGTTTTCCAGCTCGGGCAACATCTCCTTCAGCAGCGAGGCATCGTTCACATTGAGCGACAAAGCCTGCGGAAACAGTTCCTGCTGCGACACGCCGCTATGGTTCTCCAACTCTTTCAGATACTTCTCGAAAAGCACCCGCGAATGGGCCAACTGCTGGTCGATGACAAGCAAACCCGACTTCACCGTGGTAACGATATAGGATTGATTCACTTGCAGATACTGCGCATTGCTTTGCGACTCTTCTTTCGGTTCAAAGGGCACATTTTGCAAGTCGGTGCGCTCGCCGTAAAGGATGCGCCAATCGCCAGGATTTGTGTTTTTTTGCGGCTGATACGAGCCTTCCCAATGCGTCTCGCGTGGCGAATGTTCCTTGCTGAACGGATTGAAATTCGGGTCGAGGGGCACATTGGGGATGGCCAATGGATTCGACATGCCCATTGCCGCGCCAAAATCGTTGTTCAAGTCAGCCGATTCGTTGAAATCAATCATCGGCGATAGGTTATGCTGGCCGATAGCCTTGCGCACGGCAGCATGAAGAATGGCATACACCAACTTGACATCCAAGAAGTTGACTTCCGTCTTGGTCGGATGGATGTTGATGTCGATGTCCGACGGGTCGACCTCAATATTGAGAAAATAGCCCGGGAAACTGTCCTTGGGAATCATCTCCATAAAGGCGTTCTCGATGGCGTGATGCAGATAAGCATGTTTGATAAAGCGCTTGTTCACAAAGAAATACTGCTCGCCACGGGTCTTTTTGGCATATTCCGCCTTGACGATATAGCCATCAATGCGCACGCGCTCGGTTTCTTGGCGCACGGGCAGCAACCGCCCCTCGTAATTGCTCCCAAACAGGCCCATGATGCGCTGCTTGAGATTGCCCGGATAGAGGTGGTACACCTCCTTGCCGTCGCTGGTGAGGGTGAAGCCGATGTTGGGATTCATCAGCGAAACGCGGGTGAACTCCTCAACAATGTGACGAAACTCCGATTGCGGCGTTTTGAGGAAATTGCGCCTCGCGGGCACATTGAAAAACAGGTTTTTGACCGTGAAGGTAGTGCCCGGTTGCATCGGCACGAGGCTCTGCTCTTTGACCACCGAGCCTTCGTTGACAATTTTCACACCCACCTCGTCCTCTTTGCGTCTCGTCTTCAGTTCCACCTGCGCAATGGCTGCAATGCTGGCCAAAGCCTCGCCACGGAAACCCATCGTGCGGATGGCGAACAAGTCTTCAGCCTTGCTGATTTTCGAGGTGGCATGGCGCTCAAAGCAAAGCCGCGCATCGGTTTCCGACATGCCGCAGCCGTTGTCGACGACCATAATCATCGACTTTCCAGCGTCTTTCACCACCAAGTCTATTTGTGTGGCACCGGCATCCAAAGCGTTCTCCATCAGTTCCTTGACGGCTGATGCAGGCCGCTGGATCACCTCGCCTGCCGCAATCTGGTTGGCTACACTGTCGGGCAGCAATTTGATGATGTCGAGCATACCTTATTTCCCCATCAGGCCGCGCACGATGTTGGTCATCAGCGGCGTGCAGAAAACGAAATAGAAAAGGAAGGCCACAAACACGCCCAACACGATTCGTCGAATCAACTTGGCGCGTTGTTCTTCCTTGCTTTCCTCGTCCTTGGCCACGCCCCAACTCTTCCTCATTTTCATTCTGAGCAACTCTTCATGCGTCAGTTTCGAGTCGAGGCCAGCAGCGGCCTTTTTTTCTTCCCAAGCCTGCTGTTCGGGGTCGTAATAGCGAGGTTTGTAGTTGAATTTCTTTGGGTTATGTCGATAAAAGAATGCCATAATTCTATCATTTTCGGGTGCAAAAATACCAAAATTTTTGTTGCTGAACGACATCTCAATCTGGATATGCGCCTTCTTCCTCGCCCGAGGTGTCCATTTCACCATCGTCAACGACTTGGTCACATTCGAGGGCGGCCCATTTTCCGCTCCAAGCGGCTTCGAGATTGGTCAGCATCTCGTCTATTTTGGTGATTTCGGCATCGGGAATCGCGGCGGTCTGAATCAGGTTGTCCAAGTCGGAACGCAAGCCTAAAATGCTGAAATTCAGCATTTGCAAGTCGTCGCAATTTGTTAGTTCATTCATCTGGTTCTCGATGGACGAAACCTCTCCTTCCATCGCTTTGAACTGTTTGGAAGCCTGATGGCCACAGGAGCAAAAGCCCAGCAACAAGGCCGCCAGCATCGCAATTATTGTAAGTTTGTTCATGACTTGAATGTGTTTTCAGGCTTCAAAAATAGGGAAAAAAATGATAGCATGGTCATCAGAGGCGAGTTATTAATAAATAAGGTGTGGAATTGTGCCGAATTTTGTCGAAACGGTAGTTACAATCCCAACAGAATCAAAATATTAAGGGTTATCAACAAACTTTGTTGATTTCTTTTCAGAAAAAAACGGGAATTGTTTTCAATAGATTGGCTTGGCATTTCAAAGGAATGACTTATCTTTGCACGGTTATATAGGCCAATTTGAAAACGTAACAGAAAGAAAATCAATACAATCAACTCAATTATTAACATTAAATTATTATCTATGAAAAAGTTACTTACTTTTTTCGTGGCTTTGATTGCCTCCATTAGCTTGATGGCCCAGGTGACCACTTCGAGCATCAGTGGAAAAATCACGGACAGCAACAGAAGTACCCTTCCGGGTGCCACGATTGTTGCCACTCACACGCCATCCGGCTCGCAGTATTATGCTGTTGCCGATGCCAACGGTACCTACCGTTTGCTCAACATCCGTCCCGGTGGCCCCTACACCATCGAGGTGCGCATGGTCGGTTTCCAGACGGTGAAGCAGGAAGGTATCACCGCCACTCTTGGTGAGACCAAAATCCTGAACGTCCGCCTGAACGAAGAGTCGATTGGTTTGGGTGAAGTTACTGTTTCGGCTGAGGCCATCAGCAATGGCATGGACAGCGACCGCGCTGGTGCCACCACGGCCATCAGCAACGAGCAGATTGCAACCCTGCCCACCATTTCGCGCAGCTTGAACGACGTGCTTGCCCTGACGCCTCAGGCCGCTGCCACTTCCAACGGCTTGGCCATCGGCGGCGGCAACTACCGCTCGTCATACGTCACGGTTGACGGTGCTGCGTTCAACAACGCTTTCGGTATCGGCGGCAACCTGCCTGCCGGTGGTAGCCCCATCTCCTTGGATGCTATCGAGGCCATGACCATCAACGTCACACCATTCGACGTGCGCCACAGCGGCTTCACGGGTGGTGCCATCAACGCCGTCACCAAGAGCGGTACCAACAGCTGGCACGTGAGCGTGTATGACTACTTCACCAACGACGGTCTCATCGGCACCAAGTTCGGCAAAAAGGACCAATTTGGCAACTATCCCGACCGTTTGAAGCTCGCCAAGTCGCTCGACAACACCGCTGGCGTGAGCGTGGGTGGCCCCATCGTGAAGGACAAGTTGTTTTTCTTCGTGAACTTCGAGTATCAGAGCGACGTTGACCCCGGTCAATCCGCTTTCGCCCGCGAGGATGAGGATGAACCCTTTGGCGGCTCAACGCAATACAACCGTCCTACCGTTGCAAAAATGAACGAAATCAAGGACTATCTGAAGTCAAAATACAACTACGACCCAGGCCGTTACCAGAACTACAGCGCCAGCACCCCCGACCTCAAGTTGCTTGCCCGCTTAGACTGGAACGCCAGTGCCAACGACAAGATTAACATCCGCTACAGCCTTGTGAAGAACAAGTATTCATCTGCCCCTTCGAGTTCAATCAATCCTCTGAGCGGCAGCGTCTACAACCGTAATACATACGGCCGTACTTCGGAATACGCCCTCTATTTCGAGAGCAACCGTTACTTCCAAGAGCAGAACTTCTCCTCGGTGGCTGCCGAATGGAACCACTCGTTCCTGAGCGGTCGCGCCAACAATATGTTGCGTGCCACTTACTCACGTCAGAATGAGCCTCGTAGTTTCGTGGGCAATCTCTTCCCCACCGTCGACATTCTTGAAGAACTCGAGGATGGCACTCCCGCTGTCTACACATCCTTCGGTCCCGACCCGTTCACCTACGGTAACCTCCGCGATGTGCAGACTGCTGTCGTCACCGACGAATTGACCTACCTCACCGGCATCCACAACTTCACTTTCGGTGCCCAATATGAGTTCGACAACACCAAGAACGGCTTCATGCAAGGTGGTGCCGGCTACTATGTTTACAATTCATGGCAAGACTTCGTCGACAACGCCAACCCGCGTGCTTTCGCCATCACCTACGGCAACAATGAGAAACACGAGCAAGTGTATCCTTCCTTCAACTACATGCAAGGTTCGCTTTACGCCCAAGACGAAATGACCCTGAGCGAGCGCTTCAAACTCTCAGTCGGTCTGCGCGTCGAGTTACCTTACTATCCTTCCATCGCAGGCTACAACTACAACAAGGAATTTGCTGAAGGTTGGGATGAGAAATTGTTTGATACACTCGGCAACCAAATCGGCACTACGCACCATGCCATTGCCGACGGCGACAACAGCATGAGCGGGCTTTCCACCGCCGACATGCCCAAGGCCCGTGTGAACTTCTCGCCTCGTTTGGGCTTCAACTGGGACCTCACTGGCGACCGTAAGTATATCCTCCGTGGCGGTTCGGGCCTCTACACTGGCCGTCTGCCTTTCGTGTGGATCGTTTCCACCGTGGGTAACTCCAACTGCCTGCAAAGCCAATACATCAACAGCAACGAGGAAGAGCAAATCAAGTTCTTCACTAACCCGACCGAAATCATCAACAACAACTCGAGTCTCCTGAAGACTGGTGACCTGCCGGCTCCGCAATCGACCACCCTCATGGACAAAAACCTCAAAATGCCCCAAACTTGGAAGAGCAGTTTGGCCTTCGATGCCGAACTTCCTGGCGGCGTGAAAGCCACTGTTGAAGGCATCTACAACAAGGACATCACCTCCGTCGCCGTCACCAAACTCGGACTCAAGCGCGGTGAAGACATCCAACTCCCCGGCGAACCCGACAAGAGATGGACTTGGGAGAGCGAAGGCGTTGTCAACTCACAGAACAGAGCCGTCACTCCTTATTTGATTAGCAACACGAACCAAAACGGTTACTATTACAGCGTTACTGGCATGTTGAGCAAGGACTTCAAGTGTGGCCTCAGCCTGATGGCTGCCTACACCTACTCGGAAGGCAAGAACGTCACCGACGGTATCGGCGACCAAGTGACCTCGGCTTACAACACCAACGCTTTCGGAATCAATGGCTCCAACAGCCACGAACTGGGCTACAGCAGCTACGTCACTCCTAACCGTGTGATCTTTAACCTCGGTTGGAACTGGGCCACTGGCCAACACACCAACGAAACCATCGGCCTCTACTACGAAGGCTTCAACCACTGCTACATTGGCGGCTACAGCTACACTCGCTATAGCTACACCATGACCAGTAATGTGAACGGCGACGGCGGCTCCAACAGCTTGGTCTACATTCCGACGGAAGCCGAACTGGCAACCATGCCTTTCGTGAGCGAAGAAAACAAGGCCGAATTCAACACCTTCATCAAGGCCGACAAGTATTTGAGCGCACACCGTGGCCAATATGCCGAGCGTGGCGGTGCCATTGCCCCGTGGAGACACACTTTCAACTTCAAGTATGAACGTACTTACAAGTTCAACGCTGGTCCTTCAATCAGCTTCGGCGTCGACGTGAAGAACATCGCCAACCTGTTCTACAGAGGCTGGGGCAACATGCAACGCATGAACAGCAGCGACATCATCAAACTGAACGGAAACGGCTCGGTTGACAACCCGTACACCTACCAGTTCACCAACCCGACTTGGAGCGAGTATGCCAACCCGTACTCCACTTGGTCGGCTGCCCTGAACCTGCGTTTCAACTTCTAATCGAAGTTTGATTCAAAATTAAAAAAGCACCTCGAAAACGAGGTGCTTTTTTAATTTTGTACATGTCGATGTCTCAATTTTCAGTTTGCTTGTCGGTTTGCATTTCAGCTTGCTTTTTATTTGACTTTCCCTTAATCCTCACCTTTTTCTTTATGCGAATGGGCGCGATAATCAGCACAAGCAAGGCTTCAAGGGCGTATTTCATCCAAGGCACGAAACCCGTGACAATGAGCTGAAAAATAATCAGAATCAAAGAGGCACCCACAAACAAAGCCTTGCCGTGGTTCTTTTTCCTGAAAATCTGTATCAAACTGAAAACCAATAAGAAAGAAAGAACCAACTGGATGATTTGAATGATGAATTCAGATGTACCTTGTCCTTCCTCGCCTTGGTTAAAGTAATAAGAATCAATGTAATAGCGGTGAAAGACGACGGTAACCACCTCGAAGATGAGCAACAATCCATAATAGGTGATGGCGAAACTCGCCGCCAGCTTCATGGAAGTGGTCATCACGGGCTTCAAATCAAATATCTTTCCTTCGCGCTGTTCCATGGTCATTCAGGGTTTTGTGGAAGGTCGTTTGCCAATTCCATCCGCTTGAAATAGAGGTAATACAGGAAAATGAACACGGCTGTAAGGAGCAGGTCGGAAGTGAACGGTGAGGGCTTTTGCAGCGGATAGACGTACACCGAATGGGCTATCAACATGCAGATTTGGGAGATGCTGTAAAGGTGGAAACCGCGCTTGTCGTTTTTGAACATCCTCCTCACTCCCATTAACGAAACGACGAACAACGCCAACAGAATCAGGTAGTAATTGGGGTTGATTTGGGTGAGGACGTTGATGGTATCGTTCATGGACTTGGTGAAATCTTCGCCCATAGCCGAAAAAGGCTGCATCATCTCCTCAAACGCTCCGCTGTCGAGCATCTCAGCCAATCGCGGCGTGGTGACATACATGACGACGGAACGGAAAATGTTCCAACAGGCGTTGATGAACGATAATACGAGGAGAATCGTCATGCCCGTGGGGCGTTTCTTTTGTTCGGAGGTTTCCATATTGTAATATTTTGTAGGGCTGTCACACCGTGCAGCCGCCGATTTCCACCAAGCGGAATCCGTGGTTCGACAGCCCTACAATTCAAATTATTCGTTCTTCAATGTGTCAAAATCCAACGGGTAATTCTTCACAAAATCAACGGATTTGGCGATTTCGGTGTACATCACCTTGTCAATGCGCACGAATTCCACCACTTTGCGGTATTCGGCGACGAACTTCTCGATGATGAGCGACGACTTCAGCGGACGTCGGAACTCCAAGGCTTGCGAGGCGTTGAACAGCTCTATGGCCAACACGCGCTCCAAGTTTTCGGCCACACGCAAGGCTTTTGTGGCGGCGTTGGCACCCATGCTGACGTGGTCTTCCTGACCTTGCGACGACTCAATGCTATCCACCGAGGCGGGCGTGCAGAGTTGCTTGCTTTGGCTGACGATGCTCGCGGCGGCGTATTGCGGAATCATAAAGCCGCTGTTGAGGCCAGGCTCCGCTACCAAGAAGGATGGCAAACCGCGCTTGCCGCCAATCAGTTGATAGATACGACGCTCGCTGATGTTGCCCAACTCAGCCATGGCGATGGCCAAGAAGTCCAAGGTGATGGCCAAAGGTTGGCCGTGGAAGTTGCCCGCGCTGATGACCAAATCCTCGTCGGGGAAGATGGTCGGGTTGTCGGTGACGGCGTTGATTTCCTCGCTGAACACGGAGGCCACATAGTCTATGGCATCCTTCGAGGCACCATGCACCTGCGGCATACAGCGGAAGGAATACGGGTCTTGGACGTGCTTTTTCTCCCTGACAATCAGTTCGCTGCCCTTTGTGAACTCACGCACACGCTTGGCGGTGACAATTTGTCCGTTGTGGTGGCGGATTTGGTGTACTTGGTCGAAGAAAGGCTCGATGCGGCCATCGAAGGCTTCGAGAGAAACCGTTCCGATGAGGTCGGCCAAATAGCTGAGGCGGAAGGCCTTGAGCAAAACGTAGGTGCCGTAACTGCTCATAAACTGCGTGCCATTGAGCAAGGCCAAACCTTCTTTCGACTGCAAAGTGATAGGCTCCCAACCGAACTTGTCGAGAATTTGTTGTGCGGGAACGATTTTGCCTTCATAATGCACCTCGCCCAAGCCGAGCAAAGGCAGCATAAGATTGGCCAAAGGCGCCAAGTCTCCGGAAGCGCCGAGCGAGCCTTGGTTGTAGACCACGGGCAGCACATCATTGTTGAAGAAGTCGATGAGGCGCTGGACGGTCACCACTTGCACGCCGCTGTTGCCGTAACTGAGGCTTTGCACCTTCAGCAAAAGCATCAGTCGGATGATTTCTTCGGGCACCATTTCGCCCGTGCCGCAAGCGTGCGACATGACGAGGTTTTTCTGCAAAGTGCTCAAATCTTCTTTGGAGATGCTGTGGTCGCATAGCGAGCCGAAGCCGGTGGTCACGCCATAAATGGGCTTTTCAGGGTTCTCCATCTTCTTGTCGAGATAGTCGCGGCATTTTTGGATGCGAGCGATGGCATCGTCCGACAGGGCGAGTTTGTAGCCATTTGTGATTATTTCATTTACTTGCTTGAATGTCAGTTCTTTGGAACTAATGTAATGCGTTGTCATATTGTTGATTGTTAAATTATTGTTTCCACTAATTTGTTGGCTTCCACCACGGTTTGCGTTCCTTCTTTCATAAACTTGACGGTGAATTTCTGCTCGGCCACCTCTTGTTCGCCAGCGATGACGACAATCGGGATGGCGCGTTGGTTGGCGTATTTCATCTGTTTCTGGATTTTGGCCGCGTCGGGGTAGATTTCCGCGTTGATGCCGTGCTTGCGCACTTGGTTGAGGTATTTCAGGCAATACTTTTCCTCGTTCTTGCCGAAATTCAGGAAGATGACCTTCGTGCTTTCCGACATGGTTTCGGGGAAGAGGTTCAAGCCTTCCAAAACATCATAGATGCGGTCGGCACCGAAACTGATGCCCACGCCCGATACATTCGGCAGGCCGAAAATGCCCGTGAGGTTGTCGTAGCGACCGCCGCCTGAGATGCTGCCCATCGGGAAGTCGTTGGCCTTCACCTCGAAGATGGCTCCTGTGTAATAGTTCAGGCCACGAGCCAAGGTGAGGTCAAGTTCGGTGGTGATGCCGAGTTCCATATCGTCGATGTAGTCGAACAGGATTTCCAATTCCTCGATGCCTTTCTGGCCTACTTCGTTGCCCAGCAAAGGCTTCAGTTGTGCCAATTTCTCTCTCGTGTCGCCTTTCATAAAGAGGATGGGCTGGAGTTTGTCGATGGCGGCTTGCTCCAAACCTTTCTCGGCCAATTCTGCATTGACGGCCTCGATGCCGATTTTGTCAAGTTTGTCAATCGCAACGGTAATATCGACCAAAGCGTCAGGCTTGCCGATGTATTCCGCGATGCCAGCCAAGACTTTGCGGTTGTTGATTTTCAGCGTCACCTTGATTTTCAAGGCGTTGAAGACCTCGTCCACGATTTGCACCAACTCGGCTTCGTTCAACAAGGAGTCGCTGCCGATGATGTCCACGTCGCATTGGTAGAACTCGCGGTAACGGCCTTTCTGCGGACGGTCGGCACGCCAAACGGGTTGGATTTGGTAACGCTTGAAGGGGAAAGCGATTTGCTCGCGGTACATGGTGACAAACCTCGCGAAGGGCACGGTCAAGTCGTAGCGCAAGCCTTTCTCGCTGATTTTGGTTGCCAATTTCAGCGATTCAAGCGGTTCGCCGTTCTGTTCCACACCGCTCATGAAGTCGCCCGAGTTGAGCACACGGAACAGGAGTTTGTCACCTTCGTCGCCGTATTTGCCCAAAAGGGTGCTGAGGTTTTCCATCGAAGGGGTTTCAATCGGCTGGAAACCAAAGCGTTTGAACACAGATTTAATAGTGTCGAAGATATAATTGCGGCGCACCATAACCTCCGGAAGGAAGTCGCGTGTGCCTTTGGGAATACTGGGTTTTTGTGCCATTTTTTGAAAATTTTTGCAAAAGTACGAATTATTTCAATTCAAACTCTTCGCCCGCTTCGGGGATGAAGATGTTGTCCCAGCCCTCCTTGCGCAGTTGGCGTTTGTAGAACTGTTGCGCCTCCAAAGCGCCATGCACAATGAAGGTCTTCTTCACCTTGCTTGGGTCTTGGCATTTCAGGTAGTCAATCATCTCCTTGTAGTCGCCATGACCGCTGAAGGCATCGATTTCATAGATGTCGGCCAAAACGGGATGTTCAAGGCCGAAAATGGAAACGGTTTGGGGCTTCGGTTTCTCCAACAGTTTGGCTCCCAATGTGGTAGGCGAGCAATAGCCGATGGCGAGGATGCTGTTGTTGGGGTTTTCGATGCTGTTGGCGATGTGGTGTTTCACTCGACCGGCCTCCATCATGCCCGATGCGGAAATGATGATGCAGGGTTCCTTCCTCGCGTTCAAGGCCTTCGACTGGTTGACGTCGCGGATGAAAGTCAGGCTGTTGAAACCAAACGGGTCGGGGTCGTATTCGATGACGTCCTTCACATCGTCGTTGAAAAGGTCGACGTACATGCGGAAGATTTCGGTGGCATTGACGGCCAAGGGACTGTCGACGAAAACGGGAATCTTCTCGGGCAACTTGCCTTCGTTGTAGAAGTTATTCAGCAGATACACAATCTCTTGCGTGCGACTGACGGCAAACGACGGGATGATGAGCTTGCCGCGTTTCTCGACGCAGGTGTTGTAGATGATTTCCAGCAGTTGGTGTTCGGCGTTTTCGCGGTCGCTATGGAGACGGTTGCCGTAGGTGGCCTCGGTGATGAGGTAGTCGCAGTGCGGGAACGGCTCGGGCGAGCGCAGCAGGTAGTTGTGTTCGCGCCCGATGTCGCCAGTGTAGCCGATGCGGATCATCTTGCCGCCCTCGTCGATTTCGAGAATGGCGCAGCCGCTGCCAAGGAGGTGGCCCGTGTTGTTGAACTTCACCTTGATATTATTGTCCAAATAAAGGTAGCGGTTGTAACTCACGGTGACGAAAAGGTCCATACAAGCGCGGGCATCTTTCTCAGTGTAAATGGGTTGCAACGCGGGCAGACCCTGTTTGCGGCGTTTCTTGTTGAACCATTCCATATCGTTCTCTTGTATGAAGCCCGTGTCGGGGAGCATGATGCTGCACAGGTCTTTGGTGGCCGGCGTGCAGATGACCTCGCCTCGGAAGCCCAACTTGTGGAAATAAGGTATCAGGCCGCTATGGTCGATGTGGGCGTGGGTGAGGATGATGTAGTCGATTTCTTTGGGGTCGACCATGATGTTGCGGTTCATGGCGTCGGTTTCGAGGCCCTTGCCTTGGAACATGCCGCAGTCCAAGAGGATTTTCTTGCCGTGGTTGGTGGTGATGAGGTGCTTACTGCCCGTCACTTCTTGGGCCGCACCGATGAATTTGATTTTCATAGTCCGTCAGAATTTGACCCCAAAAATAGGAAAAAAAAGTGAGGTGGCAATGTTTTGTCACCTCACTTCAAGATTATTTCTCGGAATGGCAGGAAATCGGGCTTATTCCACCACAATCTTCCTAACGGCCAGTCCTTGTTCTGTGCCGATGTGCATCATATATACACCTTTGGCCATTTGCGAAAGGTCGATGCGGGCTTGGTTGCCTTCCACCTTGGCGTTGTAGACGGTCTGCCCGAAGGCGTTCACGATACTAACGCTTTGGATGCCTTCGCCCTCAAGGGTGACTTCGCCCTTGGTCGGGTTGGGGTAAACCTTGGCGGCAATGTTGTTCTCGCCAAGGCCTACGGTAAACACGAAGTGGGCCACGAGGTTGCGGCTTTCTGTGGCGATGAAGGTATAGGTTGATTCTTCCGAAACCACCTCGCCGTTTTCAGTCCAGTTTTGGAAAGCCCAGTCTTCGTTGCGGTCGAAGGTCAAAGTGACCTCGTCACCGTAGTTGTAGGTGCCCGACCCGCTAATGCTTGCAGCTTCCTCTGGATCAACAGAAGCATTGATTTCAAAGGTCTTCAACTCGAAATTGGCGGTCAAAGTGCGGTCGCTTGTTACGGCGAAGGTGTAAGCGGCTTCAGTTGAAACCACATCGCCGTTTTCGGTCCAGTTGACGAAATCGTAGCCTTCGTTGGCTGTAGCCTCTACGGTACATTCATCTCCGTAGTAGAATAAGCCGTCACCCGTGACGGTTCCGCCCTCGATCGGGTTAGCCGTAGTTGAAATGTTGAAGGTCTGATGCACGAAATTGGCCTGAACGGTGCGGTTGGATGTCACAGTGAAGGTGTAACTCAACTCTAACGACATCACCGCGCCGCCGTTTTCGGTCCAATGGACGAAGTCGAAGCCCTCGTTGGGAGTGGCCGTAACGGTGCAAGTCTGGCCGTAGTTGTAAGTCCCGCCGCCCGTAACGGTGCCGCCCTCAGTGGGATTGGCCACAACAGTCACAGTGAAACTCTGAATGTTGAAGTTGGCCACAAGGTTGCGGTTGCCATTCACGGTGAAGATATAGTTGGCGTTGGTGGAAACCACATTGCCGTTCTCCGTCCAGTTGGTGAAGGTGTAGCCAGTGTTGGCCGTGGCATGTACGGTGCATTGTTGTCCTTGCTGATAAGTGCCGCCTCCCGTTGCGGTGCCTCCATTGCCGGGATTGGCCGAAACTGTGATGGTGTAGTTCTGTTGGGTGAAGTTGGCCACCAAAGTACGGTTGCCTGTCACGGTGAAGGTGTAGTTTCTGTTGGTCGAAACCACGTTGCCGTTTTCTGTCCAGTTGGTGAACGAGTATCCGTTGCTTGCTATTGCATTGACCGTACACTGCTGGCCTTGCTGGTAAGTGCCGCCGCCTGTTACCGTACCGCCGTTGGTCGGGTTGGCCGAAACATTGATGGTATAGGTTTGCGTGCCTCCACTTGTGATGTTGACGGAGCCGATGTAAGTGATCTTGTTGTAGCCAAACACGGTCAAAGTGGCGGTGCCTGTCGTTCCTGGCGCGGCAAAGGTGATGTTGGCCGTACCATTATTAATAGTGGCTGAACCTAAGATTTCGTTGTTCAGGGTCAAGGTGGCCAAGGCACCGTTGCCGTTGGTGGCGTTCACGGTGAACGAGGTCGCGCTGCTGTTCATCGAAGTGGCGTGGGTCACGTTCATGTTGGTAGGGATGGCCGTGCGCACGGTCAATGAAGGGTCGCCGAAAAGAATCCAAGTCATGTAGGTACCCATGCCCGAACTGTTGTTAGGACCATATTGATCGATGATTTTCATGTTTCCATCGAAAGACGTACCACCCAAAGTGCGTTTGATGTTGTTGCTGTTGCTTTCCACAAGCACGTCAACCATTTCATCCTGACCGTATTGTGGGGGCTGCCAAGGCTGCGAAATATAGGAGAACATACCGCCGATGGCACCCGTGGGCGCGCCCGTGGCGTTGTTCGTGGCACGCAGCCAAGCCTCGGCGAAGCATGTTCCGCTGTAGTCGTATTTGCCGTTATCGCAAGCCACCGACCAGATGAAAGGCAACTTGTTGTCGTTGGTCAAGGCATTGACATGGGAGTTACTGTAGTTGAACACGCCCCAACTGGTGGCCGAACCGTGGTTGCAGTAGTTGATGATGCTCACGCCTTCGTTGATGTGCTGGCTGATGATGGCCGCACTCGAGGTAACACCCGAAACGCCTTGATAGTCACGATGAACGGTGGTGTAGCCATAGTTCAATAGGTCGTCGCGAATGTTATCAATGTGTTGATAGTCTGACTCGCCGAAGTGTCCGCTGCCCGCACCTTCGTTTTTCGATATTCCTTGGCCAACATTAAGCCATGTGTCAGAAGCGTTGATGTCTCTTTCGTAATGGATCACCTTGTCGACTTGGGTGGTAACTTGTGCCTCGGTTTCGGCGGAAAAGCGGCCAACGATGACCTCATTGTAAAAGTCATTGCCTGCCAATTGGCCATACCAGTTGTCGGAACGGCCGCTGTAGCCACCGTTGTAGGCATAATAGCCTTGGATGTGCTGCGAATCACCAACCAAAAGAATGTGAGAGATGTTCGGATTGTTGTTGTATTGCTCTTGAATGTAAGCCTTTAAAGCATCGCTGGTGGAGCCAGAAGTGGAGGTCCCAACCATCGTGGTTGGTCTGCCAATCTGCTTTTTCCAGTTGACGAAAGGCTGCATGGCACCCATGAAAGCATCGTGGCAGATGATGAGCAGTTCGCCGGTCTCGTCGACGGGCGTGTATCTGTTCAAACTCTCATGGTAATTGATGAAGTGGTTTTGGTACATGGCTCCAAATTCGGCATCCATGTTCACCGTGTTCGAGCGGCGGCTGAGGGTGTTTTCGCCTTGCTGACCGTCGGCATACATTTCAACGGTCATGTTGTAATACACGCGCAATGTGTGCGTTACGGGGTTGTAGGCAAAGGGATGGAAAACCATGTTCTGCCCACGGAAGTCGCGGAGAATGTAAGGGTCATACACCCCGATATTCTCGGTGGGGAAGAAAGCATCCGTCGAATAGGCCTCGCCGTATGTGTAAGGCACATCGTCAGGATTCACGGTGCGCGGGAAATCGCCTTTCGAGGGCGCGACTTCCATTTGGAAATCAGTGTATTGCGCATCAATGAGTCGGATGCTGTAATGTTGCATGTCGCCGATGATGGCTGGAACGGCAATCATGGGCAGGTTAGGTTCGCCCGCTTCAGCCGTGCTGACGGTGCGCGGAACCGAGATGATGTTGGCCTCGCCGCGAGGTGTGGTCACCTCATAGGTATGGAAGCCGGGGACTTGCAGGTTGACGGTGATTTGGTTTTCGGAAGACGAAACCAAAGTCGTCTGGATGGTGCTCGGGTTGTCGCTCTTGATGGCGACCCACTGCTGGCCGAAAGTCACGACCGAAAGCATGACGAGCAAGAGAGTAATGAAATGTTTTCTCATAATGAAATAAATTGATTTTCAAAAGGGCAAAAATAGGTATTTTTATGAAATCTTGTCACAAAACTTTCAAAACTGGCAAAACTTTTTGTAAAGTGCGGCGCGGCAACCGCCTTGCCGCCGGAAAGGATCCTGTTGACGGCTTTCCATCCAATAATGGTTTTGAGGGTTTTGCAGGTTTTGTAAGAAAAATCACAAGTGCTTCTTGGTGAACGCCACCGAATCCCCCCAAGCGTTATACAAAACCTTGTGCCCGATGGCCGCAAGACGCAGGTCTAAACAACTGTGGCACTCGTCGGGTTTGTCCTTTACGCAGGCCTTGTCGGGATAAATGAGGTAATTCTCACGGAACTCATTCGGCGTAAGGTTCGGCATGATGACGTTGGCTCCGGCAAGGATGGCCTTTTCGCGCCCTTGCGGGTCGACAGTTTGGTTGGCCGTGGCCGCCACCATGTTGATTTCGGGCATCATCAGGCGGAGGATGGCTATCATCTTCAAAGTCATCTCCATACGCTTCTCGGCGGTCGGGATTTGGTCTTTGTACTGCCAAAGCGGTGTGTCAGGATGGGGAATGAAAGGCCCCATCCCGACCATAGCCACATCTTTTTGCTGGAAGAAAAGCAAGTCGCCCGCCAAATCGTCCAAAGTCTGGAACGGTAGGCCGACCATCACGCCCGTGCCAGTCTGGTAGCCGACTTTCAAAAGGCTGTCGATGCAGTCCAAGCGTTTTTTGAAGTCGTGCTTTTCATCGCGCGGGTGAATCTTATAATAAAGGTCTTCATTCGAGGCTTCGATGCGGAGCAGATAACGGTGCGCTCCCGCCTCAAACCAGCGGCGGTAGGTTTCTTCCGTTTGCTCGCCTAATGACAGCGTAATGCCCAAACTCCCGTTGTCTATCTTCTTGATTTCCTTGACCAAATGGGTAATCTTGTCCACAAAAGCCTTGTCGCTCCTTTCTCCGCTTTGCAATGCCACCGAGCCATAGCCCAACTTGTGGGCAAGTTGGGCACATTCGATGACTTCTTCGTCGCTGAGTTGGTAGCGTTCCACCTTCAGGTTCTTGCAGCGCACGCCACAATAGAGGCAGTATTTTGTGCAGATATTGCTGTATTCAATCAGCCCGCGCAGGTGGACATGGTTGTCCAAATGCTTCAGTTTCACCTGCAAAGCACGGTCGAAAAGCCTCTTCTTGTCCTCGCCTTCAGCGGCAAGGAGGACTTTGATTTCCTCTTTGGAAAAGTTCTGATGAGAAAGAATCTCCTCTAAAGACGGCATACGTTATTCCTCGGCAATCTTCAACTTAGCCTCAAGCACTTTCAGGTCTTCCTTGGCCTTGTTGATTTTCTTCTCGTATTCGGCACGCATCAGTTCGGAGTTCTTGCTGTTGGAGAAGAAACCGATGTTGTTTTCCATCGCTGCGATTTCGTCGCGGAGTTTCTGGATGCGGTTCTGGAGCGTAAGGCGCTCGCGGCGCACCTTGTCGTTAGCGCTCGGGTCGTCCTTCCAGCCCTCCATCATCTCACGGAACTCGTTGGTCGAAGCCTCGTTCTGGTTCTTGCGCATCATGTCGAAGAGGCCGTCGATAAGTTCGCGGTACTCCTTATTAATAGCATCCTTGTGCTTCATCGGCACATACCCGATTTCAATCCAACGCTTCTGGAACGCCTTGATGGCCTCCATGTTCTCGTTGCGGCTCGGGGTGAGCTGGAACGCCTTGATTTCCTCAATCAATGCTTTCTTGGCGGCAAGGTTGGCATCCTCTTCGGTGCGGCGACCGCTGAAATGCTCGTTCTTGCGGTTGAAGAAAGTGTCGCAGGCGGCACGGAAACGCTTCCAAATCTTGTCAGTATGGCGTTTCGGCACGGGACCGATGGTCTTCCATTCCTCTTGCAGTTTCTTCATTTGCTCGGTGACGGTCTTCCATTCAGAAGAATCCATCAGGGCTTCGGCCTCGATGCAAAGTTGGGTCTTGCGCTCAAGGTTTTCCGTCTGCCTGTCTTTCAGGCCGGCAAAGAAGGCCTTTTTCTTGGCGAAGAACGTGTCCATCGTGCCACGGAAACGCTGCCAAATCTCCTCGTTGTCTTTCTTGCTGGCGGGGCCAACGGTCTTCCAAATGCCGAAAATCTCGGCCAATTCGGTCGACTTCTTCTGCCATGCGTTCACGCTCTGATAGTCCTCGGCGATGAGTTCCTCAGCCTTGTCGCACAAAGCCTTTTTGGTTTCGAGGTTGGAGGTTTGCTCCTCCTCTATCTTGGAATAATGCTCGCGGCGGATTTGATTGATTTTATCGGTAGCGGCCTTGAAGCGTTCCCAAATCTCGTCCTTCTTGTCTTGCGGCACGGGACCGACTTCTTTCCAATCCTCATGCAATTTCTGCAAGGCCTTGAAAGCCTTGGTGATAGACTTCTCGTCCAACAGTTCCTCGGCCTTCTCGCACAGTTCAATCTTCGAATCGAGGTTCTTCTTCATGTCAAGGTCGCGGAGCTCGCGTCCGATGCGCACCTTGTCGAAGAATTTCTCCACGAGGAAGTGATAGTTGTTCCAAAGGTTGGAGTTTTCGGCAGCCGGCACAGGCCCGATTTCCTTCCAGCGGTCTTGCAGGGCGTGGAAGTCGTCGTAAGTCTTCTTCAGCGACTCGTCCGAAGCAATGATTTCCTTCAGTTCGTCAAGGATGGCCTGCTTCTTCGAAAGGTTTTCCACCTTTTGCTTTTCGAGGTCTTCGTTCTGCTTGGCGCGATTGGCTTTGAAAATGCCGAAAGCCGCGTTGAAACGCTGTTCGATGGGGTCTTCCACATGCTGGAAACTCTCGGCCTCGCCCCCACCTTGCAGGAACTGGTCGAGTTCGTTGTCCATGTCTTCCTTATTCAACTTATTGAAATGGAGGCGAATAGCGGCAACCTTGTCCTTGATGTTCTGGATGTCGGAATCCTGCACGAGTTCTTCGAGCATTTCCACAAGTTGCAGCTTGTTCAAACCGTCAAGGGCAATATCCTCAACACCCTCATCTTCATCCATTTCGGGAGCTTCTACGATGTCGGGCATCACCTCGTCGGCCAAGGGAGCAGTCTCAGGCTTTTCCTCGCCACCAAGGGTCGCCACATCAATTCTCACCTTGCCGGGCAAGATGTTGGGCTGGATGAGTTTGACAATCTTCTTTTTCTCGTTCGCGTCAATGGCTTTCTTTGCAGCCTTTTTCGTAATCTGTTCATTCTCAATGCCTTCGTTTGTTGAAGGATTTTGAGCCAGTTGTTCGTTGTTTTCCATTTCAATACATTTTTTAGAACAATCAGGGCATTTCGCCCGATTCGGGTTGTACAATTAAGCCTGCAAATATAGGAATTATTTGAAAACCAAAAGGATTTTTTGGCGGAAAATGTTTTTTCGGCACAAACTCATTTTTTGAAGGAAACCAAGCGACCATGAAAACGACAAATTATTTGACTGATAATCAACAGATAATCACATTATTTGAAAAAAAGTAGCAAAAAACGCTTGCGGGTAATGAAAAAAGCACTATTTTTGCACCCGCAATTCACACGCTGGAGAGGTGGGTGAGTGGCTGAAACCAACAGTTTGCTAAACTGTCGTATTCCGCAAGGGATACCGGGGGTTCGAATCCCCCCCTCTCCGCGAGAGAAAGAAGACGATGCAGAATCGTCTTTTTTTTCGGGGTATGGCGCAGTCCGGCTAGCGCACCTGCTTTGGGAGCAGGGGGTCGAAGGTTCGAATCCTTTTGCCCCGACGATGAAAATCAAGGAGTTGCGATTTCTCGCAACTCCTTTTTTCTTGCCTTGACAAAAAACATGTGTTATACTTGTTTGTGTGTTCATCATCCAACACTTCCAATCACTCTCTCAAACAGCACCTTCACATAATTGCTGTCGTTTTGAAACAGCACATGTTCGTTCTCAAAATCCGTTTTACTTAACTCTTCTTTGCCGCCCCAGAACTTCACCTAGTTATAGTCGGTATTGGATATAATGTAGCTGTCAAGGATGATGTCGGCATCGTTCAAGGAAGGCTCGACTTCGGTCTTTAGTTGGTTGTAGAGCTGTATTTTCGGGTCTTGTAGGCCTTTCAGGTTGCGGATGCCTTTCGGGTCGATGAACGTGACGTGCTGCTTCTGGGAATCGTTCACCCAAAGAATGAAATCGGGATAGAAGTTGTTGGCCTCGAAGAAGCCGATACCTTTCCGGCTTTCGTTGCGCAGCAGATAGATTTCCTTGCCTTTCAACAAGCCATCTTTGTTTTCTTCATAATACTTGCGGATGTCGCATGAAATCTTTTCGTTGGTGTGGCGCACAATGTTTCGGTCGTATTCCAGCAGTTTCTCGCTTCCGATGTTGTTATGAAACAGACGAGACTTCATGGCGTGGTACAGCTTGGAAACGCCTTCGTCGTCAACGCCTTCTAAGGCTGGGTCTTTCAGGTCGCGGCTGAGGCCTTCGAGGTCGTTGCATCCAAATAGTTTCAGGATGTATTTGTGAAGCACCAAAGCCTCTTGCAGCCGTGCGGGTTGGTTGGTCTTTTCCTTAGCCATCTGTTTTTCACTTTAATCCTTTAAACATCCGATAGGTACCACCAACACTCCGTCCTTACGCTGGTAGGCAAATTCACCTCCGGTAAGCACCATCAAGAAGGATGGTTTCCCCATTTTTTCATCATTCACTTTCCTTGCCAGTTCTTGTAAATGACTGGCGGCTTCTTCAATTTGTTTGTTACCGAGTTTCACCTCTACGGCAGCCCAACGTCCATCATTCAAGGCAACGACCATGTCGGCTTCCAAACCGTTTTTGTCGCGGAAATGATACACTTCGCCGTCATTAGCCTGTGCATAGATACGCATGTCTCTCGTGCAGATTGACTCAAACAGCAGGCCAAAGGTGTTAAAATCATCCAACAACGATTTTGGTGTGGCTCGTAAGATGGCCGTTGCAATGGACGGGTCGGTGAAGTGGCGTTTCGATGCAGTCCTGATGGCTGTCTTCGATCGCATTGACGGTGACCAGGCGGGTTGGTCCTCTATCACGAATATGCGTCTTAAAGCATTCAGGTAGGCATCCAAAGTGGGTGCCGACATCGATTTTTCGTCGCCTTCCATATCTTGAAGCAGGGTGACATTGGTGGCCATGGTTGACACGTTGCGAGCCAACGACCTCAGCAACAACTGCACCCGTTTGGGATTTCTCTCCACACCATCTACCCTCGAAACGTCTTGATGAATGATGGCGTCAACATAGTCGCGCGGCAGTTCCAGAGCGTCTGTACCGCTCATTCTCACCGATGCCGGCCACCCGCCTCTACAGATGGCAAAGGCTATCTGCTCAATCGTAAGTTCCGACGACTCCATCACAGGCGTTTTGTTGTTAAACAAATCGCGAAGCGAAACACTGCCGTTAGACTCTCCCGACTCAAAGAGGCTCATTGTCCGCATGGTCAAGCGTGATATTCGCCCTGTTCCAGTGTGCATCGTGGTTCCATCAGCTGGCACAGCCGAGCCTGTGAGGATAAACTGGCCGAAGTCCTGACGTTGGTCAACTGCGAATCTGACAGCATCCCAAAGCACAGGAGCCATTTGCCACTCGTCTATCAAGCGCGGCACACTTCCCTCAAGCAAAAGCGAGGGTTTGGTGTCGGCTGCTGTCATATATGCCGACCCTTTGTCGGGGTCTTGCATATACACCACACTCTCGGAAGCAACCAAAGCCGTTGATGTCTTTCCGCACCATTTAGGCCCTGTTATGAGCACCGCCCCGGAATGTCGTAGCTTATTCAAGAGCAAAGTGTCGCTAATTCTTGGAAGATAGTTTTTTACCTTCATGATCCTATCATTTTTTCGGGGGCAAAAATATGCTTATTTTATGAAACGGCCAAGTTTTATTTTATGAAATGGCCATATATTACTTTATGAAATGACCAAATATTACTTTATGAAATGGCCAAAATCAATCCTCTTCAAACATTCTTGTAGCTACAGATGATGGCACGGAATGGATTCAAAGGGCATCAATTTGGCGAGGATTGATGTCGACCGTGGAACTGAGCAAAGACTGGGAAAGCGAATCCAAATCGCCATTGGCGGACTGGCCGCTCAATAAAGCGGCATAGTACTTAGCGTGGTATCGGGTGATGGAAGCCATTGGATGATGTTTTGGACAGATTATTGCCTATAGAGGCTGCAAATATAAGGAAAAAACGAGTTGAATACGGTTGGTTGCCATAAAGAAGACGTAAAAAATCAAGGAGTTGCGATTTCTCGCAACTCCTTTTTTGTTTCATCACCTCTCCCTCCGCTCAATAACCTCCTTCAATTTATATCTGTCCCCAGTGGACTTGCCGATGGCATCAATGAATTGTTGGTCGTAGCCGGGCGTTCCGTAGCCCCAACGCTGGAAATTGCCGTTTTTGTCGACGCGCTTCACTACTTGGTCGTTGTATTTGACAATCAGGTATTTCGCCAACTTGTCCCAACGCTGCATCATGCGCTCGGTGTAAGCGATGCTCTTTTTGTTGAGGTAACTCTGCCGGTCGGCGGGGGTCATGTCCTTGATGGCGACGAGGACGCTGTCTTGGTCGGCGAAATAGTAGTCCTCCAACTCGCTTTGCGCCTTGCGCAGGTCGCCAATCATCATCGAATAGCGCGGATAGACCATGTTGGCCACCCAATTGTTCATCCAGAAGGCCGACTGGTCGCTGAACTCGTTGCGCGGGTTGTTTTCGGGGCGGAAAGCATCGGGCACCTGCGTGATACAGCAATAGAGCGGCACGTAGGCCACCATGTTGGCATCGTCGCAGTTGAACCAAGTGACACCGCCCACGTCGTCGGGCAGCCATGAACGCATCTGGCAAGTCATGGTGAAACCACTTTGTTGCGTGGCGATAGGACGCTCGCGGAAATAAGGGATGCTGTCGCTGTCTTTGAAGTGCATCGGCAGCGGACGGATGGGCATTCCCCATGGGCCAGCGGTCATGTCGGCGGTCATGTCCAAGGGCGTACCTTCAAAGTGGTCGCGCATGTCGTTTTGCAAGTCGCGCAGAGTGAGCGGTTTGTCGGGCTTAATCCACAGCGGGAGGTGGTCGCATTGGTCGAAGTCGCCGTTGATGTAAGGCAAGTATTTGTCCATCTCCTCGTGGTTGTAATGGTGGCGGAAGAAGCTCCACACGCGGGCATCGGCGTAGCGCACATTCTCGAAGTCGATTGGGCAGTAGGCATCGCGGAAAGAGAAATCTACGTCCTTGCCATTGAAGAAGCCTTTCTCGCGGGCGAAGGAAACCACATCATAGGCATAGACACATTCCACTTCGGGTTTGTCAATTTTCGAGAGTTGCTTGCTATTGATGCTCCTACCTTTTTCTTGAGGGAACTGCCTGATTCTGCTCAGGTTGGCATGGGCGCAGATGCAGTCGTCGGGGATGCGCAAGGCCACCCAAACGGCACCTTTGCGGCCTGGGCCTTTGCCGATGATTTCCATAATCCAAGCCTCGTTGGGGTCACAAATGGTGATGGTTTCGCCGCTGCTGTTGTAGCCGTATTCTTCAACGAGTTTGGCCATGCACTTGATGGCTTCGCGGGCAGTGGCCGAGCGTTGCAAGGCCAAGCGCATCAAAGAGAAATAATCGAGCAGGCCTTCATTGTTGACCAATTCCAAGCGACCGTCGAAGGTGGTCTCGACGATGATCACTTGTTTTTCGTTCATCAGGCCGACCACATTATAAGTATAAGGGACTTGTTTCACAAATTGGCCTTCGTGCGATGGCCCCCAACCGTGAATGGCTATGAGCTCGCCGGGGTCGTGCCGCCCCGAAGGACTGTAAAACAACGAGCCAGAGAATCCGAAGCCGTCGCAATTATAAGTACACATCACGCTGCCGTCGGTGGAGGCTTTTTTGCCTACGATGAGGTTGGTGCAGGCCCAAATTGAATTGATGCTTAGGGCCGTTAAGAGTGATAGGAATAGGAGTTTTTTCATAGATTTGAATATTTATGAGTTTGTTACTTGCTTATGCCACGAATTCATCCAATATTTTGGGTAAGTCTTCAAAATTGTTACTCAACGCTTGGCTTTGTATACTATCCAGACTGTATGTTATTCCAGATCTTTGAAGTATTTTTCTTGTTAGTTCACTTATATTTGTCGATTCTATGTATCGGTAACGTAAGCAATTGTTGCTCTGATTATAGACTGTAACTACAAAAAAAGAATATGTTTTATCATTCCTCAAATTGGAACAAATAATACATTTAGCACCCAATAAATCAAACCACCACCTTGATAATACTGGAAGAATATACTGTAAAACATCAGTTTTTTCATTATGAACACTTCTAAAACCTTGTACTAATTCTGCTCCATCTACACCAAGGTTTTTCATTATTGCATACAATTCCAAGATTCCAAAATGAAGCGGTTTATTTTCATATAGTGGATAGCGTATTATATGATTACTAGCATTCTCAAACGAATTGACAATGAACCTGATACTCTTCCCCTCAAAGCACTTTGGCTTTAAAACAGCCTCCACATATTCATTTGGCAACTTGGTAATGGAAGTAATCCTATCAATGAAATAATTGTATTTTTAAACTTTCAACGAATATCCAAAAATCCCTTTTGTGATGAACTTCTCAATATAACCATCAAAGTTTGTTTCTGCTCCATAGAAATGCTTGAAAATGTTCCTTGTGTTGTCGAAATCCATCACAAACACCACATTGTCAAAATGAAACTTGTTGTAGAAATACGAGCCATCCGATTTGACAAAGTATTTTTCGTTTGTATCCAAATGTGCAGAGAAAACATTCAAGATTCTGAACAGATGAGCTGGATCCAACCGATCCATATCCTCAATCACCAAAACAACTCTTTTATTCAGACGGTTCTCTTTATACTTATCAATGCTGTCTTGGATGATTTTCGTCACCAAATCTTCTTCAAGAACAGGAATAGTGTCACATTTGTCAATGAATGTTTCCAATGCATCGGTTGATTTATATTCCTTTTTGATTTCAAGCACTTTCTTGCGCAAATCTTTGAGAATCTTATGTGTCTTTAAAGCTGTCAAAACCCCTGAAACCATTTCCGGCGGTGATTGAAGCAGCGACAAAAAAGACATTGCGCTTTCAGTTAGACCCATAAAATTGTTTTGGATAAAGAAAATCCAAGCCGCTTCTTCGCTTATGTCCAAGTTCTCATCCAGCATCCCTTTTACGGTAATCTGAAACAGAATGTCCCTCTTAATCAGTTCGAAAATGTCTTTGTTCTCAACAACTTGGTAATTGACAGGATGAAGTGTGATTACTTCACAAAAGCCTTTCTTCTTTTCCTCGAATTTTGACAAGAAAAAAGACTTTCCGTCACCAAATTTTGCTGAAAGGATGGTTCTCGGATGCGATTTCAAGTGATACCAAAACTCTTTAATTGGAGCATCCATCGGAATCTCAAATTTGTCATTCTGAGATGCTGACTCCTTAACTATTCCATTGTGTAATTCTTCTACAGGATTATCTTCCATCTCGTTCATAATTGATATTTGTTTAACCGACACAAAACTACAACTTTTTCTTTTATACAAACCTCATAAACATACAAAAAAAGAAACGACCCGAAAGCCGTTCCTTCTCCAAAACATTTAAAACACTTTGTTTAGGCTTCCGTCAGGTCAACGATTTCGGCGGTGGCGGCGTTTTTCATCACCGAGGCAATGCCGTTCTTCATGTTCACTTCGTTGGCATACATCTGGCTCGAACCGATAATCTGACCGTTGGTGGCCATCAGGTTGAAGTAAGGCTTGCCGTTGCTGGCTTCCTTCACATCGAAACGGTTGTGGTCCTGACTGTTCTTTTTTACCGACTCCACTCCATTGAGGCAAGAGGCCTTGGTGGCATAGCCCTGACTGGTGAGAATGACTTGGCCGTTGGTGGCCTTCAAGTTGAACTGGAACTCGCCGTTCTTTCTGGTTGTAATTTCAAATTTACCCATGTTTTTCTGTTTTTTAAAGTTGGATTAGGGTGCAAATATATGATTTTTATCACAATGCAAGCCCTTGAAACACATTTTTTTTGAAAAATCATTGCAAACGCGCCAAAAGTTCATCGCGATAACTGGCCCCCACGGGAATCTTGTTGCCCATCACCGTAACGTCGCTCTTGTCCAAGTCCTGAATGTGCTTGAACGAAACGATATACGACTTGTGGACACGCACAAATCGCTCCTTGGGCAGCATCTCCTCCAGGTCCTTCAAGGCAAAAAGGGCCGTAATGCGCCGCTGCGTGGTGTGGAAAGTGACGTATTCATGCTGCCCCTCGATGAAAAGCAGGTCGTCATAGTTGATTTTGTACAACTTGTAATCAGCCTTCACGGTGATGAAGTCGTTGGAGCGGCTGATGGTGTCGGCAGCGGGCTTCGGAGCGTTTTCTGTCCTCGGAGGCACTTGCCCGATGGCCTTGTTGATGGCTTGGAAGAAACGCGGGAAGTTGAACGGCTTGAGCAGATAGTCGGAAACGGCCAAGTTGAACGCATCGACGGCATACTCCGAATAGGCCGTTGTGAAGATGACGGCAGGTTTCTTGTCCAAGCTTTTGACCAATTCAAGACCCGTCAAATCAGGCATTTGGATGTCCAAAAGCATGATGTCGACAGCGTTGCTTTTCAAGGCTTCCATAGCCTCGAAAGCATTGGAACAGGTGGCCACCAACTGCAATTGTTCCACCTTCGAGACATAGTCCTGCAAGAGTTTCTGTGCCAAATATTCATCGTCAACGATAATCACATTGTATTTCTCGTTCATAGTTCAATCCTGACTTTATAGATTCCTTTATCTTGTTCAATTTCAAAAACATAGTTCTCTCCATAATGCAACATCAAGCGTTGTTGCACATTGGTTTGCCCGATGCCCGACTTCCTCTCAGATGCCAACACCAAGGGCTTGGCGTTTTCGGCCACCGTGTTCTCAGCCTCGAAGCGGAACTTGTTGCCCGCTTGCTGCACCCTGACATGCACATAGCCTTCGGGATGCGTCTCCAAACGGCTGTATTTGAAGCAGTTCTCGATGATGGGCTGCAACAGCATCGGCGCAATCATGAAGTCCTCCTTCTCCACATCCTTCTCAAAATGCACGTCGCGATAGCCGCCCATGCGCATCATCTGGAAGTCGATGAAGTTCTCCACATACTTGATTTCCTTGCTCAGCGGAATCATCTCGGCCTGACAGTCAACAAGCACATAGCGCAACATTTCAGAGAGTTTCAACACACCGTCGGCGGCGTTGTCGTCGTGTGTGTAAACCATTGAGTAGATGTTGTTTAGCGCGTTGAAAAGGAAGTGCGGGTTGATTTGCGACTTCAAATAGCGCAGTTCCATGTCGAGCTTCTCGCTTTTGAGCTGGTCGGCAATGATTTTCTCCTCGTTTTCCTTGCGTTGGAAATAGAATATCACCGTGATGGCATACGTGGCGATGAACCATATCAGGCGCACCAAAAAAGCCAAAAGAACGGGTGGGAAAAACGGCATTTCATCGAACGGCCTTTTGTCGATCCAATAGAGCAGACACAAATCGATGGCAGTGGAAACCGCCGCCCAAACGGGGATGGAAAAGACGGAAAGCAAAATGAACAGCACGACCCTACTCCGCTTCAGGAAATGCTCAACCAACACCTTATTAATGAATAGGACCAGCAGAATGACCAACAACACAAAGCAAAGCGAACTGGCCGAACGGAAAAGGTAGTTGCCGTTGGAATGTACCGTGAAGAAGATGAAAAACAGCACAAGCCAAACCACACCGTTCTTATACAGGCGTTCAATCAGGCCGAGGTTCGCCTCGGGAAAGGCCGGCAGGGTTCGTTTCTTCATCTCCAATGATTTGGCCGCAAAATTAAGTCGAAAACCTTATTTGTCAAACGGTTTTCAATGAAAAATTGGAAATTGTCAATCAGCGGTAGCGAAAGTTTACGGTTTTGCCGTTTATGGGTCGGAATGTTGACTATTGCCAGCAGTTTTATTGAAAAGTGCATCAAATAAAGCCGTCTAACGCTAACATTAGACGGCTTTAAGATAACAAAACAAGTACATTCAAATCAGTTGTTATTGACGGGAGAGCCGTTGCCGAAACCGTTCTTCTTCTCTGGGAGGACTTCTGTAGGTTGGTCAAGCACTCGGCCTTTGATGCGCAGCACCACGGTGGAGTTCTTGCGGGCGTTGGAAGTGACCGTCACGGTCTTGTTGATGTTGCCGGCGCGGTTGGTTCTGTAAGTTACCTTGATGACATCCGACTCGCCGGGAAGGATAGGCTCGTTAGGCCAGGAAGGGATGGTGCATCCACAGCTCGACTTGGGCTTTTGAACCAGCAGAGGCTCATCGCCCGTGTTGGTGAAACGGAATTCACATTCGCCGTTGCCGTTGTAGGGCACATCGCCGTAGTCGTGGACGACTTTCTCAAACTTGATTTCAGGACCGCTCTGGGTCTTCGCGTCTTGCGCCTTGGCCGCTCCTGCCATAAGGAGCACGATGCCAATCAGATAAATGACTTTCTTCATTGCTTTTGATTTTAAGATGGTGAATAATTAGTACGTTGTGTTTTAATTTGAAATGATGCTGCAAAACTACCGCCTTTGTCAAGCGGTCGGGCAGTCATTCCAAACAATTTCGAGTTAAAAGAATTGTAAAATACTGAAAACGAATGTGATATTTCAAGGCCAATTCCAAACCTTTTCTGGAAAAAGTCCAAAGTTCTTTACCCTTCTTCCATCTTTTTCCTCCGTCGTCCGCGCAGTTTGTCGATCATGTTGACGGTAGTGCCGAGATAATCCGCCTCCTCCTGGCGCGAGAGTTTGAAATAGGAAAGGATGTAGGATTTCTTTTCGTCCTCGTCCAAATCGGGATACTTCTGCTGAAGGGTTGCTGTAAGGTCTGGATAGAGTTGGTCAATCACTTCAAGCATGGCTTCCCAATGGTCCTTATCGCCGTAAACAAGCGTTTCCAAGTCTTTGAGGAGATTGGCTTTTTTGTTGCTGTTCAGATAGTTGTCTAACAAAAGCATCATGCGTTGTTCCTTCATCAGGGCATCCGAAAGGCGGTCGGCGTAGTTTTGTTGGATTTGCTCGTTTTCAGCGTGTTTCTGTGCCAAGTCTTTGTTCTGCTGCTTGAAATGGAACAGTTCGGCATTGATTTCGGCCTCACGCTTGCGCCTCCGTGCCAATCGGATTTGCGAAACCAACAATGCTGCCAAAACCAAACTCGCCACCAAACTGACGATGACGATGATACGTTGCTTGATGATGATTTTCCGATTCAACTCGTTCCGCATCACCTCGCTGTCGTATTTATGGCTGATAAGCGCAAGATTGTTCTCCTGTTGCTCTATTTCTTTTAGATTGTTGCCTTCCTCATACAGACAGCCGTATTTGCAGGCAGTTTCATAATCGCCGAGTTCTTCGGCATAATCGGACAGGACGCCGTAATAGAACCAAGTATCCGCGTTTGGTTCGGTTTGGGTCACAAGTTCCTCCAAACGGCTGTAATAATAATCCGCAGAATCCAAGTCGCCCGACTCGAAATAGATGTTCCCCATGTCGTGATAGTAGTACATGAGCAGATTGTCGTCGCCATCCGAAATGGAGGCTTGCCAAAAGCGGTTGAGATAATCGGCCGACTTTTCATAATCCCCAGCATTGAAATACAGGGTATGAAAAGCCGACAAGACATTGCGTTTTGCTTCTGTTGATGCGCTTTGGTCGGCAAATGTCATGGCCTGTTCCAAACAATACGCTGCACTATCGAATTGTTTGTGGAACTGATAGAAATCGCCCAACTCCCTCAGTGCTTCGGCACGGTCGGCGTAATTGTCACCAAAACCCTCGGCAGCGGCTTTCAGCAACGAAACAACTTCTTCTTTGTCAGCATAGTAGCCCAAGCATTGTGCAATATGATACCATGCATGAGCCACCGTCAGCGTTTGATTCGCCATTAGGCCGTAACGCTCCGCCTCCTTGAACAGGCGCATGGCCTCCGCCTTGTTGCCTGAATCCAACTGAATACGAGCGTTTTCCAAGGCATCTTGTGCGACTTGCCTCACATCGCGAGATGTAGGATGGCAAGCTGCCAACATTGTGACAAGGAAAAACAAAACCAGATGATACCGTTTCATAGGGACAAAAAATCTCGTTTCAGCGGCGCAAAACTACCATATTTGTCAAGCAATTGAAAGGGCAGTCCAAACTTTTTTGGGCCTGGAAAGTTGTAATGCTTTGTGGATGAATTTGTTATAGTTTTTTCTATTCCAAACTTTTTCTGGGGAAAAATCCAAGATTTTGGGTGTGTTTGGGCTTAAAGTGTTGGCTTTAACCAACAGTTTTTTGCAAAAAGTGTTGCCTATAACCAACATTTTTTGATAAAAAGTGTTGTCTGTAACCAACAATTACGGCAAGGACAAAAACTTCACCCAAATAGCGGATTTGCCTGATTCCTATATCTTTGCTGATGACATCGAATCGCCTGTTGGCGCGAAACTGCCTCTTTGGATGCTGGGGTTTTTGTATTAGTTATGAAAAGCGGGGGTGGTGGATGAGGTATTCATCCAAACAAATAGGGCGGACACATTTTAAGGTGGACACATGAGGCCGCCTCTGTTCCCGTGACAAGAAACTTTTTTGTCGTATTCGGATTATTTGTATCTTTGCACCGAAGAAATTCTGTTTGACTAAAAGTTCTAAATTATATGCAATGAAAGCGAAACCATTTGTCAAATGGGTGGGCGGAAAAGGCCAACTCATCGAACAACTCGAAGCACTGCTTCCTGCTGACTTTGATAATTGGGTGAACGTCACCGACACAATAAACGTATGACACAAGCACAGGCAGTTATAGAAACAATTGAAGCATTAGGTGGTATTGCTACACTTAACCAAATCAATCAGAACATATTCAAAATCAAGGATTGTGTTTGGAGGACAAAAACACCATTTGCGAGCATTCGACGTATAGTCCAATTAACTGATAGCATTTATAAAATCAAGCCTGGATTGTACGCACTGGAAACCCATCGCAAACGGCTTGAAATGGAAGGCATTATTGTTCAAACAGAAAAGAATAAGGATAGTGATGAAGTAAAAACTTTCAACCACGCTTATTACCAAGGTTTGTTGCTTGAAATCGGGAAAATGCGGCATCTCTTGACATTTGTTCCCGACCAAGACAAGAACAAGATATTCTTGCAAACTCCATTGGGTGAATTGCGTACTTTGGATGCAATCCCACAATACACATACCCTCCTATTGTCAAACGGAGTTCCACAATTGATGTCATTTGGTTCAATGACCATCAGTTGCCCCATTCTTTTTTTGAAATAGAACATTCAACTGATATCCAGAATTCCCTACTGAAGTTTAATGATCTACAAGATTTTTATGTTCGTATGGTCATCGTTGCAGACGAAAAAAGACATCAAGAGTATTTGAACAAGTTATCGTATGTTGCTTTTGATGAACTTCGCAAGAATAAGCGTGTGGCGTTTTTGAGTTACGAATCGCTTGATAAGCAATATGAGCAGGAATTATTGAAACAAAAATTTGATTTTATCATATAAGATTGAGCATTAGTAATGAATAAAAGAAATAGGATGAATGATAAATAATAGATAAACAAACATATAAAAAATCAAGCGTTTGCTATTTGTTCTATTCGCATTGAAACCTAGGAAATTTCAATAAAAGTAAAAAGAACAAATCATGCAACCCAACTGCGGGTGAGATTTGTCTTTTACTTGGTTTTTCCTAGGACCACAATGCGAGCAAATCATTGCCCGCAGTTTTTGTGTGTCCTTTGGAAGACAAAATAGTAACTGGTAGCAAACATAAAAACAAACGCTACAATGAGTTACAATGAATTTTGGCCTATTAAGGCTTTCTATCAAAGTCGTAGTAATGACTCTCTCGAATCATTCACCATTTATCACGGTGATTGCAGAAAACTGCTACATGGAATTCCAGACAACTCCGTCGACACTATCTTTGCTGATCCTCCGTACTTTCTCAGTAACGGCGGCATCAGCGTGCATAGCGGCAAGCAGGTATGCGTGGACAAAGGCGATTGGGACAAAGGCGGCACACCTGAATATATCTACGAGTTTAACCGTCAATGGCTTGCCTTGTGCCGCAACAAACTGCGCGACAATGGCACAATTTGGATTAGCGGAACGCATC
The DNA here is from genome assembly GCA_947166105.1 of uncultured Bacteroidales bacterium. Taxonomy (GTDB): domain Bacteria; phylum Bacteroidota; class Bacteroidia; order Bacteroidales; family F082; genus Limimorpha. The sequence goes on from CAMVCZ010000015.1 coordinate 52,624, forward strand.
ACAACATCCATATCGTTATGCGTTGTCTGCAGGAGTTGGGCTACAAGGTTCTGAACACCATTACTTGGCAAAAGACCGACCCGCCGCCCAATCTCTCATGCCGGTATTTTAATTTCTCTACCGAGCTGATTATCTGGGCTCGCAAATCGGAGAAAAAGCCTCATAAGTTCAATTACGAGACGATGAAGTTGTTGAATGGCGGAGGACAAATGACAGATGTGTGGCGTATTCCAGCAGTCGGTTTGTGGGAAAAACAGCAAGGCAAACACCCAACACAAAAGCCTTTACGCTTGCTATATCGGATAATTCTTGCTTCTACCAAAGAAGGCGACACCGTCCTTGATCCTTTTAGCGGTTCGGGAACGACAGGCATTGCAGCAAATCTTCTCGGTCGCAATTACATAGGCATTGAGCAGGAGGAGCAGTTTTGTAATCTGTCCCTTCGTCGCCGTCAAGCCTTGGAGGACGACAAGGCGCGGCAGAAACTGTTTGACAAGATGCGCTCCACGCCAGAAGAAACAACTGTGCTCATCAACCACATGCGCGAGACTGATCGCGAACAGGCTATGCAGTTGGGAATTACCTATGTGCGAATTGGTGATGCCAAAGGCTCTTTGTTGGTCAAAGAAGGCTTTGAACGTTTAGGATTTGTATGCCTACATACTCGTGGCGATAATCCTGAATTGTTCAAACTGGCCAAGAAAGGCTTTCAGATTTGGACAGCAGAAACTTTGCGAGAGCAAGGTTTCTCGGCTGAGAACGCCCCATATTACGCCGTGATTCGTTTCGAACCTTCGGAACAAGTGCCGTACGATCAACCCATTGACCTCCACAAACGCCAATATACCCAAGTCGCACGTATCCAACCGCTCAGCGATTTCATTGGATTAAGATAGTTTGGGCATGTCACCAAATAATTCTTTGTGTAGTTATACAATAGCAAAACAATTAACTATTGCAATAACTACACCTCCTCCAAAGAAAGCCCCTCCATCCGAATCTGATACGACGAAAACTCCGAAGGCAGGGCAAGCACTTTTTCCTGCAAGTCTTTCATGTCGTTTCTGTCCATGTTGTGCTTGATTTCGGCCATGAGGCAATATTTCCACTAATTTAACCGCCATTAAATTAACGACCATTACAATGTTTCTCAATTTGGATTAATTTTCATTGAACCAACATAATATTTCGTTGAAAACCGCGTATTCCACAACGGAATTATTCCTACTTTTGCACCTTATTTATAAAAACGACCTATCAACAGAGGAAACAACCTATGAACAAACTGGTTTTCAGAATTTTAACTATTGCAACCATAATCTTTGCCCCGGTTTTTGCGAAGGCGCAAGAGGGCACTTCGACCGGATCAACGCCCCTCATGCTCACCCTCGACCAAGCCTTGGAGATCGCACTTTCGGAGAGCAACACCATCAAAATCGCGGACATGACCATCGAAAAGAGCGGCTATGCGCAAAAAGGCAGTTATGCCGCGCTTTATCCCAACGTCAGCGTGAGCGGAGCCTACCAGCGCACCCTGCTCAAACAGGTGATGGTGATGGACATGGGCGGTCAGGCAATGGAAATCAAGGTGGGCCGCGACAACAACATTAGTGCTTCGGCATCGGCCAGTATGCCTTTGGTGAACGCCCAGCTATGGGAGAGCCTGAAACTCTCTGCCTTGGACGTGGAAATGGCTGTGGAACAGGCGCGTTCCTCCAAAATCGGGATGGTGAAGCAGGTGAAACAGGCCTTCTATGCCGTGCTTCTGGCGCAGAAGTCGCATGAAGTGGTTGGACAGGTTTACGAGAACGCCCGGAAAAACTACGAGAAGACCGAGCAACGCTTCAACGTGGGCAAGGTTTCAGAAGTGGAACGCCTTCGCGCACAAGTGACGATGATGAACGCCGAACCGAATGTGTCGAGTGCCGAAAACGCGGTTTTGTTGGCCACTTGGCAACTGAAAGCCGTCATGGGCATCGACCTCGAAACGGAAGTCCAAGTGGTTGGCGACCTGAACGACTACACCGAACAAATGCTCACGCCCTACGTTTCGGAAGAGGACATCAGCAGCAACAGTTCGCTCCTTCAACTTGACATTCAGGACCGTATGCTCGAATCGACCCTTCGGATGCAGAAAAAGCAATACCTGCCCACCTTGGCCGCGAGCATCAACTACAACTACAGCGCGATGGGCGACGACGAACTGAGATGGTTCCCCTCCTCCACCGCCGCATTGAGCCTCAGCATCCCCGTTTTCGACGGCTTCCAAAAGCACAATGCCATCAAGCAGACCAAGGTGACGCGCAACATGCTCGCCCTTCAACGCGAAGATGCCGAGCGCAACCTGCGCATCGCCATCCGCAACTTCAACGACCAGATGGCACTGTGTATCAAGAACTACCAAGCCGCCAACGCGACCGTTGAAATCGCGCAAAAGAGTTACGACATTTCCGAGAAGATGTACGAAGTCGGCAAGGCCACTATGGTCGAACTGAACGACGCGCAAGTGGCCTTACAGCAGGCACAACTCACGCAGGCCCAAGCTGTTTACAACTTTATGGTCACTAAGGCCTCGCTTGACGAACTTATTGGAAAAGAATAGATTACTAGCAATGAAAAGAAACTACGAATTGAACGAATTAAACGAATCTCAAAACGAGAATTTTGCAGCCAAGGCTGCTGATTTATACGAATATGCTAAGCCAAGTAATTCGTATTCATCCGCAACGAAGTTGCAAAATTCCATTCGTCAAAAATTTGCATCATTCGTGTAATTCGTAGTTAAATAACAAAGAAATAACAAATAGAAAATCAATGAAATACACCAAACTTAGTATCATCACTTTCGCCGCAGCCCTGCTGATGACGGCTTGCGGACAAAAAGAGACCAAAACCGCCACAACGGGACAAGAGGCACCCAAAGCCGCACCCGTGGTCAGCGTCGTCACGGCACAAGCCGAAGACGTGGACATCACCAACACTTTCACTTCCAACATCGAACCTTTCGCGACGAACAACATCGTTTCGCAAACGGCTGGCCGCATCGTGAGCATCAACGCGGAGGTCGGGCAAAAGGTCAGCAAAGGCCAGATTTTGGCCAAGATGGACGACGTGAACCTTGCCAAGACAAGGATGCAATACATCAACGACTCGACCGAACTCCACCGCCTGACAGAATTGTATAATATCGGTGCGGTTTCGCAAGCCGACTACGACATGGTGAAATTATCGCTGAATGTCACGAAAAAGACATACGAAAACCTTGCCGAAAACACCTATTTGAGAAGCCCCATCAATGGAGTGGTGACTGCCCGCAACTACGACAAGGGCGACATGTACAGCATGGCCCTGCCTATCTTTGTGGTCGAGCAAATCCAGCCGGTGAAGATGTTGGTAAACGTGTCGGAAAGCCTGTTTACGCAAGTACATGAGGGCATGGAGTTTGATATCAACGTCGATGCCTACCCAGGCGAGTCTTTCACGGGCAAGGTGAACCTGCTCTACCCCACCGTCAATGCCGCCACCCACACTTTTCCCGTTGAGGTGATTTGCGAGAACAAAGACCAACGCTTGCGCCCAGGCATGTTTGCCCGAGTGACGGCCAACTTCGGCACCAATCACCTCGTCGTGATTCCCGATGTCGCCGTGGTCAAGCAGCAAGGCTCGGGCGAACATTTCGTGTATGTGCTCAAGCCCGACAACACTGTGAAATACACCCTCGTGGAACTCGGCAAGCGCATGGGCAACCGTTACGAAATCATCAGCGGCATCAACGAAGGCGACCGCATTGTCACAGAGGGACAAATCCGTTTGAAAGATGGCGTAAATGTAACTGTCAAACAATGAACAACATAACTACGAATTGCACGAATGATACAAATCCTAACAAATAGAATTTTGCGGCAAGCCGCTAATTCATACGAAATTTTGTTTGCTACAAATTCGTGCCAATTCGGATGCTTGCATCCAAAATTCAAAAAAACATTCGCAAAATTCGTCTAATTCGTAGTTAAAATCATCAATATCATGAGTTTACAAAGAACAGCAGTCAATAATTCGGTGACGACGGCCTTGGTGTTTGTCGCCATCGCCATTTTCGGCATTTTCTCCCTGATGAACCTCTCCATCAACCAGTTACCGAACATGGAGACCAACTTCATCATGGTAATGACCTCCTATCCGGGAGCCAGTGCCGCCGATATTGAAACCAACATTTCCAAGACTTTGGAGAACACGCTGAACGCCGTCCCAGACTTGAAGCACCTCTCCTCCACTTCGCGCGAGAACACTTCGGTTTTGTCGTTGGAATTTGAGAGCGGCATCGACATCGAAACGGCCACCAACAACGTGCGCGACAAGATTGACATGGTGCGAAACTACTTGCCCGACGGCGCGACCAACCCCGTCCTGTTCAAATTCAACGCCGAGGACATGCCCATCATGCTCCTCAGCGTGACGGCGGAAGAAAGCCTGCCCGCCTTGGACAAAATCATCGAGGACCGCGTCACCACGCCTTTGGCACGTGTGAGTGGCGTAGGTACGGTGTCGGCCAACGGTGCCCCAAAGCGTGAAATCCAAGTTTATGTAGACCCTAACAAACTGGAAGCCTACAACTTAACCATTGAAAGCATCTCCAACACCTTGGCCACCGAAAACCGCAACGTGCCTGCCGGTTATATCGACATCGGCTCGAACAGCTACAGCCTCCGCATCCAGAAGGAGTTCACATCGGCCAAGGAAATGGAAGGTATCGTGGTTGGTTCACGCGGCACTGCACCTATTTATCTTCGCGACGTGGCCACGGTCAGGGACGGCTCGGAGGAACGCATCCAAGAGTCATACAGCAACGGCCGCCAAGGTGCCACCATCATCATCCAAAAACAGACCGACGCCAACGCTGTGAACGTCATCAAGGGCATCAAAAAACAACTGAAAACCATTGAGCCTACACTGCCTTCCGACGTGAAACTGAACATCATCGTCGATGGTTCCACCTCCATCCAAAACACCATCAACAGCTTGCGCGACACCATTCTCATCACCTTTATTTTGGTGATGTTGGTCGTGTTCGTGTTCTTGGGTCGTTGGCGCGCCACCTTCATCATCGTTTTGGCCATCCCGATTTCGCTTTTGGCCTCGTTGATTTATCTGTTTGCCACGGGTAACACACTGAATATCATCTCCATGTCGGCACTTTCCATTGCCATCGGTATGGTTGTGGACGACGCCATTGTGGTGTTGGAAAACATCACAACGCACATCGAGCGCGGCTCGAAGCCCAAGGAGGCCGCCGTTCACGCCACCCAAGAGGTGCAACTTTCGGTTATCGCCTCCACTTTGACCATGCTCGCCGTGTTCCTGCCCTTAACCATGATCAAAGGCACTACCGGCGTTATGTTCAAGCAGTTAGGTTGGATTGTGTCCATCATTATGATTGTGTCCACCATCGGTGCCTTGACTTTGGTTCCGATGATGTGCTCCAAAATGCTCGTGATGAACCCACACGAAAGCAATTTCCACAAGGCCATCTTCCGCCCCATCAACAAGGCTTTGGACAGCATCAGCAACGGCTATGCCAAACTTATCAATTGGTGCGTCAACCATCGTAAAGTGGTCATTTTCGGCATGTTGGGACTGTTTGTCCTTTCAGTTGTTTTCCTTGCCCCTACCTTGAAGACCGAGATGATGCCCAAGATGGACGAAGGCCGCTTAAGCATCAATATCGAACTGCCGACGGGCACGGGACAAAACGTGACGGGTGCCCTTGCCAAGAGCCTCGCCGAGGACTTCATGGCCATCCCCGAAGTGAAGATTTGTAACTACAGTTTCGGCCAAGCCGACTCCGATAATGCCTTTGCCTCGATGCGAAACAACGGCACGCACATCATGTCGTTCAACCTGCGTTTGGGCACTAAAACCGAGCGCCGCAAGGCGGGCTTGCGCAAGACCAGCGAAGTGGCCGACGAGATTCGCGCCAAACTCAACGCCATGCCCGAAATCAAGAAGGCCAATGTCAATGAAGGCGGTGGCGGCATGGGCGGTATGAGCACCGTGCAGGTGGAGGTTTACGGCTACGATTTCAACACCACCGACCGCGTGGCCAACGACATCGCGCAAAAACTTCGCGACCGTGGTATTCTGCAAGTCATTGTGGGCCGCGACGAGTACACGCCTGAGTATCAAGTGGATTTCGACCGTGAGAAGTTGGCTTTGAATGGCTTGAACAGCACCACGGCGGCCACCTACGTCAAGAACCGCATTAACGGCTCGGTGGGTTCGTATTACCGCGAAGACGGCGAAGAGTACGACATTCGCGTGCGCTACGCTCCCGAGTTTCGCCAAAGCGTGGAAGACATCGAGGACATCAAAATTTACAACAGTTACGGACAGCCCGTCCGCGTCGGCGACCTCGGCGAAGTGGTCGAATCATTGACCCCGCCCCAAATCCAACGCAAGGACCGTGAGCGCATGGTCAGCGTTACCGCCGTCGTTGGCAAGGGTATGGTGCTGAGTGATGTGGTCAAGATTTGCGAGGAGGTCATCGCCGATACCGAAATCCCCGCCGAAATCATGACCAAAATCGCCGGCGACTACGAAACCCAACAAGAGATGTTCGGCGACCTGCTCACCCTGCTCGTTCTCATTATCATCTTGGTTTACATCGTGATGGCCTCGCAGTTCGAGAACCTGATGAAGCCTTTCGTCATCATGTTCTCCGTGCCGTTCACCTTCACCGGCGTTTTGCTCGGCCTGTGGGCCACCAACACCGCCTTGGGCGCAATGGCCTTCGTCGGCATCCTGATCCTGATGGGTATCGTCGTGAAAAACGGTATCGTCCTCATCGACTACACCACCCTGCTCGAAGAGCGCGGCATCGAGGTAAAAGAAGCCACCGTGAAGGCCGCCCGCTCGCGTTTGCGCCCCATTTTGATGACCACCCTGACGACCGTTTTGGGTATGATTCCCATGGCCATCGGTCGCGGCGAAGGTGCAGAGATGTGGAACGCCTTGGGCATCACCGTTGCCTGGGGTTTGACCATTTCCACCCTCATCACCTTATTATTAATCCCTGCCCTGTATTGCTCGTTGGAGACAAGAGCCGTGCGCAGAAAGAAGAGAAAAGCAGAGGAAGCCTTAACGAAAACCGAAAATATTCGATAACCATGAAAGCCATCCTAATCACATACAACCAAGCCTACTACGACGAAATCGCCAAAGTGTTGAACAATAACGGCGTCAAGGGTTTTACGGAATGGAATGAGATTAAAGGTCATGGCAGCAACACGGGCGAACCGCACTACGGCACCCACGCCTGGCCGACCTTGAACAACGCCATCATCAGCATCGTCCCCGACGAGGCCGTCGACGGCATTATGAACCAACTTCACGAGAAAGACCTCAAGACCCCGGATTTGGGGCTGAGGGCTTTCGTGTGGAATGTGGAAAAGATGGTCTGATAGCTTCGTCTGTATTATCGCATAATAGAAGATGCCAACACATATTCCAGTTGCATAGTCCGCTCTACAGCGTCATGCGGTATCAAAACATACTTCCAAGGCTTTGAAGTTTCTTTGGAAACCACGCTACAGTATTCCATTGCAGCCTTTTTCTTGTCAACAACGTCTTCATTTTTCAGTTCATTGTTTGCCTTGGTTTCAACCATATAAATGACATCCTTGGTTTCGACAATAAAGTCTGGCTCATACCGATGTGCGCCATTGCCCCAATAGATTCTGAATTGGTTGGGAACAGGACGCAACCACCTCAATACATCATCATCGTTTTCAAGCAGATAGGCAAAGTCCAATTCGGTGGAACTGTCAAACTTGTAGTTCAAATAAAAGGATTTGAGGAAACCCGTAAAGATATATTTCTTCACCAGTGACTTCTGGTTGTTGGCAAACGGGAGTCGATAGTCTCTGTATCCGTATGCGGTTTCTTCGGTTAGATGTTGTGGCAATAGTTCAACAAATGGTAACACCTTTGAACTTGCATAACCTTTCTTTTCCAAGGTAAAATGCTCCTTCATTTGGCTGTAAATTCGGTTTGCAATCGCCATCTTGAACTGATGCACCTTGTTGGCCACGTCTTTCCCTCCTTCCGTCTGTCGCTTCACGGCCTCAATCGCTTGGCCTGCCAAATGATACAACAAATCGGCGTTCTCGTCATAATCCACTTCTTCGAAATTCATCAGTTGTGAGACGATTTCTTTCAAGGGGTCGTCGAAATAGCCGCTGGAAATGGCTGTCAGCACCTCAACTTCATTGTCTTTCAATCCCATGCGAACAATCTCGTTGTTCAATTCGGGAAACGAGAAACCTTCCGTTGTATCCAGGTCAAAATGATGGAAAACAGCAGTTGCTTTCGGTTGTTCGATAACCACACGAGGAATCTCTATGATGTTGTCAATATAGTCTTTGACGACCATATTTATCACAGGCATCACCTCTCGGATTTGGCTTTCCGCCTCTTCTTCGGCAAACAAGGGATTGGCTTCCTTTGTCTTTTCTCTAATGATGGTTTCCGTTATGGTCTTCAGTTTAGCTATGTTTTCAGGCTTGGCCAACTCCGCTTTGCTTTTCACTTCCGTGTTCATCTTGGGGATGGCATCCCAAACTGCTAATCGCGCATCACAGATTGCCTTGGCTTTGGCTTGGTCAAGTTCCTTTTCGGCCTTTAGCCTCTCTTCGGCCAATTTTTCCTCTATTGTGGTCTTGCCTTTGACCACCTGACCTGAAACAGGTTTCAGTTCGTCTTCGTCCAACTCGATGTAACTCATCTTGTTGAGCAAAGAATTCGGATCTTGTGCACGGTGGATGACCTCATCAAAGTTTTCGTGGGCAATGACGGTCAGTTTATCAACTTCGGCGTTTCCTGTCCGTTTTCCTCCATAAGGCAAGCGCAAGCCTCGGCCAATGGTCTGCTCCACCAAAGTGATGGCATCGGCGGCACGAAGCGGCACGATGGTATAGAGATTGGTCACGTCCCAACCTTCTTTCAGCATATTGACATGGACGACAATCTCAATCTTGTTATTCGGGTCTTCAAGCGAAACAAACTGCTGGTCAATCTCATCGTTCTTTTTGGTCGAACTGTCGATTTGCAACACCTTGCCTTTGTATTTGCCCTCATAGATTTTGTTCTCAATTAGGTCAACGGTTTCCTTGGCATGTTGGATGTTGCGGCAAACCACCAAGATAAAGGGCTTCACGAAAGGTACATTGTTTTCTTTGGCATAAAGTTCCAAATGCAGTTTCGTATGCTCATGCACGCTGATGGCATCCTCCAATTTCAGCACATCCAACTCTTCGGGCGTTTGGTCTTTCTTCTCGAAATTCCTGCGCTTGGCAATGGTCGGGTTTTTCACATATTTGCCTTCGGCCAAAGCCTCGGCAAGATTGTATTCATAAACGATATTCTTGAACGACTTGCCGCTTTCGTCGTATGGTGTCGCCGTCATTTCAAGACCCAAAACCGGGCGCAACTCATTGATGGCCTTGCGTGAAGCATCGGCGTGATAGCGGTGCGCCTCGTCCATTAGAATCACCAAGTCGTCGAGGTTAGCCAAATAGTCGAAATAGGATTGGCCCAAGTATTCCGACAAGCGCTTCATTCTAGGCGCGCCTTTCTTGCTTTCCTTGCTGTCGGTGTTGAACTTCGAGATGTTAAACACATTGATTTGTATCTCCTTTTCCGAAAACAGAGAATGGGCTTGGTCGTAGTTGTCGCCAGTGATTACAACGGGCAGGTTGTGAACAAACTCCGAAATGCCCTTGAACACATATTTTTCGTAGGACGGGTCACCGAAGTCGCGAATCAGTTTTTGATAAAGTGTCAAGTTGGGAGCCAGTACAAAGAAATGCCGAATGCCCTTCTTCAAATACAGATAGGCAATGCAAGCCCCCATCAGCCTTGTTTTACCAATACCTGTGGCAATCGAAAAAGCAAACGACGGAAACTCACGCTCGAAATCCTTGCATTGCGGACAGATTTCCTGTACCTTTTCCATTTCTGCTTTAAGGAAATCCGCCTGCTCTTCAACTTTGGGTTTCTTCAGCGACAACTTATCCGTCAGTTTCACGACCACATCAAGAGCTTTGCACAAAGGCTCTCGCAAGGAAAGGCGTTGCTTGATATTATTGGCTATTGGGTTCATGTTTTATTCCATTTGATATCAGTACCAAATACCGCTAAAAGTTGAGGGTTATCTTTGATTATCCAATACTTAAACCCTAGTAATTCTTTGTCTATTGATAATTCGTCTCTTACTAACTGTTCAGTTTGAGGATTAGGATTTGTGAGATACTGTAATGCCGTTACATTAAATGCATTGATAATCCTTTCTACTTCTTTGTAAAACTCATCTTCTCTTCTTTTTCTCAGTTTTGGTGCATATGTTCCATTAAAAAGACGATTTAATAATTCTATCGTTTTTTGTGTTGCATTTGAAGTGTTTGTTGGTTGAAATAGTGCTTTTCTGTTAATAGAGTCAATACGCTGTTCTATAAGATCTTCTATATTATTATTGTTAGGATTTAGTATATCATCAAACCTTTTGCCCTTTTTATCATTACAATAATCATCAGATAAAAAAAGATTTGACCATTCAAATTTCAATGCCGGAAAGTTCTCCTTGCTTTTTAGATGTTCCACCTCGTAATGTTGTTTTGCTTTCAGTTCACACAAATAACATTTTCCCTGATGGTCTGCGAATAATTGACTTATAACATCTTGTCCATCATATTCTTTGCAAGCAGACAAAGATGCTGGAACATTTGGCGATTTTACTTCTCGTATCATTTGCCAATCTCCCTGATTATATCCACATTGTTGAGTTTAACCTTTATGTATTCCCCAACCAAATCCGGAGATACTGCTTCGGATACTTTGTCCAACTCGAACATCAATTGTCTTATTTCGTTTTTGTCTGAATCCGACCATTCTTTTTGAGCAAACAACGATTTCAGTCTGTTAAGGCGCATCTCCACGGTACTCGACTCCGTGCTAATCCCAAAATAACCCTCCGCTAATGATTCGTATGAATAGTTTGTAAGGTCATCGATAGGTTGTCTATGTTCCAAGTCGTATGCAACAGCATTTTCCATTGAGTTTAAAACGAATGGCGAATGGGTTGTAACAATGAATTGAATATTAGGGAAAACTTGGGTCAACAAAGGCATAATGATTTTTTGCAAACCAAGATGTAGGTGAGTTTCAATCTCGTCAATTAACACGATGCCTTCTTTTTGATAATCTCTTGTCAAAGAATTGTCATTTTGCATTTTCATTATCAAGTCAGCCACGATATCCAATGCCGCAGCAAAACCATCTGACAATTGGGTGAACTTAAACCTCTTACCTTCAGTACAAATCCAGAAACTATAATCCTTGTAATTGAATTCAAGTTTCAAATTGTCATCTTGATAAATCTGTCTAAGCAGACTTTCAAAGCTAACAAACCATGCATTGATTTCATCTGCATCAGAAAACTGTTTTTCATTACGAGCCAATGCTTCCTGGATTTTCAAGTCGGACATGAAATTCAAAAACTGCGATGTGGCAGTATCTTTTACACTTCTATACTGAAAAACAGGTTTAGTCGGATTCTTTGGCTCAGACATCTTTACTTTTCTTCCTGCTGGGTAGAATGCGAAAACAAAATCGTGTTCTCCATATTTTTCCAAAACAATTCCTATATCATTAAACTGAACATTAACCTTTCCATATAATTCCTCTATCCACTCTGAATAATTCCTAATATAATTCTTTATCTCCATTTGCTCCTTTTGATTTGCTGCCAATCCTAATCTCTGCGTCCAATGATCAAGTTGGTCGGAAAATGAAAGGAAATCAAGCGTTTTTCTGTCTTTGATCTTATCAACAAAATCGGAAATTGCGTTAAATAGCACCGTCTTACCACTTCCATTCTTACCTGTAATGATGAGATGCGGATGTTTTTCATCAGCTATCGGAATGTCAAAGTTTTCCAAATGGAACAATTTATTGATGTGGATGTTTTTGATGAAGTAATTCATGATATGTCAGTTTTATTGTTATTCAAATAACGAAGTCTGGATAGGTTTATTATCTGTCTCTTCCTCAATCGTTTCGGCGAAGAAATCGTCTTCAAGTCCATCGTCCAATTGAGGCATGTCGATGATGTTGAGCGAGTAGTCGTCTTTGTTGAACTCGCAACGGCCGAGGAGCATCTGCGGGATTTTTTTCACGGTGATGCTCTTGGCGTGGGAAGCGCACTCCTTTTGGAAGGCGGTGCAGCAGATGAGCAGGCTCTCGCCCTCTTGCATGGTCTCGCTGATGGCGTCGAGGCTTTCGACGGTGAGGAACTGCGTGGTGGTGTAGATGTAGTCGTGCTCCGAGCTGCGGCCCTGTTTCCAGTAGAGCACGGTGTCAGGCTGGTAGGTGTAGCCTTCCTGCTTGGCCATGGCTGCGGCCAGCATGTCGGCGTTGTATTCCTTGTTGATGACAAGGTTGCCGAACTTGTCTTGCTTCAGCAGGCTTGGGGCCAATTCGTAGAACTTGAAGCCGCTGCCCCCTTTCCAGTTTTGCGCCTTGCTGATGCCGCCTTGGTCGGTGCCGTCGGTGACCATCTTCAGGCGCGGATAGCAATGGGTGTAGGCATGGTTGCCCAACTCAATGCCGATGTATCTCCTGCCCATCTTCTGCGCCACCGCCGCCGTGGTGCCCGAACCGAGGAAACTGTCGAGAACGAGGTCGCCGGGGTCGGTTACAAGTTCAATACATCTTTGCAACAATCTTTCTGGCTTTTTCCCTTTTTTGAAAGTTACACTTCCTTCTTTAGCAATACCTTCCCATGCAATATCAGTCCAAATATCCGTTAATGGCATTGTTGCACAACGT
>CAMVCZ010000016.1 GCA_947166105.1 uncultured Bacteroidales bacterium
AGTCACTTACCGCCACAAATGCTAAAAATCGGGTGTCCCATTGCGGAAAACAGGAGAATTGTGGTTTTCAAATATTAGTTATAAACGAAACCAGCCGACCCATGCGGGCCGGCTGGTTTTTTTGTGTTGGTTGGTTTGTCGTTATTCAACAGCGATTTTTTTGCTTGCCCATCGTCCGTCTTCCGTCAGGCCTTGCAGAATGTAAATCCCGGTGTTGAGTTCCTCAAGGTTCTTGTTGCTGATGGCTTGTCCATTCGCATTGTAAATCCTTAAGATTGTGACGATTTCATCATCCGCGCTTTCTTCGAGGCCAGTTACTTCAACGATGATGTAATTCTCGCCGGTGGGAGTGAGGGAGTAATCCGACTCGCAATTCTCGTAAACAGCAGTGAGTTGGTACTTGTAACCGCCCATTTCCGATTCGTCGAAATAGGAGGTCTGGTCGGCACCAATTTCGATGACGATGTCTGATTTGGTGGCTATGTCCGAGCGGTAGAGGTTGTAATGCAAAGGCAGTGTTTCGGGTGCTTCCCAGGTCAGATTGACGCCAAATTGTTGATCTTCCATGAAGTAGACATACTCGCCTTCAAAGTTCTCGGGCGCGAGGCAGGTGATGACGGGTGGCTCGATGGGGCCAAGGGTGCCGTCGGGACCGATGTTTTGAGCATAGATGCCGCCGTCGAGGCAGTTCACCCATGCCACGATGTTTTGTCCCATGTTGAATCCAGTGCTGTTGTCGCACATTGTTCTTCTATAGGTGTTTGAACATAAGGTTTTGGTCCACAATTGGTTTCCGTCCATGTCCATGCCGATGGCCTCGATGGTGGTGAAATAGGGATTGCTGAGGCTGCTCTTCGTGTAAATCACGCTGAAACCGCTGCCGTCCTCGAAAGCATCGACCTTGATGTCGGAATAGGTTTGTCCAATGTTGTCGGCCACGAGGATGCCTTCGCCCCAAACCCTTTCGCCCGAAGGGGTGATGCGGTTCGTGTAGATGCGGCTTTGCGACTGTGTAGCGGCATCGGTTTGTTCGTAAGCGATGATGAGGTCGTGGCTCACGGGGTCGACGGTGCCGTTGGCTCCACCATAGAAATTAGACGGGTCAGCCGAATGTACGGAAATGCCGTTGGTGTCGTCGATGGTCGAGGCACCGGTCTCGTCATAGTGGAACACATATACATTAAAAACCTCGCCAATGCCTGGATGCCAGATGTAGGCATAGCCTCCGCCCAAGCCGTCAGGAACGACGTAATGGATATAGGTCGATTGGAAAGCCTGTTCAGACATTAACAGAACATCTGGACTGATTTGGACACCGTTGGTGTCGAAGCCGACGAGGTAGATTTCCTTGTTGGTGTAAAAACCGCTGCCAAGTCGTTCGTAAGTCAGGAAAACATAGTTGTTCAAACTCAATGTGATTTGGCCGAACATGCAATTGTAGCCATTGGCCGAAATGGTAGCGTAGGGGTTCAAGGTGCCGTCGGCATTGACATATTGCAGATAGCTGTTGTTATAGTCGGCTCCCAAGGCCCAGAAGCCGCCATCGGTGCCAGCCACCAACTCGGTGCGCGAGAAGCCGAGTCCGTCAAAAAGCCTCACGCCTTGTTCGCCCCAAGCGAAAGTGCCATCGGCGTTGATTTTCACGGCGTAGGTGTAGCCATCGTAGACGGCGAAGCAACTCACCACGCCGCCGTCGGCGGTGGTGGTCATGGAAACGCCTTCCGAATAGGAGGCAAACTCCAATCCGCTGATATGAATGCCATCGTCGCCCCATTGCGGAACACCTTCAAAGTTGATTCGTTGCAGGTGAGGCGACCAGCCATTGGAACCAAATCCTTCCCATTGGACGTAGGTGTCACCCGTATTGGGGTTGGTGGCGGTGTAGAGTTCACCATCGTCATTAGCACAGTTGACGATGAAAGTGTTAGTGGCCGGGTCATCGACCCATTGTGCTTGCAGGGCTGAAAAAGCGAATAAGCCTGCGAAGAATAGTACAGTTTTTTTCATGATGATATGATTTTAAAATACCTTTTGTTCATTGTTTAAAACGACCTTCTTTGTGACAAGTTTCCCTGTGGAGGTTAGTCCTTGGATGATGTAAACTCCAGAAGTCAACTCACCAAAGTTAGCATTGCGAATGATTTGGCCGCTGGCGGAATAAATCTTTAAGAGCGTTACGATTTCGGTGTCAATTTCGTTTTCAGGAATCGAGGTCACCTCTATTATAATGTAATCCAATCCATCTGGGGTTTGGGCGAATTCTGACTCAAAGTCATCGTACATGGCTGTGAGTTGGTATTTATACGTGCTGGGCGTTGTCTCGTCGAAGTAGGACGTGGCCTCGGCATCAATTTCGATGATGTCGGTTGTCCCGTCATCAAGATTTTGTCGGTAGAGGTTGTAATGCAGAACGCTGTAGGTTGGGGCGTCCCATGTGAGCATGGCACCGAATGAAGCAGTCTGTTCGTTGTACAGATAGTTACCTTCGAAGTTTTCGGGTGCATAGCAGCAAGGGACTGGCGGTTGTGGCAGGGGGCTTACCTCACCCAAAGCACCGTCCCAGCCTATATTTTGCCCATAGACGCCGCCATCATCACCGTTGACCCATGCCACAATGTTTTGCCCTTCATAAAAACCAGAGGTGTTTTCGCTGATGGTTTTGTTGTAGCCGGTCGAACTCATGGTAGTGTTCCACAGCAGGTTTCCTTCGAGGTCGTACCCCACAGCTTCAATGCTGCCCTGGCTGGTGCCGTAGGTCACAACAAATCCATCTATGGCATCGATGGCATCCACATGTATGTCGCTATAGGAACGGCCTGTGTAATCCGCTACAAGGATTCCGTCGCCCCAAGGTTTTTCGCCTGTTTCAGTGATGCGGTTGACAAAGATTCGATGTTGGGTTTGAGAGCCAGCGTCTTTTTGTAGATAAGCGATAATAAGGTCATTGCTCTTGGAATCGACGGTGGCGTAGGCATTGGTGTAATAGTTGCCGTAGTCGGGACTATGTACAGTTATGCCGTTGGGATCGGTGATGGTGGGTGTGCCGCTCTCGTCGAAATGCGTGACGTAGGTGTTATACACGCCGCCAATGGCGTTGTGGAATTGATAGACATAGCCGCCACCTTTGTTGTCGGGAGTGGCATAATGCACATAGCTGGCACCTACAGTTTGTTGTCCGAACAAAAGCGTTTCGGGCAAAATCTGTTCGCCGTCCTTGTTGTATCCTGCGACGTGGATTTCCTTGTTGTAATTGGTATAGCCTTGGAGGGTCTGCTTGGCATACACCACAAAGACACCGTCTTCAGCAGGAATCATTACGCCATTGGTGCATTTTTTTGCAGGGTCTTTGATGGTGGTCTTGGGGTGCAGTGTGCCATCGGCATCGATATATTGCAGGAAGGTACTATCCATGTCGGTACCCATGGCCCAAACACCGTTGTCATGGTCATAATAATAGGTTGACAACACTTCGGAGCGGCCTCCGCCTTCGCCGTCGAAGAGCATGAGGCCATGTTCGCCCCAAGGGAAGGTGCCGTCGGCGTTGATTTTGACCGCCCAGTGATGAGGACCGAGGGTGCGGAACACCGTGACCACGCCGCCATTGACAGCGGTCATGGAATAGCCCGGCGACCATGTGGCGAAGTCGGGCGTAGTGACATGGATGCCGTCGGCAGGCCATTGCGGAACGCCATTGAAATCAAGCCGTTGCAGCCACGGCGACCAGCCATTTTCGCCTTGGTAATGCCATTGAACGTATGAGTCACCTGTAGAAACGTCAGTTGAAACATACACCTCGGCGGCAGCCTTGTTGCAATTGGCAATGCGTGTGTTGCTGTTGGGGTCGTCGACCCATTGGGCTTTCAGCGTTACTAACGAGGCTAAAGCCAAGAATAGTAAAGATAGTTTTTTCATATCTACCGATTTTTTGAGACGATTATTGCCGCAAAATTAGAAAAAATCGTTTCTTTGCAGAAAAATTTGTCATTATGGATGAAAAATTTACCTCAGAAGAGAAAAATGCCGTTGCGAGTGTGCTTTACAACTTGGCCGACGCCGATTACGAAAACCACGAATCTGAGCGCGAATGTCTTGAGGTGTGCATGAAGGAATTGGAATTTGATGCCACGGGCTTCGTCCCGATTCCGAGAAACGAGATGCAAAAACGGGCTTACGGAACCTTGAAGCGCATGACGAAAGAAAAGAAACGCACCTTTTCTCTTATGATGACACGCCTCTCGCGCTCCGATGCGCACTTCGGCCCCAGCGAGCGGGCATTCGTAAAGGAAATCTTGGTGATGTGTGACGTGCCTTTTGTGCATAGATAATAATGTAGGGCTGCTGTACCACGGCAGCCCTACATTGTGAGAATTTTCGGCTGCCGCCACCTGACCCCGAGGGGTTCCCTCATGCCGCCAAAGTCCTGAAAGGACGACTCTAACACAAGCAGGCGACGGCAGTCCCTGCTCACGATGTCACGATGAAATGAAAACGCGGTTGCCGCATTGCAAATGCTGATACCCACGGCTTTTGAATTACGGTTGTTCGGTGTTTTTCATTCGGCAGGGGGGTACGCCGCATTATCGGCTGGGGTTTACACCGCCTGCCTAATACCCTCTCACCCCTTTGGGGTTCCTTTGTGCCCAAACCCAAGTCACGGAGTGACGACGGATATTAGGCAGGGGTGAAATGTAATGCAACCCCTGCCGAAGCACCATGTCAGCCGCACACCCCAAAACAAAAAAAAGCAGAGATGTCAAATGTATACATGGCCTTCATTAGCAACATACCATTCATCGCTATGATCGCCAACGAACATCCAACCGACAGGCAGCACGTTGCCATCCTCGAAGTCGGGCGAGAGGTCGGGTTGAGGGAGGGCGTGAAGTTCTTCACCTCGCCATAGCCATAGCCACCCACATTCTTGGCATAGGCGCAATAGTAGTAGGTGGTGTCAAATGTCACACGGAAGGGGGCTGAGAAGACGCCGTCGTTCCAGTCATTACCTACCGCATAGTTCACCTGTGTTTCATTCGGGTTGAAAAATTCCGTGCTCCAGCAGATGCCGTATTCTTCGATGCCGGTGAGGCTCTCTAATGCGCCGTAGCAATAGGCCTGACCTATCATGAATTCCGGTTCAGTGTAGTGCGGAGGGGGGGCGTGGCTACCGTGGGAGGATTCAAGGTTATGGTGGCATCGGTCAGGAAGGCGTTGGTGTAGGCCGCCGTGGGGATGCTGAACGTGCCCGTGCAGCCTGAGCAGCTGATGGTGCCATTGGTCACTGCGGCTTGGTCGCTGAGCACCACGGCATAGCGTGTCGAGCCTGTGCCGTAGGGCACGATGTTGCCCGTCGTCGTGCCGTTGGTCACCGTGCCGCCGAAGCCGATGGTGGCCTCGGTCTTCAAGCCCGCAATCGTAATCGCGGCGTCGGTGCTCACCTCGCCCAAGTCGAACTTCACCAAGGCGCACTTGTTGCGCAGGTAGGCGGTGTAGTTCTGTTCGGTGGGGCTGAAATCCTCATTCGAAGGAGCGCACGAAATCACGGCTAAGCCATTGCTCTGGTTGCCGATGTTGAAGACACATTCGGTCGAGCTGTTCTCGGTCAAGCCGTCAATGGTTTGGCCGCCCATGAAGATGAACTGCAGCGGGGCGCCTTGGATGGCCTCGGCGTTGATGCTGCCCGTGAACATGCTGCCGTTGTAGGTCAGGTAGCCCATGTATTTGCCGTCGCTGCCCACATACACCACGTCGCCGTTGTCGTAAACCACGTTGGCCACCCCGTTTTCCTCTTCGGGATGCACCCTTTGTCCGCCGTTGTCGAGCGTCAGGGTGATGTTCACGCGGTTGCCGTTGTCGGCAGTGTTATTGTTTGTAGGTTCGTTTTTCTTGCATTGTGTCAGGCCCAGCACCATCAGGCAGGCCATGACGATTAAACTCAGTTTCTTCATTTTTTCTTCTTTTTTTTGTTACTTAATTCTGTTTGTTTTTCTTCGATTGGATGAAGGCATAGCCCATGCCTGCGGCAAGCAGTATGCCGATGCCGCCGCCCAAAGGAGCGCCAAACGGCTCGTTGTTAATCTGGCTTACGACGAATCTTTACAATTTCACATTCCGGCACAAAAAATCCAAGACAAAGCCCAATAGCCCTGCCTTTGGATAGCGGATATGCAAAAGTTTGGAGCGGAGATTTAGTCTTGCTCAATCATTTGACAATCAACATTTTACACAGATTTTTCACAAAAATTCGGTTTGTGGCTGCACAAATTACGGAAAAAATCCTTTCGCCAACACAAATTTCCAAGAATAAACAAACGAAAAAACCTCACATTAGCGAGGTTTTTTCGTTGTTCCATGTGGAAACGCACCAAAGCGCGTTTCCACAATCTCAAATTTTGAATTTAAAATCCTTGATTACTTGATATTCGGCTCCTCAAGTCCGAGGTGCTTCTTGGCATCGACGCGCTTCAGGATGATGCCGATAATCAATGCAGCTACGCCGAGGCAGGCGAGCATGACCAACGGCCAAGTGTAGTTGAGCGCAACGGGGTCGTCAACACCGGGGTTGGTGTTTTCCAACACCTTGCCAATCAGCAGCGGGAACAGCCACAAACCGATGTTCTGGATCCAGAAAATCAGGGCGTAGGCCGAACCGATGATCTTTTCGTCCACCAACTTCGGGACGCTCGGCCACAAAGCGGCAGGCACCAACGAGAACGAGGCACCCAACACGAGGATGGTCACATACGCCACGACCACACCGCCGACGGCATTGCCCTTGAACATGGGCAGGATGAAGGCGAAGGTGAGGTGGCAGAGGATGAGCAGCAACGAGCCAATCATCAGCATGGAAGCGGCCTTGCCCTTGTTGTCGACATAGCTGCCGAGGATGGGCGTGATGGCCACAGCCAACAGCGGGAACACGGCGAAGATGGTTTCGGCGGTGCCGCGCATGTAGCCCATGTAGCAGTAAACCACGAGGGCGACGACGGCCACAGCCATCAAACCGAACTTCAGGCTCTTCTTCTTCGAGAAGTTGCTGGCAAACGAGCAGATAGCCACCACAAGCATGATGATGTATTGCACGATAGTGACGGTGTCGCCGGCCCAGAACGAACCCGCTTCAGGCGAAGTGAGGGTGAGGTTGCATTGCAGCATGTTCACGGCGTACTTCTGGAACGGGAAGATGGCCGAGTAATACAGCACGCAGAGCAAAGCCACCAACCAGAAACCGAGGCTCGACAAAATCTTGCCGATGTCGCTGACCTTGAACGGGTCGTCTTTCTCTTCGGCCTCGCCGGTTTGGGCATCCAACTTCTTGTCCATGAAGAAGTAAACCACAAACATGATGAGGGCGATGCAGAGCAACACCACGCCGAAAGCCACGGAACGGCTCACGTTGATGGTGCCACCCAAGCGGGCGAAATAGGGCGAGAAGATCATGCAGGTGGCCACGCCCAAACGGGCCAAAGCCATCTCCGAACCCATGGCCAAAGCGGTCTCGCGGCCCTTGAACCACTTCACGATACCACGGCTCACGGTGATACCTGCCATTTCAGTACCGCAACCGAAAATCATGAAGCCGAGGGCGGCCAACTTGGCCGAAGCGGGCATGCCGCGATAGAACGGCGAAACGCCCAGTTCCTCAAAACCGGGGATGTAGTTCAGGTTGTTGGTGAACCAAGTCTCGGCACCGCTGCCGTAGAACGACTCGCTGATGGCGTAATACTTGATCAAGCCGCCGACGAGCATCACCGCGCCCGAAAGCACGGCGGTGAAACGCACACCCATCTTGTCGAGGATGATACCTGCGAAGATGAGGAAGAACACGAACACGTTCAGGAAAGTTTCAGCACCCTGCATGGTGCCGAAGGCGAGGCTGTCCCAGCCGCGCTCGGTCTGCATCAGATCTTTGATGGGGGACAAAATGTCCATGAAGATGTAGCTGCAAAACATGGCCAAGGCCAAGAGCAACAATGCAATCCAACGCATGGTCGGGTTGTCTCTCAATGTCAGTTTTTCTGTCATAATTATTTGATTTAAAGATTTAATATTCAATATTTTAAATTATGGTTCGATGCCTTCGACAGGCTCAGGCACCGATGACTCATGTTTAAGTGAAGGTCCCTGAGCTTGTCGAAGGGCCGAAATCATTTATTCAGGGATTTGCACCACTTCCTTCTTGTAGCCTTTCAGTACGGCCTTCGCCATGTTGGCCACATCGTCGGCGGTGATGCCGTTGATGATGTCGTTGTAGTCCTTCATCGGGTTTTGCTTGTCGCGGTCCATGGTTTGGATGCAGTTCATCCAGTAGCGGTTGCTTTCCATGTCTTCGCTGTGTTTTTTCACCAAGAATTCCTTCACCTTCTTGAGGTCTTCGGGGCGCGGGCCGTTGTTGGCCACGTTCTGCAACTCGGCGATGGCAATGCCCATCAGTTTCTCGTACATTTCCTTGTTGGTGTCGAAGCCGATGAGGAACATGAAGGACTCTTTCGGACGCAACATGAGGTTGCCGCTGACGCCAACGCCGTAGGTGCCGCCTTCGTCCTCGCGGATTTTCTCAGTGTAGACGATGTCCATCACGTCGCTCAAGGCCTGCATGGTCAGTTGGTTCTTGCGGGTGTATTCCATGTCGCCGTTATAGACCATGTAGCAGGTCACTTTCGGGTTTTCCATGGCCTTGGTGTAGTGGCTGTGTACGTCCTTGTCGGTGATGGCGGGCGCGTTGGCGGTCCAAGTTTCGTCGTTTTTCTTGGTCTTCAGCGAACCGATGTATTGTTCAATCAAGGGTTCAAAGGTTTCGGGGTCGATGTTGCCTACAAAGGTGAAAACGAAGTTGTTGGCATCTTTGAAGCGGTCGGCGTAGAGTTTCAGGGCCTTGGCGTAGTCAATCTTGTCGTAGTCCTCGGCTTTCATGCGCTTGATGAGCGGATGGTTGTCGTAGAGGGCAAACATGAGGTTGTCGCGGAAAGCGATGTCGGGGTTCGATTCAATGTTGGCCAACAACGACTTGGAGCGGGTGATGTAGGATTGGAAAGCCTCCTCGTCGCTGCGGGGCGAGTTGAAATACAAATAGGTGAGTTGCAGCATGGTTTCCAAATCGCGGGCGGAGCAGTTGCCGCTCATGCCCTCGGTGAACGAACTGATGTTGGGGGTGACATTGGCTTTCTTTCCGGCCAAAACCTTCGGCAGGTCGATGGCACTGAAGTTGCCCACGCCGCCAAGCGTAGCCAAAGTGTTGATTTCCTGCAAAGTGTAGGGGTCGCTCTGGTCCATGACGGAGTAGCCGCCGAAACTGTAGGCGCTCATCAGCACCTCATCGTCCTTGAAAGTGGTGGGCTTGTAGATGACCTTCACGCCGTTCTTCAAGGTGAGGATGGTGGCATCGAAGGTGTCGTCGTGTTTCTTGCTCTCGATGCTGCCTTTCACGGGAAGGGTGGCAATCAGCGGCTCGTTGCTGACGGTTTCCTTGTAAGGCTCCACTTCCACTTGGTTGGCTTTCTTATACATGTCCAAAAGTTCAGCCTTGGTGGGCAGCACTTCGCCTTCCTTTTCGGGGGCGGTCAGGGTGATGACGATGTTGTCCTCGCGGATGAGTTGCTTGGCATATTCGTTGATGCCTTCAACGGGAAGGGCGGGCAAGAATTGGCTGAGTAGCATGTATTCGTTCTCAATGCCCATCAGTGGCTCGTTGGTGAGGAAGTGGTTGAGGATGGGGTAGAGGTAGCGTCCCGTTTCTTGCTTGTCGCGTTCATCATATTGGTTCTCAATGCGTTTCATCAAGTCAGCCTTGGCGCGTTCAAACTCGGAGGCGGTGAAGCCGTATTGCTGCATACGCTTGTTTTCGGCAACGATGGCGTTCATGGCCTCGTCGATGCCGTCCTTGTCCTTGGCGTAGGCAAAGCACGACCAAGCGTCCTTCGTGTCGCTGACGAAGAAGGTGCCGTAGTAGCCGTAGCCGAAGATGAAGGGCGGGTTGGCTTTTTGCGTCAGTTCTTCCATGCGGTTGTTGTACATGGTGGAAACGAGGTTGTCGATGTAGCCTTTCAGCCAATATTGGATGTCGCCTTTTTCCTCGTTCGGAACCACGTCGTGCTTGTAGAAAACCGAAATGTTGTAGTTGGTTTCCTCGCGGTCGGTGCAGATGCTGACGATGGGTTCGGCGTTGTCGGCCACCTCAAAACGGGTGCGCTCGGCGGGGTTGACGGGGGCGGGGATGTCCTCGAAGATGGCCTTCAGGCGGCCTTCAATGACATTCACATCCACATCGCCGATGATGATGATGCCTTGCAAATCAGGGCGATACCACTTGTGGTAGTAGGCGCGAAGTGCATCGTGCTTGAAGCCGCTGATGACTTCCTCTGTGCCGATGGGCATACGGTGACCGTAGGGGCTGTTGGGGTAGATGTCGGGCAACATCTTTTCCCACATGCGCTGCTGGGCGTCGTTGCGGTTGCGTTTTTCCTCAAGGATGACACCGCGTTCCTTGTCGATTTCGGGACCTTCCAAGGAGATGAAACTCGACCAGTCGTGAAGGATGAGGATGCACGAGTCGATGAGGTTGGGATTGGTGGTCGGCACGTTGGTCAGCATGTAGACGGTTTGCTCAATGCTGGTCCAAGCGTTCACGTTTTCGCCGAACTTCACGCCGTTGTGCTCCATGTAATTAAGGAGTGACTTGCCGGGGAAGTTGGTAGTGCCGTTGAAGGCCATGTGCTCCAAGAAATGGGCCAGGCCACGTTGGTCTTCCTCTTCGAGGATAGAGCCGACTTTCTGCGCGATGTAGAAATTGGCGCGTTGGGCGGGTTTCTCGTTGTGACGGATGTAGTAGGTCAATCCGTTTTCCAATTTGCCTCTTCTGACGTTGGGGTCGAAGGGCACGGCATACTGCTGGGCGAGCATGGTTGCGCTCAAAGCCAGCGTTGCGATTAGGGTTAGCGTTAGTTTTTTCATTTTGTTGAATTTTAATATAAATGTACTACAAACTTTTCTATAAAGTAGTCCTCTTTGAACCATTTGCTTATCGCCACTTGTTTGTGCCTCCAATAGCGGTTCAAGGCTTTGAATTCCTCGGTCAGGTCGCCGCCCTTCAGGTAAAGGATGCCGCCAGCCTCCATGTCGCCCCTGATTCTCAGTTTGTTGCCTGCAAGGTTGGCGATTTCGGGCAAGGTCATCACGGCGCGACCGGTAATCACATCAAATTTCTCCTTCACCTCCTCGGCGCGTTTGTGTTCGGCCACCACGTTCTCCAATTCGATGGCCTCCTTCACGGCGTTCACCACCTTGATTTTCTTGCCCGTACCATCAATGAGGTAGAAATCGGTCTGAGGAAACAGAATGGTCAAGGGAATGCCCGGAAAACCGCCGCCCGTGCCCAAGTCCATGACCTTCATGCCGGGGAGCAACTCGAAGTATTTGGCAATGGCCAACGAGTGCAGCACATGGTGCTCATAGAAGTGCTCCATGTCCTTTCGCGAAATCACGTTGATTTTGCTGTTCCAGTCCAAGTATAAGTTTTTCAGTTGGTTATATTGCTCCTTCTGCCTCTCTGTGAGGTCGGGGAAATACTGGAAAAGGCTGTTTGTGTCCATAATACCGCAAAAAATTGGCTTCAAAATTACGGAAAAAATCGATGGAGCGGCTTTTTTATTTTGGTTTTATACGAAAATGGCCGTTTTTGAGTTGGTTTAATATGAAAAAGTTGCACCTATTATTATTAATGTTGTTGCCGTTAGCCTTGTTTTCGCAACGCATCACGCCCGAGGAATACATCCAGACCTACAAAGACATCGCCATGCGCGAGATGCGCGAGCATAAGATTCCGGCCTCCATCACGCTTGCGCAGGGCATTCTCGAATCCGGCGCGGGCAACAGCGCCTTGGCACGCGAGGCGAAGAACCATTTCGGCATCAAGTGCCACAAAGGTTGGGACGGCAAGACCTACCACATGGACGACGACGAGAAGGACGAGTGCTTCCGCAGGTACAATAGTGCCGAGGAATCTTTTCGCGACCATTCCGAGTTTCTTTGCACGCGAGGCCGCTATTCCGCCCTTTTCGACCTCGAAATCACCGACTACCGTGGTTGGGCGAAGGGCTTGAAAGCGGCAGGTTATGCCACGAATCCCAAGTACGCCCAACTTCTCATCGACCGCATTGAACTTTATGATTTGACGAAATACGACCAAATCGCCCTCGGCCTGATGACCGACGACAACCAACTGCCCGACATTGCCCCCGAGGACGAACTCCTTGAATTGGCCTATTCGCCCACCAACCGCGCCGCCTTTGAGTTGGTCGATATGACCGCCGAAAAGCGTTTCATCTATGAGAACAATGGCGTGCGCTTCGTTTATGCCAAGGAGGGCGAAACGCCTGAGCAATTGGCCAAGGGATTTGGCGTGAAGTTCAAGAAATTCTGCGATTACAATTTGCTGAAACGTCCTGACGAGATGGTCTTCCATAGCGGCGATGTGGTGTATCTCTCCAAGTTGCGCAACAGCAACTGGAAAGCCAAGAAATACACCGTCGCCGAAGGCGAAACCCTCCGCGACGTGGCCTTGCGCTTCGCCGTGAAGCCCGAAAAGATCTTGAAAAAGAACGGAATGAAGAAAGACGCCCGTATCAGCAAGGGGCAGGTGCTTTGGCTGAGGTGACAGAAAATTGTTTTCTTTCGCTTGCCGAATAACGGAAATATTCATAATTTTGCCCCGTGAAGTAAAATTACTCAATCCATTGAGTAATTTTACTCAATCCATTGAGTAAAATTACATAATATGTTTCAAAGAGTTGATTATCAAGTGATAAAAAAACGACTTGAAGAGCCAAGAAGGTTTATTCAAGTGGTGATGGGACCTCGTCAGGTGGGAAAATCGACGGTGGTGCGGCAGGTTTTGGCCGATGTTTCGCAGCCTTATTCCATGTTTACGGCTGACGCAGTGCCAGCGGGAAACATGTTCTGGATCAGTGAATGTTGGGAGTCGGTGAGGCGCAAGATGAAGGCGGAAGGCGCAACGGAGTATATTCTCGTCGTTGATGAGGTGCAAAAGATTGACTCGTGGAGCGAGGCCGTCAAGAAAGAATGGGATGCCGACACGTTCAATGGTGTGAATATCAAGGTGGTGTTGCTTGGCTCGTCGCGGGTGATGCTCGACTATGGCTTGGCCGACAGCCTTATGGGGCGCTTCGAGCGCATTGTGATGCCGCATTGGTCGTATCCTGAAATGCGCGAGGCGTTTGGCTTCTCTTTGGAACAATATGTGTATTTTGGTGCCTACCCGGGTGCCGCTCCTTTGGTTGGCGATGAGAATCGTTGGCTGGAATACATCATAGGTTCTATCATCGAGGCCACCATCAACAAGGATATTTTGCAAGGCGTGAAGGTGATGAAGCCCGCTTTGCTTCGGCAGGCTTTTGAATTGGCTTCGTCTTATTCAGGCATGGAACTTTCGTTGACCAAGATGATGGGGCAACTGCAGGACGCAGGGAATGTGACCACCTTGGCCGCTTATATTGACCTTTTGGGTGAGGCGGGCTTGGTACGCACCTTGGGCAAATACGCTTCAGACGGAGCGCGGAAGCGGAACAGTGTGCCGAAATTCCAAGTCTTCAACAATGCTTTGAAGAACATCTATTGCGGCAAGAGTTTTCGTGACGCAATTGCCGATTCAAGGCTATGGGGTAGGCTGTTCGAGTCGGCCATTGGTGCCTATATCGTCAATGGAGCCAACGTGGGACGCTATAAAACCTATTATTGGCGCGACAAAACCGGGCGCGAGGTGGATTATGTGCTGGAAAGGAACAGCCAGCTCCTTGCCATTGAGGTGAAAAGCAACACTGACGACAGCAATTCTGGCTTGGGCGAGTTCCGCAAGCAGTTTAAGGATGCGAAAGCCATCGTCATTGGCGATGGTGGCCTCAAGGCCGAGGAATTTCTGCAAATTAACCCGAGTGCATTGTTTTAGTGTAGTGGATATAACAAAAGGCCCGCAGCGCACGCGCTGCGGGCCTTTTTTAGGATTGCTTAATGCTTACAGCTTAATGCTGAAATCATTCCACAACCACCTTCTGGACCTTGACATTGCTGCCGTTGGTCAGGCGGATCATGTAGACACCGGGGGCAGCGTCCACCTTGACGCTTGCGCTGCCGTTGATGTTCTCGCTCTTCAGGATGCGGCCCATCACGTCAACCACTTGCAGGGTGGCGTTGCCTTCGTTGCTGATGACCAAGTTGCCATTGTTGAAGAAGGCGAAGCTCTCTTCGATGCCGGTGGTGCCAAGGGCAAACACTAACTTGAAGCGGTTGGTGTAGTCGTTGGTGCGGGCGGTGAAGGTGTAGCTCGGGGTCTCAAGCAGGTCGATGTCGTCACCGGTCTTGTTGTCGATGAGGTGCAGGTAGCTGAAGTTGACGTTCTCGCTGCTGAAATTCATCGTGTAGGTGCCGTCGTTCTCGGCCTTGAAGCTGACGGGCATCTCACCCGTGTCGTCGCTGCTCACGATGGCGTAGTCGCTGTCGTCCTTCGGGATGTAGACCTTGGTGCTGCTGCCCATTTGTAGCTTGAGCAACTGGTGGCCTTCGTCGAAGCGGACGATGGCACGGTCGATGAGGCTGCGGCCGTCGTTCAGGTTGAGGGTGAGCATCTTTAATTCGCCAGGGTCACTGCCGATAGCTCCAGAGGTAAAGAAGGTCACGGTATCATCTGCTTGTTCGGTATAGACAAAAACACCTTCAAACACTTCAAGGCTGTTGCCTTCGGCTTGTGCAATGGCATCGCCATCGCCATTGATCTTATAGTATGGGCGGTTGACGAAGGCCATGCAGGTGAACGGGTTGCCCACGAGGTTCCAGCCAGCCCAAAGCACGTCGGGGTTGTATACCAGAGGCTCTTCAACATCCACGCTTGTCGGCAAAGTGTTGCCTGCAAAGATTCCCAACACATTCTGGGCGTTGGAATAGAGGTAACCTTTCTTGATGAAGAGGCTGTCGAAGTCATTAGCGGGATTCTTATAGTTGATCCAAACAAGTTCTCCAACATTTTGGTCGAAATAGTAGAGGTCAACATAGCGGTAATTAGGATCGAGGGTGTCAGGAACCAAGCCTGTTGAACTGACAGGAACACCCGGATTGACAGGAGCGGCAATCAGGCGGTATTCGCCATATTCGGGTTCGCCATCCTTGGAAGAGGTGTAGTTGGGATCGTAAGCGAGTTGCATCGTTACGGGAACTTCATTGCTGTGGTAGAGTTGGCCACCATTTTCGATGAGGATAGAAGCACCTTCTCCGAAAGTGATTGTATCGGCATAAGCAATATAACCATCGGGGATGAGGACAGTGGTGTTCTCAGGAATGGTCACGTCTGTATACTCTTCCGGCACAGTCCAATCGTTAGGATTATTCCAAACAATGAGTTCCTGCGTAGTGAAGGTAGCTATTTCGCTCCATTCGACAATGCTGTCGCAGTCGGTACGCACTTGCCATTCGTAAGTGGTTTCGGATACAAGACCGGTGAGGTCGAGAGTGGTGGTATTGGCAGTAACTTCAGTCCAATCGCCAGAACGCAGCTCAGCCGTGCGGTACTGCACATAGTAGGTGTCGCTGTAGCCCGTCCAGCTCAGCGTGGCTTGGTTATACGACACATTGCTGCTCATCAACTCGTAAGGAACGGTGCAGGGATCCGGGGTGCAGTTCACTTCGTAGGTGAAGAAAACACCTGCATCGGGAGCTGCTGAATTTGTGGCTTTTTCAAGGATTGTTGTGCCAAAGTGAGTAAATACATATCCACATTCTCTAGGATAACTTCCGCTCACCCAAACGAATTGGATCTCGCGACCGTCGCAAACATTGAAGGAGCCTTCGTAAGGACCTGTGACATTAGGCATGGTCAACTCGTAAAGCACTTCTTGCGTTGTTGCATCCACAATATTAATGTATGCACCGTTCCAACTGTCATCGTATTGGTCGGTGAAGCTGTAGTAGATTGCGCATTGGTTTTCAGGCATGCAGAGGTCGGTGGTGAAGCTGACAGGATTGCTCCATTCGCTGGTGCCGTCGTCGCCACAGTCGGCTTGCACTTTCACTGCGTAAGTGGTAGCCAGTTCAAGGCTGTCCAAAACATAAGGGCTGGTGACACCTTCGGTCACTTCGCCGTTCACGTCAATGTTGTAGGTTTCGGCTTCACCTTCCCAAGTCACTTCAGCGGTGAGGCCGCCAGTGTAGTTGATGGCAAGGTTGGTAGGAGCCAGGCAGGAAGGAGCCTCAAGCACACGGAGGGTGTAGTCTTGGAAGCAGCCATAGCTGCTCGTATAGCACGGATTGGCATTAGCCGGGTTAGAACCCAAGCCGCTGTCGGCGCTGCCGATACGCAAACGGAAGTCACCTAAAGTTTGGTCGGCGGGAATGGTGAAGTTGAGGGTCAGCGTGGTGGGGTTGGTGTTTGTGGATTCGCCGTAGCAAACAACTTCATCAGCTTCGAAGCTCAGGCTGTTGTCAAGGTCAACCCAAACGTAAGTGTTGTAAGTGTAACCCGTCTTGAAAGTAATGGCGATGGTTGCTTCCACGCCAGCCTGCACAGCACCGATTTGGCTAGTGTAGTCAGTATAGGTGGCTTTAGGCGTTTCATTGTTGACAATATAGTCGCCCATACCGAAGGTCACATTGGAGATACCGTTGCCGTCCACACTGGTAGGAGCAGGCACGCAGTAGCCGATATGCACGCTGGCGGGGCCGGCCCATGTGCTGTTGCCGTCTAATTCGCCGCAGTTGGCGCGCACCCAGAAGTAATAGTCGCCAAGGTCGAGGTCATTCACCGTATAAGAGGCTGTATCGACGACTGTGCCGACAATGAACTCAGCAGGGTCGGCAGTGGCATCGGTGGCGTAGGCCACTTCCCATTCGCTGGCAAAGCTTTCCCAAGTGAAGGTAGCGGTATAGGCGTTGGGGGTCACTGCAAGAGCGGTAGGAGCGGGGCAAGCGATGGTGGTGGTGAAGCTCACGGCTGTGGTCCACTCACTGTAAATGCCGCTACAGTTGCTGCGCACCTTGGCGGTGTAAGTCGTTTCAGGATCGAGGTTTTCGAAGGTGTAGGTGGTTTCGTCCACATCAATCGGGTCTTCATTGTCTAATTGAACCTGCCAAGCGGTGGCATCGGAAGTCCAGCTGATGGTGGCTTCGTGGGCGGTCACGTCGGAAACGGCCAGGCCAGTAGGTTTGGCGCAAGCGGGGATGTAGTCGATGCTCACGTTGTCGATGTGCAGGTTGTTGTCAGCATTGCTCACAGTCGATTCACCATAGAAAGCAATGGCGATGCTCTGTCCGGCATAGCTGCTCAAGTCGAAGGCAACGGCCTCGCCGATAGCGGAGCAGGCGATGTTGTTTAAGACATATTGGGAGCCGGCGTTGTCCCACTGGCGCAGGATGGTCCAGGTGGCCATGTTGTCGGAGGAAATCAGCACGACGAACTTATCGTCGCTGCCGTTGGTAGCAGGAGTAGGAACATTTGTGCCGCTATAGGCGGTCAAAGCCAGTTCGAAGGTAAGCTGCACATTGTTTTCCATCAGGAGGGTCGGGGTAACCAACCAGTATTTGCAGCTGGTGCCATAAAGGTTAACCTTGGCATGGTTGTCGAACACACCGTTGCCAGTGCTGAAGTTCCAGCCGCTGGAGGTGGTAGTCAAA
Source organism: uncultured Bacteroidales bacterium (assembly GCA_947166105.1). Classification (GTDB taxonomy): domain Bacteria; phylum Bacteroidota; class Bacteroidia; order Bacteroidales; family F082; genus Limimorpha. Next base: position 17,668 of record CAMVCZ010000016.1, read on the forward strand.
GCTGTACCACCCATTACATCGCTCAGCAGGCCACTATATTTGGCCCAGCCAGTAGGAGCACTTGTGGTGGCGAAGGCTTCGGTCAGCGGGATGCCGGCAGCCGTGGTGAAGTTGGCCGAAACATAGTTTTCGCAGTTATAGACCTGCACATTGTAGGTGGTGAGGCCGTCAAGGTTGCTAAGGGCAAGAGTGGGTGTGCCGCTGACGGTTTCAACAATTGCGTTCTCCCAAGCGTCAGCCGACTTCTTGTATTTCACCGTCCATTCGGTCTCTTGGTAGCCGGCAGTCCAGCTCAATGTGGCCGATTCAGCCGTGATGTCAGAAACCTGCAAGTTGGTGGGAGCAGCGCAAGGATTGGCCGTGGTGAAGCTCAAAGTCTTCCAGCCGCTGGTGAGGCCGCCGTCGCACTCGCTCTGCACTCTCACTTGGTAGGCAGTGTTGCTTTCAAGGTCGTTCCAGCCATAGACGGTATCCGTATAATGAGAGATAGAAGGCTCCCAATCGCCGTTGCCTTCTTTGAGTTCGATGTTGTAAACGCCGCTGCCGCCATCAATGGAGAAGTAGAATGAAGTAGCGGTAGGCTCGTTGTAAGCAATCAAATTGTCAGGCTTGGCGCAGGTCGCACCGCCAGCAGGAGTGATTACAATCTGGATGTTCGGGCGATTGTTCGTTACAGTCGCAGGCACAGTGCTGGTATCGTAAGCATTGTTGTCGTTGGCGGAGTAGCGGGCCATGTTAGTGGCAGAGGTGTAGTACCATGTGCTGCCGTTGTACCAGTAAACATAGCCTTTGTTGACACCAATCAAGAGGTTCGATGTCCCATCGTAGTCGAAGGGGGTATCGAGAGTGATGGTTGCCCAGCCGGATCCAGTGACGGAAAGCGTTCCGCTGAAGACCTCGTCGGCATCGGCAAGGCTGATACCTGTTGAAAGGTCTTCGGCATCAACGTTTGCCATGTACACGGTAATCGGGAAATCCTTAGCAGTTGAAACAGCATAATTGAAGCTGATACTGCTGATGGTACCTGCCGTTCCAATCTCCGTGGCTGTGTAAAGCTGCTCGGTGATGGCGTAGTTGTAGTACGTACCGATTGGAGTGTAGTAGCCCTTAGAGGTGCCGTCTCCAATCTCCACAGTCGTCTGTGCGTTTGCTGCCCACGGCACCAACAGGGCCAAGAGCAGCGTCAAAAGTAATGACTTTTTGATCATAATGATTTGAATTTTAGTTAATTATAAATGGATTATTGTTTGTGTTTTCTTTTTTATTGTTTGTTTTAAGCGCGTAAAGATAGATAAAAATTCAATAAGATGTCAAAAAAAAACAAAAAAAGCGGTGCTTTTTGAGGCACCGCTTTTCTTACTTGCAGGGGGAAGATTATTCCTCTCTGCGCTTCTTGCCTACCATGTAGGCTGCGCCAAGGCCGAGCAACACGGCTATGCCGCTGCCCAACGGGGCGGCGGGTTCCTGACTTCGACAATGCTTCACCCTATCTCTGCATATCTTATTCTATAGATTGCTAATTTGTTGTGATATAATGTTTTATGTAATGAATAAATATAAATATCAAAAAACCGATTCACCCATTGCGCCAAAGTTATTTTCGTAAGTATCTTATTTACAGTATATTACAACTTCATCAAAATATAGCTGTCAAAGTCAGGAACATTTGTTTGATTGATATTTAAAGTTACAATAATCTATACAATTGGGCATAATACATGCTTTTTCGCGGCAAAAATAGGTTTTTTTTAATGGAAACGAAGAAAAATGGAGAAATAGTTGGATTTTTTTCCCCAATTCCAAAGCAATAAATGCCTACAATTCTTCCCTCAAATATTTCCCCGTATAACTTTCCTCGCACTTGGCGACTTCCTCCGGCGTGCCTTCGCAAACGATGCGTCCGCCTCGGTCGCCGCCTTCGGGACCCATGTCGATGATCCAGTCGGCCATCTTGATGACGTCCATGTTGTGCTCGATGATGAGGACGGTGTTGCCTTTGTCGACGAGTTTGTTCAACACGCCCATCAGTACCTTGATGTCCTCGAAATGCAGACCGGTGGTGGGTTCGTCAAGGACGTAGAGCGTCTTGCCTGTGTCGCGCTTGGCGAGTTCAGCGGCCAATTTCACGCGTTGCGCCTCGCCTCCACTGATGGTAGTGGAGGCTTGGCCGAGGGTTAAGTAGCCCAATCCAACGTCTTTCAAAGTTCTGATTTTCTGAATGATGCTTGGGATGTTCTCGAAAAACTCCACTGCTTCGTTGATGGTCATGTTAAGCACATCGTTGATACTCTTGCCTTTGTAGCGCACCTCAAGCGTTTCGCGGTTGTAGCGTTTGCCTTGACATTCCTCGCACAGCACCGTCACGTCGGGCAGGAAGTTCATTTCGATGACGCGCACGCCCGCGCCTTTGCAGGCCTCGCAGCGACCGCCTTTCACATTGAACGAGAAACGCCCCGCCTTGTAATTCCTGATTTTCGACTCGGGCAATTCGCCGTAGAGTTTGCGGATGTCGTCGAAAACCTTGGTGTAAGTGGCAGGGTTCGAGCGCGGTGTGCGTCCAATCGGGGCCTGGTCGATTTGGATGATTTTGTCCAATTTCTCCAAGCCTTCGATGCTGTCGTAGGGCAGCGGCTCTTTCACGGAACGGTAGAACTTTTGGCTCAAAATGGGGGAGAGGGTCTCATTGATTAAGGTGCTCTTGCCCGATCCGCTCACGCCCGTCACGCAGACCATCACGCCGAGGGGCAATCGCAAGTCCACGCTTTTCAGGTTGTGGCCTTTTGCGCCTTTTATGATAAGGTAGTCGCCTTCCAAGGGCTTGCGCCGCGTTTTCGGCACCTCGATTTGGCGCAGGCCGTTGAGGTAGTCGCAAGTGATGGAATGGCCGTTCTTGATTTCGGCGGGTGTGCCGGCAAAGACGACCTCGCCGCCGTGCCGTCCCGCGCCCGGGCCAATATCGACAAGGTAATCCGCATTGAGCATGGTGTCCTTGTCGTGCTCCACTACGATGACCGAGTTGCCGATGTCGCGCAGTTCCTTCAGCGACTCGATGAGTTTCTGGTTGTCGCGTTGGTGCAGCCCGATGCTGGGTTCGTCGAGAATGTACAGAACGCCAGTGAGTTGCGACCCGATTTGTGTGGCCAAGCGGATGCGTTGCGCCTCACCGCCCGAGAGCGATGCCGCCGGACGATTCATATTCAAATAGTCGATGCCGATGTCCAAAAGGAAATGCACGCGCTTGTGGATCTCGCGCAGGATTTCCTTGGCGATACCGTTTTGTCGCTCAGTGAGTTTGGTTGGCAGCTCATCAATCCACTTGCCGAGGCTGATGGTGTCCATGTTGGCCACTTCGGCGATGTTTTTCCCGTCGATGCGGAACCATTGTGCCTCTTTTTTCAGCCTTGTGCCGCCACACACGGGGCAGGTGACGTGGTTCATGAACGAGTTGGCCCAGCGCGTGATGCTGGCGGGTGCGTCTTCGTTGTCTTGGCTCTCGATGAAGTTGACGATGCCTTCGAAGTTGATCTTAATTGTCGAGGTGACGCCAAGGGCCTCGCACTTCACGTCGAAAGTCTCGTTGGTGCCGTAGAGGATGACATCGAGGGCTTCGTCGGTGAAGTCCTTCAGCGGGGTGTCAAGGGTGAAGCCGTATTTCAGTCCGATGGCTTCCAGTTGCTTGAAAATCCAGCTGCCAGCCTTGTAGTCGCCAGCGGGCGCGAGGCCGCCCTTGCGGAGGCTCAGATTGGGGTTAGGGATGATTTTTTCCTTGTCCACCACGGCAATTTCGCCCAAGCCGCTGCACTTGGGGCAGGCGCCGAAGGGCGAGTTGAATGAGAAGGTGTTGGGCTCAGGGTCTTCGTAGGAAAGACCCGTGGTGGGGCACATCAGCAGGCGACTGAAATAGCGCAGTTCGCCGCTTTCGTTGTCCATCACCATCAGCAATCCCTTGCCGTAGCGGAATGCAGTCTGCACCGACTTCTTGACACGGGTCAGCGAATCTTCGTGCACTTCGATGCGGTCCACCACGATTTCGATGGTGTGGGTCTTGTAGCGGTCGAGCATCATGCCAAACTCGATTTCGCGCATCTCGCCATCGACGCGCACGCGCGTAAATCCCGCCTGACGGATATGCTCAAACAGCTCGCGGTAGTGACCCTTGCGGCCACGGATGGCTGGTGCCAGGATGTTGATGCGCTTGCCCTCGAAGCCTTTCATAATCAGGTCGGTGATTTGCTCTTCGGTGTAGCGCACCATTTTTTCGCCCGTATTGTAGGAATAGGCCTCGCCGATGCGGGCATACAAAAGGCGCAGGAAGTCATAGATTTCGGTGATGGTGCCCACCGTCGAGCGCGGGTTTTTGTTCACCGACTTCTGTTCGATGGAAATCACTGGACTAAGGCCTGTAATCTTGTCGACATCGGGGCGTTCCATGCTGCCGATGAACTGTCGCGCGTAGGCCGAGAAGCTTTCCATGTAACGGCGTTGTCCCTCGGCATAGATCGTGTCGAATGCCAACGACGACTTGCCGCTCCCGCTGATGCCCGTGACGACCACCAAGGCGTTGCGCGGAATGCTCAAGTCGATGTTTTTCAGGTTGTTTTCCCTCGCACCGAGGATTTCAAGGTATTTGTCTTCGCTGAATTCGTTCATTTTTATCGACATCTTTATAATACCCAATCAACTCTTCCATGGTTTCAAACGGCCCTTCTTCCAAGTCAACCCATGTTTCGTTTTCAAGGCATTGCATTTTCCAACCTACCAACGTTTCATCATCCATCACAGGCACGACGCGCCGATTCACTCCAAGGCTGAAACCGCCGATGAAGTCGTTATAAGTCGCGTTCATCTTGTCGACGATTCCGCTCAGGCTTCCTTTTATCTTCTTGGTTGTCATTCTGCGCTCCTCATTTTCTTATGCGTTTTCGCAAAATCCCCCGTGGGAATCTTGATCTCATAGCTGTTGCCTGGAGAAACAGTCAGTGAAGTGCTGCGTAGCCACGGGTTGAAATACTTCAGCATCTTGTAGTTTGTGCCTTGCCTGTAGGCAAAATCCACCAAGTCGGGAATGGATTGCACGACGGTGACAGTCTTGGTCTCGTAAGGCCTGTACCAACCATTGTCGCGAATCGTAAAACCGTATTTTTCAGGGTTCTCCGTGATGAGTTTCAGTGCAAGGATACGGTAAACATAGCGTTGCGTTTCCTCGGGCAGCAGCATGTCAAAATAAGAATCCACGCGCTGTTCTTCCATCGTCTTGGTGATGCGCCCATTGCCGCAGTTGAAGGCCGCCGCTGCCGAAATCCAACTGCCGAATTTGCGATAAGAATCTTTTAGGTACTTGCAAGCCGCAACGGTTTCTTTTTCAACATTGTAGCGCATATCGACTTGCTTGTTGATTTCGAGGCCGTATTCTTTCCCTGTGCCTTCCAAAAACTGCCAGAAACCGACCGCTTTCGAAGGCGATATGGCGTTGGTCAGTTCGCTCTCAATCATGGCGAGATACTTGAAATCTTCGGGCAGGCCGTATTGCTCCATGATAGGCTCCATGACTGGAAACCAGCGCGTGGTGCGCTTCAACTGCAATATGGTTGCGGAATGTCTGTATGAGTTTACCATCAGTTCCCGCTCCAACCGCTCCCTGACGAAAAACAAGTCCAACGGCACTTCCTCGCCGCAAAAAGTCATGGTTTCGGGCAACTCAATATCGTGCGTGATGTGGTCGATTTGCTCGAAAACTACAAATTCACGGTCGGTGCCTTCGTATTCTTCCAGTTGCTCCAATTGTTCGTCATTGGATTGGGCTGGCAAAAGCGTAATGGCAGCTGTCACACCTATTAATATAATAGCTATGCCGCAGGCCAAGAGGATGTTTCTTGTTTTCATTGGGTGATACGCTTGATGGTTTCTCGTTTCTCTAAACTCTAAACACTAAACTCTAAACTAAAATGGTGTTACAAAATCCTTGAACATCGGCGAAACCTTGTCCTTTTCCGAAAGAAGCGGGTTCTCAATGTCCCATTTGATGTTCAAGTCTGGGTCGTTCCAGCGGATGCTGCCTTCCGAGGCCTTGTTGTAGACATTGGTGCATTTGTAGGTGAACACGGAATGGTCTTCCAAACAGGCGAACCCGTGCGCGAAGCCTTCCGGAATCCAGTACATGAACTTGTTGCTCTCAGTCAAAATGACAGACTCCCACTGCCCGTAGGTCGGTGAACCTTTCCGCAAATCGACGGCCACGTCCAAGACGGCACCTTTCACCACGCGCACCAACTTGCCTTGCGCAAAAGGCGGCTTCTGGAAATGCAGCCCGCGCAACACGCCTTTCATCGATTGCGACTCGTTGTCCTGCACGAAATCCATCTCCAAGCCATGCTCGGCAAAACGCGCCTTGTTGTAACACTCAAAGAAATAGCCGCGCTCGTCAGTGAAGACGTCCGGCTTGATGACCAACAGGTCTTTTATCTTGGTTTCTATGATTTCCATGATTTCAGTTTTTAACTACGGATTACACGGATTTTACGAATAGCATTAAAAGATTTTGCAACTAACGTTAGCAATGGTACGAATATTATCGCATCGAGGATTAGTGAAATTGGACGCTTGCGTCCTTAAATTATTTCGTTTTAATCTGTTCAATCCGTGTAATCCGTAGTTTATTGATTATAAATGCACACATTCATTAAACGCCGCTGCCGCCGCTTCCATAATGCCTTCCGACATAGTTGGGTGGGGGAACACGGCGTGAATAATATCCTCGCCTTTGGCACCCAGCTCGCGGCAAAGCACAGCCGAGGCCACCATCTCAGTCACATTGTCGCCGACCATGTGGCAACCTAACCAATCGCCGGTCTTGGCATCGAAGACGACCTTGATGAAGCCGTCGCGGTTGCCGGCAGCGGTGGCCTTGCCCGAAGCGGTGAAGGGGAACTTGCCGATTTTCACCTCATAGCCTGCTGCGATGGCCTTGGCCTCGCTCAGGCCGACGGAAGCGATTTCGGGTGTGGTGTAGGTGCAGCCTGGGATGTTGGCATAGTTGAGCGGCTTGGGGTTGAGGCCGCAAATCTTTTCCACGCAGATGATGGCTTCATGGTCGGCCTTGTGCGCCAAAGCGGGACCGTGAACAATGTCGCCGATGGCATATACGCCCGGGACATTGGTACGATACCATTCATCGACATTAACCTTTCCGCGCTCGGTGCTGATGCCGATTTCCTCAAGGCCGAGGTTGTCGATGTTGGTCTGTACGCCCACGGCGCTGAGAACAATGTCGGCCTCCACGGTCTTCTCGCCTTTCTTCGTGGCGATGGTACACACGCACTTCTCGCCAGTGGTGTCGACGTGCGTCACCGAGGCCTCGGTCATCACGGTCATCTTCAGTTTCTTGAAAGCGCGTTCCACTTGCTTGGAAACTTCCTCGTCCTCATTCGGGACCACATTGGGCAGGAATTCCACCAAGGTTACTTTCACTCCCATAGAGGTGAAGAAGAAAGCGAACTCCGAGCCGATGGCACCTGAGCCAACCACTACCATGCTTTCGGGCAGTTTGTCCAAAACCAATGCCTGACGGTAGCCGATGATCTTCTTGCCGTCGATGGGCAATGCGGGCAGTTCGCGTACACGGGAACCTGTGGCCAAAATAATATGGTCGGCTTCGTAAATGGTGACGTTGCCTTCGGCATCGGTCACTTCCACTTGCTTGTCGGCGGTCAGCTTGCCGTAGCCGGCAATAATTTCCACGTTGTTTTTCTTGAAGAGGTATTGCACGCCCTTGCTCATGGTGTCGGCCACGCCACGACTACGGGCCACCACGGCTTCCATGTCGGGTTTCACTTCGCCTTCCACCTTGATGCCGTAGTTCTCGGCATGATTAATATAGGTGTAAACCTGTGCGCTTTTCAGCAAAGCCTTTGTCGGGATGCAGCCCCAGTTGAGGCAGATGCCGCCCACTTCGGCCTTCTCGACCACGGCCACTTTCTTTCCAAGTTGTGATGCTCTGATGGCAGCCACATAGCCCCCGGGGCCGCTGCCGATAACGATGATGTCGTATTTCATATTCAAGTATTTTTAGATTTGTTTTTCTTCTCACTAATCCATTTAATCACCTTGAGCAAAACCGCCCACAGCGCAAAGAACGCCACTACGCCGACGACCCAAACGACCAGTAATTCGGTAACCATTTTGCTCAATTTTTAATTAGTTGGAATTTTCAATTTCGGGTGCAAAGGTAAGAAACTCTTCCCGATTAGAGAGGCTATTATTAATAAAGGTGAGAAAAAATTGTTGGTTTCAAAAAAAACACTACCTTTGCGCCATCAATAAAACAGAAAAAATATGAATTACGACGCAAATCCAGTACATGTCCTCTACGACAACGAGTCATTGAAGCATCTCGTTCAAGTCATTGTTGAGCACAACGACGCAATATCGGGAACCACTTTCGTCAACCTGTGTTACCAAATCAAGCAGCAGGCCATTCGCGACCGTGCCCTTACCGACCTCGAAAACACGGTTTACACCAGCGAGGAACTCGCCCCCGAAGACCAAGTTCGCGTCAGCAGGATGCTTTGGGAACTCATTTGGGAACACAAGGTCTATCTGCTTTTCGGACGCAGTCCTTTGCTCGGTTTGAGCAATGGTGAGGACCGTTTCGTGAAATATTGAGACCTCTTTTTAGTCATTCAAGCGTCTTTTTCGGCAAAACTGAGTCGGGAAAGACGCTTTTTTTATGTCGAAGAAAAGTTTTTTAATCTGTTTAATTTATTGAATAACAATGAGATAAAATCAAACTACAATATTTTTGACGAAAATTTTCAAAAAAGTGCGCGGGGTATTGAAAAATGTTGTACTTTTGCACCCGCTGAATTGAATGAGGGCTTGCCCTTGAAAATGATATAGTTAAGGAACCTGATAAGTTAAACGTGATAGGTTTCTACACGGTGTGACACCAAAATCAAGCGTAAAAATCGTCGCAGCGTGGGTTTATAGACTTCTAAGCCGTACATGGCTTATTATGTTTCCCTGACTACATCTTGCAGAGAGTTGCCCTCGGCCAGTTTGGTAAGAGTTTGTAAATAATTCCTAATCAACGGATTAAATAATCAACAAATTAACCTAACAAATTAAAAATGCCGACTATTCAACAATTAGTGCGCAAAGGGCGCCAGAAATTGATCGACAAGAGCAAGTCGCCTGCATTGGATTCCAGTCCGCAACGTCGCGGTGTGTGCGTGCGTGTTTACACGACGACCCCCAAGAAGCCTAACTCAGCTATGCGTAAGGTCGCGAGGGTTCGTCTGACCAACCAAAAGGAGGTCAACGCCTACATCCCCGGTGAGGGCCACAACTTGCAGGAACACAGCATTGTCATGATCAGAGGAGGTCGTGTTAAGGATTTGCCGGGTGTGCGTTATCACATCATTAGAGGTGCTTTGGATACCTCTGGTGTTGATGGCCGCCGCCAGCGCAGGTCGAAGTACGGTGCTAAACGACCCAAACAGACAGCCGCAAAGAAATAACGATTAGTCAAAACAGAAAGACTTAAAGACATGAGAAAAGCTAAACCAAAGAAGAGAATTATCCTTCCCGACCCGAAGTACGGTGATGTGCAAGTCACGAAGTTCGTGAACAACATCATGCTCAAGGGTAAGAAGAATTTGGCTTATCAGATTTTCTACGAAGCAATGGACATCGTTGAAAGTAAGCTCAACGAAAATCCAGTTGAGGTATGGAAAAAGGCCTTGGCCAACGTTACTCCTCAAGTGGAAGTAAGAAGCCGTCGTATCGGTGGTGCTACCTTCCAGATTCCTTCAGAAATCCGTCCTGCCCGTAAGCAGAGCATCGGTATGAAGAACCTGATTGGTTATGCCCGCAAACGTCACGAGAAATCGATGGCTCTGAAGCTCGCTTCGGAAATCATGGCAGCTTACAAGGAAGAAGGTTCTGCATTCAAGAAGAAAGAAGAAATCCACAGAATGGCAGATGCCAACAAGGCATTCTCGCACTTCAGATTCTAATAGGAGAGATCAGGAATTATGCAAAACGGACAGGAAAATATGATGAATCCGCTCAACCTCACTCGTAATATCGGCATCATGGCTCACATCGACGCCGGTAAGACGACGACGACGGAGCGTATCCTCTATTATACTGGCCGTAGTCATAAGATAGGTGAAGTTCACGATGGCGCCGCCACCATGGACTGGATGGTTCAGGAGCAAGAGCGTGGCATCACCATCACTTCTGCTGCAACAACGGTGTTCTGGCACCTTAATAATGAGGCTTACAAGATTAATATCATCGACACCCCCGGCCACGTTGATTTCACCGTTGAGGTGGAACGCTCGTTGCGCGTTTTGGATGGTGCTATCGCCATCTTCTGCGCCGTCGGTGGGGTGGAGCCTCAGTCGGAAACCGTGTGGCATCAAGCCAACAAATACAATGTCCCGCGTATCTGCTACGTCAACAAGATGGACCGTGCAGGCGCCGATTTCTTTAAGGTATTGGACCAAATCCGCGAGAAGCTTCACGCTACTCCGGTCGCCGTCCAGTTGCCCATCGGTGCCGAAGACGACTTCATCGGAATCGTTGACCTGATTAGGAATAAGGCGTACGCTTGGGAAGAAACCGACAATGGCTCCGTTTACGACGAAATCGAAATCCCCGAAGACATGAAGGAAATGGTTGCGAAATACCGCACCGACCTCATTGAGGGAGCCGTCGAAGACGACGAGGCATTGTTCGAGAAGTACATGGAAGACCCCGACAGCATCACCGCCGAGGAAATCATCGGCCAAATCCGCAAGGCAACGCTTGACCTTCGCATTTGCCCTGTGATGTGCGGCTCGTCGTTCAAGAACAAGTGCGTGCAGCCGTTGCTTGACGCCATCGTCAACTACCTGCCCAGCCCCTTGGACATCGACCATGTGAAGGGTATCAACCCAAAGACCGAACAAGAGGAAATCCGTAAGGCAGACCCCAAGGAGCCTTTCTGCGCCTTGGCGTTCAAGATTGCCACCGATCCTTTTGTCGGTCGTCTTTGTTTCTTCCGTGTCTATTCTGGGACTTTGAAGGCTGGTGAGATGGTTCTCAATGTGTCGACCGGCAAGCGCGAGCGCATCGCCAAAATCGTTCAAATGCACGCCAACAAGCAGTTGCCTTTGGAAGAGATTTCGGCTGGCGACATCGGTGCCGCCGTCGGGTTCAAACTCATCCGCACGGGCGACACGCTTTGTGTTGAGAACAAGCCGCTTGTGCTCGAGAACATCAAGTTCCCCGAGCCGGTGGTCAACATTGCCATCGAGCCCAAAGTTACAGCAGATTTGGACAAATTGGATCAGTCTTTGGCCAAATTGACCGAGGAAGATCCTACGTTGTTCGTACACACCGACGAAAATTCGGGCCAGACCATATTGGCAGGTATGGGCGAATTGCACCTTGACATTATTTTGGACCGCCTCAAGAGAGAGTTTGGCGTTGAAGTCAACTCCGGCCGTCCGCAGGTCGCGTACAAGGAAGCCTTTACTCAAACAATTCAGCATCGTGAAGTCTATAAAAAACAGACCGGTGGCAAGGGAAAGTTTGCCGATATCGAGTTCACTATGGGTCCGGCCGACGACGGCGTGCAGGGACTGCAGTTTGTCAACGAAGTGAAGGGTGGTGTCCTCACTGCCGAGTACATCCAAGCCACCGAGAGAGGCTTCAAGGGCGCCTTGTCCAACGGCGTGTTGGCAGGCTTCCCGGTCGAGAACCTCAAGGTTACGCTTACCGACGGTTCGTTCCATCCGGTGGATAGCGACGCACTTTCATTCGAGAGCGCGGCGCACATCGCCTTCAAGGAAGCAGGCCTCAAAGCTGGTGCCGTGTTGATGGAACCTATCATGAGAGTTGAAATACATTGCCCCGACGAATACATTGGTGACGTCACGGGCGATTTGAACAAAAAGAGATCAATATTGCGCGAAGTCATTGCCGACATTGGTTTCCAGACGATTAAGGCAGACGTGCCGCTGGCCGAGATGTTCGGTTACATCACCCAGTTGCGCTCGCTGTCGTCGGGTCGTGCCAACTTCAACATGGAGCTGAGCCACTATGCCCCCGTCCCCGAAGCCATTGCCGAAGTGGTGATCAAGAAGGCAAAAGGACTATTATTCATTTAAGCAAACAATTCAATAAAAATAATTATTGTGAGCCAGAGAATTAGAATTAAACTGAAGTCGCACGACCACAACTTGGTTGACAAGTCAGCCGAGAAGATCGTAAAAACCATCAAAGCGACCGGAGCAGTTGTCAGCGGTCCTATTCCGTTGCCGACTAACAAGAAGATCTACACCGTATTGCGCTCAACCTTCGTCCACAAGAAATCGAGAGAGCAGTTCGAGCTTTCGACCTACAAGCGTTTGCTCGACATCTACAACTCGACTTCGCAGACGATTGACGCACTGATGAAGCTGGAGCTCCCCAGTGGTGTGGAAGTAGAAATCAAATTGTAATTAAACCTATCTAGTACAACAAATTAAAAAGCTAAAGTAGCATGTCAGGATTACTAGGAAAAAAGATTGGTATGACCCACATCTATGACGAGGCCGGAAAGATGGTTCCCGTCACTGTCATCGAGGCAGGCCCTTGTGTGGTCACCCAAGTCAGAACGATTGAGAAAGACGGTTACAGCGCTATCCAGTTGGGCTTCGACGAGAAGAAGGTGAAAAACACCTCGAAGGCCGAGCAAGGTCACTTTGCCAAGGCCGGCACGACCCCCAAGAAACTGGTGCGCGAGTTCTCGCGTTTCGAAGAAGGCCACAGAAAACAATTGGGCGAAACGCTCACCGTCGATGTGTTCATGGAAGGCGAGTTTGTTGATGTCAGCGGCATCAGCAAAGGTAAAGGCTTCCAAGGCGTAGTGAAGCGCCATCATTTCAATGGCGTAGGTCAAGCAACTCACGGTCAACACAACCGTTTGAGAAAACCGGGTTCCATCGGTGCTTGCGCTTATCCTTCGAGAGTGTTCAAGGGATTGCGCATGGCTGGACAGATGGGCAACCATAAAGTGAAGGTGACGAACCTCATGATTGTGAAGGTCGTTCCCGAGAAGAATTTGTTAGTGGTGAAAGGCGCCGTTCCGGGCCATAATAACGGATATTTAATGATTGAGAGATGGAGTTAACAGTTTATAACATCAAAGGCGAAGATACTGGCCGCAAGGTTCAACTGAATGACGACATTTACGCCATCGAGCCTAACGAACATGTCATGTATCTGGCAGTGAGACAATACCTTGCCGACCAACGCCAAGGCACTCACAAGTCGAAGGAACGCAGCGAAATCGCAGGTAGCACCCGCAAGCTCTTCCGTCAGAAGGGTACGGGCGGTGCGCGCCGTGGCGACATCAATTCACCCCTGCTGAGAGGCGGTGCCCGCGTGTTTGGTCCCAAGCCGCGCGACTACAGCTTCAAACTGAACAAGAAAGTCAAGGTGCTGGCTCGTAAGTCGGCCCTGTCGAGCAAGATTACTGACGGTGCCATCCGCATTGTCGAGGACTTCAACTTCGAAGCCATCAAGACCAAGCAGATGGTGAAGGTGCTGGACTCCTTCAAGGTGAACGGCAACCGCAACCTCTTCGTGTTTGCCGAGCCTCAGAAGAACGTGGTGCTTTCCGCAAGGAACATCCAACGCACCGAAATCATGCTGGCTCGCAACCTGAACACTTATGATATTCTGAAGGCCAAGAACATCTTCCTCACCGAGAGTGCCCTCCAGCCTATCGTGGAAGTGTTGAACAGAGAGTTTTAACCCTTAAATTGCACAAGAGATGATTATCATAAAGAAACCCGTCATTACTGAAAAAATGACCGCTATCAGCGAGAAGCTGAACAGGTTCGCATTCATCGTCGACAAGAACAGCAACAAGTACCAAATCAAGGACGCTATCGAAAAGCTCTACGATGTGAAGGTCGTTGCCGTCAACACGATGAACTACGATGGAAAATTGAAGTCACGCTATACCAAATCCGGTGTTGTTTCCGGCAGAAGGGCTGCTTTCAAGAAAGCTATCGTGACATTGAGAGAAGGTGATACAATTGACTTTTATAGCAATATCTGATCATGGCATTAAAGAAATATAAACCAACTACACCAGGTCAGCGCTTCAAAGTTATTAGCGCGTTTGACGAAATCACGACCGACAAACCCGAGAAGTCGTTACTGAGACCCAAGAAGAGCACGGGTGGTCGTAATTCCAGCGGTGAAATGACCGTCCGCTATCGTGGCGGTGGCCATAAGAGAATGTACAGAATCATTGACTTCAAGCGCGACAAGGATGGTATTCCGGGCGTTGTGAAGACCATTGAATACGACCCGAACCGTACCGCCCGCATCGCCCTCGTGTTCTACAAGGACGGCGAGAAGCGCTACATCATCGCTCCCGCAGGCTTGCAGGTCGGTCAGGAAATCCTCTCCGGCAAGGGCATCCAGCCCAACGTGGGCAACACCCTCTACCTGAGCGAGATCCCCTTCGGTACGATTATCCACAACATCGAGCTTCGCCCTGGCCAAGGTGCCAAGATGGCCCGCAGCGCAGGCAGCTATGCCCAACTGATGAGCCGCGACGGCAAGTACGCCATCCTGCGTATGCCCTCTGGCGAAACCCGTATGATTCTCCAAGCTTGCAAGGCCACCATCGGCAGCGTCAGCAACGCCGACCACAACCTTGAGAAGTCAGGTAAGGCTGGCCGCAGCCGTTGGCTCGGTCGTCGTCCCCACAACCGTGGCGTTGTCATGAACCCGGTCGACCACCCGATGGGCGGTGGTGAAGGTCGTGCCTCTGGCGGTCACCCGCGCTCACGCAAGGGCTTGCCGGCAAAGGGCTACAAGACCCGCTCGCCGAAGGCCGCTTCGAACAAGTACATCATCGACAGAAGAAAGAAGTAATAATCAGGAAAATCGCATAAAACTATGAGCAGATCACTTAAGAAAGGACCGTATATCCACTACAAACTCCAAAAGAGAGTGCTGGAAAACGTCGAAAGCGGCAAGAAGACCGTTATCAAGACTTGGTCAAGAGCATCGATGATTTCTCCTGATTTCGTCGGACAGACCATCGCCGTCCACAATGGCAACAAGTTCATCCCGGTTTATGTGACCGAGAACATGGTGGGCCACAAGTTGGGCGAGTTTGCCCCGACCCGTATCTTCAGAGGTCATGCCGGTAACAAAGATAAAGGTAACAAGTAATACATAGGTAACAATGGGAGCAAGAAAACATAAAAGAGCAGAAGCTTTGAAAGAAGCCCGCAAGAATGTCGCTATGGCTCGTTTGAACGACCTGCCGACATCCCCGTTCAAGATGCGCCTTGTGGCCGACATGATCAGAGGCCAAAAGGTGGAGTTGGCACTGCACTCGTTGCAATACTCGACTAAAGACGCCGCCAAGCCGATTTACAAGCTGCTCCGTTCGGCCATCGCCAACTGGGAAGCCAAGAACGAAGGCAAGCGCGTTGAAGACAGCAACCTTTACGTGAAAGAGATTTGGGTCGACGAAGGCCGTACGCTGAAGCGTATCCAAGCCGCCGATCACGGACGTGCATTCCACATCCGCAAGCGCTCGAACCACGTTACGATCATTGTGGACAGCAGAATTGCTAACGAAGAATAATTGGAGAATAAAAAGATTTGAATAATGGGACAAAAAACTAATCCTATAGGTCTTAGACTGGGAGTCATCAAAGGATGGGACTCCAATTGGTTTGGCGGAAAAGACTTTTCGGCTAAGCTCGTTGAGGACGATAAGATCCGCAAGTATCTGAACGCCCGTCTCGGCAAAGCCGGCATCTCAAAGATCGCCATCGAACGTTCCTTGAAGTATGTCACTGTCACCATCTTCACCGCTCGCCCGGGTATGATCATCGGCAAGGGTGGCGAGGAAGTCGACAAGCTGAAGAAAGAACTGGTGAAGCTCACCGGCAAGGAAATCCAAATCAACATCAACGAGATCAAGAGACCTGAGCTTGACGCTTACATCGTGGCAAGCACTATTGCCAAGCAGATTGAAGGCCGCGTGTCGTATCGCCGCGCCATCAAGACCGCTTCGTTCGGCACCATGAGAATGGGCGCTGAGGGCATCAAGATCTTGATTTCGGGTCGTGTCGGAGGTGCCGAAATCGCACGTTCCGAGTCGTACAAGGAAGGCCGTATCCCGCTGCACACGCTGCGCGCCGACATCGACTACTCCTTGGTGGAAGCCCATACCTCTTACGGCCGCCTCGGCATCAAGGTGTGGATTTGCAAAGGTGAAATTTATGGCAAGCCCGAACTGGTGCCCACCACCGTCAACGCTCCTGCGAAGAAGCAAGGTGGCGCCCCGCGTCCAGCCGGCCGTGGTCCCCGTCGTGGTGGCGAAGGCAAACGTAAATGATCGTGTTTAATCTTTAAAAGTTGACTGAATATGTTACAACCTAAAAGACAAAAATACAGAAGGCCACAGAAAGGCAAGATGAAAGGTAACGCCCATCGCGCTCATCAACTTGCTTTCGGCTCTTTTGGAATCAAGACACTTGAAGAGGCTTTGATTACTGCTCGTCAGATTGAGGCCGCCCGTCAGGCCGTCACCCGTTACATGAAGCGTGAAGGCCAAATCTGGATCCGCATCTTCCCCGACAAACCCATCACCAAGAAGCCTTTGGATGTTCGTATGGGTAAAGGTAAGGGTGATCCTGAATACTTTGTAGCTCGTGTCACTCCGGGTCACATGCTGTTCGAAGCCGAGGGTGTGCCGTTGGCCGTCGCCAAAGAGGCTCTCCGTCTCGCCGCTCAGAAGCTTCCCGTAACCACGAAGTTTGTTGTTAGAAGAGATTATGTCGAATAATTTGGAGGATAATATACAATGAAAAAGCAAGAAGCAATCAGAGAGATGAGCACCGCCGACCTGAACGACCGTTTGGACCAGGCCCGCGAGCAGTTGGTGAAGATGAGACTGAACCATGCCGTTTCGCCGCTCGACAATCCCAATCAGATCCGTGAAACTCGCAAGAACATTGCCCGTTATCTGACCGAATTGAGAAGACGTGAACTTGAAGGTAATAAATAATTAAACGACGCAGAAAAATGGAAAGAAACCTTAGAAAAGAAAGAATCGGCGTGGTCGTCAGCAACAAGATGCAGAAATCCATCGTCGTGGAAATCGAGCGTCGTGAGAAACACCCGATTTACGGCAAGTTTATCAAGAAGACGAACCGTTTTATGGCTCATGACGAGAAAGAAGAATGCAACATCGGCGATACCGTGCGCATCATGGAAACCCGTCCGCTGAGCAAGAGAAAACATTGGAGATTAGTAGAAATTATCGAAAGGGCTAAGTAAAATGATACAACAGGAAACCAGACTCGCAGTAGCTGACAATAGCGGTGCAAAGGAAGTCCTCTGCATCAGAGTGTTGGGCGGAACCAAGAAGCGTTACGCCCACACGGGCGACATCATCGTCGTCACCGTGAAAAGCGCCATCCCGAGCGGTAACGTAAAGAAAGGAACCGTCTCGAAGGCAGTCGTAGTCCGCACCAAGAAGGAAACCCGTCGTGCCGACGGATCCTACATCCGCTTCGATGACAATGCTTGCGTGCTGCTGAACCAAGCCGGTGAACTCATCGGCACCCGTATCTTCGGGCCAGTGGCCAGAGAGTTGCGTGAAAAGCAGTTCATGAAAATAGTTTCGCTCGCTCCAGAAGTGCTTTAATCAACATTTAAAAACTGAAAGAAATGAGCAAATTACATGTTAAGAAAGGCGACCTCGTTTTGGTCCTTTCAGGCAACGACAAAGGCAAGCAAGGTAAGATCCTCAGGGTCGATGTGAAGAAGAACAGAGCTATCGTCGAAGGCGTTAGAATCATCTCCAAGCACACCCGTCCTAACGCGGAACATCCTCAAGGTGGCATCATCAAACAAGAAGCCCCTATCCACATCTCCAACCTCATGGTGGTCGACTCGACCGGCAAACCCTCGAGGATTGGGCGTAAGAAAGACGAGAACGGCAAATTGGTCCGTTATTCAAAGAAATCAGGTGAAATCATTAAGTAATCATGAACTATCAACCCAGACTTAGAGGACAATACAAGAGTGAGATCGTGCCTGCATTGATGGAAGAATTCCACTACAAGAGCGTGATGCAGGTTCCACGGCTTCTGAAAATCTCACTCAATCAGGGCATCGGCGCAGCTTTGGCCGATAAGAAACTGATCGACTACGGTGTTGAGGAGATGTCCGCCATCACCGGTCAAAAAGCCGTACCTACCATTTCCAAGCATGACGTCAGTAACTTCAAACTGCGTCGTGGCAACCCGATCGGCGTTCACGTGACGCTGCGTGGCGACAAGATGTACGAGTTTCTCGAGCGCCTTGTCTGCGTGGCTCTCCCGCGTGTGCGTGACTTCCGGGGTATCAGCGACAAAGGCTTCGACGGCCGTGGCAACTATAGCTTCGGCATCACCGAACAAATCATCTTCCCCGAAATCGATATCGAAAAGGTCGTGAAGATGAACGGTATGAACATCACCTTCGTCACTTCAGCCAAGACCGACCAAGAGGCATTGGCTTTGTTGAAACATTTTGGTCTTCCCTTTAAAAATCAAAACAAGTAAACTATGGCTAAAGAATCAATGAAAGCGCGTGAGCGCAAGAGAGCAAAGATGGTCGCGAAATATGCTGAGAAGCGTGCAGCCTTGAAGGCTGCCGGCGATTACGAAGGCCTGCAGAAACTGCCGAAGAACTCGTGCCCCGTCCGCCTGCACAACCGTTGCAAGCTCAGCGGTCGTCCGAAAGGCTATATGCGCCAGTTTGGCATTTCGCGTATTGATTTCCGTGAGATGGCCCTCAAAGGCCTCATCCCGGGCGTAAAGAAAGCTAGTTGGTAAACTTTAAAGATCAGAAGAAAGATGAATACAGACCCTATAGCAGATTATCTGACTCGCATCCGCAATGCGAATAGTGCCAAGCATAGAATCGTTGAAATCCCCGCTTCGAACATGAAGAAAGCCATCACGAAAATCCTCTTCGAGAAGGGCTACATCCTCAACTACAAGTTCGAAGAAGGCGAAAAGAAATCGCAGAATGTCATTAAGATCGCTCTTAAGTACCATCCTGTGACCAAGCTGCCTGCCATCACGACCATCGACCGCGTTTCGCGTCCCGGCCTGAGAAGGTATGCTGACAGTGAGAACCTCCCGAGAGTGATGAATGGCCTTGGTATCGCCATCATCTCCACCTCTCAGGGCGTTATGACCGACAAGGAAGCCCGCAAGCTCCACATCGGCGGCGAAGTGATTTGTTATGTCAGTTAAACTAAAGGATAGGAGATAGAAAACATGTCAAGAATTGGTAAATTGCCTATCGCCATCCCCGCTGGCGTAACGGTCGACATCAAAGACGGTGTCATCACGGTTAAAGGTAAGTTAGGTGAACTTTCGCAGAAGTTCGGCGACGGTGTCATCCTCGAAATGGAAGACGGCCAACTGCATGTGAAACCCAACGAGGCTACCACTATGGGCAAGCCGGGTGCCATGCACGGACTCTATCGCGCCCTCATCGCCAACATGGTCAAGGGCGTGAGCGAAGGTTTTGAAACGGTGCAGGAATTTGTCGGTGTCGGCTACAAGGCCGAGGCCAAGGGACAAATCCTCGAAATGGCTCTGGGCTTCTCCCACAACATCTTTATGGAGATGCCTCCGGAGATCAAGATTGAGACCATCAATGAAAGAGGTAAGAACCCCATTCTGAAGATGCGTTCATACGACAAACAACTTCTTGGTCAGGTGGCCGCAAAGATCCGCTCGATGCGTGAGCCTGAACCTTATAAGGGTAAGGGTATCAAGTTCGAAGGCGAAGTCCTGAGACGTAAGGCTGGTAAGTCAGCTGGTAAGTAATGATTAATACCTCAGTAAAGAAAGTAAACAATGGCAAAAACTAAAGAAGAGAGAAGACAGTTCATCAAGAAGAGCATCAGAAAGAAGATTTCTGGTACGGCCGATCGTCCGCGCATGTCTGTCTTCAGAAGCAACAAGCAAATCTATGTGCAGCTGATTGACGACGAGGTCGGCAAGACATTGACTGCCGCCAGTTCCCGCGAGAACGGCATCGAAAACGAAAAGATCACCAAGACCGAGCAGGCCGCCAAGGTGGGCGCCCTGATTGCTGAGAAGGCCAAGGCCGCCGGCATCGAGAAGGTCGTGTTCGACCGCAATGGTTATTTGTATCATGGTAGAGTGAAGTCGCTGGCCGACGCAGCTCGTAATGGAGGACTTAAATTCTAATTGTCATGGCAGAAGTTAATGTAAAAAGAGTAAAGTCTAGCGAAATCGAGTTCAAGGAACGTCTCGTTAGCATCAACCGCGTCACCAAGGTGACCAAAGGTGGTCGTACTTTCACTTTCGCAGCATTGGTTGTCGTTGGCAATGAGAATGGCGTGGTCGGTTACGGCCTCGGCAAAGCCAAGGAAGCCACTGCCGCCATCCAGAAGGGCGTCGACGACGCCAAGAAGAACCTCGTCAAGGTTCCCGTCCTGAACGGCACGCTGCCTCACGAACAATACGGTAAGTATAGCGGTGCTTACGTCTACATTCAGCCCGCTACCCCCGGTACCGGCGTCATCGCTGGCGGTGCCATGCGTGCCGTCCTCGAAAGCGTTGGCGTGAAGAACGTGATGGCCAAGTCGAAAGGCTCGTCCAACCCTCACTCCGTGGTGAAAGCCACTTTCGATGCACTGACCAGAATGCGCGACGCCTACACCGTCGCTCAGTTGAGAGGTGTGGATTTGGATACTGTGTTTAACGGATAAAACTTTTGAAAGATGAAGAAAGTTAGAATCACCCAAGTCAGAAGTGGTATCGGAAGACCACAAGATCAAAAGGACACTTTGAGGTCACTCAAACTGAGAAAGATGCACCAGTCAGTAGAGGTCGACATGGACGACCCCTGCATGGCAGGCATGGTGAACAAGATCGCCCATCTCCTCAAGATCGAAGAAATCTAATTGTTGAACTTATCAAATCTACAGTATCATGGATTTAAGCAATCTCAAACCAGCAGAAGGTTCTACAAAGGAAAAGAAAAGATTAGGCCGTGGCCAAGGCTCTGGAAGAGGCGGCACGTCAACGCGCGGTCACAAGGGTGCTCAAGCCCGTTCCGGCGCCAAGCGTAAAGTCGGCTTCCAAGGCGGTCAGATGCCTCTCGCCCGTTTGGTTCCTAAGTTCGGTTTCAAGAACATGAACCGTGTTGAGTATACCCCTGTCAACCTCGTAACTTTGCAGAAACTTGCTGACAAAGGCATTACGGTGATCACTCCCGAAGTGCTTGTCGAAAACCGTGTCACCCACAAAAAGGAACTCGTCAAGATCCTTGGCAGGGGTGAATTGACTGCAAAAGTGGAAGTTAGGGCTCACGCTTTTTCCGCAAAGGCTAAGGAGATGATTGAAGCCGCCGGCGGAACCTGCGAAAAATACGAAACGAAATGAACAGACTAATTGAAACCATAAGGAATATCTTCAAGATTGAGGAGTTGCGCCAGCGCATTCTCTACACCATCCTCATCATCTTGATCTATCGCTTTGGCTCGTTCGTTGTCATTCCTGGCGTCGACCCGAACCAGTTGTCGAACCTGCAACAAAGCAGTGAAGGCGGCTTGCTCGGACTGTTGAACATGTTCTCGGGCGGTGCTTTCGGCAACGCTTCGGTCTTCGCTCTTGGTATCATGCCTTACATCACCGCATCCATCATCATCCAACTGCTTGGCATGGCAGTGCCTTACTTCCAGCGCTTGCAGAAGGAAGGTGAAAGCGGACGTAAGAAGCTGAACCAAATCATGCGTTACCTCACCGTAATCATTGTCATTATCCAGGCCCCCGGCTACATCAAGAACGTGCTTGTGCAGTTGCCCAAAACCGCCGTCACTCCTTTCGACGGCGTGAGCGACCCAAGCGCCTTCTTCTGGATTTCGTCGGTCATCCTGCTCATCGCCGGCACCTTGTTCATCATGTGGCTTGGCGAGAAGATTACGGACAAGGGCATCGGCAATGGTATCTCCCTGATCATTATGATCGGTATCATCGCCCGTCTGCCCGGTGCCTTTGCAGCCGAGGTTGCAGCCCGCTTCAACCAAGGCGGAACCGGCCTTCTGGTTCTCGTCATCGAGTTGATTGTGCTGTTCTTCGTGATGGTGGGCACTATCGCCCTCGTGCAAGGCACGCGCAAGATTCCGGTACAGTATGCCAAGCGCGTGGTTGGCAACCGTCAGTATGGCGGTGTGCGCCAATACATCCCGCTGAAAGTGAATGCCGCCGGCGTTATGCCTATCATCTTCGCCCAGGCCATCATGTTCCTGCCTATTACCATTGCCGGTTTCAGACAGAGTGATGCCTTGACGGGATTTGCCGCTGCGTTCACCAACATCAACGGATTCTGGTACAACCTCGTGTTCTTCCTCATGATCATCGCCTTCACCTATTTCTATACGGCTGTGACGATGAACACTAACCAAATGGCCGAAGACATCAAGAAGAACGGTGGATTCATTCCCGGCGTGAAGCCCGGAAAGAAGACGGCTGAGTATCTCGACACCATCATGTCGCGCATCACCCTACCCGGTTCCATCTTCCTCGGTCTCGTGGCCATCATGCCTGCCATTGTGGCCTCGCTCATGAACGTCACCACGGGATTCTCCCATTTCTATGGCGGAACCTCGTTGCTGATTCTCGTGGGCGTCGTGCTCGACACCTTGCAACAAATCGAAAGCCACCTCCTGATGCACCACTACGATGGTCTCACCAAGAGTGGCCGCATCAAGGGACGCATCGGCAGGATGTAATCGCAAACGCCCTTTGCCCGTTGGCGCAAAGCAAGCCTGACTTTCGGGAAACCTTCGGAAAAACAAGTGCCGAGGGTTCCCCGAAGAGAGGGCGGGATTCTTTGATAAACAGGTGAGGATGAATAAATTTGACAAAAATGTCCTCCGTTTGGAAAAGAATTATTACTTTTGCAGCCCGAATTTCAGCCAAAAAAGGGCAGGGAATGAAGTAAATAACGCATTATTAAGTATTTGAAAGTAATAGAGTATGGTTAAACAAATGTCGATAGAACAGGAAGGCACAGTAGTGGAAGCATTGGGTAACGCCATGTTTCGTGTCGAGTTGGAGAACGGGTTGGTCATCATTGCCACCATCTCCGGCAAGATGCGTATGCACTATATCAAGATTCTGCCTGGCGACAAAGTCAAGTTGGAAATGTCTCCCTATGATTTGACAAAGGGCCGTATCACCTTCAGATACAAGAGTTAAGCAGCAAACTACAAAAGTATATTGAAATGAAAGTTCAAGCATCTGTCAAGAAAAGATCTGCCGACTGCATCATCGTGAAGCGCAAGGGCAGAGTGTATGTGATTAATAAGAAGAACCCTAAAGAGAATCAGCGTCAGGGTTAAATCTTTGTCGAAAATTTAAACTAAAGAATAAGATAATATGGCAAGAATCGCTGGTGTAGATATCCCGAGCAACAAGGCCGGTGAAATCTCGTTGACCTACATTTACGGCATTGGACGTTCATTGTCCAAGGAAATCCTGAACAAAGCCGGTGTCGAACCTGCCAAGAAAGTCCAAGACTGGACCGACGACGAGCAGAAGACTGTCCGTGACATCATCGCCGAACAGTACAAGACCGAAGGTGAGCTTCGCGGTGAAGTTCAGATGAACATTAAGCGTTTGATGGACATCGGTTGCTACAGAGGTGTCCGTCATCGTGCCGGCCTGCCCGTCCGCGGACAAAGCACGAAGAACAACGCACGTACCCGCAAGGGCCGTAAGAAGACTGTTGCAAACAAGAAGAAAGCTACGAAGTAATAAGTAGTTGGATCATATCAAATTAAAAAAACCACACAATCAAAAATGGCAAAAAACAACAAAGTTACAAAGAAGCGTGTTGTGAAAATCGAGGCAACGGGCATGGCTTTCGTGAAGGCTTCGTTCAACAACGTCATCGTTTCTCTGACCAACAATGAAGGACAAGTCATTTCTTGGGCATCAGCAGGTAAGATGGGCTTTAAAGGCTCAAAGAAGAACACACCATACGCTGCTCAGATGGCTGCTGAAGACTGCGCCAAGACTGCCTATGACTTGGGATTACGCAAAGTTAAAGTTTATGTGAAGGGACCTGGTTCAGGACGTGAATCCGCCATACGTGCCATCCACTCGATGGGCGTCGAGGTGACCGAAATCATCGACGTCACTCCGCTGCCGCACAATGGTTGCCGTCCTCCAAAACGTAGAAGAGTGTAAAGTCGAACAATTAAAAAACTTGAATTATGGCAAGATATACAGGTCCAAAAACGAAAATCGCTCGTAAGTTCGGTGAACCCATCTTCGGTTCAGACAAGTACTTCGAAAAGAGAAATTATCCTCCTGGGATGCACGGCGCCAACGCAAGAAGAAAGAAGGTTTCGGAATACGGCACCCAGTTGAAGGAAAAGCAAAAGGCTAAATATACCTACGGAGTTCTCGAGAGACAATTCCGCAAGACCTTCGAGCACGCCCGCCGCAAGGAAGGCGTCACCGGTCTTATCCTGATGCAACTTCTGGAATCACGCTTAGACAATGTGGTGTATCGCTTGGGCATCGCCCCCACCCGCGCCGCAGCTCGTCAGCTTGTGAACCATCGTCATATCGCCGTCAACGGCAACGTCCTCAGCATCCCGTCTTACCTTGTTAAAATAGGCGATGTTGTTGGAGTACGTGAAAAGTCAAAGAGCCTCGAAGTTGTCACCAACTCGTTGGGCGGCCGTCAGGGCAGCAACTTCGCTTGGCTTGAATGGGATGCGGAAAAGATGTGCGGCAAGTTCATGAACTATCCGGCTCGTGAAGAGATCCCGGAGAACATCAACGAACAGCTCATCGTCGAATTGTATTCTAAGTAATTGTTCTTTGTTAACCTGGTAAAACTATTCAACATGGCAATATTAGCGTTTCAAAAACCCGATGAGGTTATAATGGTTGAAGGCTCCGACACCAAAGGCGTATTCGAGTTTCGACCTCTTGAACCAGGTTTCGGCATCACCATTGGTAATGCGCTTAGAAGAATCCTGCTGTCTTCTCTTGAAGGCTTCGCTATCACTTCTATCCACATCGATGGCGTCACCCACGAATTTGCTTCCATCGACGGCGTTATTGAGGACGTCGCCGACATGGTCTTGAATTTCAAACAAGTGCGCCTCAAACAGCTTGTGCCTTCCGAGGTACACGAGAAGATTAGCTTCACCATCACGGGCCAAGAGCAATTCAAGGCCGGTGACATGAACAAGTATCTCTGCTCCTTCCAAGTGCTCAATCCCGACCTCGTCATTTGCAACCTCGAACCTTCCGTGAAGTTGAACATTGAACTCAACATCAACAAGGGTAGGGGATATGTGCCTGCCGACGAGAACAAGTTGGTTGGCGCTCCGGTCGACACCATCGCCATCGACTCCATCTACACGCCCATCCGCAACGTGAGCTACAAGGTGGAAAACTGGCGCGTCGAGCAGAAGACCGACTACGAGAAGCTGGTCCTCGAAATCGACACTGATGGCTCCATCAATCCCAAAGATGCCCTTAAAGAAGCCGCAAAGATCCTCATTTTCCACTTCATGCTCTTCTCCGACGAGAACATCAACCTTGTACCCGACGAGAAGACCGTGCCCGAAGATTTCGATGAGGGTTCGTTGCATATCCGTCAGCTTCTCAAGACAAAGCTCGTCGACCTCGACTTGTCGGTCCGCGCCTTGAACTGCTTGAAAGCTGCTGAGGTTGAAACGCTTGGTGAACTTGTCGCCTTCAACAAACAAGACCTCCTCAAGTTCCGCAACTTCGGTAAGAAGTCGCTCACAGAATTGGACGAATTGGTCAGAAGCAAAGGCCTCGAGTTCGGTATGAATGTCAGCAAATTTAAATTAGATAAGGAATAATCAAGATGAGACACAATAAGAAATTCAATCACTTGGGCAGAAAAAGCGCACACCGCAAGGCAATGCTTTCGAACATGGCCACTTCGCTGATTCTCCACAAACGCATCATCACCACCACAGCCAAGGCCAAGGCCCTGCGTATGTATGTTGAACCGTTGATTACACGCTCGAAACCCGAGAACAACACGACCACGGAGCAAGGCACCGGCAACCGCCGTTTGGTGTTCAGCTATTTGCACGACAAGTATGCCGTCACCGAGCTTTTCCGTGAAATCGGCCCGAAGGTGGGCAACCGTCCGGGTGGCTATACGAGAATCATCCGTATGCCCGAAAACCGCAAGGGCGATGCCGCCGAGATGGCCATGATGGAACTGGTTGACTACAACGAGGTCTACACCCGCGAGGGCCAAAAGACCGCTGCCAAGGCCAAGAGCACCCGTCGTAGCAGCAAGAAGGCTGCCCCGAAGGCTGAGGCTCCTGTCGCCGAAGAGGTGAAGGAGTAATCCTATAACTTTCTTACAGATGATAAAAGGCTGCCGCAAGGTGGCCTTTTTTCGTGCTTGGCATTGGCATTGTCCAACGGGGGGAGTCCCGAGTGTGTACTAATAGTGGGAGTCACATAGCGAGGCCTTAAGGCTCGTTGGTCTTGGAGAAGGGCAGAACTTAACCAAACGAGCTACGACTTTGGAAAACTACCTCATTTTCCTCATACTCGATTTATCCCTTTGGAAAATTTTTGTTTACCTTTGCGCCCATGAACGGAAAGGACGAAATAATCAAAAAGCGGCTCTATTTTGAGGGGCTGAAGCAAGCCATCGAAATGCCTCTGCCAGAGGAGGCCATCCGCGATGTGGACGAGATTCTTCAGGATGACGAAACAGAAGAAAGCATCAAGGAAACGATGAGGCTTTGGAAGGAAGTGACCGGGCCTTTTGACAACGCCATTGTCTTTGTCCACAACAACCGTTTCCTTGTGGAGGAAAAGGAAAATATCGTCAACGAAGGTGTCGAGGCCGTCTTTATGATGCCCCAAGAGATGTTTTCCGTTTTGAGGAAGTTGCTGAGAACCACGGTGATGGAGTTTCTTTCTGTCCTGCAAATTCCATCCAGCGCGAAGGCCAAACTGCTTGATTGTGTCGTGAGTGACGACGAGGACGGCTTCGTTTCGATGATGGAACGCATCTCGTGCGACCTGACCCCATTGGCCCGATTGTGTTCCTATTGCATGGATGATTCGACCACGGGAGCCGAAATGAAGGGTGACGACCTCACCTATTATCTTGACTATATGGCAAGCCGTCTGCACGAGGAGGACGGCGCCGACAACGGGAAATTGCTGGAAGCCATAAAGCGTTGGCAACCCTCCGCTGAGGTGTTGGACGATGACGACAGCGACGAAGCCTTGGACAGATATTTCTCCGACTACCGCCATTTCTTGGAAACCGACTTGGCCACCAACCTCCATTACTATTGGGACTGGTACGACGACTTCACGCTGAAGGAACGCAACCTGATAGACCCGATTCTCGACAATCCCTTGGCCAAAGACTTGATTGACAGGATTTGGGAAGAATACCAAAACCCCAATCCGAAGCCTTCAGAAACTTTTACGCTTCCTGATGACTTCTTCGGTTGGCAGCACAAAGCCAACAGCCCGAAAGAATACTTCTATATGGATGATGCCTTCAAGAAGAAAGGCGTGAGAACCTTTGTGGCTTTCATCAACTGGCTTGCCGACAAGGGCTATATTGAGGACGACAACGAAGTGAAAGCCTTGTTCGCCTACCGTCTGACGGGAAGATGCCGACCAAAAGGGAAGGAACAGCCCACCATCGAATGGCGCGGCAAGAACAACAAGCCTTACGAACTGATTTACATCATCAAGAGCTTCTCCGACCGTGGCGACTACAAGAAGATGCGGCTTTTCTTCCACGGCCCCGAGTGGGTGAAAGACCGCGACAGCAGCTATGCCAATTCTGCGGATTCGGAGTTCAAGAGGCAGGTGGAGATGTATTATCCCTCCATCTGTAAGTCCAAAAAATGACTGATGGGGGAATATTTACCCTCTATTTTCTGCGGAAAGTCGAAAATTTTGGCACATTCCGCAGGAAATAGACATGTTTTTTGTATTTTTGCGATTCAAAAACGACACATTATGCTTATCGGACGAAAGAAAGAGAAAGAGCTTTTGGCAAAACTTCTGTATGAAGAAGAATCCTCGTTTGTGGCTGTTTACGGAAGACGGCGCGTAGGAAAAACCTATCTCGTCAGGAAAACTTTTGAGGACAAGTTCACTTTTTTCCATACGGGACTTGCCAATTCTCCGCTCAACAAGCAACTGGCGGCTTGGCGAACATCGTTGCGTGACTATGGAATGAATAAGGCACGGCTGCCACACACTTGGCTCGATGCTTTCGACATGCTGAAGGAATTGGTCAAAGCCTCCAACGAGCCGAAAAAACTGCTTTTTATCGATGAACTTCCTTGGATGGACACGCACAAGTCGGGTTTTTTGCCTGCCCTGGAGCATTTCTGGAACGGATGGGCCTCGGCACGGAACGATGTCGTTCTGATAGTGTGCGGATCGGCCACCTCGTGGATCATCAACAACATCATCAAAAACCACGGCGGTTTGCACAATCGCATTACCCATAACATTCATCTTCAGCCTTTCTCTTTGCACGAATGTGAGCAATATGCCGCATCGAAGCGATTGGGCATGAACCGCCGCCAAATCATGGAGTGTTATATGGTTATGGGCGGAGTGCCTTATTATTGGTCGAAGTTGGCGCGTGAGCGCAGCCTCGCGCAAAATGTGGATGCCTTGTTTTTCGAGCAAGATGCCGTGTTGAGGGATGAGTTCGCCAACTTGTTTGCCTCTTTGTTCAAGAAGCCGGAACCCTACATTGCCGTGGTTGGCCTGCTCGGCACGAAAAAGGCGGGCATGACACGAGAGGAACTGATTGAAACGGGCGGCCTTAGCGACAATGGCAAGTTGACGGAGGTGCTTGAGAACCTTGAAGCCTGCGGATTCATCAGGAAATACAAGTCTTTCGGGATGAAAAACAAAAACGCTTTGTATCAATTGATCGATTCTTACACGCTGTTCTATTACCGGTTTATACAACAGAACCAGCAAGGTGATGAGCATTTTTGGTCAGCTAATATCGCTACGCCCTTGTATTACAATTGGTGCGGACTGGCTTTTGAGCGGCTTTGTTTGTTGCACCTTCCTCAGATAAAGGAGGCCTTGGGCATCAGCGGCATGGTCAGTAACGCTTGCTCATGGGTCTCGACGCGCAAGAATGAAGATGAGAAAGGCGTGCAAATCGACCTGCTGATCGACCGCAACGATGAGGTCATCGACCTTTGCGAGATGAAATTTACGAAAGCCGCTTATTCCGTTTCCGATGAGGATGTGGAGAAAATGATGCACAGGCAGTCTGTGTTTGCCGCCGAAACTTCCACTCGCAAGGCCATACATCTCGTGTTGGTTTCGGCATCGGGCGTGGTTCGCAATGCCAATGCCAACGAGTTCCAAAACATCTTGACCGCCGAAGACCTTTTCGCGCAATAACCCCTCTATTTCCTGCGGAAAGTCGAAAATTTTGGCACATTCCGCAGCGGATAGGCGTTGTTTTGTCATAATTTGTCTATTTTGTCCAACACTTTTGTATCTTTTCTTGGAAAAGAGTTTTGTCCAAAACCCCATCGTAAGGGACGCAACCATTTTGTCATTGTTATATATTCCGCGTCGCCTGTAACTGGCTTCGGTTTGCTTTATCTCGTCCATGTTGAATTCCAGCAACTTGCCTGAATCTGCTTGGTTGACAATCCAATCAGGATTGGAATAATTTTTCAGTTTTTCTTGCAGGTATTCAGGATTTCTTCCTATTTTTGCGGCGTAACACCCCGTTGTCCCTGCTTCGGCACACTTCGGGGTTAGTGTTTTTATGGAGCGGTGGTTTTAGTTGCAACATCATTTTGTTCAGAACAACAATTTGCAAAAGTAAAAAAATCATTCAAACAATCTCGGTGCTTTTGCTATTTTCCACTATAATTCACTACATTCCCTTGCCGTCTGGCGAAAACCCCTTACTTTCGCGCCATGCAAGGCAAGAACGAGTGTATGACCAACGAGCAGTCCGCGAAAAAACAGCGGGTGTCTGTGGCGGTAAGGAAAGAATTGCTAACTTTGCATCGGCTGAACTAATCAAATTTGTTTATGGATCAGGATATTCTGTCTTATACTGGTGATAAAAAGATAGTATTTGATGCTTTCTTGCAACTGCTATTGACGGGAAAAGAAATATCGAACAAAGATATTCTTGCAGCATGTAACAAGGAATTTTCGTCTGGGAAACAATCGATGGCAAACTGTAAAAAATACAGTACGATAAAGAAAGTCATACCTCAAATCTATCGTGCTTTATTGGAGAATGGCTATTTGGTGAAGCGTGTAGACGAGGGGAAGAGTGTGACTTACCAGTATTTGGATTCGGACAAGAATCTATTTGAAAAAATCAAATTCAAAGCCC
Source organism: uncultured Bacteroidales bacterium (assembly GCA_947166105.1). GTDB lineage: Bacteria > Bacteroidota > Bacteroidia > Bacteroidales > F082 > Limimorpha. The sequence goes on from CAMVCZ010000016.1 coordinate 48,166, forward strand.
TGCTTAGAAAACGTTATGACACATTAGAGGAGCATATTAAGTGTAAGATGGCCTGTTGTTTTGAATACAAGCCCTTTGATAAGGCAAAAATGAATTTGGTTTTTCACCCTCATATTGTGAAAGAATACAATGGTAGATTATTCTCAATAGGTGTCTCAGAAAGAGATGGTAAAAATGACCCTTTTAGGAGGTTTGTCGTTGCTGTTGATCGAATTCGAGGCGAAATAAGCACGGCAGATTTCATGTGTGATTACATACCCCCTTTGGCTGACGAATACCGCTATATATCGAATTTGGTTGGCGTTACATTGGAAGAAAACGCCGAATTGGCCACGATAACCTTGCGAGCGCACGACAAGTATACGTTTGGAAGATTGAAGACAAAACCGATGCACAGCACCCAACGAATTGTTTGCTGGCCAAGTTTTGAAGAAGGTCGGGAAACTGGTGATTTTGAATTGACCGTTTATCCCAACAAAGAATTGGTCGGGCAGATTTTGAGTTATGGGTCTATGCTCGAAGTGATTGGACCGGTGAGTTTTAGAAGGCGTGTGAGTGAAGAACTAAACAATACCCAAAACCTTTATAAAGTGTAAAACAGGAACCCATGCATTGACACATGCTACCTTTACCATTATTTATCATCATAAAGAATGTTTAGATATAGATTTTATTCTTGTAATTGAATTTTCATTGCATAGTTGAAAGGCTTGTCTGGAACATAGCGGTCTGGTTCTGTACCAACAGTGAACAAAACTTTTGTTCCAACTTCATAATGAGAAGCACGTTTGTCCCGAATAATAAGTTGGTAAGGAGGTTCATTAAAGAACACACACTTATATCCTTTATCATTAATGCCTATCTCTCCTTCATAAATCTTACCTACAACAAGATTGCTTCTTTTTTTTCTTTTCAGTTCTTCATATTCCAAAATGGAATTTGCCAATCCCCATGAATACCAATATATTGGTGCAAAGCGATAAAACCGCCCTTTTGTTGTTATTTTTTCTGCCATAATGCCATTGGCAAATATCAAATTTTTCAAGTCACCTGGAGTTTTTGTCACTTTACTTTCTCCTATAGTAAGAATTCTATTAAAAGTGGTATTAATCAATTCTTCAAATAATGATTCATTTAAGGCTTTGTATCTGAACTTTTCGCCGCCTGATGACCTAATAACTTCTTTGAATCTCAAGAGATCTTTACTAAATTCATCTTGAGTTAAGTCGTTAAAGTATTGTTCTGTAGTTTTTTCCCTTACTTCTTTTGAAGCATATATTGAAGGCGATATAATAACCTTTACATGAGGATCTGTTTTTTTCAAAGCTTCTACAACTGCATTTCCATCTAAAGTATTGATGAATGGGCGGAGGCTGATTGCAGAGTTGTCAGCATTAGCCAACTCTTTGCTGAAATACTCCCATGGGTTTCCCAAGTAACTATCGCCAACTCTTACTTGCTTTCCAAAAAACGCAGAAATAATGGGGCTCATCTCCGCAATTTGCATAGACTTAAATTGGTTTTTGGGGAAGCGTTCAAAAGAGGTCTTTGTGTTTCTAATATAACTTTCATTGATTCCTATTTTTTCCGCTATAGCCCAATATGCTTCACTTGCTTTTTTATCCGAAAAAATCAATTTGAAGAAGAATCCAAATACTTCGCCAATAGTCCATTCGATTTCGATAATATTATTGCCAAGACGAGCTGTGTTTGTCCCCTCAATTTGCTTAAACAAATCTGTTCTAACAAAAATTTTAGGAACAATGTTTGAAAATGATTCATAGTTATTTCGCCAATAATTAATTAATGGAGAAACCGCTTTGTTCCAATGTAAAGGATTAATACCAGTATCTAATCTGTCGTACAACACAAATAGTGTTTTATTGTGTTGATTTAAATACTGATTTAATCGAATAATATCCTTTTCGATGATGATTTGAGTGCGAATGTTTTGTTTTATCAAAGTATCAATTCTCAAGTAAGCCGTTTTTGTATTTCCATAACCACTTAATGGTAACACATATTCTTTCAATTCGCTTTCATTTTTGATACTTTCAAATTCGGGGTCAAGAAGAAGAGCATTCCATGTATAAATCTGCCAAAACACATTAAAATAATACTCTGGTTCTTCTATTTGACTATATAAAATGTTATTAAAAACCAATTCTGTATCTGTAGGAGGTAAAACATTGATAAAAATTGTATCTTTTGTATGATCTTCTTCAATGCCACCCCATTTTTGTATATTTTCAGATATCACACTATTAGTTAGTGCCCTATAGAGATATGTTTTCCCCGTGCCTTTATAGCCTCTAATAATAAACTTTTTCACATCATAGAGTTGCTTCATGCACTCTCTATAATAAAACTGCTCCTCTACAATATCTGTTTCTTCTGCAAAGTTTTTTACATTAGCTAATACTCTTTGCAAATGCCTTAATATGATATTTCTTAATTGCAAAGAAGTAGTTCCATAAGAATATGGTTCGTTTATTAGTTTGCAGGTTGTTGTGTCTGTTTGATTTGTACTTGAAGATTCGATGCTTTCTTCTTCAACAATAGAATCATCCTCTTGAATAGGAAAGATTTGTTGGTCAATTTTATCAAATAATTCATTGTAATCAGGATTGTGTCTATTTTTCACAAGATCAACAAATGCAACATCGGATCTATCATCTCCCTCGCCAATTCTTTCCAGCATGTTCATTCGTCTTAAATAAGAGAAGGAGGGATAGTCTTTTTCTTCATTACCAATGTCATCAATAAATTCTCTAATTCGTTTCGTTTTAGTTTCCAGCCATTCTTCTTCAACATGTTCAGGCAAAATTGAAAATACTAATTGCAGATTAAACCTATTTCTTTTCTTGTAATACTCTTTCAACAAGTTAATCAAACCTGGTTCGGTTTGCCTGCTAAAGCCAAAAAAGCCAACAACACACGAAGACAAAAATAGGGCAGCGGTACCAAAAATGTCGTTAAAGCCTGTTCTTGAATCTAATAATATTATATCAGGCTTAATGTCTTCATTAATCTTGTTAAAGAGCAATGAAAAACAATTGACCAAATTCTGAATGTTGGATATGTTTATCTTTGCGAGACCTTCCAAATAATCATTTCTATCTGTGTCGCCACCAAATGATGAATCTCTATATCCCTCGTTTAAGTTTCCCGCAGGAACTATCCAAATGTTTTCAAGGTTTTCATTTGCAAATTGATTGTCATTTTCTTTTCCAACATTTATGATATAATCATCAAGATTAAGTGTTTCAGGCTTTTTTGTAAATTGGGCATCACAAAAAAACTCAACTAATCCGTTCTTTCTTCCGCTTTTCAATCCTTTATGTTCTTCTAAATCAAAGAAATTGAGGTATCCAGGAGCCTCAAGGTCGCAATCGATAATAACCACTCGTTTTTTCTTGTTATCATCATCATTAACAGCAAGATGTAATGCATACGCCACCATAGTTGTCGTTCTTCCCATTCCTCCCTTGTAACTATAGAATGTAACAATTGGAGCTTTGCTAATTGATGTATTATTAGGTATGAGTGCATGATTATCTAACAAGGAGTCAAAACGATACCGCGGTCCCCAATCAATCACTTCGCTATTTGCTGTAAAAATGTTAGAATAATACGGGTCTTCTTGTGCATCTTTCTCACCAACAATAATGAATTTGATTCTATTGTCATTAGCATTAGGATAATCCATGTTGGAACTAATATCTCCGTTTTCAATAGACAATCCAGGTGCAGCATTCTCTGTCCTCAACGTATTAAAGAATTCTTTTTCGTAGTCCATAGCTACCTCTATTCGTGAAGTGGCAATGAATACATCAATTTGAAAATTAATGCGAATATAGATCTTAAACTGTTTTTCCCCTTTGTCTTCCAAATAGGTTTTGATGCGTTTTGCGATGTCAGAAATATGTATCATATAGTAGGCGTTTTTTGAATTATGTCAATACAAGTTCTTATTAGATTGTATATGTTGCTTTCGGTTAAAAGGTTGGACAAATTCTGTTTATATAGGGGTTGCGTTTTATAAGAATACCTGGTTTCTGGTTTCCATTTATTAATAAGATCTTCTGTATTTGGGTCAATTACCCCATTTCCAAAATAAGGGAAATCGTTGAATACTGGCTCTTTTTGTAACAGCCCTTTTACAATCTGTTCAAAACAATGGCCTTGAACTGAGTATTTTACAACGCCTGCAGCAAACACAGGTTGATTGGTTGGTTTTGACAATCTATTGTGATAAAAATCTATATTTGTTTGAAGAGTAAAACTAGTATTACAATTCTGAATATCTTGATTTACTGGCCAATTATATATCTTGTATGCGGAATATATAGTAACACCTTCAATCACATAGCCCAATAAATAGTATAAATCAAGAAAAACATCTTCTTGCACTTTGCTTGAATGATTGTTTCTATACAATTCAAATAAGTACGCACAACTCGAGGCGTGCTTTATGGCGCAATTCAAATACTCAGGATACTTCATAAAGATTTATCTATTTCCATCTTTGCTTTTGAACGATGATTCATTAGGGTTTTACGCTGCAAAGATATAGTTTTTTTTCATAAACGTGAAACGATATAGACAATATTGATTCAGCAAGACAGAAATACAATAATAAGGATTGGACATAAATTACTTAAATGCAATAAGTTAAATAGTTCCCTACAATTGGAACCATTTAATCAATCCTTACATATTTTCCAATCGAAAAAAAGGTAGTATTTTTGCACCGTCATTAACGACAAAGACAATAAATAAAAAGTAAAAATGAAAAACCTCCAAGTAACGTTGCCATAGGAGGGGCGGAAGGCAAAAGACCTTCTGTTAGAAATGGCAACAAATTGTCTAACCTTTAAATCTTCTGCATTATGAGAGATTATAAGGACTTTGTCGTTGATGGCACTGCTGACGGTGCTGAGTATGCTAACCCCGCCAACTACAGCGACGACGCTTTTTGGGCCAAGGTGAAACGCTTCGCCAAGAAGGCCGGAGCTAAGGTGATTTACTTCGCCTTACTGCTGTACTACGCGCTATCCTCTCCGAAGACGCCGAAGTGGGCGAAGACGGTGATCATAAGCGCCCTCGCTTATTTTATCTGCCCCATCGACCTCATCCCCGACACCATACCCATTGTTGGGTTCACCGACGACCTTGCCGCCCTTGCTGCAGCATTGAAGGCTGTGGATACTTGCATCACTTCTGATGTCAAGGCAAACGCCAAGGCGAAGCTATGCGAGTGGTTCGGCTACGTGGACGAGGCTGAATTTGCCTAAGGACTTTGGAAGCGGTTGGGATGGTTCCAGGTTATGGGAACCATTCCAGCTGGCCAAAGTAGGCAACATGGCATGGTTCTTGAAAAGTCCCCAACGACATAGACACATGGTCAGCATGGAAAGCCATTTGAACGTCACATTATATACAAAAGTAAAAAGAAGAATCGCCACCGGAAAGGTCTCCACGGTTGGCGGAGGTGGAAGGCAAAGAACTTCAACCTCAGTAGGTGAGACCAGATGTTGGACCAAATTCTTATCACTATGACGGATTTTAATTCTACTCCCCGTGACGTTAATGGCACCGCCAATGGTGCTGATTGTGAAACCTCCAGCTACAGCGAGAGCGAGCTTTTGGCCAAACTGAAGCGCTATGCCAAGAAGGCTGGCGCGAAGTTGGTCTTGCACGTCTTGAAGCTGCGTTACGCTTTCTGGTCGCCAAACACCCCTGCGTGGGCGAAGGCGATTATCGTCAGCGCGCTAGTCTACTTCATCTGCCCCGTGGATGCCATCCCCGACACCATCCCTGTCATCGGGTTCAGCGACGACCTGACAGCCGTCGCTGCCGCTGTCAATGCGGTGCGGGATAATCTCACCCCCGAGGTTGTTGCCAAGGCGAAGGCCAAGCACCGCGAGTGGTTCGGTGAGGTGGTCGACACGGAGGTGGCATGAGGTTCGCAAAGGCTGGAATGGTTCCTGCACATTGGAACCATTTTAGCCGAGGCATCGCGAAAAAGCTAATGTAAATTGTCCTACTTTTGCATCGCAAAAATAAAATGAATATGAAAAGAATCATCTATCGGAACGGACGCCTCGAAAGATGTGATGTGAAGCCTTGCCTTCAGTCGGAAAGCGCGACCGGTTATTGTCAAATCCTTAATTCTTAAGTGGAATGGATGACAGTTTTTTCAAGCACATCGGTGATGTCCTGAGAGAGGGCAAGCCCGTTGCCGTCATCGGCGTTATTGCAGTGGTTGCCATTTGGGCCATTCGCGATTTGAGCAAGTGATTGCTCTAGGAGTCTTGTGGTTGGGGAATCAAATCTCCAACCACACTAGTATCAGTCCCGCCTAAAACATACAAATAACAAAAACCTTACAATGCTCAGAGGAACAACCATGTTCAGATGCACAAAGTGCAAGAATGTCTTCAAAGGCCCAGATTCCGAATGGAATGCCACGGTTTTTTCTGCGCCATGCGAATGCCCGCAATGCGAAAGCTATCGCACTATACCACTATGGGCATTTTGGCAATTACCTGTCTATAAGAAAATTTGGATCTCCATCGAAGAAGCCCAAAACCCACAGCCATGACTTCCTTGGACATCTCTTAATTTACAATCAATCAAACTGCAAGTTAAAGACAACATACCAAAACGCTAACAACTATGCCACATCTTCAATACATCAAAGCCCGTGAGGAGGCCATCAGTAACCTCGGAAACAATTTCATCTTTGAAGTGTCGGCTGAACCCATTGCACCGAAGGACAGATTAGAGAATTGGGAACTGAGTCGATTCTTCTTTGCAAACAATCCCTGGTGGGCTGAAACTGGCGAGCCTGAGGATGTCCCAGAAATCATCAGGGATTATGCCATCGACGAGCTGCGGAAACAACTCCCCCAAGGCTATTCCATCGAAAACGACACCATCATCAACCCCTGCAACAACGACTACTTGAAAGAGACTGTCAAACGCCTTCAAGACCTCTTGAAGCATCCCGACAAAATCACCTCATATCCCTATCCCTTGGGCTGGTGGAAAACGGAAGTGTGCCAGTTTCACGACACGCTGGTTTGTTTCCGCAGAGACGACGACAAGGAACTATTCACCCTTCACGAGTTTCTGCTTTACATCATTCCGCATCTTGGCGAACGCTACGAGAAGCTCTATATCGGAGGGATATTCAGTTATTGCCATTGATAGAAAGCAGGACAACCCTTGCCGTTTTCTGGAAAATGTGTATTTTTGCAGCAAATAAAAACAGCTATCATAATGGATACAGCAGTTTTGAACCCAACACAAATGCACCTGTTGAAACTCTTTGCCTTCAACAACAGCGAGGATTATGCCCGTGAGATACAGATGGTGCTCATGCGCTATTTCCAGCAGAAACTTGACGAGGAGTCAGACCGACTTTGGGAGGAAGGCGTTTTGAATCAAGAGAAGTTGGACGAAATTCGCCATCTGGATCTTCACGTTTACTAAAGCGATGCTGTTTCGCATGTTGAAATCATCAAATTGGACGAAATCATTCGGATGATTTAATCCTATTTTCCACTATAATTCACTACATTCCATTGCGCATTTGCGGAGGTGCGATAGTTTTGCAGCCGGCATCAGAAAAACATTGTTGGAATGAAAAACAAACACCCCTTCTGGACAAAACTCGATTGGCGTGGCCCTCGACCGCTCACGCTCCGCGAACTCATCATGAAAAGCAACTTCCAGACCATGATGAAGTATATCATCTCCTTTGACAAGAAGATGACCAACCAGGGCAATCACTTCTACCGTGCCTGCGAATGTATCCGAGACATGAAGGTAAAGGCGCATAGCGAGGATTACATCTTGGCAGAATATGACTCCGAGTATAATGAGCCTTACATCGGTGTTCTGGAGGGAGTGAGTTGGCACGAGTGGTTAGGCTATCCCGTGAAGAGAGCCAAAGAACTGCATTGCACTGATACAAAGCTGGCCGCCATTTGTCTTTGGCATCTTACTTTCTACGGTTTTACGCCAAAGGAGCAGAAAGAAGAAGCAGAACGCTGTTTTGAGAGGGAGGAAAGGGAACGTCGCAACGACGAGATTTACTTGGCCGACGATTTGTATGACGATGAATACGTCAAGGAAGCGGCTTGGAGTGGCAGGACGAGGATACAGGACGAGGTTTTGCAAAGGCTGTTCACTCCAGAAGAAATCATCGAAATCAAGCGAATCCGCAAGGAAAAGCTGGATGAAGAAAACGCAAGGTATGATGCAGCGGAAGCGGAAGAAAGACAGCAGTTAGAGCAAGAAGCGGCCTTGAAATTGGAATTGAGGAAGAAGGCCGAGCAAGAGAAGCGGGAAGAATGGTATCGCAAACGCAGACAAAGCAGATGGAAGAATCGAAGAAAGAAACGCCGTTGATGATATGATTAACACGAATGCCCATGAATTATTCACGAATTGTTCAGAAATGGTTTTTTGAAAAATTTGTGGCAAATTTCTGGCAATTCGTGTAGAAAACCTACTATCTTTTACTATAATTCACTATATTCCATGGCGCATTACAGGCGGTGCTATATTTTCGCGACCGTTATCAAAAACAACGCACTATGGGATGCTTCATCTTTATTGATTATCTTATCGGATTGATTGTTCTCATCAGAATCCATGCGCCTTGGTGGGCTTGGACCCTTTATATCATCAGCGTTCTGGTGTGGCTCTTGGTTGGAATCCCAATTGGAGGTGGTGGAGGTGGAAGTGACAACAAGACATCAGACGGGCCAACGCAGGAGTAGCCATGATAATCGGCTCGTGATTAAATTTGGTACACGATGCTGAGGGACGATGACTTGTGATGATGGCGGCTTCTGACCTCTGGCTTTTAGCTTCTGGCAGCATATCGAAAAGCTTAAGGGCTTAATTCTATCATCGAGCTGCCAGTGGCCAATAGCCATATTGGTCAAAAAGTCCTGCGTCCCGTGTCAAAAAACATGCAGTTTGCGGATTATTTACTTTTCAAATATCACTGAACCTGCCTGAATGGGGTGGTCGTAGATAAGGATTTCTTTGGATAAGTCTTGTTTCTTGAAAGTGAGTACTTTCCAGACAATCATAATATCTCCTCCCGCCGACAATATCATCACAATTCCAGTCCAAAACAAGAGATGTGAACCCCATAGGATCCCAATGGCAGTGGGAAGTATTCCGAGAACAATACAGGGCATCAATGCACCTAAAATGTAGTGGTTTTTCAGGAGAGGTGTCGTGCAGGTGCAGTATGGCGTAAGATATTCTTTCATGAATCCAAACTCAATATCCTTGAAATGATGCTCGGCATAGATGCTCCAGGTCAGCCCGTGAATGAGTTCATGCGCCACAATGAGCACGAAAAACAATACGATAAACAGAAGACTTCCATGAGGGGTGGGCGTTAGAAGTGATATAGGATTCCTCCAAGCGAAAAGAAGTACACCAATTGCCACGATCGGAATAGCAAGCAAGAATACAAATAGATTGGCTTTGACTATACCGATGGTCAGATCTGTCTTTTTATAACCCTCTCGGGAAAGCCTCTCGCAGGTCTCTTCAAAAACGTCCAGACGTTTCTGCTCTTTCGCACTTAGTTTTCTGTCTTTTTCTTCTTTCATGATTTTCTGAGTATTTACCGTAGATGTATGTAAGGATATGTGTTGCGTTTTGCGGTGGTAAAAATAGGGAAAAGTTTCTTTGAATGGTATAAAAAACAAAAACCCGCTGGAGTTCAGCAGGTTTCTGTGGGACGTACTGGGACAAACCCAGTAAGCATATATCTTCAACAGATTCAACACCTTACAGTTGCCTTGTGACGACCGAGGAACAAATCCGAGGAACAAATCAGCCTTTCAATGAGCGGAGTCCGTTATAATTCCGCTGCAAAATTGAACATAAAAACCACGTTAAGCAAGGAATTTTTGAAATATTTTTCAAATTGTTGATACATAAGTGATTATATTGTGATTTTGTAAACGCTTGTTGTTAAGGAAATGGTTTGAAAAGTAACTATTAAGCCATTTTGAGGCACAAATGTACCTTTTTTTGGTGTGCAGTGGGCGACACCTTGACACCATCAGCGGCGATGATGAGCAGACCGACAAACAACCGTTGTGCAAATTGGTTGTGCAACCGTTGTGCAAGTTTTGAAAACAAGTGTTGATTTTCAATGAGTTATGAAAAAGTAATTAGCCCTTAGTGGACTTGTACGTTTGGGAATTGAAGTTTAAAAATAGCGTAAATGATTGTGATAGAATAGATTGAATAGTTATCAACAATGGGTGTTGAAAACTTATAGAGAAAAAAAGAGAAAAACAAAAAACCAAAACAAACAGACATAACTATTGATAAGAAAAGAAACCCAAAAATTCAATTAGGATGAAGGAGAAAAAAGAACAAGCAAGTATCAGGGAATTGAAGCAAAAGGAAATTCTTTCCCTTGAAGAAGTTAGCAGACTGTATGGCTTAAGAAAAAGTTGGTTGTATTCTTTGGTGCATACCAGAAGAATACCATATTACAAGGTGCCGGGCAGCAATCTTACCTTTTTTCGGAATGATGAGGTGAGAAACTTTGTGCTGGCGGGGCGAGTGGCACCATTGACAGAAACACAAGAACAAGAATAGGAGGGAACTATGGCCTACAATATAGAAGAAATGAAGCGGATGCAAACAGTGATTGCCGCAACAGGCAAAAATGTTCTTACACCCGAGGAGGTGTGTGTGGTGTATGGCCTTACCCCTGACCAACTGGCCAACGCCGTGGAACGAATGGAGATATTGGCAAGGCGCGGCAGGGATGGCAAAGTATATTTCAGGCGAAATGAGGTTGAAACTTACTTCACCTTAGGACACGAAATCGAGATGAAGGATGTGTCAACCATTGCAGAAATCATCAGGTCAATGGCCACGGACCAAAAAATTTGAAAAATGGAAGGGAGGGTGTGTCGTGCGGAACGGATACCGTATGTATTGCCCGGCCCCATTTTTGGGAAACGTTTTTTTCAAAGAAGAAGTAAAATGTATTTGAAATTCGATATTGCTTCAGTTCGAGCAGCAAAAAAAGAAACAGCCCCCATTATAGAGGCTGTTGTAGAGGCCCAAACTCCGACGGTGGGCAAGAACTTTCAAGGCGCAAAGATACGAAATAATACGTTGAGCGCAAGCGATTTGGAGAAAAAAAGTGGCCCGATAGTGCTTGCATTGGCCACGGCAACGACAACCGAAAAGAAACCTTTGCACAAGGAACACACCTTGCCAATATGGGGAATACCGCAAAGATGGCAGCAAATTGTTGAGGAAGTGGCATTTTGCAAGAATGCCCCACGTGACTATTGCGTTGCGGCAATGATTGGCACGGTAGCCAGCATCTTGCGCAAGCGGGTGAAGCTCACATATAATGAGTTTGTCAACTATCCTTGCATGTGGCTTATTTTGGTCGGCAATAGCAGCAAGGGGAAAAGCCCGGTGTTGTCATGGTTTTGGCGGCCATTGAAGGATTGGTGCAACGAGGCAAATAGAGAATATGACAGAGCCGTTGCGGAGTGGAAGAAACAAGGCGGAGAAGGGACGAGGCCAACCCCGAAAGATTTCGTGATTCAAGACATGACGGCGGAGGCGCGTAATTACGCAATGAAGCGCAACGATGAGCAGGGTGTTGCGGTGCTTGCGGATGAGCTTGGTTCGTTTCTTGGATGCATGGCCAGGTACAGTGGCACCACCGCCAAAGAAATTTCGGATCTCAATTCCGTGTACATCAGCAACCCAATCAAAATTGATCGTGTGGACGTGGAAAAGCGGTTGACAATCAACGAGCCTTTTTTGTCCATTACGGGCGGTGTACAGGAGGATAGGATAGGTAAGTATTTTGGCAACGAGTTAATGACAGATTCGGGGTTTGTTCACAGGTGCATGTTTGTTTTCCCCGAAGATTCGGCACGGACCAGAAACAAAGCCTCTATAAGTGAAGACGCTGAAAAAGAATGGACTGATTCTTTGGCTAATTTGTTGGCCTTGGATTGCCCTACTATTGAACTTGCACTCGATGAAGAAGCTGTGAAACTGTTTGGCGAATATTCGGATAAATTGTCTGACAAAGAAGATGCAGCAGAAAACAGCTATCTTGTATCCTTGTACAGCAAACAGCGATATTTCGCGTTGCGTTGGGCTGAAGTCGTGGCATTCATCAACAGCCGAGACCTGGACAATGATTGCAAAGTAACTGGTGACGATATGCGCTACAGCATAGAATGTGCGGAATACTTCGAGCATTGCGCCCTGAAAGTTTATGACCTTATCCGACAGCCCGAAAAGAAGCAAGTAGTAAGTAACCCTGAACTTGTCAGGTTAATGAATGAGCGATTCAAGTTGAAAGATGGTTGCCAAAACCAACTTGCATCATGTTTCGACAATTTGAGCCAGTCGGCTATTAGTTTGGCGTTGGCCGGAAAAAGATAGGAAAAACTAACGTTGTAATATGTAATAATCTCATAATAAATTGAAAATCAATGTAGTATCTTATTACATCTTATTACATGGCCAAACGGAACGGTTGTAATAACTTGTAATAAGATAACAAAAAGAGAATCAGTAAATTACAAGGTTATTACATATTACATACCACATAAAACAGCGTAAAAATGGACGGGAATATATTTGATAGACGGATTTCTGTTTACCGAAACAAGTGGGATACAGTCGGGGCGGTGGTGACGGTTGGGCAATTCCTTTGCTCAACGCGGCACAAAGCGGAAATAGAGCATTTGCGGAGTGTGGATGATGCGGACGAACGTAGGCGGCTGAAGGGCTTGTTGCCAGCGGCCACCATCAGCGGCGTTTTCTCAAAAAGAGGTGAAGCGGGATTGCTCAACCATTCGGGGCTTATCTGCATCGACCTTGACAGCAAGGACAACCCCGGCATGGACGCGGAACAGACCAAACAGCGGCTTTCAGAATTTGAGGAAATAGCCTATATCGGTCTATCCGTTGGCGGCAAAGGTTTGTTTTGTGTGGTGCCTATCGCATACCCCGACAAGCACAAAGCACATTACAGGGCCTTGGAGGAAGATTTCAAGGGCTTGGGATTGGTCACGGATTCGGCATGTAAGGATGTTTGCCGGATGCGCGTAGTGAGTTACGACCCCAACCCATATATCAACTATCAGGCGACAGAATACACCCACACCAAACAGCAGCCACCGACACCGATACGGCATTTTTCGTATGATAACAGCGGGGAAACTGTTGCGAAGGTGTACGAGCTTTGCAGACAGATTCAGGCGGCTGGCGTTGATATTACGGACGGTTATTTGAATTGGTTTGAAGCTGGTGCCAGCCTTGCAAGTTTGGGCGAGGACGGGCGCGAGGCGTTCCACATTGTCAGCCGACAAAACGCGGCCTATGACTTTGCGGACACGGAAAAGAAATTTGACAACCTTTTGCGGACTGTGAACGGGTATTCCGTTGGCACGTTCTTTCACCTTTGCAATAATATGGGGTTGGAATGATAATAATGTGTTATTCATCGAGGCCCCCCCCTCAAAATTCCGATACTTTGTGTATATTTGCACACTGTTTTTTTCGGGCGAAGCAATATCCCCAATAGAGGGTTTGTTTATGTTCGTTATAGTTCCGAGTGAGAAACCCGTTGATTTTCAGCGGGTTTCGTTTGTTTTATTCACTTTTTTAATGGGTGAACACGTTGAAAATGAACGTAATAGCTTGTTTAGCAGACAATTTGCGGCACAAAAACGGGGCGGTGTATTGGGAAAAAACCTAATTTTGCAGTCAAACGATAGGAAAATGAAACACGCATTGAAAAATGGCAACTTGCGAAACCCTGTTGGAGGGGCAATAGTGTCCGTGTTGCTCTCCCTTGTCGTGATAGCCATTTTTGTGGACTATTTTACCGGGTACGGTTTTTTGGATTCATCTGACCTGTCCTATTTGTATCTTCCATTGTTCACGATACTCACCATATTGTCAACAAATTCCTACAGGGACGAATGCGGAAAACGCAATGCGGTGTTGGTCTATCTCTACACTTTCATCATCCTTGAAACCCTGACATCCTTTGTCCTTGCCATAACCGTCGATGGGGATTTCTGGTTGACAACATTTTTGAACTTCACTGTCGTATTATATTATGTTTTCTATATGGGTTGGATTGGAAGTCGTAAGTAAGACGCATTTCCTGTATGTGCCTCTCAAAGCCGTGCGGCAAACAATACAATAGTCAATGAGAAAAAGCCCGTCCAGCACAGCACGTTGGACGGGCTCCTCATTTATGGCAATCTATTGTTTTAGGCACCGGGGGTTCTCATTGCTTTCTCGTTCTTCCGTCAAGGATGGCCAGCACTTCACTTTCCTTGTAGCGGGGCTTGCCCCCAATGTGGATTTTCTTCAAGTAGCCTTCTTTGTCCCAGTGCCAAAGCGTTGATCTATCCACTTCAAGCATGGCAGCGGCTTGGGAAATGGTGAGCAGCTTCTCTTCGTTTGGCTGTTTGAAGTATTCAGCCATTGCCGCCAAAACTTCATCATGGATGACAGCCCGCAAGTCGTCAAGGCTAATTGCAAATAGTCTGTTTTCCATTGTTTTCAATACTTGTTATCGGACGGATATAGTACCAACTTGTTTTCTGGTCGTTTCCAACCCACTTGATTTCGGCACCACCGAAAAAGCAAAATCCCTCGTTAGCGTTGCGCTCTTCGTTGGTCCAATACCACCTATTGAGCCGTTCGCCCCCGGCCTCAATTAGTGCCGCGTTGATGATATCACCATAGATACACATAATTTGCGCCTGGGCTCGTGTTGGGAGTTGACCGCTATACTTCTTTGTTGCCTCGTTCCAATCCATTAAGGCCGCGTTTCTGTAAGCGATACAAAAAGCCTCGTTCTTTGTCCTGACAATTACGCCCACCGTTGACTTGGTGACGGTTATTTGTTCTTCGTGTTTCATGGCTTTGCCCTTTTCTTTCTCATTTCACGGTCAGGGTAGGTCAGGCGCTTCTCGCCGTTGAGCTCGTCGAACCGTTCGAGGGTGAGCGTGCCGAAATCTTCAGGAAGTTCCAGTTTCACGCTATCCTTCAGTTCGCGTATATGCCAACCGTTGCAAGATTCGGTCTTACCTTTGCAGGCATAGTGGATGGATGCCGTTCTCACACCCAGGACTTGGGCGGTGGCGGTTTGTGAGGTTAAGACCCCAATGAGTTTTTTGTTGGGAGAGAACACGGCAATTCGGCTTGGGGTGTGGCTTACTATCTTTTTCATAATTCAAATGTTTGATATGTTGAACTTCGATTTCACATTGTATCCAGTGGCAACATAGTGGTCTTCGAGCATTTTCACGCTGGTTCCGCCGTGGGAGGCGATTTCAAAATAACTTTCCTTCATTTCCTTGCAGGCCACAGTGAAAGCCGTGTGTCTGAACATGTAGAGCGTCAGCCCCTTGAACTTCAGCGGCTTTTCCATTTTGTGAAGGAAGGTGTTGATTTGCTCCATGAGCCGGTTCCATTTGCTGTAATGGCGTTTGTAACTTTCGGGGTTGGTGTAGTCCCAATCGTATTCATTCAAGGCAAACGGGAAAATATAGCCCTTTGAGGATTGGCCTTTGTATTTCCTGACAATGGCCTTCGCCTTCGCGGTCATAGGTGCTTGGACCACTTCTTTTGCATGGTAGTTCTTTTTCTTCTCCGGCACATACTCAATAATGACTGTTCCCTGGTCGTCTACAAGGATATTGTCATATGCCAGTTTCACTGTGTCTATTGGGCGGAGCTTCATTTCGTAGAGGAAAAGCGCGAAATCTCGATACAGATCATATTGGCGAACCGTCTTTTTTGGGGTGGAGCCGTTGACCAACTGCGACAAGTCGAACTCCTCAAATTTGGCCAACTGCTCTTTCGATAGTGAGCGGATGCGCGGAGCGTCCTTTTTTGGAGCGTTTGCGGATGCCTTGAAGGTGAATTGGTTCCTGTTGCAGCCTTGCTCAACGGCCTTGTTATGGACCGCGACAAACCACTTCATCAGGTTCTTGTAGTTTGTCCCGTTGAGTTGGCGAAGAATGTAGTCGCTGAATTGGATGCAGTGTGCGTTCTCGATTTCGTCGATTGGCGTTTCAATGATGCGGCCTTCGTTTTCGAGTTTTCGGAAGAGGTTCAAATACTGTTGGTAGGTGGATGATGGCTTTTTGATGAAATGCCCGGTGCAGCTCCTTTGCTCTTCAATCATTTTGTTGATGAAGTCGCCGAGGGTTGTTTTCTTGATTTTGACGGTGACGGTGCTTTCGTTTTTCACCAGCACGGCATTGTTGTAGAGCCGTAGAAGCTCGTCGCAAGTTTCGGGGAGGAATTGTTCGTTCACCAACTCGAAACCGTTCCTGAAGGTTCTGATTGTGGAATTGTCCGAAATCGCTTTTTCCGTGGCGATTTTGAAACACTGGTCTTTTGCGTCCCAATGTTGCAAGTCGGGTTCTTCAATGCCGGGGATAAGCCTTTTCCGTTGTGTTGATGTTCCTTTTGTCTGGACAAAAAGGTAGAGTTTGCCGTTGAGCGGGGCAACTCGAATGTTTACGTTTGTCTTTTGTGTCATATCTTGCTGTATTATGACACCGCCAATGGAAGATGGAAATGTGGTCAGATTGCAGCCGGGGCGTTCACGGCGACAAACGAAGCACAAACCGAGGAACAAATTCGAGGAACAAATCTGGGTTTTTGTGCTTCAAAAGCCACTCAAGGAACAAATTTGGGTGTTTTCCCTTTCAAACTTAACGGGCTGTTTTTCAATAATTTATCGAAACAGCCCGTGTGAATATTTGTGTCGAAGTGGGACGTACTGGACTCGAACCAGTGACCTCTGCCGTGTGAAGGCAGCGCTCTA
>CAMVCZ010000017.1 GCA_947166105.1 uncultured Bacteroidales bacterium
TCCTGTTTTCCGCGATTTTCAGTTGGGATTTTATAAGTGCTTAAATTCCAGTAGAATCTCTTTCAAAAATTTGCGTTTTTGGGTGTCCCGTGCTATCTTTGCGGCATGTTTGTACGTCGGAAGGTCAACAAGTCGGGCAGCACCAGCGTTCAAGTGGTGGACAAGAGCGGTGGCGGATACCGTGTCGTGTGCAGCCTTGGGGCAGCGAGCGAGGAATGGGAGATTCAGCGTCTTGAGGCCCGGGGCAGGCAATATGTCAAGGAACACAGCCACCCCGAGCTTCCCCTTTTCGGCCAAGGCATTGACGACAGGCTTGAGGAACTGGTCTCTGGCTTGGGCAACAGCCAAGTGCAGGTAATCGGCCCCGAAGTGATCTACGGGAAGCTTTACGACGAGATAGGATACGGTGCCGTCGGCAGCAGGATGTTCAGGCATCTGGTCGTCTGCCGTCTGTTCAATCCGGGGAGCAAGCTCAAGACCATCGACTACCTTGCCCGTTACCTGGGGGAGAGCTACAGCCCTGACCAGATCTACCGTTTTCTGGACAACCTCTGCCATCGCAAGGGAAAGGCTTCGGACGAGCCCGACATCAAGAGCCTTGTCGAGCGCATCAGCTTCGAGAAGACGAGGCGGGAGTGCGGAGGGCGCGTCGAGGTGGTGTTCTACGACATGACGACGCTCTACTTCGAGGCCTCGGACGAGGACGACCTTCGCAAGTGCGGGTTCTCGAAGGACGGGAGGCATAGCAACCCGCAGATATTCCTCGGCCTGCTGGTGGCCGCTGGAGGCAACCCCATCGGATACGACATCTACGAGGGCAACATCTTCGAGGGGCACACGCTGATGGAGTTCATCGGCAGGATGTCCGCCAAGTTCGGCTTCGGCAAGCCCATCGTCGTGGCGGATGCCGGCCTGCTGTCGAAAAGGAACATAGCCGGCCTGAAGGAGGAAGGCTACGAGTTCATTGTCGGGGCCAGACCAAGGAACGACAGCGAGGCGGTGAAAAAGGCCATCCTCGACCTCGGCCTGAAAAACGGCGATGTACGGGTCATCAGCCGTCCCGACGGGACAAGGATGGTCGTGTCCAAGACGGAAAGCCGTACCGCCAAGGACAGGAAGACCCGACAGCGCGGCTTGGACCGGCTGGAGAAAAGGCTGGGGAGTGGACGGCTGACCAAGGCAAACATCAACAATAAGGGCTACAACAAATACCTGAAGATGGAAGGGGACGTGAAAATCTCCATCGACTACGCCAAGTTCGGCGCAGACGAGGCTTGGGACGGCATCAAGGGCTATGTCACGAACACCAGCCTCTCGAACGAGGAGGTCATAGCCCGGTATTCCGACCTGTGGCGCATCGAGCGGGCGTTCCGCATGAACAAGACCGACCTGCTGGTCAGGCCCATCTTCCACAGGCTCAGGAACAGGATAGAGGGGCACATCTGCATCTGCTTCACGGCGTACACGATCATGCTCGAACTCGACAGGCTGCTCAAGGCAAGCAAGTCAGACATCACACTCGCCAGGGCCCAGCAGATTACAAGGAGCATGTATCAACTGACCTATGTGCTTCCCCAGTCCGGATACACCAAAACCACACTCCTGCGAATGGATGAGGAGCAGCAGGAACTGTATGACATAGTCACTTACCGCCACAAATGCTAAAAATCGGGTGTCCCATTGCGGAAAACAGGAAGAGTATTGTGGTGTCTGAATCAAGTTCTCCGACTTATCCTTGTAATATTTGGAAGCGACAACATTGAAAACAGTTTCGTCTTTAAAACATTTGTAATTGTTGAATTTGAATTGGACCAGCATAATGTTGCTTTTTAGGATTTCGACTGCAAAGATAAGCAAAAAGCAGTACAAAAAACGTAATTTTTGCAAAAAACTTGCAAAAATTCTGTTTTTGTGTTTGGTAAGTCTCGGAGCAATAAAAGGGTATCATAAATGAAAATCAAATTTTTTCCTATATTTTTTGCCGAAACACTTTGCGAAACGAAAAAAAGTGTACCTTTGCAGCCCGTTACAAAGTGGACAATTAAATAATAAAGGATAAAGAGTCATGTCAAAAGTTTGTCAAATTACAGGAAAAAAGGTCATGCACGGTAACAATGTTTCTCACTCCAACAAGAAGACGAAGAGGACATTCGAACCGAATTTGAAAATCAAGAAATTCTATGTTCCGGAATGGGATGAGTGGATCGTGCTGAAGGTTTCGGCTGCCGGTTTGCGCACCATCAACAAGAAGGGCGTTTATGCAGCCATCATGGAGTCTGCCGAAAAAGGTAACCTTGAGCGTTGGTAATCACCAATGTGAACGATATCGGAGCTGCTGTGCCTTGCGCAGCGGCTCTTTTTCGTTTGCGCGAAAACCAATTTGCCTATTTGGATAATATTTCCACCCATTTTCAGTTATCCTTTCATGCGTGCCAAACTAATCATACTGCTGATGTGGCTTTCAATTGTGGCGACGGCCCAACAATTGCCGACGGCCACGGTCTACGGCAAGGTGACCGACGAACAAGGGCATCCCATTGAGATGGCCAATGTGGTCGTGCCCGAACTGCTTGTGGGCTATACCACCAATTCGAGAGGCTATTACGAGTTGTCGCTGCTATCGGATTCCACTTGGACCATCCATTTTTCCTATATCGGCTATGAGCCGAAGCAGGCAACGGTGCGTTTGAAGAGGGGCGAGAAAAGGAAATTGGACATGGTGCTACATTCCACCGCCACGGTGCTTCCCGATGCCGTCATCAGCGACCGAGCTGTGGAGGCCTCCAGCCTGACACGCCTCAATGCGAAACAGGCTACTTTGCTGCCTACGATGGGTGGAGGGGTGGAAACGCTTATCAAGACATTACCGGGTGTGGTGTCGAACAACGAAATGAGTTCACAATATCGAGTGCGGGGCGGCAACTTTGATGAGAATTTGATTTATGTGAATGGCATCGAAATCTACCGTCCTTTCCTTGTAGGTTCGGGGCAACAGGAAGGATTGAGTTTTGTCAACTCTCAGTTGGTCAACAATATAGAGTTTTCTGCGGGCGGCTTTGCGGCTGAATATGGCGACAAGATGTCGTCGGTGCTCGACGTGACCTACAAAACCCCGCACGAACCTGCCGGTTCGTTGACTTTGAGCCTTTTGGGTGCCGAAGCCCATGTGGAAGGCGCGACGAAAAACGAGAAATTCAGCTATTTGGTGGGAGCACGTTACAAAAACACGGCTCTGGCTCTCGGCATGATGGACACGAAAGGCGACTATCGCCCCAACTTTACCGATGCGCAGGGTTTGTTTAATTTCAAGTTCAACGAGAAATGGGACTTGTCGTTTTTGGGCTACTATTCCAAAAACCGCTACATGCTGATTCCGCAGAACGCCAAAATCAACTTCGGCGACATCAACACACCGCTACAGGCAAATGTGTATTTCGATGGTCAGGAAATTGACGACTACACTACTGGCCTTGGTGCCTTGACATTGACCTACAAGCCCCATAAGGATTTGAGCATGAAGTGGATAGCCTCTGCTTATTCGGCTTACGAAACTGAGACTTACGATCTTCAGGAACAGTATTTTTTCGGCATTCGTAATACTTCTTTTGGCACAGAGGAATTTGGGGAAGTGATTGAAAACCATGAGATTGGGACGATGACCAAGCACGCCCGCAATGGTTTTTACGCGCAAGTCTACAACTTTGACCATAAGGGACTTTACGCTTTTGGCAACAGTCTGATGAAATGGGGACTTCGTTTCCAACATCAGGACATTAATGATGTGGTGGACGAATGGCAGATGATGGACTCGGCGGGTTATGCGTTGCCGCATGTCCCTGACGTGATTGGCGGCTATCCCATCGAATTGCCCGGAATCGGGATGGATTTTGTACACAAGTCGCACAATTTGCTTTCTGTCAATAGCCTTGACGGTTTTGTGCAAAACTCTTGGACGTTTCCCTATCGCGACAAGGGCGAGTTTGTCGTTACGGGCGGTGTGAGGGCCAATTATTGGGGCTATAATAAAAAGGTGTATGTCAGTCCGAGGGCAGGCGTGGCCTACAAGCCTAATGAAAACAAGCGTGAGTTGGTGTACCGACTTTCGGGCGGTGTGTACAATCAAGTGCCTTTCTATCGCGAAATCCGCAACCGCGACGGTAGCTTGTTCAAGGATGCCGAGGTGCAGCGTTCTTATCAGATTGTGGCGGGCAACGATTTCAAGTTCCGCGCATGGAACAGGCCTTTCATCCTGACTTCTGAGCTGTATTTCAAGTGGTTCACTCATGTCATTCCTTACGACATCGACAATGTGCGTATCCGCTATTATGCCGACCAGTCGGCGCGAGCATACGCCACAGGGCTTGATTTCAAGGTGAACGGCGAGTTCGTGAAGGGCATCGACAGTTGGGCGAGTCTTTCCATCATGCAGACCAAGGAGGACATTCGGGGGGACTATTGTTTGGTGGATGCCGAAGGCAAAGTGTTGCCATTTTATAACCACACAGATGCGCAAGTGGCTGATACCGTTGCGCTTGGCTGGCATTACCGCCCATCCAACCAATTGGTAAACTTCTCTTTGTTTTTCCAAGATTACATCCCCAATTTCCCGACTTGGCGCGTCAACATGACGTTGACCTTTGGCATGGGCTTGCCCAAAAACGACAACAATTCGGACTTTTATTCCCCATCGAGCCGTTATCCTTCCTATCGCCGTGTTGACATCGGCTTCAGCAAGCAACTCATCAGCGAGGCGAGTAGTTTCAGCAAGGGCAATCCGTTGCGTTATGTGAAAAACATGTTCGTCAGTGTCGATGTGTTCAACCTATTGGACATTCCCAATGTGATTTCTTACACATGGGTGAAGTATATCGACAATTATTACTACGGCGTTCCCAACTACCTGACACCGAGGTATGTGAATGTCAAGTTGGTGATGGAGTTTTGATTTTATTGCACACAAAATCCGCAGAATCTTGAGAATAATGTCCCAGGGTTCTGCGGATTCTGCATGAGAAAAAACAATCAATACATTCCCGTCATCTTAATCCATTCTCTACCTTGCGCGCAAATTTCCTCGACCTCTGCAACGGTCTTGGGAATCGGTCTGCCGAGGATGCGATTGCCGTCGGCGGTGATGAGCAGGTCGTCCTCGATGCGGATGCCGCCAAAGTCCTTGTAGGTCTCCAACTTGTCGTAGTTGATGAACTCCTTGAACTTGCCTTCGGCCTTCCATAAATCGATGAGGGTCGGGATGAAGTAGATACCCGGCTCGTCGGTGACCACAAAACCCGGTTTCAAGGTCTTGCCGCAGCGCAATCCGCTGAAGCCCAACTTGGTGGAGCGTGGCGTGATGTCGTCGTAGCCGACGTAAGTCTCGCCGAGGCCTTCCATGTCATGTACGTCCATACCGAGCATGTGGCCGAGGCCGTGAGGCATGAAGAGCCAGTGCGCACCGTTCATCAGGGCTTCTTCGGTGTCGCCTTTCATCAGGCCGACGCCTTTCAAGCCTTCAATCAGGGTGCGGCAGGCCAAGGTGTGCATCACCATATAAGGCATGTAGGGGCGCGTTTGTTCGGCCACGGCTTGGTTGGCGGCAAGTACGATTTCATAGATTTCGCGCTGGCGAGTGTTGAACTTGCCACCCACGGGCGTGGTGCGAGTGAAGTCGGAGGCGTAGTAGTTCTCCGTTTCGGCACCGGCATCGCAAACCATCATGCGGCCTTCCTTCAGCACGTTGTGGTGGCCGTGGTTGTGCAAGGTCTGGCCGTCGACACTCAAAATGACGGGGAACGACACAGGACCGCCGCCCGACAGCGAAAGGCCTTCCACCACGCCGGCAATCTCTTGTTCGACCATGCCGGGCTTGCACATCTTCATGGCGGTGGTGTGCATGTAATAAGCGGTGTTGGCGGCACGTTCCATCTCCGCGATTTCGAGTTCGCTCTTCACCTCGCGCATGGCGATGACGGCCTTGATGAGTTCGAGGCTGACATATTCCTGCACCTTATTAATATGGCACCCCAACCACTCGGAGCATTGGATTTTCGTGTCGGCGCGATAGGTCGGCAGGATATGGATCTGGCGGCCTTTGGCGATGGCTTGTTGGATGTATTCGCCGAACTTGTTGAAGTCGCGGCAGTCGGTGATGCCGATGCAGTCGCCTTGTTCCTTCAGCGAGGGCAGCGGACCGCACCAAATCACGTCGTCGATGGTGACATCCACGCCGAAGAGGATTTCCTCGCCCGTCTCAAAGTCGATGACACCGACCAAGTCGGGGTGGTTGAGGCCGAAATAATAGGAGAAGTTGCTGTCCTGACGATAGATATAGGTGTTGTCAGGGTAGTTGAAGGGTGCTTCGTTGTTGGCAGGGAAGAACGCGATGCCCTTCTGAATCATCTTTTTCAATGTGGCGCGACGGCCACTGTAAACGTCTTTTGCGAACATATTTTGTTGTTTATTTGTTGATTGTTGAATTGATTAAAATACTGCTGCACAAGCCCTTCTGATATGGTCAAGACGGCTCAGGAAAGTGGTTTGGTTCATGGCCACAGCCATGTTGTAGCGGGCTTGCATGTTGATTAAGAGTTGTGGACTGACACCCAAAGCGGCCTCCACGATAAGTGCGAAGTCACTCGTTACAGGTCGTTTGCCGTTCAATATCTCGTTGAGCATGGTGTAGGAAACACCCGTTAGTTCAGAGAATTTTTTCTGCGAGATGCCTCTATATTCAAGTTCTTCCTTGATTACATCTCCGGGATGGGTTGGTATTCGATTGGTATTCATTGTTTGCAAAACTACAAATAGTTTTCAAATCTTCACTAAAAAAGTGAATCATTTTTTCATCGCCGCCTCAATCTCCTCGATTTCCGTCGGCAATTCTTCAAACAAATTGATTGGTTCGCCGTCGGTAATCAAAAGGTCGTTCTCGATGCGAATGCCGATGCCTTCCTCGCGGATGTAAAGTCCTGGTTCGCAGGTGAGTATCATCCCTGGCGCAAAAGGCTTGAACTTGTCGATGCTGTCGTGTACGTCAAGGCCGATGTGGTGCGACATGCCGTGCATCAAATATTTCTTGTAGAGCGGCTTGTCGGGGTTTTGTTTTTTCACGTCCTCGGCGGTGAAAAGTCCGAGCTTAATCATCTCTTGTTCCATCAACTTGTAAGTCGTCTCGTTGATTTCGTTGATGGTGCCGCCGGGGCGGTAGAGTTTCGTGATTTCCTTCATCACAAGAAGCACGGCGTTGTAGCAATCTCTTTGTCTTTCAGTGAATTTGCCGTTGATGGGAATGGTGCGGCTGAGGTCAGAAGAGTAGTTTTTCAACTCGCAGCCGATGTCGAAAAGGATGAGGTCGCCGTCGTTGAGTTGGCTTTGGTTCTTGCAATAATGCAGGCAACAGGCGTTTTTGCCGCCCGCGATGATGGGTGCGTAGGCGTGGCCCGAAGCGTTGTTTTTCTTGAAAATGTACTCGATTTCGGCTTGCACCTCGTATTCGTTCATGCCAGGTTTCACCGTTTCCAAGCAACGGCGGAATGCCTTTGCTGTAATGTCGCAAGCCTGCCGAGTGATGGCGATTTCGTCTTCCGATTTAATCATACGCAAGGCGTTGAGAATCGGGGCGGTGCGGCCATAGTTGTGCATTGGGTAACGCTCCTTCACCTGCTTGACGAAACGTTTTTGGATGGTTTCCACGGCGCACTCGTATTTCGGGTACTCGTAGCTGTTCAGGAAAATCGTGTCGGCATAGCCAGAAAGGGCGATGTCGTTCATAAAACTCCAGAAAGCGTCGCTGCCCTTCACGGTCTTAACGCCCGAAAGCTCGGTGGCTTTAGCGTTGTCGAGCATTTCGCCTTGCCAAGTGGCTTTCACCTCGTCGTAAGGCTCAATGAAAAGGATTTCGCGCAGGTCTTCAATGGGATAGTCGGGCGCGATGAGGAGGTAGGTGTTCTCCTCGTTGATGCCCGTAAGGTAAAAGAAATCAGACTGTTGGCGGAAGGGATAGAACTCGTCGCCGTTGCGCGGCATGGGTTCGTTGGCGGTGAAGACGGCCACCGACTTGGGCGGCAGTTGTGCCGCAAAATTGGCCCTGTTTCGGATGAAAAGGCGGTTGGGAATTGGTGTATTCATATCTTGCGATTTTGGAATTTCAAAAATAGACAAAATTCCTTGATGCGGCGAAAAAATGTCAAAAAAGAAAAGCGTCGCACATCGGAAAGATGCACAACGCTCTTTTTTGTTTTTAAATCTATGGATTACAGGAACTTGTAACCAATGGTCACCATAAACATATTGGTGTGGACATTGGAAATGTTGTTGGTGTCGATGTATTGGCCCCACTCCGTGTTGTTGATAAGGCTGGCACCGAACAACTTGGTGATGCCGAAGTTGTAGTTGATGTCGAGCGTGATTCTGTCGAGCACATCCACGCCGAGGCCGCCTTGCATACCGAAAGCAATTTTCTTGGTGTCGAATGTCTCGTTAGCGATTTCAGTAGGCTCGATGTTGCCAACGGAACGGCTCACCAAAGTCTTTTGAGGCAAGGTGAAATTGAGCGTTGGGCCTACTTGGGCGCGAATGGCAATGAGGTCGTCGATGATTTCGTACTTGTAGCCCAAGAAAATCGGCACTTGGATGTTCATGGCGTTCAGGGTGAAATCAACACCGGCACCGTCGGGAATGGTGATGTCGCCGATAATGACATCTTGGTGTACATTGGTATTCAGTTCAAAAACATTCGATGACTTGAACCAGAGTGCCTCTGGCTGCACATAGAAGCCGCCAATTTCGATGCGACCGAACAGGCCAAGAGTGAAATGGTTGGCAAATCCAGCCTTGATGTCTTCTTTTTGGTAGGAGAGTTTCGCGGTTTGATAACCAACTTTAGGGCCAATGCCAAAGTCGAGGCCGCCACCGGCAAAAGCAGTACTGCCCATCATCAGCAGGGCTGCAATCAGTAAAAATGTCTTTTTCATTTTCAATGAGTTTTAGTGAATAATTTGATGAATTTGCGGCAAAAGTAAGAATCATTTTTCAATTTTGGGGAAATGTCGGCAAAAATAATTACTTTTGTAGCTCAAAAATATGTTATTATGAGAAGGATATTATTGATTTTCAGTTTAGTAGTTATGTTTGCCACGATGGGCAACGCTCAGCCTAAAGATGTGAGGTTCGGACTCAAGGTTGGGCCGACTTTTGACTGGGCCAGTTCTGGCTCCACTGCCACAAAGAATGATGGCATGAGGGTAGGTTTCAGTGTCGGAGTGATCCATGACCGTTATTTCAACGACCATGTCGCGATTTCTTCTGGCGTGAACCTCAATCTGTTGCGGATGAAATATTCTTTCACCGACCGCAGGTTGGTTGAGGATTTTTTGGAGGATGCCAATGTGATGGTGTCGCGCCAGCTGAAAGCCACCAATGTCGAGATTCCGCTCAAGGCCAAGTTAAGGTTTGAGATTTTCGATTCGTTCAGTGCTTTTATGGAGGCTGGAGGTGGTATTAGTTTTAATATCAAGGACTTGGGTAAGGATAGTTACGAGTTTTATTGGGTCTCTTCCGATGGTAAAACGTATGACAATTGCTCCTATCAATACCGTTTGCTCCAACTGTCGATGGTCTTCGGCTTGGGTGCTGAATATGAAATCAATAGGAACTTGTGTACTTTTGTCCAAATCTCTTTCGATCATGCCTTTTCCAACGCTTTTGTGCGTTCGTTAGAGAAGCAGACGGGCAGTATCTTGCGCAACAACTTCATTGGAGTTGAAGCGGGCATCATGTTCTGATTTTCAACGCGATAGAATCAAGCCTTCTTCAGCAAAATCACATAAACGGGGAAGTGGTCACTATATCCTCCCATCCACACTCCGCTGCCGAAGGTGCGGAAGGGATAGCCGTTGTATTTGCCGCCGTGCTGTTTCAGAAACTCCTTGTTGTGAACCTTCGCGTTCTTGAACTGATAGGTGTCGTAACCTGTAGGCACCAAGGCGGGGGTGAGGATCATTTGGTCCAAAACGCCGGGCGCGTCGCGGTAGTAATTGGTGCCGTAGCCTTTCTTATGCAGGTCGTACATGGGATTGTAGAACTCGCCGTCGCGCAGGTCTTTCATGTCGCCCGAGGCACGCAGGTAGTTGGTCACGCTCTTGCTGTCAGGGTAGTCGTTGTAGTCGCCCATCATAATGATTTTGGCGTTTTGGTTCTCGCGCATGATGCTGTCGGCGATGTTGCGGCACAAGGTGGCAGCGGCAATACGTCCAGGCATGGAGCGCTTCTCGCCACCGGCGCGCGAAGGCCAGTGCATGACGATGAAGTGCATCGGCTCACCATCGAACAGGCCGGAAACAACCAATTGGTCGCGGGTGATGAACTCAGGGTCGTTGGGTACAACGGTTCGGTAAGATTTGCTGTTGGTCAGCTTAAAGTATTTCGGATTGTAAATCAATCCCACATCCACGCCACGGCGGTCGGGAGAATCATAGTGTACAATTTGGTAGTTGCGGTTCTTGATTTCGGGCTGGGCGACCAAATCCTCAAGCACATGGCGGTTTTCCATTTCGCACAATCCTAAAACGGCCACACCGTCGGGCGTGATGTCGGTGCCGATGGTAGAGATGGCGTAGGCCATGTTATGGAGTTTGTTGAGGTACTTTTCGGTGTTCCATTGGTTGCCGCCTTGGGGCAAAAATTCCTCGTCGTTCTTGTTCGGGTCGTCGATGGTATCGAACAGGTTCTCAAGGTTATAGAAACCGACCAAACCGACCTTGTAGGCTTGTTGCTCTTGGGCGGAAACGCGGTTTATTTGAAGACCAAAAGCCAAAATGACGAGTGCGAAAAGAATATGCTTATTCATTGTTGAAGTTGTTTGCATGGGTTTAGGCGGCAAAGGTAGAAAAAAATTGGGCTTTTTTCTTTCTTAGGGTGATTTTTTCGGTCAAGCAGGCTCTTTTACCAATTTTATTTCTCTAAACTCTGGAAAAAAATCGAGATTTAGAGAAATAAAATACTTTAATTCTCTGGAAATGATATTTTTTTTACCTTTGCAGAGAAATAAAATCGATATGGCATGAAAAATATCATCGGAAGAAAAAAGGAAATCGAAGAACTGGAACGATTGTATAACGCTGAAAATGCGGAGTTTGTAGCTGTTTATGGTCGGCGGCGTGTGGGCAAGACCTATTTGATAAAGGAAGTTTTCAAAGACAGATTTGCCTTTTGGCATACTGGATTGTCACCTTACGACCATGACAAGAAATTTCTGCTCCGTGATCAATTGCAAGCGTTTCTGTATTCGCTGCAAGACTTTGGATATGAAGGTCAGGCGTGTCCCAAATCTTGGCTTGAGGCTTTTCGATGGTTGGAAAAACTGCTTGCATCTAAAGACGATGGAAGTCGGCAAGTGGTTTTCATTGACGAATTGCCTTGGATGGACACAGCGCGGTCGCGGTTCATCCCTGCCTTTGAGCATTTCTGGAACGGTTGGGCTTCAAAGCGCGACAATATTCTGCTGATTGTTTGCGGTTCGGCCACTTCTTGGATGGAAGACAACCTTATTAATAACAAAGGCGGCCTTTACAACAGACTGACTCGCGAGATAAAACTCTGTCCTTTCACTTTGGCTGAGTGCGAGGCTTATTTCCGAAACAAGGAAATGAATGTGAGCCGATATGATGTGGCACAAACCTATATGGTCTTTGGTGGTGTTCCGCATTACCTGAGCCTGTTTGAAAAGGGCTATAGTACGGCACAAAACATTGATCTTGTGCTGTTTGATGGAAACGCCAAACTGAGGAATGAATTTGATCGGTTGTTTGGTTCGCTATTCAAGAACGCCGATGACCACAAAAAAGTTGTTCGTCTGCTGGCGGGAAGAAGAAGCGGCTACACGCGCAAAGAAATCCTTGAACTCACGGCCATTAAGGATGGTGGTGGGGCGAGTGAAATCCTCAAAGGCTTGAAAGAGAGTGATTTCATCACATCTTATTATCCATTCGGTGACCGGAAGGCCGAGCATTATCGACTGACTGATCATTTTTGTATGGCCTATCTTCAATTCCTTGATGGCAAAGACAAGCCAGACCCTCAGTTTTGGCAGAAGAACAATGCCTCGTCGCGCCTGAACGCATGGCGTGGCTTTGCCTTTGAGGAACTTTGTTTTGCCCATGTCGCCCAGATTAAACAAAAACTGGGGATTGCCAGCGTAAGTACGACGGAATCTTCTTGGGTGGTAGAATCGAGAGAGAGAAAACATCA
This sequence comes from uncultured Bacteroidales bacterium, assembly GCA_947166105.1. Lineage (GTDB taxonomy): Bacteria > Bacteroidota > Bacteroidia > Bacteroidales > F082 > Limimorpha. Next base: position 12,244 of record CAMVCZ010000017.1, read on the forward strand.
AATAGATTTGCTCATAGACAGGGCCGACAATGTGATAAACCTTTGTGAAATAAAGTTTTACGGTAAGTCGTTCTCCATTGACGCGAAATATGGAGCTGAGTTGCGGGAACGGGTGCAAACCTTGATGGACAAAGTGCCGCAGAAAAAAAGCATCCACTTGACACTGATAGCCGCCTACGGGCTAAAGCCAAACGAAAACAGCGGACAAGTGCAGAGTGTGGTCAGTTTGGACGACTTGTTTTGAGTAGGCAAAAGCATTTGAAATACATCAAAAACCAGTCTTTTTTCTTCCTTAGGATGATTTTTCGGCTGTAACAACCAAATTATTCCTAATTTTGCAACGCTGTTTCTTTGGAAAGGAGCGGCAAACATAACAGAAAGACGTTGAACTGACGTTTTATCTGCGGCATACTGAATCTCGCAAATTCTAATCGTCCGCTTGGTAAAGCAAGGCTTGACGTCCCTTTGTTCGTATACACCTTTTTATGTATATCGAATGGCGGGGGCCTCGGCATTGCTTATCCTCGGACGATGGGCAATGCGAGAGCCTCAGTATGCGGGATGAGCAATAGTTTCAGACTCCCGCGCTTTTTTTTATGTTTTCAAGGTAATAGACGATTATCGTGTGGCATTGGGAGCCTGCCGCAAACATAAAGGTCAAACGATGAAGAAATTCAAGATGAAACCTAAAGTGCTGTTGGCGATGGCTGTTTTGTCGTTGTTGCCCGTTGGCATGTCGGCTCAAGAAGGCATGTTCCGGCGCGGTGTTGCAGATGAGGCAAACAGCGGAAATGGCAACATCAACGGCCTAATGGGTAGGAGCGAGGGCGCGGTTGGAGGCTACTTCACGGGTCAAGGATTCGGAGCCACAAGCGGCGACCTCACAGGCCAAGGTTTTGGTGTCACAAACGGCAACATTACGGGCCAAACATTTGGTGCCCCGTTGGGAAGCGGATTGTTTTTCCTGCTTACGGCGGGCATCGGCTATTCAGCGTTAAAATCAAAGAAAACAAAACAGAATCAAACCGAAAAGGAAAAATGAACATGAAAAGGATTAGCATTTTCGCAATGGCATTGTTAGTCTTGGTCGCCCTGACGCAATGCAAAAAAGAGGAACAGCCCACACCTGCAAACGGCAGTGAGGCCGTGACCATCACCCTCGACCTCAAAAGCAATGGAGGCTCAAGGGTGGATGTGAACACAATGACGGGCGAGGTCACCTACCAAAACGGCGATTTGATTTATGTGGCCAGCGGTGGACATTATATTGGCACGCTGACCTACAACGGCACCAATTTCACTGGCGGCATCACCGACCCCATCGTGGGCGAGCCGCTTCGCTTCTATTTCTTGGGCAATGTCGCTCCAGCCGAAACCCTTGCGGCAGGCACTACAACGACCTGCTCGGTGGTCATCACTGACCAGACGGAGCATTTGCCCGTGATAGAATACGCCCCGTCCAACGAAAACTACGATTCAGGCGAAACGACCTACACGGCTATGTTGTTGAACAAATGCGCTTTGGTAAAGTTCAACGTGACCACGGCATCAGAGGCGGCCACTTGCATCACGGGAATGAAGAACAAAGTGACCGTGGATTTTGCAGAGAACACTTTGACACATAGCCAAGAAGGGAACGGCATCATTACTTTGCCCGCAGGCAGCGGCGAGAAATGGGCTATCCTTCTGCCGCAAGAAGCGGTTGAGGCTGGCGAAGACGGCACTGCCTATTCCGAAGATGGAGCGTTTACGGGTACTCGCGGTGCTGTGCCTGCCATTAGAAATAACGGATATTTGACTATGGGAATAGACATAATGGTTTCTACATCTAATGTGGCTCATGAATATGTTGACCTCGGCCTGCCAAGCGGCTTGCTGTGGGCCACCTGCAACGTGGGTGCCGACTCGCCCGAAGACTATGGCGACTACTTTGCATGGGGCGAGACACAGCCCAAGAGCGATTACAGTTGGGGCACCTACCAGTACTGCATGGGCAGTTACTACACCCTCACCAAGTACTGCAACAATGCCAGCTACGGCTGCAATGGCTTCACCGACAACTTAACAACTTTGCAGCCAAGCGACGATGCAGCGACAGCCCAATGGGGCAGTGGTTGGAGGATGCCAACGCAAGCGGAGTGGCAAAAGTTACTAAATAACACTACTCAAATATGGACGACGCAGAACGGTGTGAACGGCAGACTGTTCACCGCGACGAATGGCAACAGCCTCTTCCTGCCCGCGGCAGGCTACCGCGGTTGGACGAGTCTCTACAGTGCAGGTACGAACGGCTACTACTGGTCGAGTTCGCTCTACACGGGCCATCCAGGCTACGCGTGGTATCTCAACTTCGGTTCGGGCGATTGCGGCATGAACGACAGCGGCCGCAGCCGTGGTCAATCTGTGCGTCCTGTCCGCTCCGCGTCCAAGAACTAACCCTTGTTGCGCCTCATGCAGTACGGGCGAGGGCAAAAAAGTTGGCAGGCGGGGCGCGCACGGCAGTGCGTTCAAATCGAAACAATCAAAGCAAACTAAATCTGATGAAATTTATGTGTTAGGTCATTCGTTAGCCGAGGTAGATTTGCCATATTTTGAAAGAATTGTGCACGATTCTCTTAATGCTAAATGGTACGCGAGTTATAAAACTGATAAGGATAAGGAAAATATTGAGAATATGCGCAAGGTATGTGGTATTGACTGTATAAAATTAATTACGCTTGATGATTTATCTATAAGTTGTTGACGTGCTCGCTAAAAACCGAGGTAGCATGTATATTTAGGGTTTCCCAATAAACAAACAAGCCGAATTCTACTTCGGCTTGCAATATATCGTAGTAAATGGATTTTCTATGCGGGATTCGAACCCGCAACCAACCCTTCGTAAAAAGGCCGCTCTGTCCAATTGAGCTAATAGGTTGCTGCAAAAATAGATAAAATTCCATAATCTCATATAATTTGGTTGCTTTTTTTCTCCCGTTCTCCCGAATTTGCAATTCGGGAGGCGAGAATATCAGCATTTGCAATGCGGAAAAACAACGACATGCGGATGCTATGGTACGACAGCCCTACAGAGTAGGGTGTAGGGCTGTCACACCATGGCAGCCGCAGGATTAATGGCAAATTCGTTCCGACGAGGAAAAAAATAGATAAAACGACTTGACATTTAAGATAATTTTTCATATTTTTGCGGCGTTTTTTAAATTATGCAACATGATAGTTCTATTATAGGGTCAAATTCTTGACCATTTTATGCGAAATGCGCGTTTTTACCTTCTTCTTTATTTCTCCATCATCGGCTTCCAACAAGACATACACTATTGTAGAATCGCTATGCGTAATCCATCGTTGGAAAATGTGATAGCTCTTGAATCATAGCGTTTTGCGTCAGGTTATGAATGGAATAGGGATGAAATCCATATCGAGCCGCCATAGGTAAAGCGTATCAACCATGCATTTGAACCTTCCAAATCTTCGAAATCATCAATTGAGGTAAGGGCAACCAAGAGGAATCCTTCTGCACGCGGGCTAAGTTGTGGAGAAATCAGGTGCAGGTCTCCTCCAAAAAAGGCGCTTGAGTATTAACTGGAATTGTTCAAATGCTTTCTTCGGAGAAGTCATACTCATTAATAAAATGGAAATAGTATGGCATCTTCAGAAAAATGGCTGTAATTTTGCGGAATAAATCGTAAATAAGATGAAGAATCAATCTAAGATGTCTACAAAGTAGACCGCCAAAAATGCCAAACCGAAGGGGTTTTGGCAAAAACTCAAGGAAATAACTACTGAAAAACTGGCGGATAAGCTGGCAGAGGAAATCGCGGATTTTATTATCGGTTTCATCGGGGTGGTGCTGGTTTCGGGAGCTTTGTGGTTGCTTTCGGCAATTTATGGTGTTCAATTTCCAGCCGAGTATTATCTGGTTTTGTTATTGTGGGTTTTTCGAGGGTACAAGAAGGGCGACTGAACCTCAGCCGCCCTGAATTTACTTCACTCGCCGTCATCGGAGAGCAAAATCCAACCCATCTATACAAGCAAGCTCACGATAGGGTTGGGAATCATTGCGGTCAAGAAGGAGAAAATCACCTCTGCGCAACTTTTTGCTCTTTTATGCTAGGACGCGTTTCCTTTAAGAAAGGGAATTGTTGCCCAGGCGAGCGAAATCAGCAGGCCAACGAAGGGGTTGAACAAGCTGACAAAGGTGGCAATGACGGCGACGATTATGTCGGCACTCGCCTTGCCCCTCTACTATGAATTTCTCATAGTTATAATCGCCCCATATAGCTTGCGGCTTCCTGCAGCCCGTCAGTTTCTTGTTAATGTGAAGGTGACGGTGCCTTCGTTGCATCTGTTGTCAGATTTTTATTCCAAAAGTAAAATCGCGACATTATGTCATTTTTTGGTCCTTTAATGTATTGAAATAGCTGAAATACTGTCACTTCATTTTTTTTGCTTTGGACTAATACTCGCTCTACGCGTTCCTCCGTTAGTGCGGATTTGCAATCCGACCATAGCCGAGTATTAGGATTTACAATCCTTCAAAGATAAATCTTTTATTGCCGACATTCGCTCTATCATCGAACAAGGACGGCAGCAGGCATACGCAGCAGTTGGACAAGCCGCTATTGCAACATTTTGGAATGTGGGGCGGCATATTGTTGAGGAAGAACAGAAAGGAGAGAGTCGGGCTGCAAACGGCACGAGATTAATCCATTTGTTGGCCGATAGACTGAAGGTGGAATACGGCGATGGATATGGGAAAAGAAATGCTTTCTTTGTATCAAAGCAATACCTCAAAGTCTGCTGATTTCTTCAACCGTTAGTCCTGTCCCTTTTGCGATAACCTCAAAATCCACGCCTAAGGCTTTCAACTTGCGGGCAGTTTCGAGGTTGGCTTCTGCTCTGCCTTTGGCCATTCCTTCTGCTCTACCTTTGGCCATCCCTTCCTCTAATCCAGCCGCCACGCCTTGCGCTTTGCCTTCTGTCCAGCCATCCAAATGTGCAGCAGCAAAGACGCTGTCTTGGTACATGTAATTCTCCATCTGACGCTGATAGGCTTTCCGCTCCTCGCTGTCCATTTTCAGATACTGCAACTTCTTCCGAGCTTCCTGCAATCCTGGTGCCGTGGTGTCTTCCTTGATGTGGGCGTTCTTCAGGTAGTCGAGCCACTCCTCAAGTGGGGTCTTGGCAACGGCGTTGAACTCGTTCACTCGGATAAGGAAATATTCGGGGAAAATCTCTTCGGGTGTCCTCATTCGCAAGGCGTTCTCGTCTTTGGTCGTGATTTCCAAGATATCGTTGGTGTGTACTCCTCGGAACGTAGTGGTGCCGTGGTAGAGGTAATCCTTGCCTTTGCCGAGGTCGAAATAGAGGATGTTGATGGAATAGACTTTCTTCACGTGGTCGTATTCCTTGCCTAATTCGATGTGCTCGGTGATGGTGCGCGCCACGCCATAGAGGATGCGCTCAAGGTAGTACAACTCGCGCGTCTGCTGTATCTCGACGATGATGATTTCACCCTTGCTGTTCTTGGCTTTGATGTCAACGCGGTTGAACTTGTCCTGCGGGTCGTCTTGGTTGCTCTCGCTTTCCAGCAGTTCCACGATGTGGATAGGCTCGTTGAGGAGCACGGTAACCAAGCCTTCGAGCACGCCGAAGTTAGCCTTGTCGCGCAACATACGCTTCGCAGCCCAGTCGAATCTGATGAGTCTGTTGTCGTCCATCTTGGGGGTTGTTTAGGATTGATACGGCAAAAATACAAAGATTTTCGTTTTGTCGCCAACATTCCAACATTTTTGGGATGAATCTTCAACTTGTTAAATCATTGTTTGGACGTGTCTTTGGTTTGAAAAGAAGATTTCTTTCGGCTTTTCCCAAAAATCCCAACAAAAAATTCCCAACCCATCAATCTTTTTCCTACATTTGCCCGTTAATTTCACTTTTGTAACGACGAAAATCATAACAAGTTCAATATGAAGAAATTTCTATTTTTAGCGGTCGCAGTGTTGCTGGTTGGGCGAATGACGGCTCAAACCATCGACACGACCGACATCAATCAGAACGAAGTGCCGACGGTGATCCTGATGGATTCCGATTTCGAGGAGACATCCACTTCGGTCAACGATGCTTCAACTTTGCTCAACTCGTCGCGTGATGTGTTCAACAGCATCGCGGCCTACAACTTCGGTTCGCTGCGCTACCGTGTGCGCGGCAACGACTCGAAGTACAGCGACGTGATGATCAACGGCATCCTGATGAATGACCCTGAGACGGGACGTCCCGTCTTCTCTAACTGGGGTGGCCTCAACGACGCTTTCCGCAACTCGATTCTCGTTGAAGGCCTCGGCAGGACGGGTGCGGGCTTTGGCGGTCTCGGTGGCCTCACAGCTTATTCAACACGCGCCTCGCAGTATCGCAAGCAGGTTTCGCTGAGTTATGCCTTCAGCAACCGTTCCTACAACCACCGAGCCATGGCCTCCATCGGCACGGGCGAGATGGGTAACGGCTGGTATATGATGGCTGCCGCAAGCGGTCGCTATGCGGGCAAGGGCTATACCGAGGGCACTTTCTATCAGGCCTACAGTTACTTCCTCTCCGTGGAGAAGAAAATCAACGACAAGCACAGCCTTGACCTCACCGTGTTTGGCGCACCTTCGCAGCGCGGCGGTTCGGCTCCCGTGGTGCAAGAGATTTACGACCTCGTCGGCACGAACTATTATAACCCCAATTGGGGCTATCAGACGGTGGACGCCAACGGCAAGCAGGTCATACGCAACTCGCGAGTGAGCACCTATCATCAGCCCATGGCGCAACTTACTTGGTATTGGACGCCCAACAAACGCACCGAGTTCAACACTTCGTTGTACTACTTCAGTGGTCCGGGCAGCCAGACTTCGCTCGAATGGGGTGAGGCCAAAGACCCGCGTCCAGATTATTACAAGAACCTGCCAAGTTATTATGAAACCAACGCCCACAGCACGGCGGAAATAGAAAACCAGTTTGCCATTTGGATGAACCGCGACCCCAAGGTCACGCAAATCGACTGGGATGCCTTGTACAACGCTAATCGTAACCACCTCTTCACCGTGCAGAACGCCAATGGTCAAGAAGGCAATACGGTTACTGGAGCAGCCTCCAAGTACATCCTTGCCGAGCGCCACTACGACAAGCGCCAAATGGGCAACGCCACCTATTTCAAGCATGAGTTCTTGCCCAACTTGATCATGACGGGCGGCTTCTCGGTGAGCGCATCGCGGACGCATTACTACGAAAGCATCAACGACCTGCTTGGCGGCGATTTCTACTATGATATTAATAAGTATGCCGAAAACCTCGAATCCGACGAGTGCCAAACCAACCTGCTCAATCCCAACCATGTGGCCAAGGTGGGCGACATCATCGGCTACAACTACTACGCCAACCGCAACTATGGCCGTATTTGGGATCAAATCGACTGGCTCGTCGGCAACTTCGACCTCTATTTGGGCTTGCAGGCCGAGTTTACCCAGATTTGGCGTGAAGGTCTTTGGAAAAGCGGCTCTTTCGCCGACAATTCCTTCGGCAAGGACAAGATGCACAACTTCTTTGCCCCAAGTTTGAAGGCTGGTGTGACCTACGCCATCAACGGACGTAACCACCTTGTGGCCAACATGGCCTTAATGACCCAAGCCCCACAGTTTAGGGACATTTACATTTCGCCGCGCACCCGCCACACCGTTGTGGAAGGCGACCTCAAGAGCGAGCGCATTTTGGCTATGGATTTGAGTTACCTCTATCGCTCGCCCGAGTTCAAGTTCCGCCTGACGGGTTATCACTATGCTTACAGAAACCTCATCTGGAACCGCAGCTTCTATTGCGAAAACGTGTTCCAGAACACCACCACCAGCGCCAACTCCTACACCAGCGAGTTCATCAACTTCATCATGACCGACATCAACCAAAAGAGCATTGGCGTGGAAATGGGTGCGGAGTGGAACGTCACCCCGACCATCACTTTGCAGGCGGCAGCTGCCAATGGCATCCATACCTATGACAACAACCCGATTTTCTCGGTCTATGACGACAACAACACCACGGCTTACATCCAAAACAGCGTGGCTTACCTGAAGGACTACCATGTCTCCGCTGGACCTGAAACCGTGGCCTCGTTGGGCATCAAGTACAACTCGCCGAAATACTGGTGGGTGAGCCTCAACGGAAACTATATGGCCAATATGTACTTCGACGTGAACCCCTATAACCACACCGAGGAAGGCATGCTGCACTACGCCCAAGGCGACATCCGCATTCCTCTTGTCCTGGACGAAGCCCCGCTGAAGCCCGCCTTCACGCTCGACTTCTACGGCGGCTTCTCGAAACGCTACAAAGGGTATTATTTCCTCTTCAACTTGAGCGTCAACAATTTGCTCAACAACAAGAACACCATCCTTTATGGTTACGAGCAACTCCGCTTCAACGCCAACAACCCCGACATGTTCCCCGACAAGGTTTCCTATATGTACGGAACGAATTTCTTTGTCAGTATAACGGTTAGGAAGTGAGCCTTAAGCAGTAAGCTTTAAGCCATAAGCCAACCTTACAGTTGCTTACAGCTTACGGTTTATAGCTTACAGCCAAACAAATCAACGATTAACAATTAAACACACAACAATATGAAAAACAGAGTATTCAACGCATTTCTGCTTCTTGCCTTGGTGGGCACAATGTTCACCGCTTGCAAGAAAGAGTATCCTACGCCGCCTATCCAAGACCTGCCGATAGGAAGGGTTTACACGATCAGTGAAATTCTTGCCTTGGAGCCGGGCACCGTTTTCAATGAAGACGCTTCGGTGTATGGCATCATCACTGCCGACGAGGTGTCGGGCAACCTTTACAAGGCCGCCTTCATGCAAGACCGCGCCACGGGTGCCGCCATCGAGCTTTACCTGAATGCCGTCAGTGGCGTGCGCATCGGCGATTCCGTCCGCATCTATCTGAAGGATGTAACTTACGCGATGTACAACAACTTGCCCCAGTTGAGCAATTTCGAGGCCGACGGACACATCGTCATTTTGGCCAACAACAAGCCGATTGAGCCTGCTTTGGCCACCATCGATGAGATTACCCAAGGCAAATACCTCGCGGGTTTGGTGCGTTTGGAGAATGTGAAGTTCACCGAGCAGAACACCTTTGCCGACCCCACCACATACGGCAACCGTACCTTGATTGATCCTATGAACCCTTCAAGCAATGTCATCGTGCGCACGAGCAACTATGCCAACTTTGCCAACGACTCGCTGCCGCAAGGTATTGGCAATTTGACGGCCATTGCCACGGTTTACAACAGCACTTGGCAACTCATCATCCGCTCGGCTCGCGAGTTGGAGTTTGACGGCTATGTGCCGGGCGGCGCCAATGACTTGCCGTATTGTGAGTTTTTTGCCTCTTCGTTTGGGTCCTACACGACATACGATGTAAAGGGTGCCCAACATTGGGAGATTGACTACAGCACTGCCAAGATGACGGGTTACGAAAACAGCACGAACTATGAAAATGAAGACTGGCTGATTTCGGCCAAGTTCTCTTTGGAGAATGTTTCGAGTGCCAGTATGACGGTATCCTATATCGCTCGCTATTTTAATAACGTGAATGAAGACGTCACGGTTTGGGTTTCCTCAGACTACACCTCTGGCGACCCGAATTCGGCCAATTGGGAACAAATTCCTGCTACATGGGTTGAAGGCTCTAACTGGAACGACTTCGCCTCCACCACACTCGACCTTTCCCAATTCCTTGGTAAGAAGGTTTGTGTGGCCGTGAAATACCTCTCCAACGACACGAAGGCTGGCACTATTGAGGTGCAGAGCATCTGTATCCAAGAAGGTAGTGGCCCGACGCCTCCTCCTGGACCGGGCACGGGCGGTGAGTTGCAAACTATGCCTTACACGCAATCTTTTACGGAGGAGTTTGGAACCTATATGACTTACGATGTGTTGGGGCCGCAGTCTTGGATGATTGATTATCATACGGCCAAGATGACGGGTTACTCTGGTGGCTACAATGCCAATGAAGACTGGCTTATTTCTTCGCCTGTGGTTGTCACAAACGTGAGCGAGGCCAAGGTCTCGGTGACCTATTGCGCACAGTATCAGAATGCCGACAATGGCGATGTGTCGTTGCAAGTCTCCACGGATTACGTCTTTGGCAATGACCCGACTACGGCCAATTGGATAAATATGCAGACGACTTATCCGAACACAGCGAATTTCAATGATTTCCAAACCGTTGAAACGAGTTTAAATGAATTTATTGGTCAGAATGTGACTGTGGCCATTAAATACACTTCAACCGCTTCACAGTCGAGAACGATTGAAATCCAGAGCATCACGGTTCAAGAAGGGGCAGGCGTGACACCTCCAACTCCGCCTACTCCGGGAGAAGGCGAGGGCAGTGGTACTGCCGACGACCCGTATAATGTGGCTGCCGGTATTGGTTTGCAAAGTGAAGAGCCTATTGCATGGGTGCATGGCTACATCGTGGGCGCTGTGAAGTCGGGTTTGAGTTCGGTCACGAGCAATGCCGACATCAATTGGAGCGCACCCTTCGACTTGGCCACTAACGTTGTGATTGCCGACGATGCCGCTTGCCGCGAAATCAGCCAATGCATCATTGTCAACCTGCCTGCGGGCAAGCCTCTGCGCACACAAGTCAACTTGATGGACAACCCGGGCAACTTAGGCAAACATCTCGCCGTGAACGGGAAACTCCGCAAGTATTTCGGACAAGCCGGACTGCGCGATAGCGGCGGTACCGAGAACGACTTCGTGCTTGAAGGTGGTGATACGCCACCCACGCCTCCCACACCGGGAACGGGAATTTTCTCTGAATCATTCGCCAATGGGCAAGGGGAGTTTACAATCCATGACGTATTGCTTCCTTCTGAGCTTACCTACGTTTGGACGCATGATGCTTCCCGCAAGCACATGAAAGCAAGTTCATTTAAGAGTAACACTCCATATAAGGCTGAAAGTTGGTTGGTTTCTCCGAAAATTGACCTGTCCAATGTTGGTTCAGCGGTATTGACATTCGAGCAAGCAATCAATTACACCAATCCTGAAGGTAGAATCCATGTCATGGTGTCTAATAACTTTGATGGAGAAATTGCGAGTGCCGATTGGTCAGAGTTGGTATTTGACCAATGGCCAGTCAACGATGGCAGTTGGTCATTCGTTACCACAACGATTGATTTGACAGCCTTTGTCAACCATGCTGTGACCATTGCTTTCAAGTACACAAGTGAGGCATCGCAAGATAAGTGCCCGACTTGGGAAGTGAAGAATGTTGTCGTGGAATAAACGAAACGACAAACCAAAACGAAAAGCCTGCCTTCGGGTAGTTTTAATATTAGAATAGATGTAATACAAGTTTCAACATTACCATCAACATGAAAAGAGTTGTAATCAAACAAGGAGACATATTCTCCATAGAAACGGAAAAAGGGAAACGATATTTCCAATACATTTGCAAAGATGCGTATCAGTTGAATGGAAATGTTATTCGTGTGTTTAAGGACGATACCATGACTGATGTCGAATTCTATATCCATACAATCATCTCCATTGGAGTAAAGCAGTACGGATGGGTGAAAGTCGGCAATGGTCCTGTACCAGACATTTCTAATGTGGTTTTCTTTACGGATGTTGATATGGCTGCTAAGTTGTACGTGTTTAAAAACCAAGATGCAAACTGGAGAATATGGACGGTTAGCGGTAATGAAAAAATCGTGAAGGAATTGCCTGAATACAGATGTGAAGAAGGTTCAGTTTATCCTCCATGTCGTATAATGGATGTCATTTGTGGTAAAGATTTAGGATATAATAGAGACATGAAGGATATGCCCGATTTGTAAGACCCGAATTTCCCCCGTTTTCCCGAATTTGCAATTCGGGAGTCGCGAGTATCAGCATTTGCAATGCGAGAAAAGGGGAATAAGACTCCGTGAGTTTTGATATTGAAAAGCCTGCCTTCGGGTGGGCTTTTTTTGTTTTGCGTTGCGGCAGCCGATGGGTCGCATTGCGGAATGGCATGGTTTTACCGAAAAAAATCTGGAGCAAACTGTAACTTTTTCGGCATAAGTCCGTCAAACTAAAGGTGTTGCGGGATTGAGTGAAAAAAATCACTTTTTCTCTTGACAGTATTTAATTTTGTTGTACTTTTGCAGTGTTCTAATTAACTAATGCACTAAAATATTATAGAGCAATTGTCAAACATTAAAACTATAGCGTTATGAAAAGATTTTTCGCTTTCGCCTGTTGTATGTCCTTCGTTTGGGGTATTCAGGCACAGAATTTCAACGGCAAGGTCGTTGACGAAACCAACCAATCCGTTCCTTACGCCAATGTGGTGCAGATGAGCCAAGACTCGGCTTTTATTACTGGCAGCGTCACTGATGAAAACGGAACCTTTAAAATGGAGAAGGCGCAAAACGCGGCCTTGCTGAAGGTGTCGTTTATCGGCTACAAGGACCAATGGCTGCCGCTTTCGGGAACGCAGACCAGTTTGGGCACTATCCAACTTGAACTTGATGCCGTCAGCCTTAACGAAGTGACGGTCAGCGCGGGGCTGCCCGATGTTTACATTAAAGGTGACGCGCAAGTGACCACGGTCGAGAATAGCATCCTTGCCGAGGTGGGCGCGGCTGACGATGTGTTGGGCAAGATTCCGGGCATTGCCAAAAACGACGACAAACTGACGGTGTTCGGGAAGGGCGAGCCGTTGGTTTACATCAACGGGCGGCAGGTGCGCGACTTCAGCGAATTGGAGCAACTCAACGCCAAGGACATCCAGCGCGTGGAGTTGGTCACCAATCCGGGGGCGAAGTATGATGCCACGGTCGGGGCGGTGGTGCGTATCGTCACCAAGAAAAACCCCAATGAGGGTTTGGGCGTGGATGTGCGCTCATCGGTCTATCAATCGGCGGCCAACACCGATTTGCGCGACATCGTGAGCCTCAACTACCGCAAGAACGGCTGGCAACTGTTGGCCACCGTCGATTACCGCGATATGAAATCTTTGCAGCAGTCCAGCATCATCCAAGAGAACAAGGTGGAAAACGACTGGCTCCAGCAAAACACTTTGAAGGAAGACACGCGGGACGCCCGCCTTTCCAGCGTGTTTGAGGCCAACTATTCCTTCAATCCCGACCACATCGTTGGCGTGCGCTACAGCCCTACTTTCTGGGCGGTGATGAACGATTCCGCTTTCATCAACAGTGCGGTCAAGATGGACGGAGCCTATTACGACCAGTTGGAAAGCCGCCAACTGCTGAAGTACGATTACGATATGGGGCATCGTGTCAATGCTTTTTATCTCGGCAAGTTGGGAAACACATCCATCGACTTCAACACCGATTTTCTCAGCAATGGGTACACCGTTTATAATAATGGCATTGAGCACAGTAGCGAGTGGGACGACCGTATCATCCAATCGGAAAACCCGGTCAAGAACAGGCTTTTGGCTGGCAAACTGACTTTCAGCACGCCTCTTTTCGGCGGTGAGATTTCGTATGGCGGTCAGGCTTCGTTCACCTCGCGCCGCGACGATTACATCAGTCATTCGGAGTATGCCGTGACTTCGTTCACACAAATCAAGGACAGAAACCTTGCCGCTTTTGTGGAATACAGCCACATGGTGCCTTTCAGCGAGACATTGATGGGCATGTTCAGTGTGGGCTGCCGCTACGAGCACGCTGCCTACGACTATTTTGTGCAAGACCAGATCATCGATGGCCAAAGCCGCAAGTTCGACCATGTTTTCCCCAGTGCCTCGCTTTCGATGCAAATTGACAAGGTGCAACTCATGGCGAGTTATTCCGCGAAGACCAGCCGCCCGTCGTACCGTGACTTGCGCAACGCCGTGGAATACATCAACCGCTTCACGTTGCAGACGGGCAATCCCTTTCTTGAACCGAGCCTGACGCATGACTACTCGTTGGCTGCGTCATGGAAGTTCCTTCAGTGCTCCATTGGATTTCGGGATGAGCGCAATGTCATTATAGAATGGGCAGAGCCTTTGGACACCGACCCGAGCATTTCGGTATTGAAGCCTCAAAACTTCGAGAGGATACCGAGGATGAATTTCATGCTGTCTGCGGCTCCAGAAATTGGGGTCTGGCACCCACAGTTGTCCCTTGGTTTCAACAAGCAATGGTTTTCCGTCAGCAGCCAAACCGAAACGATTCCGTTGGACAAGATTTCCCCGTTTGGCGTCATCGACAACACTTTCGTTTTCTCAAAAGGTTGGAAGGCCAATCTTGAATTTGGCTGTGCGGGCAAGGGCTACATGGACAACTATTTCAGGTCCAAGAACATGTGGATTTGCAACATGTATGTGCAGAAATCCTTGTTGGACAATGCCATGACGATTACTTTGGGTGTCAATGACCTGTTCAACCAGTCGGGTTATTATTATGACACTTATTATCCGACTTTGCGGATTTACAAAAGCGGCACCTACGATTCCCGCGAAGTCTACCTGACTTTGCGCTACCGCCTGAAGGCCAAGGCCAGCAAGTATCGTGGAAGTTTGGCGGGCGATGAAGAACGGCAGAGGCTGTGATTCATGAACCAAAATCCCACATTTATAAAGTCTGAGATGTCGAAAACTACAAAAAACTAAAAGATTTAGAGCGAGTATAGCCTATACTTGCTCCAAATCTATGAAAAAATCGGAGATTTGGAGCGAGTATAAGGGTGTCGTTCTGAAAAAAGATTTATCTTTGCGGCGTGAACCAAGGAGATAAAGCCATGAACGACAACAGAATCATAGGACGGAAGTATGAGCAGCAACTGCTTGAATCGGTTTGCGAACAGCGCGAGGCACGAATGGTGGCGGTGTATGGCCGCCGCAGGGTGGGGAAGACCTTCCTCATCAGGGAGTTTTTCCACAACGAGTTCGACTTCATGTTTACCGGCAGTTACGAAACCCCGATGGCGGTGCAGTTGTCGCTGTTTCAGAGGGAGTTGCAAAAGCGGTCGGGGCAAGACTTGCGGCGGCCAACCAACTGGTTTGAGGCTTTCGAGCAACTTCAAGCCTATTTGGGCAGCCTCAGAAAAGAGCGCATCGTCGTGTTTTTCGATGAGTTGCCTTGGATGGACACGCCCAAATCCAAGTTCCTGACGGCCTTCAGCTATTTCTGGAACTCGTGGGCTTCCACCCGCGACGGACTGAAACTCTTTATCTGCGGCAGTTCCACCTCGTGGATGATGAACAAGGTCATCGGCGACAAGGGCGGACTCTACAACCGTTGCTCGCGCACCATCTATCTTGCTCCGTTCACCTTGGGCGAGATGGAGGCGCAGTTGGAGCAGAAAGGCATCGTTTGGACGCGCTACCAAATCACCGAGGCCTACATGATTTTCGGCGGCATACCTTATTATATAGACATGCTCGACAAAAGCCTCACCTTCGCCCAAAACATCGACAGGCTCTTTTTCGCCGATGGCGCACCGTTGCGCACGGAATACAATTTCCTGTTCCGCTCGCTGTTCAAGGACTCCACGATGGCCCGTCAGGTGGTTGAGGAATTGGTCGGCAACGGGAAAGGCATGACGCAGCAAGAGTTGAAGGAAGCACTCAAATTGCCTTCGGGCGGCGCATTGACCAAGACCTTGAAAGACTTGCAACTCTGCGATTTCATCCGCTCCTATTCCTCGATGGGGAGGAAGTCGAAGGGCATGTTGTATCAACTCACCGACTTGTTCACTTTGTTCCATCTTCGCTTCGTGGCCAAACATTCGGGGCAAGACGGCCAATATTGGAGCAACCTCGACGAACATACCCACGACGCTTGGGCGGGCTATGCCTTCGAGCGGGTTTGCCTGCATCATATTCCGCAGATTAAGAAGAAGTTAGGGATTTCAGGCGTTTTGACTAATGCCTACGGATGGAGTACGAAACCTATGGTGGACGAGGACGAAACCGAGTGGGAAGGCGCACAAATCGACCTGCTTTTGAGCCGCGCCGACGATGTGATTAACATTTGCGAGATGAAATACAGCAAACATTCCTACACCATTACTGACGACTACAGCAAACGCCTGAGAACCAAGATGTCAGTCTTTCGACACCACACGAAAACCAAGGCTGCGCTACACCTGACGTTCATCACCACCTTTGGGCTAACGCATAACAAGTATTGGGGCATGGCGCAAAGCGAAGTCATGATGGACGACCTGTTCAAGTTGCCATAAGGTGCTTATACTTGCTCCAAATCATACAAAATTCGCAAGATTTGGAGCAACTATAGCTTATACTTGCTCCAAATCTATGAAAAATTCGGAGATTTGGAGAAACTATAAGGGTATTCCTCAATGTTGGCAAAATCAATTTTCTGCTTTTCTGTCGTTTTGTCTGCAATTTTCATTACCTTTGCGCGTTGATAGGAAAACGAACTTGGTTTATGTCAGAGAATTTGGTCATCATCCCGACTTACAAGGAAAAGGAGAACATCGAGAACATCATTCGCTACGTCTTCAACCTGCCGATGGCGTTCGATATTCTGATTATCGACGACAACAGCCCCGACGGCACCGCCGACATCGTGAAAACGCTGATGACAGAGTTCGGCGACCGCTTGTTTATGATTCAAAGGGCAGGCAAGTTGGGCCTTGGAACGGCTTACATCACGGGCTTCAAGTGGGCCTTGGAGCGTGAGTATCAGTATGTTTTCGAGATGGATGCCGACTTCTCACACAATCCCGACGACTTGTCGCGACTGCACGATGCTTGCGCAAATGGTGCTGATTTGGCTGTTGGGTCGCGCTATAAGACGGGTGTCAATGTGGTCAATTGGCCGATGGGTCGCGTCTTGATGTCGTATTACGCTTCGGCATACGTGCGTTTCGTCACACGGATGCAGGTGCGCGACACCACCGCAGGCTTTGTGTGCTACACACGCAAAGTGCTCGAAACCATCGACTTGGATAGAATCAAGTTCGTTGGCTATGCCTTCCAAATCGAGATGAAATACACCGCTTGGAAACTCGGCTTCAAGATTGAGGAGGTGCCAATCATCTTCACCGACCGCCGCGAAGGTCAGTCGAAGATGAGCAAAGGTATCTTCAAGGAAGCCGTTTTCGGGGTCATCAATCTGCGTTGGAGGGGTTTGACAGGAAAGATAAAACCGAGAAAATGAACTATCTTATTAAAAATGCGACACTTGTCAACGAAGGCCAGACCTTCGTGGCAAGTGTTTTTGTTTCTGACGGCAAGATTGCCAAGATTATTCGAGAAGGTCAGGACCCTGAGCCTGTCGAAGGGTCGATTGATTCTGAAACGGCGTTTCGACAAGCTCAACGGCCTTCAACACAAGTCATTGATGCACAAGGCAAATACCTCATTCCGGGCATCATCGATGAGCATGTGCATTTCCGCGAGCCGGGCTTGACCTACAAGGGGGACATCTACACCGAAAGCCATGCAGCCGTGGCCGGAGGCGTGACCTCGTTTATGGACATGCCCAACACCGACCCACAAACCACAACGCAAGAGCTTCTGCAACAGAAGTTTGACCTTGCCGCTGAAAAGTCGTTGGCCAACTATTCCTTCTATTTGGGCGCGACCAACGACAACCTCGCCGAAATCATCAAAACCGACCCTAAGAAAGTCTGTGGTATCAAGGTTTTTATGGGTAGTAGCACGGGCAACATGCTTGTTGATCAGGATGAGGTTTTGGAAGCCATTTTCAAGGAGTCGCCCTGCCTGATTGCCGCGCATTGCGAGGACGAGGAACTTATCAAGCACAACTCAGAATTGTATGCAGAGATGGTGGAAAGGGACATTGTGGAGCCAAAAGCCCCCTTGCATCCCAAGATTCGCACCGAAATGGCTTGCTACTTGTCATCCTCAAAGGCCGTCGATTTGGCTGCGAAAACGAATGCCAAACTCCATATCCTACATGTTTCCACGGCAAAGGAATTGGAATTGTTTAGGAATGACATTCCGTTGAAAGACAAAAAGATAACGGCGGAAACTTGCCCGCACTACCTTCGTTTTTGTGATGATGACTACAGGAAAATGAAATTCAGCATCAAGTGCAATCCGGCCATCAAGTCGGAAAAGAACAAGGTTGCGCTGATGGAAGCCTTACAAATCGGACTGATTGACACCATCGCTTCCGACCACGCGCCGCATCGCCGCAACGAGAAATACACGGGCAATTATTTCACGAGCAAGTCTGGATTTGCGTCCATCCAACATTCGTTGGAAGTGATGCTCGAATGGGTTCTTGATGGTATGCTGACATTCCCGCAAGTGGTGCAGTGGTTGTGCCACAATCCGGCCATTTTGTATCAAATCGACCGCCGGGGCTTCATCCGCGAAGGCTATCACGCAGATTTGGCGCTCGTGGATTTGAACGACCGACATGTGATTTCAACCGCCAACGAGTTCACTAAGTGCCATTGGACACCCTACAAGCGCATGTGGATTCGTTCCCGCGTTTCGCACACCTTCGTGAACGGCAATTTGGTGTATGAAAACGGTGAGTTCCACGATGAAAGTCGGGGAGAAAGACTGGTGTTTAACAGATAAAACAAACTGAAAATGAGAAAGATATTCCTTGTTTTTTGCACGATGTTGTTTTTGGCCTCTTGCACGGCGCAATTGACTGAAAAAGTGGAAGTTTCTTTTCCAAGCGGCAAGCCGCAGGTTGTCAGGTATTATGACAAGCACAACAACTGCGTGAAGGAAAGCGAGTATTACGAGACAGGGCAGGTGAAGATGGAAGGCGGCATGAAAGACGGCAAGATGGAGGGGAAATGGAAGGCCTATTTTCCTGACGGGCGCGTGCAAAGCATCGGCTTTTTCAGCAACGGGCTGCGCACGGGCGAGGCTACGGTTTGGCAAGAAAACGGCAACCTATACCAAGAAGGTTTCTACAAGGAAGGCAAGCACTGCGGCAAGTGGAAATTCTACGACGAGCAGGGCAACCTCCTGAAGGAAGTGGATTTCGGCGAATGAGGCTCATTTGTTGGCCTTCTCCGATTCATCGTTGAACCAATCCAGATATTTTTCCGTGTGCTTGATGCCTGATTGCACAAGTTCCTCCTTCTTTTCATCTTTAATGTTGAAGTCGATGGAGCTGACCCCCAAAGAGTCGATATAAATCGTGCGCTGCCAGTCGTCGTTGTGCAAATGCACATTGTTTTGGAAGTCGATGAGGGTATTAAGCAAAGCCTTTGTGTAGTCAAAGAAATCCTCGATTTCCCGGATGGGAGGTTCTGCGTTGTCGCGGAACATGGCAATTTCGGCTTCGGAGTCCAAACGGAATCCTAACGTTTCCTTGTTGTAGACATAATCGGAAATTTTGCGGGGCTTGTCCTTGAGCGTTTCGTTGATTTCTTCGTAATACTCTGTGCGTACATGATTGGTTTTCACATATTTCAGACGGTCGAAGACCTTGATGGAGTAGTTGTCTAACAGACCGCCGTCCACATAAACATCGCCACGCATACCGCGCACGGCAGCGAAAAACAGTGGGATGGACATGGAGATTCGGGCGGCATCTGCCACGCAAAGGTTTGGCGTGTGTTCGCGGGAGAAAATTTCGGAAAAACCTGTTGACAAGTTGCTGCCAATCAGGAAAATGTCCCTGAATGGATAACCTTCTTTCTTGAGTTTGTAGATGTCCTCAAACGTGGATTCGCTGTTGCCGGTCTTTTCTTTGATATAGTTTCCCATCAACTTGCGGAAAAAGTCGCCTTTGTACCAGCCAAAATCGTTGAGTAAGCGACTGGTGTTGCGGATGAAGCCCCAAGAACTATCCATGAATTCCTTGAAATCGAGGTTCCAAAGGATGTTTCTCAGGTCTTCGGTGTTGTAGCCCAATCCGACGAGAACGGCAACCATCGCGCCTGCTGATGTGCCAGCCACACGCTGGATGTTCTTCAGGATTTTTTCTCTTTCAAGGACTTCGAGGGCGCCCACGTAGGCAATGCCTTTCACGCCGCCGCCCTCGAAGACGAGATTTTTGAATTTGTATGCCATATTATTGATTTTTTTGGGTTAAGTATCTTAATCCACAACCCAACTCGTGCCTTCCTTGCCGTCCTTCAAAGTGATGTGAAGTTTGGCCAATTCGTCACGAATCTTGTCTGAAGTGGCCCAGTCCTTGTTGGCGCGGGCTTGCTTGCGGATGTCGATGATGGTCTGCATCAAGCCATCGACGAGGGCACCGCTGCCGTCGGAGGCGTTGCTTTCCACGAGGCCGAGAATGTCGAAGACGAAATCTTGGAACAACTTGTTGAGCAAAGCCAGTTCTTCGGCGTTGATTTGTGCCTTTCCGTCCTTCACGGTGTTCACGATGCGCACGGCCTCAAAGAGGTTCGCGATGACGATGGGGCTGTTGAAGTCGTCGTTCATGGCATCGTAGCAGGCATCTACAATCTTTTGGATGTCAAGAGGTTGTGCGCCATCGGTGGCTTTCAAGGTCTTGGCGGCTTTCACGGCTTCCATCAGGCGGTTGTAGCCCTTTTCGGCGGCTTGTAGGGCTTCGTTCGAGAAGTCCAAGGTGCTGCGGTAGTGGGCTTGCAGGATGAAGAAGCGGATGGTCATGGGGCTGTAGGGCTGCGCAATCATCTCCTCGCCCTTAGCGTTGATGTGGCTGCCGTTGAAGAACTCATCCAAAGTGATGAAGTTGCCGAGCGACTTGCCCATCTTTTGTCCGCCGATGGTGATCATGTTGTTGTGCATCCAATAGGTGACGGGCTGCTTGCCGTTGGCCGCCACGCTCTGCGCAATCTCCGACTCGTGGTGAGGGAACATGAGGTCCATGCCGCCGCCGTGGATGTCGAAAGTTTCGCCGAGATATTTGCAACCCATCGCCGAGCACTCCATGTGCCAGCCCGGGAAACCGTCGCTCCAAGGCGAAGGCCAGCGCATGATGTGCTTAGGTTCAGCCTTTTTCCACAAAGCGAAATCGACGGGGTTGTGTTTCTCCTCTTGGCCGCTCAGTTCGCGCGTGGTGTTGAGCATTTCCTCAAAGTTGCGTCCCGAAAGGATGCCGTAGGGGTGCTCCTTGTTATATTTCTCGATGTCGAAATACACCGAGCCGTTCTCCACGTAGGCATAGCCGTGGTCGAGGATTTTCTGCACCATGGCAATCTGCTCGATGATGTGTCCCGAAGCGTGAGGCTCAATCGAGGGGCGCAACACGTTCAGCTTGTCCATCGCGGCGTGGTAGCGGTTGGTGTAATATTGAGCCACCTCCATCGGTTCGAGGTTTTCGAGGCGGGCTTTCTTCGCGATTTTGTCCTCGCCTTCGTCGGCATCGTGCTCCAAATGACCCACATCGGTGATGTTGCGCACATAGCGGACTTTGTAGCCAAGATGTTGCAAATACCTGAAAACCAAGTCAAAAGTGATGGCTGGACGAGCATGGCCGAGGTGTGCGTCCCCATAAACGGTGGGACCGCAGACATACATGCCCACATGCGGGGCGTTCAAAGGCTTGAAAGGTTGCTTGCAGCGCGAGAGGCTGTTGTAAATATATAAGGTGCCGTTCATCTTTGTTGGATTTTGAATTTTGTGCAAAAGTACAAAATAAAGCGATTGGGCAACAAAAACCTTGTATTAAGGAAAAATGTTTATATTTGCGGCTGAAAAACGAACAAAAAATGTCTGCCCAGCAGCTTGAAATAGAAGAATTGATAAGGAAACTCGGCAAGGAGATACTACCCGAGCATTCCAAATTGCTGCTTTTCGGCTCACAAGCGAGAGATGATGCACAACCAGACTCGGATTGGGACTTGCTGTTACTTGTTGATGGAGAGAAAGTTAGCAATGGAGATTTCGACAGATGGGTTTTCCCGTTCATTTCATTGGGATGGTCACTTGGTGTGGAAATCAATCCTGTGGTTTACACTTACAGAGAGTGGCAGCAGCGGCAGATTACGCCTTTTTATAAGAATGTAATGCAAGAAGGGATTGAGTTATGCTGACAAAAGATGAAAGAGATGCCTTGGTGAAATATCGCATTGAGAAAGCGTACGGAACTGTGGTTGAAGCCCGTGATTGCGCTGATGATAACCATTGGACTTTGGCAGCCAATCGTTTGTATTATGCGGCCTATTATGCATCAAAGGCTCTGTTGATTCAAAATGGGATTGTTGCGAAGTCACATGAAGGCGTGATTGGGATGATAGGACAGAAGTTTGTTGTTACTGGCGTTATTTCGAAAGAAGATGCTAAACTTTTGGCCCGACTTCAAAACATGCGCAAGACAGGCGATTATGATGATTTCATTGAGTGGCATCAGGAAGAGGTGGAGCCGTTGTTTGAAAAAGTTGAAGATTATATAAACAAGATAAAATCATTAGTTGAACTAAAAAAGAATTAAACGAAAGAACAAGATAAACAGAAACTTACATATTAGCAGATAGCACTTGTTGCTGTCCTTGAACACCAAATTTTCCACAAGTCCCCGTTTGCGGGGGCAACTTCTCAAGGACAAGTAAACAAATGCCGTACTCGGTACGGCGTGGAATACTTGTTAGAGAAGTGGGGCGTGGAAACCCTGGTGTTCAAGCAAGGAATTGATTCCACGCTGTTTTTTGTTGTGTCACGAGAATAAGAAATACAAATCAATCAAATCAATAACAAACAATTAAAAGTTGCGCCCGTCACGGATTTAGGGAAAAACTATGACAAAATTCTTAATCATTACTGGAACAAGAGATTCAGGGAAAACCACAACCGCTGGAATGGTTTATAAAAAACTGTTGCCATGTGCTTGCCCAAAAGAGAAAGTCCGTCTTTACGATGGCGATGGGAAAGCGTTACCAATTGATCATACATTAATTGAAAATGGGAAACCGATGGATTTTATTGCTTATATGGAAGTGAAAGGCAAAAAGATTGCCATTGTTTCGATAGGCGATTATCCTGAATACTTGGAAAAGCAAATCAAGGTTTATCTTGATAATGTGGATTACTTTGTGTGCTGTTTAAGAACTCATAATAGGACAGGCTCTACACGAAAAATGTTGCTAACAGAATATGCAAATTATCCGAGAGAAGAATTTTGGACCGTTCATTCCGAGAATGAGGCCGAAAAGTATTCCGTAAAGAAAAAAGTAATTGAAAAAATAGTATCAATAATAATGTTAAACCAATAAAATGAATTGAAAATGAAAAAGTTAATGAATTTAGTTGTGATGACTACGATTGCTTTGCTCGTATGTTCTTGTGGCAACAATGCAAGACAATCGGGAGAGAGTAAAGATAATATAGAAACAGAAACGCAGACTGAAACTGTTGTTGAAGAGGAGAAATATTTTTCGTATCAGTTGCTAGGTAGTCAAAGTTATTCACGGACGTCATTTATGGACAGCAAATGCCTTACTGATTTTGGCTATTTTGTTGAAGGCCTTATTGTTTGTTATGGAGACTCAAAATCATCTCAATACTTATTGTTTGATGATGAAGAGGACTACAATGGAAGCATATATGAATGGGCTTTAGCATTGAAAACAGCAAAGGAGCTTTCTTCTATGAATGATATGCAATATAAATTTGATATGAATGTCGAAATAGGTGAAGGGGAATACTGTGATTATATGATTGATAGAAGAAGAGGTGACACATTGATAACTTATACGGAGTACACTTATCAGAATTATCGAAATTATGCAATAGACAATTATGGTGATACTATTCAACAAGGTGATACGATAAAAGGTTATGATTATATTTATTTCGAGAACCCAGAAAAATCCATCGGTCAATTGTTGGATTATGTTCATTGTATGCCCAAT
This sequence comes from uncultured Bacteroidales bacterium, assembly GCA_947166105.1. GTDB lineage: Bacteria > Bacteroidota > Bacteroidia > Bacteroidales > F082 > Limimorpha. The sequence continues at coordinate 36,033 of CAMVCZ010000017.1, forward strand.
TGTATAGACAGTTATAAAAATGCTGAAATTGTTGAACTATTCAAGAAGACCTATTATGACCTTCAAGACGCTAGAATTTACGCCCCAGAAAAAGGTTATGGTTTTCGCAAATATCCTATTGACGATGAAAAGTATGGTCATGATTATGTGAAATTGTATAGAATCAAAGAAGGGGAATATAAAAATGTTCCAGGAGGTGTTTTGGGAATAAAGTTTGAGTCAGATTCGCCTTGGTAATAAGGTATGAAAACCATGAAAAGAATACTACTAATTACCGCCTTGGTTCTTTTTACCAAAGGCATTCAAGCTCAAACCATCAGTCATGTCGAGACCACAAAGTCGTGGTATCATATATATGATGAAACGGGAAAACTGGCAAAGACCATCAGCAGCTCGCAAGGCGAACTGATGGGGTATAGTGTTTCATTCTACATCCTCAAACAAGGGTCATTCCTTATGACTTACGACATCAAAGGGAAGCGTCTGCATACTTTTGCCGTCCACGAAGTTGGAGAAATCCTTGCTGTTACGGGCGATACCTTCACCAGCCGCCGAGGCTCATGGATTTACACTTGGAGCAAGGAAGGCCGAAAAATAAAAATTCGGTCAGCGAGATAAGGTTCTGTGAAGTCCCTTCGACAAAGGCGCATCTGAATTTTTCGGTTGTGCCTTTTTTTGTACAGATTTACGGTTGAATCGAAAATTTGTGCTCTCAAAAGGATGTTTTAAAAAAACAGGTTGGTTTTTTGTTTTTGTTTTCCTACTTTTGCCGTGAAATCCAAAACATCAAGCAAATGAATAGAATGAAGACAACCAGATTTTTAGCCATAATTGGCCTGTTGTGGGGTTTGTTCACGAATATGGCGATGGCACAAGGTGTGCGTTATGCCGAACCCGTCTTTGACGAGGTGAGCGTTTCCACGGCCATCCCTTTCAGCAGTGCCGTCAAGGAGGGTGAAACAACGCCCACCACCTTGTTCCTTGACTTCTACGAACCCCAAGGCGACACCCTTTCGGCGCGCCCTTTGGTTATTACCGTTTTCGGTGGCGCCTTTGTGACTGGAAGCCGAGATTATGCCGACATGGTAGAGTATTGCACGCGCTTGGCCAAGCATGGCTACGCGGCGGCCTCCATCGACTACCGATTGCTATCATTTTGGAACATCAATGCCACATCGTTGATTCGTACTGCCTACATGGCGGCTCAGGATGTCGGTTCTGCCGTCAGGTTTTTCAAATACCATCAAGAACAATTCAAGATAGACACGGAACAGATTTTTCTGCTCGGAAACTCGGCTGGCTCCATTGCCATATTAAGCGAGATTTTCGTGGACGAAGACGAGCGACCTGTTGAAACTTATGTAAGCCCTGATTTAGGCCCGATGCACAGTTCAGGCTATCCAGAATATGCCGATGTTTCGCCTGCGGTGGCTGGTGCCGTTCCGCATTGGGGTGGCGTGAATGGCCTTGATGTCATTGACAAAGAGGAATTTGTGCCGCTGTGCATGATTCACGGCACCGACGATACCACTGTGCCTTACGATTCGGGGTATTGTTATAATGGGATGCTTCCAGATGTGATGCCTTTTATGTACGGCTCGCACGCAATGGCGCAACGCTTAGACGACTTGGACATCAGCGATTACGATTTTTACCCGTTTGAGGGCGAGGGACACGCTTTTTATCTTAGCGGGGTTGGCCAATTGATTGAGGAAAAATTCAACGCTTGCTTCGATATCACCCGCGATTTCCTATTCAATCATCTGAAATTCCCAACCTCCATTGCCGAATTGAATGAGCTATGCATACAGGTTTATCCCAATCCCGCCACCGACTTGCTGACCATCCATTTTGGCGATGTTGCACAATGTAAACCTTTGAATGTGACCGTCATGGATGTGATGGGGCAGGTGGTTTTTGCTGAAGCTGTTTCTTCCACGGAGGTTCGTCTTGATGTGTCGCAATGGCCGTCGGGCGTTTATGTCATACGGACGGAGCAGGAAGGCGTTTGTGGTGTTCGGAAATTTGTGAAGAGATAACTTTTCCGTACAGATTTACGATTGAATCGAAAATTTGTACTATTGCAAAAATTTCAGCAAAACGTGTACACCTTATTTATCCTTTTCGTACCTTTGCGGCCAAAGTATCAACCTTTAATTCGACAAATTCAATAACCTTTAATTTTTATAATATGTACGCAAATTTTCAAGAGTATCTGAAGAAGGAATTGGCTCAGATTGAAGCCGATGGCCTTTATAAACGTGAACGCATCATCGAGAGCGCACAAGGCGCTGAAATCATGGTTGGCGGCAAGGTGTGCCTCAACTTCTGCGCCAACAACTACCTTGGCCTCGCCGACAATCCCGAACTGATTCAGGCTGCCAAGGACGGCATGGATGCCCGTGGCTATGGTATGGCTTCGGTTCGCTTCATCTGCGGCTGCCAAGACCTCCACAAAAAGTTGGAAGCCAAGATTGCTGAGTTCTTCGGCACGGAAGACACCATCCTTTACGCCGCTTGCTTCGATGCCAACGGCGGTGTGTTTGAGCCGCTGCTTGGTCCCGACGATGCCATCATCTCCGATGCTTTGAACCACGCTTCCATCATCGACGGCGTGCGCCTCTGCAAGGCCCAGCGTTTCCGCTATGCCAACGCCGACATGGCCGACCTTGAGAAGCAACTGCAAGACGCGCAAGGCTGCCGCTTCCGCCTCATCGTCACAGACGGCGTGTTCTCCATGGACGGCAACGTTTGCCCGCTCGACAAGATTTACGAACTGGCCCAGAAATACAACGCCATGGTGATGGTCGACGAAAGCCATTCCGCTGGCGTGGTCGGCAAGACTGGTCGCGGCGTGACCGAACACTTCAACCTCCGTGGCAAGATTGAAATCCTGACCGGCACCCTCGGCAAGGCCTTTGGCGGTGCCATGGGTGGCTTCACCACAGGTCGTAAGGAAATCATTGACATGTTGCGCCAGCGCAGCCGTCCGTACCTCTTTTCCAACTCGATGGCTCCGGGCCTCGTGGCCGCTGGCATCCGCATGTTCGAGATGATGAGCGAGACCAACACGCTGCAAGACAAGCTGCACGCCAACACCGAGTACTTCATCAAGAAGATGACCGAGGCCGGCTTCGACTGCAAGCCTTCGCAATCGGCCATCTGCGCCGTGATGCTCTACGACGCCCCGCTGTCGCAGAAGTTCGCCGCCAAGTTGCAGGAAGAAGGCATCTTCGTCACTGGATTCTACTATCCTGTGGTGCCGAAGGGACAGGCTCGTATCCGCGTTCAAGTGAGTGCCGCCCACGAGCGCGAGCACCTCGACAAGTGCATCGCCGCCTTCGTGAAGATAGGTAAAGAACTGGGAATTTTGAAATAATAGGGATGCCCTAAAGGGCAGAAATCGATCAAAAATCTATAAAAATCGATCAAAAATCGACGGAATGGATTTTGAAAGATTTTAAAACGGATTTTTGAAAGATTTCTCGCCAAAGGCGATAAAATTTACACAATGAAAAAGATATTGATTGTTGGTTCCGGCGGACAAATCGGAACCGAATTGGTGAAGAAACTCCGTGCAACCTACGGTAACGACAACGTGGTTGCCTCCGACCTCCGTCAGCTGACGGGCGACATCGTCGAAAACGGTCCTTTCGAGAGAATCGACTCGACGCAAATCATGCAAATCGTCGACGTGGTGAAACGTTACAACATCGACACGATTTATAACCTCGCCGCCATCCTTTCGGCCACGGCTGAAAAGAACCCCATGTTAGGCTGGAACGTCGGCATCGGTTCGTTGGTGAACTGCCTTGAAACGGCCCGCGTCTTCAACTGCGCTGTTTTTACACCTTCATCCATCGGTGCTTTCGGTGCCAGCACACCGCACGACAACACGCCTCAAGACACCATCCAACGCCCGAACACGATTTACGGCGTGACCAAGGTCACGGGCGAATTGCTGAGCGACTATTACTTCACCCGCTTTGGTGTGGACACCCGCAGCGTCCGTTTCCCAGGCCTCATCAGCAACCTGACTTTGCCTGGCGGCGGCACCACCGATTATGCCGTGGAGATTTACTACGCAGCTGTGAAGGGCGAGAAGTTCTATTGCCCCATCAGCAAGGGCACCTATATGGATATGATGTACATGCCCGACGCTTTGGACGCCATGGTCGATATCATGGAGGCCGACCCGAGCAAGCTCGTTCACCGCAACTCGTTCAATGTCACTTCGATGAGCTTCGACCCGGAGATCATCTACAACGCCATCAAGAAGTATTATCCGAACTTCGAGATGGAGTACAAGTTCGACCCGATTCGTCAGGCCATCGCCGACAGCTGGCCGAACAAGATGGACGATAGCTGTGCCCGCAAGGAGTGGGGCTGGAACCCGAAGTACGACCTCGACAAGATGACGGTCGACATGATTGAGACCTTGAAGAAGAAGTTGCTGTGATTACACAACATAATGTTTCACGAATAGCGGAGACGGGATGTTTCCGCTATTCGTTTTTTTATTTTTCAGGTTGGTCTGTAGGGACACATCGAATGTGTCCGCATCGAATGTGTCCGCATCAGAATTGTCACAATCCGAACCAGAGGACACACGCGGTGTGTCCCTACAGTATGGACCGCAATCGGGGAATTTGCCCTCCGTGGTGCGTGGCATCAAATCCGCTGTGACGAAATACGCCATCGAAAACGACATTTCCTTTGCATGGCAACCTCGTTATCATGATCATATCGTTCGTAATCAATTGGAAATGAATTACATCGCGGATTATATCGAATACAATCCAATGCGTTGGGAAATGGATAGGTTTTATAGGAGTAGATAATTGCTATCTTTGCGCCTTGAATTACACCTTATTATATTATGCTCTCCAACCTAAAAAAATATCATATCATCCTCGCCTCCAAGTCGCCGCGAAGGCAGGAACTGCTGCGCGGCATGGGCGTCGGTTTTGAGGTTATGACCAAGGAAACGCCAGAGGATTATCCGGCGCATTTGCCTTTGGATGAAGTGCCCAAATACCTCAGCCTGCAAAAGTCGTTGGCGTTCAAGGATGAAGAACTTCCAATCGATTTTCTGCTGATTACATCGGATACGGTCGTCATTTGCGAAGGCGAGATTTTGGGCAAGCCGAAGGATAGGGAAGACGCTGCCCGTATGTTGCAAATGCTTTCGGGCAAGACGCATCATGTGGTGACGGGCGTCACGGTGCGCTCGGCGGAAAGGACAGAGTCGTTTGCGGTGCGCTCCAATGTGACTTTTGCGGACTTGGAACAGGACGAAATCGACTATTACATCGAGCATTGCCGCCCCTTCGACAAGGCGGGTGCCTACGGCATCCAAGAGTGGATTGGCTATGTTGGCATCAGCGGATTGGAAGGCTCGTTCTACAATGTGATGGGCCTACCGACGCGAAAATTGTATCAATGCTTGAAATCGTTCTAAGTTTTTTCCTAATTTTGCGGCATAATGCTGTAAAATGGACAAAAAACGCCCCCAAATATTGATTACCAACGACGACGGCCACGCGGCCAAAGGTTTGCGCAAACTTGTTTCGCTGATGCGCACCCTCGGTGATGTGGTTCTCATCTCGACTGACGAGGTGATGTCTGCCAAAAGCCACTCTTGCTCCATCCACAAAAAGCTGTATGTGCGCCTCGTGCATGAAGAAGAGGGCTTCAAGGAATACCGCTGCAACGGCACGCCCGTCGACTGCGTGAAACTCGGTTACCAGAAACTGATGGAGCATACGGATTTGGTCGTTTCGGGCATCAATCATGGGATGAACGCCGCCACGACGGTGGTCTATTCCGGCACGATTGGCGCGGTCATTGAGGCCTGCATGAACGGATTGGACGCCATCGGCTTCAGTCTTTTCAGCCTCAATCCCGATGCGGATTTCGACCATTTGGACACGGCCATCCTCGAAATCACGAAACGTGTGCTGAAAGATGGTCTGCCCAAGGGCGTTTGCCTCAATGTGAACTTTCCCAAACGCGCCGAGGAGCCGATGAAGGGCATCAAGGTGTGCCGACAGGCGGCCTGCCGCTGGGTGGAGTATTTCAAGGAGCAGTACGACGAGAATGGTGAGCAGTTTTACGACCTCGAAGGCACTTTCGAGAGCGACGACATCACGCCCGACACCGACCTTTGGGCCTTGCAAAACAACTATGCCTCGCTCGTGCCCACCTGCTTCGACTGGACAGCGCACCGCTGCATCGAACCGATGAAGAATTACGAACTTATAAATGTAAAACCATGAAAATCAAGGATAACTTTTGGTTGGGATTGTTGGCAGGAGCGGCTTCTTTCGGGTTGTTTTTCCTCCTGCTGAGCCTCGTCAATTGGGAATCGTTGGGCGCGTTTTCTGACCGTGCGCCTTATCTGTTGGCCTTCATTCCGGGGGTCGTCTTGTTCAGGATGATGCTCGTGAAATGGAAACTCGACAAGATGGGGCGCGGTGTGCTGGCGGTCACAGTTGTTGGGATGTTGTTGGTGTTCTTTCTTGTTTAATAAATTGTAATCCAATGAAATACTATATCATAGCAGGTGAGGCTTCGGGCGACATGCACGCCTCCAATCTTGTGGCCGAAATCAAGAAAAAGGACAAGAAAGCCGAATTTCGCGGCTGTGGCGGCGACTTGATGAAGGCGCAAGGCGTTGACTTGCTGAAGCATTACCGCACGATGGCCTACATGGGCTTCGTGGAGGTGGCGGTCAACCTGCGGAAGGTGTTGGACAACATTGCCCAGTGCAAGAAGGATATTGTTGACTATCAGCCTGATGTGGTGATTTTGGTGGATTACCCTGGTTTCAATTTTCGTATTGCCGACTTTGCCCACGAAAAGGGTTTCAAGGTGTTCTATTACATCTCGCCGCAGGTGTGGGCATGGAAACGCCGCCGTGTGCGTAAGATTCAGAAGTCGGTGGATAAAATGTTGGTTATCTTGCCTTTCGAGGAGGAATTCTACAAGCGTTACGGCGTGGATGTGACCTATGTGGGTCATCCTTTGCTTGACGAGTTGGCCAAATTCGGCAATGGCAACCGCTCCATGTTCCTCCGTCGCAACAGCCTCGGCGAGAAGCGCGAAATCATCGCCTTGCTGCCGGGAAGCCGCAAGCAGGAGGTGAAGCGCATGTTGCCCGTCATGCTGAAAGTTGCATCGCATTTCCCTGAGTATCAGTTTGTAGTGGCGGGCGTTTCGTCGCTCGAAAAGTCTTTGTATAAAGGCATCATGGGTAAGGCGGATGTGTTTTTGGTGGAGAACCAAACCTACGAGTTGCTGCAAAACTCGAGTGCCGCTTTGGTCACCTCGGGCACGGCCACGCTCGAAACGGCCTTGTTCTCCGTGCCGGAGGTGGTGTGCTACAAGGCCACGGGCTTCTCCTATCACCTCGCCAAGTGGATGATTAAGGTGAAATTCATATCGCTTGTGAACCTCATCATGGACAAGGAAGTGGTCAAGGAATTGATTCAAGGGGACTTGACAGAGGATAATTTGGTGAAGGAGCTGAACCAACTGCTTCACGACGGCAACCGCCAACGCCAAATGCTTGAGGATTATGAGGACTTGCAGGATCGCCTCGGCAATGCAGGTGCTTCGGAAAAAGCGGCTTCGGTGATCATCGAATCGCTGAAATTGAAAAAGTAAAGTTTTGTTTTGTTCAAAAAATATCCCTTTTCGGTGTGTTTTTTTACCATTTTATTTGTGATTTTTAATTTTTTGCTATATTTGCGGCGTTGTTTAATCTGAAATACTATGAAAAAGGTCACTCTACTCACAATGCTATTGCTTTTCGTCGGCTTTTCGATGATGGCGCAAAACTCCACACAAGGCAAGGAGTTCTGGTTTTCCTATATGGAGAACGGTTACAAGTACAACAACAATGCAGGTTGGGTTGAAAACACGGTGATGGTCAGCGCGAAAAGGGCCTGCACGGGCACTATCGCGAAACCTGACGGCTCGCTGCCGCCCATCACTTTTTCGGTGGAAGACGATGGCATCACCTACATCGACATTCCCGAGATGTATGCCTATAATCAGAGCAACTCGGAGGTGGTGAGCAACAAATCCTTGGTGCTGAGGGCCACCGATACGGTTTCGGTCTACATCAGCAATGTGGCCACCTATTCCTTCGATGCTTCCTTTATCCTGCCCGTGGAAAGCCTTGGGTCGGAATACATCATCCAGTGTGGCCAGCAGTCCATTGCTGAAGGAGGCCTTTGGTCTGAAAGCATTGAGACGAGTGCTTTCCTGATTATCGCCGTGGAAGACGGAACGGTGATTGACATTACGCCAAGCACGGAAACGGAACAAGGCATTTTTGCGGATGCGACAGTTACGGTAACTTTGAATGAGGGTGAGACATTTTTCGTCAAGTCGAATGGCAATTCGGGATGGCGCGATTTGTCGGGAAGCTCGGTCTTTGTCCATGATGAAAAGAAGGTGGCCGTGTTCAACGGAAATACGGTGACCTGCATACCAAACGATGTCGGGAAAGGCCGCGACCATATCTTTGAGCAAGCCTTGCCGGTGGATTCGTGGGGACAGCAGTTTGCGATTACCACTTCGTATAGCCGGGCGCGTGATTTCGTGAAAATCACTTCGTCCGCCAACGATAATAGGATTACGCGGAACGGGCAATTGCTTACCACGCTCAATCAGGGCGAATCCTTCGAGTTTGACTTGTTGTCTACGGAAGGCTCTTGTTTCATTGAGACGACCAAACCAAGTGTGGTGTACCTCTACAACACCACGGGTGAGGAGCCTTATGAACCGTTTGGATCGAGCAATGGCGACCCTTCTATGGCTTGGATTCCGCCCGTCGAGCAGCGCATCGACGAAATCACGTTCTGCACCTTCAACAGCGATTATGATTTGGCTACCATCGACTATCATTATGTCAATATCGTGGTCGACAAAGAGGCGGTAGGGCAGGTCTATTTCGACGGCTCCTTAATCAATGCTGCTGAGTTTCAGCCAGTTCGTGGCACGCAAGACTACAGTTTCGTCAGAAAGGAAATCACCCACGGCACGCACCATCTTGCCTGCGAGTTGGGGTTGATTGCCCACGTTTATGGTTTCGGACAGGCCAGGGGCTATGCCTATTGCGTGGGTGCCAATGTGATTCAGCTTACGCAAAAACTATTTGTCGACGGCACATGGAGCGGGTTGCTTCCCAATGGCCACTATATGTGCATTGACGATGAAGTGAGCCTTTCCGTTGAAACCAACTACCAAATCAACCATGTGAGTTGGGATTTCGGTGACGGACAGTCGGGCGAAGGCATTGAGACCACACACCAGTACATGCAGGGCAATGATTATTTGGCTACGGCTTACATACTGGGTTTCAATGACTTCTCCGTCCAAACAGTTTACGATACTTTATCGGTGGACATTCATGTGGGCGAGCCTGAGTATCACGATACGACTATGGTGGTTTGCGATATGGATGCCTTTGAATATTATGGTGTTGAATATACGCAATCTGGTTATTATGAGCGGGTTGGGACGAGCATCTATGGCTGCGACAGCACTTATATCCTGACCATTGACATGGGATTTACGCCCAATTTCGAGTTTGTCGGGACGCATTGGCCCATCGGCGGCAGCGAAACGCACATCAGCGTGAACGAATATGCCATTAGTCCTGTCGAACCTCGCACACAAATCGACACTGTGCTTTGGCAAATCGACTGTCCCAATTGGTATGTGGTGCCTCACGGCGACAAGGGCAGGGAATGTACTTTATACATTTTCTCCTATCTCTTGGAGCCGGTCACGCTGCACGCTACGGCCATCAACCGTTGCGATACCATCCATGAGGAATTTTTCATCAAAACTTCTTATTATGGAGTGAATGAAAGCGTTGATGATGAGGGTTTTACGGTTTCTCCAAGTCCTTCCGATGGCCATTTTACTTTGCATTTTGGAGATTTGGCTGGTAGGGTGGATGTTGCGGTCTACAACACTTTGGGGCAGAAAGTGGATGCTTTTTCCGTTGACGCGAACCTGCGCAAGGAAATGGCCTATACCTTGCCTGACTTGAAGAACGGTTTGTATTATTTTGTGATGAATTGCAACGGTGCAAGCGTGACCCGAAAAGTGATGCTTGTGCGATAAAAAATAATGATTATGAAACACTTGTATTATCTTTTCTTGATGGTTTTGGCCATGTTGGCTTTGCCTTCCTGCCTCAAGGAGGGCAATACGACCATCTTGGTGAACGACCCGCAAGACATTCCGTTCATAACCGATTATCTGCCGGATGATTTGTTGGATATGTTCGGCGAGGAAAATGTGCATTTCGGCGACCAGCCGCCCGTTATTGATATGGAATTCATGTCGCTTCACGAGTATGCGGCCACCAGCTTGCAGCCACCTTTTGCACCGCCAGTGGGAACACAATCGCCTATCAAGCACTACCATAAGATCGACCAACAGTACCTCCAGATTGCGGACTATTACTGCATGAGTTCTGAAGAATCCTTTTGCAAGCTGATCAGTCCGGTGTATCTGACAGGTAGCGGCAACGATTTCACGATGTACTATCATGAGTCGCCGCAAACGGAAGGCTCGCCCGAACACGCGGTCTTGTTTTCGGGAACCTTGACCAACAGCGGGGTGCGTAATTTGCGCTATGGCTATAAGATACTGAAATACAACGATTCCATTGTGCCGCAGACGGTCTATCCAGTCAATTCCATCTTCATTTTCAAGGACTACGACGGCATTTCGGAGGTCTGCCACTGGTACAATGATTCTTTGGTTAACCCTCAAAACCCTTGAAGCCATGAAAAAGCGCATGATACTTTTGGTGATCGGTTTGCTTTCGGTGGCCTCGGTGCAGGCCCAACATGCAAAACCGCTGAAAAACAGGAATTTCATCTGCCGCAATACCAGCCCGTTCAGTGTTGGCCTAACGGGTAGTTTCGCCGCCAACGACATGATGTATTCTGCGGTGAAAAAGGCGATATTGTCACCCTGTTTTGCCCCGACTTTCGGCCTCGCCTTCGAATGGAACACCATGCGGCGCGTTTCCGTCGGCTTGGATGCTTCATACGCCATGCGAGGCTCCAACGAGGTTTTTGCCACGGAATTCCTGACGAGTTACACCACTTCGACTTTCGCCCGTATCCATTATGCAATGAGGATGAACGCCGTTGAGTTTAGGCTTCCCTTGACCTATTACATCGGCTATGACGAGATTTTCAGGCCATATATTTATGTTGCTCCCCGTTTCAACCTTTGGCTGAATGGCAATCTCCGTTGGGAACGCACCTATGATGATGCCAGCTATTCGCCTTTGGTTTACGAAACGAAGTTGGACAACGCCACGATGATGCCTTACGACATCAGCGCAGTGGCTGGCATTGGGATTTGCAGTCGGATTATGCTGAATAGGACGCAGCTTTTCGTCAAGTTTGACTTGTCGTATGGACTCAGCATTTTGAGCAATTTTTCGCAACATGAAGTAAATGAAGATGTTGAGTTCCAAGGTTGGGGCGACATTGAACATGAAACTTTGGGCCAACGTCGTTTGCAGGATGTGGAGGCCCGACTTACCGTATTGCTGCCTTTCCGAAACCATCTGAAGGATGCTTGTGCCTTCGAGCAACGCATGAAGAAACCCAAATAAAGCCAGTGCGATGTCCGTTTGGAGCAAATATCCCTTCGTCAGGATGCTGATTCCCTTTGCTTTGGGCATTTGGTGTTGGGTTTGTTTGCCTCCCTTTCGTTTGCCGTTGTCAACCTTGGTCGGGATTGCGCTTGGGCTTTTCGCCGTGGCCTCCCTGACTGCATTTGTGCTGAAGACTTATCGCCTCAATTGGATTTTTGGAGCGGTGATTTACATCTACCTTTTTTTGGTCGGTTATGCCTTGACATGTGTGCAAGAGGCTGAAAACCAGAAGGATTATTTCAAGAACTATCAAAGCGGTGTCCATTATTACGTGGCACGCATCCATGACTGCCCTATGGAGCGCACTAACACCATCAGGACGGTTTTGGAGTTGGAGTACCAGTTTGGCGACAGCTTGGCTTCGCGCTATGTTTCGGGCAAGGTGATGGCCTATTTCCCCAAGTCGGATTCGGCTTTTGCCTTGCGTTACGGCGATTTGATAGCCTTTCCTGCGCCTATTCGCGAAGTGACGCCTCCATTGAATCCGGGCGAGTTCGATTATCGTGATTATTTGATGCGGAAAGGCATCACGGGGCAGGTCTATCTGAAAGATGACGATTGGATTGGCTTGCAGGTACACAATGCCAATCCGCTGTTTTCGTTTTCCTATCGGTTTCGCGATATTCTGCTCAATTCGTTGCAACACAGTGGATTGAATAACCATGAGTTTGGTGTGGCGGCGGCCATTTTGCTTGGCTACGATGACCACCTCGCCGACGAAATGCGGAAAAGTTATGTTGCGGCGGGTTCCATGCACATTCTTTGCGTTTCGGGTATGCACGTGGGCATCATCTATTTGTTTGCCTCGTTCCTTTTGGGTTTCCTCAATCGCAAGAAATGGCATAAGACGCTGAAAAACCTGCTGTTGCTCGCCTTGATTTGGTTTTATGCCCTCATCGCGGGCCTTTCGCCTTCCATTTTGCGCTCCTCGTTGATGATTTCTTTCGTTATTATCGGTGAAATGATTCATCGCAAAGGCTTCGCTGTCAATTCCATAGCGGTTTCCGCCTTCATTTTGCTTTGCGTCAATCCTAACAACTTGTTTGAGATGGGATTCCTGCTGTCCTATTCCGCTGTCATTGGTATTGTGGTGTTGCAAAAGCCGATACACAGCCTCCTGTATGTCAGGAACAAACTTCTCGACAAGGCATGGAGCATCACCTCGGTGGCTCTTGCGGCTCAAGTCGCAACCATTCCGTTTACTTTGTTCTATTTCAACCAGTTCACGACTTATTTCTGGCTCTCCAACCTCTTTATGACGCCGATTTCGTTCATCGTGGTCATCAGTGGGATGGTTTTGCTGTTGGTTTCGTGGATTCCCTTTGTCAATGTAACGGTCGGTTACTTGGTTTGGGGCGCGATTTATGTGATGAACGCGGTGGTTTCGTGGGTGGAGCAGTTGCCGTTTTCCATTGTCAAGGGGTTGTATGTCAGTGAGTTTGAGTTTGGAATGTCGCTATTGGCTTTCGCTTTGCTGTTGCTCTGTGTCAAAATGCGGAAAAGACGTTTGTTGATAGCCATGTTGTCGGCATTGTTGTTGCTGATGGTTTCGGTGACATTGAGAATCTATCAATCTGAAAACCAGAGTGGAATGATAGTTTTTAGTTTACGTAACCACGTCGCTGTGGATTTCGTTAGTGGGGGAGACCATGTTCTTTTGACGGACTCTGCTTTGATGACCGACGAGTCTACTGTTGATTACAGCTTGAAGGGCGCGTGGACGAAGCGAGGTCTTTCTTTCTATCCGCAAACTGTTGGTTTTGAGGATGATTACAGCAATGGTTACCTTCGCAAAAAGTCGAATTTGGTTTCCTTCGATGGGAAGTTATTGGCCCTTTGGAATGATGATTGCCGATGCGACGATAGCCTCAGTTACCGTCTGCCCGTGGATTATATGCTGGTTATGGGAAGGCAAAAACCTGATGTTCAATCCATTTTGAATGGTTTTGATGCCAAAATGCTGCTCATTGACGGTTCCGTGCCTCGCTATTTGGCGGAAAAATGGGTCATTCAGGCTTGTGAAAAAGGCCTGCCCAATTATTATATAGGTGATGGCGCTTTTGAATGTGGCTTTGAATAGATTTTTTGACTTATTTGTAATAATTTAATAATCAGACGATTATTTTGTTTTTTATGAAAAAGTTTCAAAAAAAGTAAAAAAATGCTTGCCAGTTTCAAAAAAGGTCGTACTTTTGCACCCGCAAAGCAAAGCAATAGAGTTCTTTTTCTGGTTGGTCCGGTAGTTCAGCTTGGTTAGAATGCCTGCCTGTCACGCAGGAGGTCGCGAGTTCGAGTCTCGTCCGGACCGCTCAACAGAGCAACCCCAAAAAGGTTGCTTTTTTTATTGGCATCTTGAAAAACTGAGCGTAATGTCATTCATCGATGAAATCAACCGTCGGCGAACCTTCGCCATCGTCAGCCACCCCGACGCGGGTAAGACCACTTTGACCGAAAAACTGCTGCTTTACGGCGGTGCCATTCAGGTGGCAGGTGCCGTGAAGTCGAATAAAATCCGCAAAACCGCCACTTCCGACTGGATGGAAATCGAGCGGCAACGCGGCATTTCGGTGGCCACCTCAGTGATGGGTTTCGACTATAAGAACATCAAAATCAATATTTTGGACACGCCCGGCCACAAGGACTTTGCCGAAGACACTTTCCGCACCTTGACTGCCGTGGACAGCGTCATCGTCGTCATCGACTCGGCCAAAGGTGTTGAGTCGCAGACGGAGAAGTTGGTCGAGGTGTGCCGCATGAGAAACACGCCTATCATCGTGTTTATCAACAAGATGGACCGTCCGGGCATGGACCCGTTTGAACTGTTGGACGAAATCGAGCAAAAACTCAACCTGAAACTCACACCGCTGAGCTGGCCTATCAACAGTGGACCGAAATTCAAGGGTGTTTACAGCATCTACGACAAGAGCCTCTATCTCTTCAACTCTGACAAACAACACATTACCGAGGGCATTGCTTTCGATGACTTGAACAATCCCGACTTGGACAAGATGATTGGCGAGGATGCCGAAACGCTTCGCAACGAAACGGAATTGGTGCAAGGCGTTTACGACGACTTCTCGCGCGACGCATATTTAAAAGGAGACATTTGCCCCGTGTTTTTCGGCTCGGCCTTGAACAATTTCGGCGTGAAGGAACTGTTGGACTGCTTTATCGAGATTGCGCCCACGCCGATTGGCCGTGACACGGTGGAACGTCGCATCGAGCCGACCGAGGAGAAGTTTACGGGCTTCGTGTTCAAGATTCACGCCAACATGGACCCCAACCACCGCGACCGCATCGCGTTTGTGCGCGTGGTGTCGGGTCGCTTCGAGCGCAACAAGAACTACTTCCATGTGCGCCAACGCCGCGAACTGAAATTCTCGAACCCGACGGCATTCATGGCGCAGAAAAAATCGGTGCTTGACGAGGCCTATCCGGGCGACATTGTGGGCCTTTACGATGCCGGCAATTTCAAAATCGGCGACACCCTGACCGAGGGCGAAATCCTGAACTACAAGGGCATTCCGAGTTTCTCGCCCGAGCAGTTCCGATATGTGGAGAACGCCGACCCGATGAAGTCGAAGCAATTGGCCAAGGGTTTGGAACAACTGACAGATGAGGGTGTGGCCCAACTGTTTACAGGCAAGATGACGGGCCGCAAAATCATCGGCACGGTGGGCGAATTGCAATTTGAGGTGATCCAATACCGCCTTCTGCACGAGTACAACGCTTCCTGTCGCTACCAGCCGATTTCGCTCTACAAGACCGCGTGGATTACCAGCACCAACGAGGCGCAATTGGCTGATTTCAAGATGCGTAAATCGATGAACCTCGCCGAAGACAAGGAAGGTCGTGATGTGTTCTTGGCCGAGTCGCCCTACGCCCTGCAAACAGCGATGGAGAAATACCCCGACATCGAGTTCCATTTCACTTCGGAGTTCTAATCAATATGAATGGCCATAAATTTTCCATGAATTGATTCATAAATCATTATTTCAGAAAAATCAAGACAAATTCATGGACATTCGTGTACAAGAAAAGAAATATTTCTATAATTTTGCACTGAAAAACAGTTAAACAATTAAACAATCTACAATTAAACATCATTGCTATGGGTAAATTTATGCAAGAATTCAAGGAGTTTGCCATGAAGGGCAACGTCATGGACATGGCTGTCGGTGTCGTCATCGGCGGCGCGTTCGGCAAAATCGTCTCCTCATTGGTGTCCGACATCATCATGCCGCTCATCGGTGCCATCACGGGTGGTCTCAATTTCACCGATTGGAAGTGGGTCATCCGCGAAGCCGTCATGGAGGGCGAAACCGTCGTGAAGCCCGAGTTGTGTATGACTTGGGGCAACTTCCTGCAAGTCGTGTTCGACTTCATCATCATCGCCTTCTCGATCTTCTTGGTCATCAAGGGCATCAACAGCATGAAGCGCAAAGAGGAAGAGAAGCCCGCCGAGCCTGCCGCTCCCGCCGGTCCGACGCAAGAGGAACTCCTCGCCGAAATCCGCGACCTGCTGAAGAACAAGTGATTGCTTCGGCAGATTGAAAATGAAACAAGGCGAACCTTTTGGGTGCGCCTTGTTTCGTATTATCGAAAAAATATATATCTTTGCCGAAAATCTGGAATACGCAAAAAATGGGGAAGATTACGCCGCTATGATACCGAGAATCAAACAGTTTGAACTCAATGATAATTGGAAGTTAATTGTGACTTTCGATGATGGCTTTCGTGTGTGTTACGATGTGAAAGACGATATTGACACTATTGAGGATTTCAAGAGTTTGGCTACAGAAATTGGCCTTTGGCCCATGGCACAATTGGATGCAAGCCGTACTTGCATTTCTTGGAATGAATGTGTTGATTTGCCGAGTGATACCATTTATGAATATGGTATTCCGATTTTGGAACTATGAAATGTAAATTCTTGCTTATCATAGGATTGGTACTTTGTTTCGCCTTCACCGCGAGGGCGACACACCAACGTGCCGCCGAAATCACCTACATTTGGCTTGGTGGCAATGCCTACGAGTTTACGCTTACGACCTACAATGTGCCCAATGCCGCTTGGGACCAGCGCGATTCGTTGTACGTCAAATGGGGTGACGGAGCGGAGGAAAACATCCCTCGCATTGATTGGCAAAATTTGGGCGACGATTGTGTGGTGAACCATTATAAAGCCATCCATAACTACTCAACTTCAGGGACTTACACCATCAGCATGGAGGATGCCAACCGCAATTACGGCGTGGTCAATGTGCCCAATTCGGTGATGGTGCCGATGCACATTGAGACGGAATTGGTCATCAATCCGTTTTTGGGCTACAACAATTCCGTGCAACTCCTCAATGCGCCTGTAGACAAGGGCTGCGTGGGCAAACTCTACCTGCACAATCCCTCAGCTTACGACCCCGATGGCGACAGTTTGAGTTACCGCTTGGTGACTTGCAAAGGACAAGACGGCATGGAGATTGGGGGCTACGCTTTTCCGCAAGCCTCGCAATCGTTTGAAATCGACCCTGTTACGGGTGAGTTGCGATGGGAGAATCCTGTGCTGCAAGGCGAATACAATGTGGCCATCATGGTGGAGGAGTGGCGGCATGGCGTGAAAATCGGCTCGGTGGTGCGCGATATGCAAATCCTTATCTCCCATTGCGACAACGACTTGCCTCAAATCCAATGCGACGAGCAGTATTGCCTCGTGGCAGGCGAACAACTTGATTTCATCATTTCCGCTTCCGACCCCAACGGCGACAATGTTACGCTGACTGCTTCGGGTGCGCCTTTCGAGGTGGCGGTCAGTCCGGCGGTGCTTAATCCCGAGTCGGCCTTTGGTATGCAGCCGCAGATGGAATTCCTTTGGAACACCACCTTTGCCCATATCCGCCACACGCCTTATCAGGTGGTCATCCATGCCAAGGACGATGGCTCTCCCATCAGTTTGACGAATATCAAGACGGTGATTATCAATGTGATGGCTCCAAAAGTCCAAAACCTGACTGCCGAGGTGGTTGGCCATGACGCAAGGCTTTCGTGGACGACCTATCCATGTGCCAATGCGACGGCTTTGCTCGTTTACCGCAAGGCAGGTTGCAACGGATATGTGCCTGATGAATGTGAAACTGGCATCCGCGAGGGCTACCAACTCATGGCCACTTTGAACGATATTTCAGCGAACTCATTTGCTGACCAAAACCTTTCGCAAGGTGTTGAGTATGAGTATCGTATCGTTGCCCAATTCCCTGATGGAGCCAAGAGCATTGTCAGCGATGCGGCTTGTGTGGAATTGAAGAACGACAGTCCGCTGATGACCCACGTCAGCAACGATAGCATCGACCTCGTTTCGGGACAAGTCGTCACTTGTTGGGTCAAGCCGAAAGAGATTGACGGCCAATATGTTGCTCCGTTCAGTTACGCCCTGACCCGCATCCTCGATGGCACGAGTTCCATCGTTTACGAAGGCTCTGACACTATCTTCCTTGATGCAAATGTAGATTTGGCGCAGGCCGCTTCATTAATATATAAGGTGCAAATGCGCGACGCCAACCAACAGCTGATGGGCGAGAGCGCGGTGGCCTCGGCGGTGATGCTTTCGGCCAATGGCATCTTCAGCGAAGCCCGCCTCTCGTGGACGGAAGCCGTGCCGTGGCTCGTTGACAGCACGCAGGTTTTTAAGGAAGTGAACAGCCATTTTGTCAGGATCGCTTCGGTGACGGGGATGGAATATGTTGATGCTGAGGTGGAAGCCGACGTAACCTATCGCTATTATGTGCGCACTTTCGGACATTACACCTTGGAGGGCATCATGCGGCCTTTGGTCAATTATTCGGCCATCAAGACCGTGCGCATTGGCCACGAGGACCCGACCGAGGAGTTTTCCTACACACTGCCCAACGTGTTCACGCCCAACGGCGATGGCTTCAACGACGTTTTTGAGCCTATTGTGACAGGCATCGACTTGATTGTCAGTGCAAAAACCGTGGTTTTCAACCGTTGGGGCAACATCCTCCACGACACCGACGACCCCCTCATCCAATGGGACGGCAAGAGCAAACTGACCAAGATGGACTGCCCGCCCGGCACCTATTTCTACATTTGCGACATCACCTACCAAAGCCAAACCGGCGAGGAAAAACTGCATCTGCAAGGGTCCATCACCATCGTTCGGTAAAAACAGTAGAGACGCAAAATTTTGCGTCTCTACACGTCATTTTTGGTATTGCTTCGCAAGAAATCCTATAAAATCAATTTCAAAATCGTTCAAAAATCATTTTGGTAGATTTTAATACAGATTTTTGACAGATTTCTCGGCTTTAGCCGATCCCATAAATAATTCAATATTTCATCATCTCAATGAGGTCGACCATACGGTTCGAATAACCCCATTCGTTGTCGTACCACGACATGATCTTCACCATCTTGCCCATCACCATCGTGCTTTGGGCATCGAAGATGCTGCTGTGCGGGTTGTGGATGACGTCGCAGCTCACGATCGGGTCCTCGGTGTATTCGAGCACACCCTTCATCGGGCCTTCGGCGGCTTCCTTCATGGCGGCGTTGATCTCTTCCTTGGTGGCTTCGGTCTTCAGCGTGCAGACGAGGTCGACGAGCGAACCCGTAGGCGTAGGAACGCGGACGGCGATGCCGTCGAGCTTGCCATTCAGTTCGGGGATGACGATGCCCACGGCCTTGGCGGCGCCAGTGGTGGTCGGGATTTGCGACATGGCAGCCGAGCGGGCGCGGCGCAGGTCGCTGTGCGGGCCGTCGAGGATCACTTGGTCGTTGGTGTAGCTGTGGATGGTGGTGATGTAGCCCTGCTCGATACCGAAGCGGTCGTTCAGCACCTTGGCCACGGGAGCCAAGCAGTTGGTGGTGCAGGAGGCGTTGCTCACGCACTCGATGTCGTCGGTCAGGTCGTTGTTGTTGACGCCGACCACGATGGTGGCGTCGATGGCGTCCTTCGAGGGGGCCGAGAGGATGACCTTCTTGGCGCCGTTCTTCAGGTGGTCGCCGTAGCCGCCCTTGCTGCTTTCCTTCGAGCGGAACACGCCGGTCGATTCAACCACCACGTCGGGGGTCTTGCCCCACTTGATGTTCAGCGGCGAGCGCTCGGCCGTGACGGGGATACGCACGCCGTTGACGATGAGCGCGGTTTCGTCATATTCCACCGTGCCGGGGAACTTGCCCTGGGTGGAGTCGTATTTCAACAGGTGGGCCAGCACCTTGGTGCTCGTCAGGTCGTTGACGCCCACGATTTCTAAGTTCGGACGTTCGCAGATGATGCGGAACACGTTGCGGCCAATGCGGCCGAAACCATTGATACCTACTTTAATCTTTTCCATCTTTGTAAATTTATGATTTTTAATCAATTACGTTCAATTTAGGTTGTAAAAAACCATGCAAAGTTAGTCATTTTTGAGTTGTCCGCGTATTTCTTCCATCAAAAAGGTATAAATGTAGGCCGGACTTTGCAAATACAAACCTGTTTTTATGTATCTGATGACTTCCATTGGATTTTTTTGCAAAATTACGATTTCTTTGCGAAATAAGATGCTTTATTGCAAAATTTCCTGTTTTTTCATTCCGATTTGTTTTTTTTCGTAATTTTGCAGCATCAAAATAGAGGAAAAGGAATGAAAAACCTTTGTAATATATTGAATATCAATAAGTTAAGCAAAAATTCAGAGGGGGGTAAATCTCCTTTCCGAGTTTTCGCATACCCTTAGTCCAATACAGGCCGAAATGGCTTGCCTTGGATTTTTTTGTGCCTGGCGGGTCTTCGGAAACCCCCTGGCCCCCTTAAAAGGGGGAAGCGCAAAGCGACGCAGGAGTTGGCGAGAGAGTTGGCGAAGAACTGGCGAAGAACTGGCGAAGAAATTGGCACGAAAATTGCAGCCGGCAGGCTCGCGTCCGGCAGGTGTCCCCCTTTTAAGGGGGTCGGGGGTTTCAAAAAACAACCCCAACCTTTCAAATCTTGAATATTGAATCTTTAAATTTTAAATACCTTATCTTTAAATTCTAAAATTCTAACTAAATGAAAAAAATTAAATCATTGAAAACCATCACGCTTTCGCTTGGGCTGGCAGCCCTGATGTTTCAGGCTGTGACAGTGGATGCCCAAGTCATCAACCGTGGGCTGCTGCAAAACCCCTACAAGGAGCAGGGCAAGCAAAACGGTGCGCTGATGCGAGGTGGCACCGGCACTGGCACCAGCACTGGCTTCAAAATCTCGACCGAACAGTTCGGTGGCAGTGGAGGCGGTGGCCAGGGAGGCTTCTACATCGGCACCGAGCAATTCGGCGACGCCCCGCTCGGCAGCGGACTCTTTATCATGGCTGCGGCTGGCGCGGCCTACGCATTCTCGAAAAAACGTAAAAACAAGAAGTGAGAAGATGAGCAAGTTTTGACTGGACGCAGGGCGGGGTCTTGAAACCACCTGGCCCTCTTGGGCTGGTTCTTGAAAACCCCTAACCCCCTTTACTCCCCCAGCCCCCTCAGAAGGGGGAAAGGGGGAAGGCGCAAAGCGACGAGGAACTAAGCGAAGAGCTTGGCGAAGAACTTGCAGCCGGTAGGTGTCCCCCTCTTGAGGGGGTGCCTGAAAGGCGGGGGAGTAAAAAAACAACCCAAACTAGTCCAACATCGGAAACTTGTAGTTTAATTGCGAACAATCACTTAGAAATCAACAAGAAAAAACATCAAAAACACGACAAAAAAATGAAAAAACTTAGCACAATCATCATGGCTTTGGCTCTCGTGCTTGGAATGAGCCAATGCAAGAAACAGGAAACACCCACCACGGGCAACACCACGCCCAGCAACCCGGGGGTGCGCATCACCGTGAACGTGGGCGACCAGGACGGCAAGGACAATAACGGCGAAAAACACAACATCGCTCCGGCTAACGGTCTGTTTGCCTTCTCCAGCGGCGACCAGCTCTATGTGGGCCACAATGGCGAATTTGTGGGCACACTGAAGTTCAAAAACGGCTTTTTCGACGGCACCATCTACCCGGACGCAAGCGTCACCGACCAGCCCTTGCACTTCTTTTTCTTGGGCAATTCGGAACTTAAGAGCGACACTATTGTGAACGAAACCACTTCGCTCAGCATCAGCATTGCCGACCAAAGCGAGAACCTGCCCGTGCTTTCCTACGGCGCTTCCACCAAGCCTTTCACCGGCGCAGGCACCACCTATTCCACCACGCTGAAGAACAAGTGCGCCTTGGTGAGGTTCGACCTTCAGAATCAAGGGGATTATGAAGTTACCTTGTCAAACGTGCCTACGCTGGCCACCGTCAACTTCGCCAATCCTACTGCTGAGACCGCCATTGTGGCCACCGAGGGACAAGACTACGACGACATCACCCTTTATGGCGAGGAAGGAAACACCGCTATCAGATGGGCCATCCTGCTGCCTGGCACCAACCTTGGAGACAAAATTGGAGAAGATGAAGGTGATTTGAGTTGGGAAGGTGAAGGCGAAACCATACCTGTCATGGCGAACAACACCTATATCAACTCAGGCCTCAGCATCAACAATCCTCTGCCCGTGCCTGATCCGCCTGCGGCAGCATACGCCGTTAAGACAAGTGGCGGTACGTTGACCACATTCTCAGTGAGTGCGAACAAGCAGGTCTATTTCTCGAGAGGCAACCTGAAGGCTTCCTTCTCAACTAATAGTTACGCTGATGGCTGGAGTTTCCACAACACTCAGTTTGACGAGATTGATGGTCCACTCGCAGTAAATGGTTTGGGTCAGATTCAAACTTATCACCAATATTCAAATACAAATAGTAATAATCCTGTTAATGAAAATGGAATAATTTTTTCATCGGGTAAATCCTCCGGAGACAGATTTACTTGGGGATATTTCGACAAAATTAAACTTACAACCTCTGAATATCTTGATGTAAATGAGAATCTGACTAAGACTGCAGCAGTGGCAAAAGACTGGGGCTGTGTGTTTACGGAGAGTAGTCCAGAGGGTGGCAATTGGCGCACACTGAGTGCAGACGAGTGGATTTATTTGTTCAATGGCCCATCCAATGTGAGGGGAGACAAACGTTTCTTAAGGGTATTTTTAAGATATTATGGATCAGAAGCTTGTTATATGGGTGTCTTCGTGTTCCCTGATCACTACTCTGGCTCAGACCTTTCAGGCAACTACTCTTTTAATTCTGTAACAGGTAATCCGGCTATAATTGACTATAGTAATGGTAATGCTGATGTGCAAAAGATGTTTGACGCCGGAGCCGTGTTCTTGCCGTGCGTGGGCTATCGCTATAAAGAAAGATACTATGATTATTTGTGCTATAATTATAATACGTCTATTGGCGGAGGTATTGGCTACTATTGGTCGTCCTCTTGTACTGATAGTAATCCTTATAAAGCGAAGGCCTTGCACATCGTCGTTATGGGTGTAGCAAATGCGACTTATACCACTCCTAAAGTTGTAATTGAGAATTTGCAGCGCGAGTATGGCTATTGTGTCCGTTTGGTGTGGGATGCCAACTAAGCGGTTCGCAAGGAGGCGGGATTTCCGATTCCGCAAGCCGGGGGAAGGGAGATTTTCCATTCCCGCATGAAGATCGTAGAGACGTCACATTGTGGCGTCTCTATGTGTTTTTTGCCTGCCGGGGTTTTCGGAAACCCCCTGGCCCCCTTTTTACTCCCCCTGCCCCCTCAGAAGGGGGAAGGGGGAGGCGCAAAGCGGCGCAGGGTTTGGGTTCGGTAGGTGTCATCAAAACCCCCCTAGCCCCCTTAAAAGGGGGAGGCGCAAAGCGACGCAGAGATGGATCGAGAAAACACATCCGGTAGGTTGGCAGCCGGTAGGTGTCCCCCTTTTAAGGGGGTCGGGGGTTTCAGAAACTATTTGCCAAACAGTCCAGGGTCCGGTAGGTTGGCAGCCGGTAGGTGTCCCCCTTTTAAGGGGGTCGGGGGTTTCAGAAACTATTTTCCAAACTGGCTGTCTGGTAGGCCAGCGTCCGGCAGGTGTCTTCAAAATGTCTAGTAAGTGTTTTCAAAAACTCCCTTGGCTTGTCTTCAAAATGTCCGGTAGGTGTCTTTAAAAACCCCCTAGCCCCCTTTTTACTCCCCCTGCCCCCTCAGAAGGGGGAAGGGGGAGGCGCAAAGCGACGCAGGGTTTGGGTTTGGAAGGCTCGCGTCCGGTAGGTTGGCAGCCGGCAGGTGTCCCCCTTTTAAGGGGGTCGGGGGTTT